>CAYYRW010000009.1:2279-197131 GCA_964474205.1 uncultured Nitrospirales bacterium | reverse complement strand
ATAAATACAAGGCCATTCGGCTTAACTAAGTGCCATTCGTAGCTGTCCCCGGTTTCTGGAATTACCCTCGCCCATGGTTATGCGCCGTTAGCCACCGGCGATTATGCCGACGGTGCCATTTACACCGAGGATGATGCAACACTTCAAATTAGCGGATGTTCATTTGAGGAAAATTACGGAGAACTTGGAGGAGGCGCCTTATTTGTCACAGGAGCAATTTCTTTAGAGAATTGTTACTTTAATGGTAATAAAACAGACGACAACGGAGGTGCGATTTCACTTCCAGGTGATACAAATGTGACAATTAATAACTGTGCGTTTTTTTCTAATGAGGCTCCATATAATGCTGGAGGGGGAATAGCAATTTATGATTCCAACATATGTATCAACGGATGTATTTTTGAAAATAATTATTCAACAACTTCTGGTGCAATAATATATTATGGAAATATAAAATTTGATATGACAAACTGCACAATTTATGAAAACCACGCAGAAAGTTACGGTGGCGGAATATCTATATTTGGTCCTGCAGAAATAAAAAATTGTACGATAACAAATAATGAAGCAAATATATTGCAATATGGACTTACAGGGGGTGGTATTTTTATAGATGCCAGTGCATTTCTACAGATTGGTAACACCATTATCTCGGCTAATATAGATCACAATTCCACTGGCCAGGATGTATCCGGTACAATCACAAGTCTTGGCGGCAACCTGATAGGTATCGGCGAGGGCAGCACGGGCTTTACCGGGACCAATGACCAAGTCGGCACGACCGCCAGCCCCATCGACGCCAAGCTGGGCCCCCTCCAGGACAATGGCGGCCCCACCCTGACCTGTATGCCGCTAGACGACAGCCCCGCCATCAATGCCGGCCTCAATACCCTTATCACCAATCCCCCCTTCGACGGCCCCCCCTTCTACGACCAGCGCGGCCCGGACTTTGTCCGTATCTATGCAGACATCGTAGACATCGGTGCCGTCGAGGTCCAACCCAGCGTTGAAGGTGAAGTAGAAGGTGCTGAAGGAGAGGGCATTATCGAAGGCGAAGGAGAAGGTGTACCTGCAGAAGGAGAAGGCATTATCGAGGGTGAGGGCGAAGGAGTGCCCACCGAAGGTGAAGGGATAATCGAGGGAGAAGGCGAAGGCATTATCGAGGGAGAGGGTGAAGGCACTCCCGCCGAAGGGGAAGGCGAGGGCATGCCCTCCGAAGGTTCACCGGAAGAGGGCGAAGGAGAAGGCGTGCCCTCCGAAGGGGAAGGCGAGGGGATTGTTGAAGGTGAAGGCGTACCCAATGAAGGTGAAGGAGAAGGCAATATTGAAGGCGAAGGCACACCTGCCGAAGGAGAAGGCATTGTCGAAGGCTCGCCGCAAGAAGGCGAAGGCCAAACCGAACATCACACCGCCGACCAAGACGGTGATGGCCAGATCAGCCTCTCCGAACTCCTCCGCGTCATTCAATTCTTTAATTCCGGCGGCTTCCACTGCCAATCCGGCACCGAAGACGGCTACACACCCGGTTCCGGCGGCGACACCACCTGTACCGCCCACAACTCCGATTATGCCCACCACGACTGGGCCATCGGCCTTAGCGAACTCCTCCGCCTCATCCAATTCTTCAACTCCGGCGGATATTACCCCTGCACCGGCTCCGAAGATGGTTTCTGCCCGGGACCATACTCTTTTCTCTATAGAATGGCGCCTGTGGGCGGCATGGGCTCCATTTGAAATTTCCCTGACTATTGTCCGCCCACCGGCCGAGGGGGCGATGTTTTACGCCGGGGAATCCCGGCTATTCCGCAATGCAGCCTGGAAGTCTGTTGTATTCCAATCTGCCGGGCCATGGGAAAGAGAGGGGTGATCTTCCCGAAGCGTGAATTCAGTCGAACAAACCTTCTCCCCTCGATTGTCCAGGCAATGGCTCAAAACAGTGGGGCTTTTGCTTTGATCGCCCGGTGCGGGGTATACTACCGGACTAATTTTTCCCAAAGAAGGAAGGCATTACGATGATTATTGTGATGGCGTCGCGGAAGCAGGAAGACGTCGATTTTGTCGTCTCGAAAATCGAGGAATTGGGGTATAACGCCCATATTATCGTGGGCGAGAAGCGGACGGTGATTGCGGCGGTGGGGGATGAGCGGGGCAAGTACCGGTTGCAGGCGCTGGAGGCGTTGCCGCATGTGGAGCAGGTGTTTCCGATCTTGAAGCCGTTCAAACTGGCGGGCCGGGAGGTGAAGGCGGAAAGCAGTATCGTGGAATGCGGCCCGGTTAAGATCGGCAAGGGCCATTTTTGCGTGATGGCGGGTCCGTGCGCGGTGGAGTCGCGGGACCAGATCATGGAAATCGCGGCGGCGGTGAAGGAAGCCGGGGCGAACATGCTGCGGGGGGGGGCGTATAAGCCGCGGACGTCGCCGTACAGTTTTCAGGGGATGGAGGAGGAGGGGCTGCGGCTGCTAAAAGAGGCGGGGGCGCGGTATGGGTTGCCGGTGGTCACGGAAGTGGTGACGATTGAGCAGGTGCCGGTGGTGATGGATTACGCGGATATGTTTCAGATTGGCGCGCGGAACATGCAGAATTTCGGGCTGTTGCGGGCGGTGGGCAAAACCTCGATGCCTGTTTTGCTCAAACGCGGGATGATGTCCACGATTAACGAGTTTTTGATGTCGGCGGAATATATCCTTTCCGAAGGCAATCCGAACGTGGTGATGTGCGAGCGCGGCATCCGCACGTTTGAAACGGAAACGCGCAACACGCTGGACATCCAGGCGGTGCCGGTGTTAAAAAAGTACACGCACCTGCCGGTGATTATTGATCCCAGTCATGCCTCGGGGCATTGGGATTTGGTGACGCCCATGGCGCGTGCTTCGGTGGCGGCGGGGGCCGACGGGATTATCGTGGAAGTGCATCCGCGCCCGGCGGAGGCGTTTTCGGACGGGCAGCAGTCGTTGCGCCCGGACAAGTTTAAGAAAATGATGGACGAAATTGCGCCCTTGTTGAATGTCATGGGCATGACGATATCAAGGTGATTATGACGGACGAATTGGAACTGCCAGAATCCGGGGAACCGGAAGAAGAAGAGACCGAGGAACTGGAACCGGTCGGCATGCTGGGCCGGGAGGAATCGCGCCAGGCGTTGTATGCGCTGCTGTTTGCGAGCGACCGTCCGCTAAGCGCGGGCCGGTTGGCGGAAGCGATGGGCGACATGGACCCGGAGATCGTATCGACGCTCTTGATGGAGCTTCGGGAAGAACTCGAGCAGCGCGACGATATCCCGTATTCCCTGCATGAGATCGCGGGGGGCTATCAGTTCCTGTCGAAGCCGCAATACGCGCCGTTCATCCGGCGGCTGTTTCAGATCAAGAAAAGCAACCGGATGTCGAAGGCGTTGCTGGAGACCTTGGCCATTATCGCGTACAAACAGCCCGTGACGCGGCCCGATGTGGAATCGATCCGCGGGGTGAGCGTGTCGCATGCGTTTGAGCAGCTTCAGGATCGCCGGTTGATCAAAGTGGCCGGCGTATCCGACCTGCCGGGCCGCCCGAAATTGTACCGCACCACGGATGAGTTTCTGGTGCAATTCGGTCTCAAGAGCTTGAAGGAACTTCCGAGCATCGAAGAATTACAGGAAATGGTTTAAGCCCTTGGTTCGTCTTCAGAAATATCTGGCGGAATGCGGGGTGGCCTCGCGCCGCGCCTGCGAGCGCCTGATCGAGGAGGGGCGCGTTTCGGTGAATGGCGCGGTGGCCACTGTGGGGCAGAGCATCGAACCCGGCAACGATACCGTCACCATTGACGGCAACCCCATCGCCATGGAAGACCGGGTGTACCTGGTATTGAACAAGCCGGCGGGCGTGGTGACTTCCTCGCACGATGAATTCGGGCGAAAAACCGTGTTGGACTGCCTGAAAGGGGTCCGCGCGCGGGTATACCCGGTAGGGCGGCTCGATATGGACGTGGAAGGCGTGTTGCTGTTGACCAATGATGGCGAGATGGCGAACCGGCTGATGCATCCGCGCTACGGCATTAACAAGGTGTATTGGGCGCGGGTACGGGGGCGTGTGACCGAAGAGGCATTGAAGCAATTGGCGTTTGGGGTGATGTTGGACGATGGCATGTCGGCCCCGGCCGAAGCTTCGCTGCTCGAACAAGAACCGCATTCGGCGCAAATCCAACTGGTGTTGCACGAAGGCCGGAAACGCGAGGTGAAACGCATGTGCGAGGCGGTGGGGCATCCCGTGAAGCGGCTGCGGCGCATCGCGTTCGCGAATATCGAGGTGGATGGATTGCGCCCGGGGGAATGGCGTTATCTCACGTCGCAGGAACTGGCCACGCTGCGGGGCATTACAGGGCTTCAATAGTCAGTCGTTGATAAGTCCGGCGCGGCGCTTGCGGAAGGTGTCGTAATAAACAAGCAAGACCACCAACACCCCCACAAAGACCTGCTGCCAGTAGACGTCAATGTCTTCGAGATTGCAGAAATTGCGCAGCACCATCATGATCAATGCACCGGCCAGGGCGGCCACGGCTCCGCCTTCCCCGCCCATCAGGCTGGTCCCGCCGATAACACACCCCGCGATGGCGTCGAGTTCGTACATTTCCGCGGCGTTGGGTGTGGCCACGCTGGTGCGCGAAGCGAGCATGACCCCCGCGAACCCGGCGAGCAGGCCGCAGAGGACATACGCGCCGATGCGAACTTTGTCCACACTGATGCCCGAAAGCCGCGCCGCTTTGAGATTCCCGCCGATGGCATAGAGCGCGCGGCCAAACCGTGTCAGGTTGAGCACCACTGTAAAAAGCAGTGCAATAATGAGGGTGATGATGACTGGTACCCACCATTTTTGCGAACCACCGAGCCAGGCGAAGGAGGGCGCCTGTCCATACACCGGGACACCGCCGGATAGGATGAGCGTGGCGCCGCGCGCGGCCATCATCATGCCGAGGGTGGCGATAAACGGGGGAATCCGTCCTTTAGTTACCAATACGCCGTTGCAGGTTCCACAGAGGGCGCCCACGAGCGCGCCGGTAATCACGGCCAACGGCATGGGAACGCTCCACAGTTTCATGGAGAGGCACGCCACCACGCCGGAAACCGCGGCGATGCTGCCCACGGAAAGATCAATCCCGGCGGTAAGAATGACCAGGAGTTCTCCGACCGCGATGATGCCGACGACGGCGGTCCGGTAGGCCACACTCTGGAGATTGCTGATGCTTCGGAAGTCCGAAGAGATGACGGCCATCATCAGGCATAATCCCGCCAGAATAAACAACGGGGAATGCTTGGCAATGAACCGTTTCATAACCGCTTAATGCCCGCCCGCGGCCGGCGCCCCATGCATATCCTTGGCGCCGCTCAACTTGGGCCAACAATAGCCAAAGAAGGCAATGAATACGAAGCAGCACATCGGCACGATAAAACTGCGGCTCATATCATATTGATCGGCCACGTGACCCATCAGCTTCGGCAGAATGGCACCGCCCATGATGGCCATGACAAGGAACGCGGAGGCTTTTTTGGTCTTGTCGCCCAGCCCGAAAATGCCCAAGGCAAAAATGGTCGGGAACATGATGGACATGAAGAAGTAGCTGAGGAACACGCTGATGGCGGAAATCCACCCCAGGTTGAAGAACACCAAGAGGCAAACGATGACATTGGCCGTGCCGTATATTCCCAGGATTTTGTGCGGGGAAAATTTCTTCAGGAGCATGGCCCCGCTGATCCGTCCCAGCAGGAAACACACAAACGCCGCCGACGCCAGATTCGCCGCGCCTTGGCTGCTGATGTGCAACAGTCCGTCCTTGCCTGTTTCAAAAAGACTTTTCAGGAAGCCCAGGTTCCATGCTTCGGGAATCGCGGGCACCATGCAGAAACCCGTTTTGGTGTCCACCGTCATGCAATTGATGAAAAAGCTGAAAATGCCCGCTTGGGCGGCCACATACAGAAACTGCGCCGCCACCGCGAACATAAAATGCCATCGCGTCAAGAGGGAATGCGATACCGCGGCCTGGGCGTCGTCCAGGTGGTAGTCGTCCTCATTCTTGATTTCCGGCACGTAGGCAAACTTGAATACCGCCGCCAGCACAAGCACCAACACACCCGTTGCGACATAGGGGAAATAGATTTTCGGGTCTTCGGAATAGAAATACTGCGCGCCGACAATCGGGCCGAGAATCCACCCCACGCCGTTGCATGATTGCGCCAGGTTAATGCGGGTGGCCGCATAACGTACCGGCCCGAGCACGGTCGTGTAGGGATTGGCCACCGTCTCCAAGAAGGTTAATCCGGCCGCAATGGCGCAGACTCCGATGAGGTAGCCCACAAACGCCGTGGTTTTCGACACGCTCCCGGCATGGGCCGCCGCCTGAAGACCCGTGGCGGGCAGGAACCAAAAGCCTCCCGCGGCCACCAGCAGCAGACCGGCGATAATGCCCCCCTTCCAGCCAAAGCGCCGCGCCAGCCAACCGGCCGGCAAAGCCATGAGGAAATACCCCAGGTAATGAGCAAACTGGACGTTGGCCGACTGCGCCTTGGTCAGGCCCAGTTCATCCTGGAAATGCTTGTCCATCACGTCAATCATCCCATTGCAGAATCCCCACAGGAGAAACAGGGAACTGACGAGGATGAACGTAAACCGGACGCTCTTGCCGTCCGGCAGGACAAACATGCTTTGCTTTGGTTCGCTCATGGATAATAAACCTCCGTGGTGTCGTGCCCTACCGCCGAAACCGCATTATTTCAGAACGTTTACCGGTTAATCAACCGGGAAGAATCCGCGAAAAACAAGGGACAGACCCGTCTCGCCCGGGGACTCACGCGCTTGCGTCAGTCCCTGTTTTTCGCGTTGTGTTTGTTTATCCCTGGTGCCAGTAGAGGTCCCAGCCGAGGTAACTGTCGAGCGCCTCGAAGACCGGCCGGGCGACCTCGCCGCGGTTCATGGCGACATGATGCTCGAAACCGTTTTCGCAAATGTGATGCAGGAGCGATTGGAGTTCCGGGATTTCCACAACGCCATATCCGCCGAACGTTTTGAGCGGGTCGGCGGTGAATTCGCCTTCACCGACGTAACCGGCGATGCTGCCTTCGTCATCGAAGGTGCTGAGGCGGCAATAGGTCATGGGGCCGGGCTTGATGCGGCCCGCGATGGTGCCATAGGTGTTCTTTTTGCCCACGGAGCCCGCAATAATTTCCTGGTAGTCCATGGTCATGTCCTGGAAGAAGGCCTTCGGGAGGTTCGAGCAATGGAAGGCCACGCATTTGTCGGGATCATCGCCGTAATTGTTGTTCCAATCGAGCAGGGCGCTGGGGGTTTGCGAAGCGAGGGCGAGGGCGTGCATTCCGAGGGCGCCGCAGACGTCCACTTCGCACGCCGAGGATTTCAGGGCATTGCTGAGCATGCTCATCCAGGTGCAGGGAACCACGCCGAAAAATTCCTCCATCGAGGTCCAGCACTGCACCGCCGTGATATCGAGATCGGCCTTGAGCATCCACTCATCCACCACCAGGGCGAACTTCGCCATTTTCACAAGCGCGGCCCTGGGGACGGAGCGCGTGTTGACATATTTCTCGATGGCCTGGAGGCGCGCTTTCACCTTGGCATCCGAATCCTTGATCTTGCCCACGCGGCCAAAAGCCTCGGAGAGATCAAGGGTTTCGACGGTAATGCCGGATTCCTGGAGCAGCTTCTCGCTGTAGCGCACCGTGGAAAAGGCGGCGGGCCGTGCACCCAACGCGCCGATGCGGCAGTTCTTAAGCCCCTTCACCACGCGGCAGATGGCGGCGAAGTTGTGGATTTCGTCCTCAAACTCTTCCGTATTGGGGTCCATCGTGTGCTGCATCGTGATGGAAAAGGGGATTCCGTATTGAATGAGATTGTTGCAGACGCTCATTTTCCCGCAGAAGGAATCGCGGCGGTGCTTGATGGTCATCTTGGCGGCATCATCGCACCAGGCATGGACCAGCACGGGTACGTCCAACCCCGCCATTTTGAGGGTATCCGCCACGCCCCGTTCATCGCCGAAATTGGGCAGCGTAACGATAATGCCGTCGATTTTCTCACGGTTTTTCTTGAAAAGGTCCGCGCATTTCTTGGCCTCTTCCCACGTCTCAACCGCCCCATACTTGGTGTCCTTCGCGGATAGGATGACCGTGGCATAACCAAGTTGGGCAAGCAGCGCGGGAATCGCTTCGTGACCTTCTTTTGCCAGAATATCGGGGAAGAAGCCCCGGTTGCCGACCAATACGCCAAAGGTTTGTTTCGTAGCCCGTTTTTTCATCATGATGTGTTTTCCTTCCGTTTATCAGCCGGTCCAGGGGCTGGGTGAGACAAAAGAGGATTCTATCCGCCACACCGGCACGGGTGCAAACAAAATTCCAACCATAACGGGCTTGGCGGCGGGGGGTTGACAGCCGCCCATCGGAAATGGTTAGGTATCGGGTATGGTGTATAAGAAGGTCATAGGCGCGGTCTTGGCGGTTTTTCTGGCGGCGGGCGCATTTCCCGCCTCCGCCACGAATCTGTCCTTTAGTTTCTGGGGCAGTTACAAAGACCTGGAACTCTGGAAGCAGATGTCGGAGCAGTTTGAGGAAAAGCATCCCGATATCGCCATCGAGCTTCAATTCACCCCCAATGACTATGGCGAAAAACTCCAACTCCAGCTCATCAGCAATTCCGCCGCGGATGTGCTGTTGATGGAGGATGAAAATTATCCAACCTACGCCGCGCGCGGCTACCTGGAGGACTTGGGACCCTATATCGAACGGGACCGCGCGGAACTCAAGATGGATGACCTCTTTCCGACAGCCATGGAAGCGTTCACCTATCGCGGGCTGGTGGCCGGCTTGCCTTGGGATGGCATGGCGGTGATGATGTTCTACAACAAGGACCTTTTCGACGCGTCCGGCATTCCGTACCCCACGGCGGAATGGACCTGGGATGATTTCCGCAGCATCGCCAAGCAGCTCACCAAGGATGTGAATGGCGATGGACGCATTGACCAATTCGGGGGCATGCAGGTCTTTGCCTGGCTGGATTTCCAACCCCTGTTCTGGAGTTACGGCGCGGAGGTGCTTAATGAAGACCGCACCCAGTGCATCATCAATACGCCGCAGGCCATTGCCGCCGCGCATTTTATGCAGGAACTCAAATTCACCGATCACTCCATGGTCTGGTATGCCGAATTGCAGGGGTTGAATCAGGAAGCCCAACTGCTCACCGGCCGCATCGGCATGACGCCCGCCGGCATCTATGTCACCCAGGCCCTGGGCAATGTAAAGGGCGGCATGCGCTGGGGCATGTGCCGGATGCCCCGGGGGCCCACCGGCAAGCAGTACACGCGCGTGTCGTGGGACGGCATCAGCATGAACGCGCGCATGAAGGGGGACCCGTCCGAAGTGCGGGCGAAAAAAGAAGCGGCATGGCTTTTCCTCAAGTACTTTTTAAGCGAAGAAGGCCAGCGCACCATCGCGAAGGCGGGCCGCGGCGTGCCGGTTATCCGGGAATACGCCTGGAAATACTATGTGGACCCGGATACGGAGGTGGAGGAAGAGGTGGTGCTGGAGGCCATGGAGAAGGACGGCCGCCTCACTCCCGCCACCACGAAATTCCTGGCGGTCCGCCGCGCCATTGACCAGCCGTTCCAGCGCATGGAACGCGAAAATCCCGCCGCGCGCGGCATCCCCGAAGTGATTCTGCCAGAGATCGAGCAACGCGTGAATGAAGTCCTGGCCAGTGAGCCAAAAGACTTCGGCGCGGGACGCGTGAAGCCCAAGGGAAAACCGGCCGCGCCCTTCGAGGCCGCAGGGGGCATGGTGGCCATCATGGCCTTTGCCTTATTGGTCTGGTTAAGTAAAAAGACCGATACCCCCCTGCATGACCTCGCCATGATGGTCAAAAGCCGGAAACGCCGCGTCGAAGCCTTCTGGGGCATTCTCTTCGCATCGCCCTGGATGATCGGCTTCTCGTTGTTTCTCGCCTTTCCCATTGTGTTCAGCCTCGTCCTCAGTTTCAGCGCATGGGATCCCTACGACCCCGTCTCGCACCGCGTTTTTATCGGACTGGACAACTATACCCGCGCGCTTGCCAACGACCCGCTGGTGTGGATTGCCCTGCAAAAAACCTTCACCTACGCCTTTATCGCGGTGCCCGTCACCCTCGCTTGCGCCCTGGGCCTGGCCATGCTGCTCAACCAAAACGTCCGGGGCATCGGCGTGTTCCGCACCCTTTTTTATGTGCCCAATGTTGTGGGCGGCGTTGCCACCTCCATCATGTGGCTCTATATTTTCAATCCCATTTTCGGCCCCGTCAACGGCGGCCTCGCCAAACTCAACCATCTGCTCGATCAAACCCCGCTCGCCTTCATCAACCTGCCCGAACCCCAATGGCTGAACGATCCACAGTGGGCCATGCCCGGCCTGTTCATCATGATGCTCTGGTCCACGGGCGGCGGCGCCATGATCATTTTCCTCGCCGGACTGCAAGGCATCCCCCAGCATCTTTACGAAGCCGCCGAGCTCGACGGCGCGGGACGCTGGCGCTCCTTCTGGAACGTCACCCTCCCCATGCTCTCCCCCACCCTCTTCTTCAACCTCATCATGGGCATGATCGGCGCGCTCCAGGTATTCATGCAGGCCCTCATTCTCCTTGGCCAGGACGGCGGCACCGACAACCAACTCCTCTTCTTCGTCCTCTATCTCTACCGGAAAGCCTTCATTGACTATGAATTCGGCTACGCCGCCGCGCTCGCCTGGATTCTCTTCGCCATCATCCTCGGTTTCACGCTGCTCGTCCTCCGCTCCAGCGCGCTCTGGGTCTACTACGAAGGGGAGAAGCGATGATGAGGGCTATCAGCGATCAGCTATCAGCGGTCAGCGATCAGCACCGGAAAAGGGGGAATAAATGAAAGATTTTAGAAAGCTTGTCGTGTGGGAAAAAGGACATGCGCTAACGTTGGCGGTTTATCGAGCCACACAGACATTTCCGATGGAAGAGCGATATGGACTGACCAGTCAACTGAGGCGTTGTGCCGCTTCAATTCCAGCCAATATCGCTGAAGGCTGCGGGCGGGATACCGATGCGGATTTCGGGCGATTTCTGCAAATAGCCATGGGTTCCGCAAGTGAATTGGAATATCACCTCCTGCTGGCACATGGCCTGGGATTCTTGGCGGATTCGGACTATACCTCTCTAAACAACAAAACCGTGGAACTTAAACAAATGCTTACCGCTTTCATAAAAAAGCTGAAAGCTGACCGCTGATGGCTGAACACTATAGAAAATCTTACATTGAACGCGCAATCGTCTGGGCGTTGCTCCTTCTCATCGGAAGTCTGTTTCTCATTCCGTTTTTTATTACCTTAAGCGACAGCCTCAAGGCGTTCCGGCAGGTGTTTGCACAGCCCCGCATTTGGATTCCCATTCCGCCGCAGTGGCGGAACTACGTGGATATTTTTCTGGTGCTTCCGTTCTTCACCTTTTTCAAGAACACCATCATGATCACGGCATTGGCCTTGTTCGGACAGATTTGCAGCGCGTGCCTGGTGGGCTACAGCTTCGCGCGGCTCCGCTGGCCCTTTCGCGACACCTGCTTTGTACTCCTCCTCAGCACCATGATGCTGCCCGGACAGGTCACCATGATCCCCATCTTTTTACTGTTCAATAAACTCGGGTGGGTGAACACCTGGCTCCCCATCATCGTGCCCGCCTATTTCGGCGTCAACGTGTTCAACGTGTTCCTAATGCGCCAGTTTTTCAAGACGATTCCCTATTCCCTTGAAGAGGCCGCCCTGATTGACGGCGCCGGTCACCTCCGCATCCTGACCACCATCATGCTCCCCCTCGCCAAACCCGCCGTCCTCACCATCGGCATTCTCGGATTCGTCCACTGGTGGAACGATTTCATGGGCCCGCTTATTTACCTGAGCGATCACACCAAGTATCCCATATCCATGGGCATCAAAATGTTCAGCGACGCCCAAGTCTGCAATCCCCACTACATCATGGCCGCCAGCCTGGTGTCCATACTCCCCGTCCTTGTACTTTTTTTCTGCGCCCAGAAATACTTTATTCAAGGCATCGCGCTCACGGGCCAGAAAGATTGAGGCTAGAAAAGTCGTGCAGGTCCAATAAAACATGTTTTTGAAAATGAGAATTTCACATGACGACATCACGTTGAATACGCCTCTCATTGCGAGGAGTCTTCGACGAAGCAATCTCGACATAGTGTCAACTGGGCATGGCTCCGAGATTGTTTCGTCGAAGACTCCTCGCAATGACAGAATAAAATGGTTGGTATCGGAAAAACTGTGACTCTTCAAAAATTTCATAGGCCCTTATTGCCTGACAACAGACTAGGAAACGGTACAACAATGACAAGCAGACAGCACTATGTCCGATGGACGACATTTTTGGCAACAACCCTGTTATGCGCCCTCTGCGCCGCGGCGGATTTGGGTCCCTTCCCGCCCCAGGTACTGGACGGCGGCTGGTCCGCTTCCGGCCCCGTCGAGCATTACGACACCGAGACGGTCTTCAATAAGATTGACGGCGCGGCAGATCAGCTCCTGCAATACGGCCTGAAGCAACTGGATTGGCTCACTATTGTCCAAAAGGACACAAAGGACGAACTGACCATCGAGCTTTACGACATGGCCGCCGCGGAAAACGCCTTGGGCATCTTTGCCGCCCAGCGGGGCAAGGAGAAAATCGTCCAGAAAGCGGGGGCGGCCTATTATTACACCACCCAGCCCGGCGCCATCGGCTTCATCGGCAAAACCTACTTCAAGATTAGCGGCACAAAAACCTCCCCGGCCATCGAGGAAAAAACGGCGCGCCTGGTATTGGCTTTGGCGACGCTAAAGAGCGAAACCGCCAAAGCCTCCAAATCCTATCTGTTGCTCGCTGAATATTTGAAAATCCCCTTTGAAGGCATCTCCTTCGAGAAAGCGGATGTGTTCCAGTACGATTTTGCCAAAGCCTTCTGGTTTGGAAAGCCCGATAAGGAGAAACCCCTTCGCTACTATCTGCATGAAGAGGCCACAGAAACGGCCGCAAAAACCCTGTTTCAAAAACTGCTCGAAAACAATCTCTACGATTTCGATTCCGTGAAACAAAACGATACCCATGCTATCTTGCAGCACAAATACCTCAAGACCTTCACTTCCCTGCACGTCCAGGGAACCCTTCTCTTTGGCATCGAAGGCGCCCCCAATCAAACGGAGCTAGATCGTCATGAAAAGACACTGCGGGAGGCGCTGACGGCCATGACGCCTTGACGATGCAGGGGTGCGGCTAATGTTTGAGGATGCCGCCGCGCCCGGAACTCAGGAAAATGCCCTGGAGGTTCATCTTGAGTTCGTCGGGATTATCGGAGGCGATCATGGCGTCGGCCTCTCTGATCAACCCGGCCTTCACCAATCCCGCGAGACTGATGTTGAAGGTCTGCATTCCGTCTTCCTGGCCCGCGACCAGCGCGGTGGGAATCTGCTTCAGGTTGTTTTCCTTGATGAGCATGGCGATGCCGGGATTGTTGAACATGATTTCGATGGCGGGCACGCGGCCCTTGCCGTCGGCGGACGGCACCAACCGTTGCGAAATGCAAGCCCGCAATTGCAGGGAAATCTGCGAACGGACCTGTTGATGCATGTTCGAGGGGAACATGTCGAGGATGCGGTCTATCGTCAGCATGCAATTGGTGGTATGCAGCGTGGAGAATACGATATGGCCGGTTTCGGCGGCGGAGATGGCCGCCTGGAAGGTTTCCGCGTCGCGCATTTCTCCGACCAGAATGACATCGGGGTCTTCGCGCATCGCGGCACGCAGGGCGACACTAAAGTCCTTCGTGTCTATGGTGACTTCACGCTGATTGACGATGCTCTTCTTGTTGGTGTGGAGGAATTCGATGGGGTCTTCGAGCGTGATGATGTGCATGCGCTTGCGCTGGTTAATCCAGTCCACAATGGACGCGAGCGTGGTGGATTTGCCGCTGCCGGTGGTGCCGGTAATCAAGATCAGCCCGCGCGGGATATCGGCGATTTTGTTCAGGGCGGGCGGCAGATTGAGGGTGGCGAAATCGAGGATTTTCCCGCGGACGTGGCGCATGATGATGCCGACCGAACCCCGTTGCTTGAGCACGTTCACGCGGAACCGCCCAAGGCCCGACACGCTGTGCGCCAGGTCGGCATCGCCGCGTTCCATAAAAAGCTGTTTCTGCTGGTCGTTCATTAACTCGTTTAGAAAGCCTTCGGTGTCCGAGGGCGTGAGGGCGTCTGTATCAACGAAACGGATTTCACCGTCCAACCGTATGGCCGGCGGACTCCCCACCGTGAGATGCAAATCCGATGCTCCGTTTTTCACCGCATAGGCCAGTAATTGCTGTAATGAAGCCATGACGACTTCCCCTCCTCTTTACGTTAAGTGTTCCGCTTTAACGAGTATAACAGAGCGGGTTTCCTGCGGCAATGCCCCTATTTGTTCGCTTTCCAGCGCCAGGGATAACCGCAAATGGGACACGTCTTGCCCTTGGCCGGGCGCTCATACCGGCAATGCGGACAGGTGACCGTTTTGGATTTCTTCGCCGGGGCGGGCGGCGGATTGGTTCGCTTGGGCATGGTGATTCGTCTGGCGGGAACGCCAGCCCTCCCGTTCATTTCTTTTTGTGTTCCTGGCGCATTTGGGCGATGGTTCTGATCTTCAGCCGCGCCGCACCCCTGGTTTTCCGGGTTCCCAGCGGCGGTTCGGCGGCCAACCGCTTTTGGGCTTTTGAAATTTTGCGCTTATATTGCGGGAGCCATTGGGCCTGGGCCACAAGGAGCGCATCGGTCATTTGCCAGATTTCCGGCGGATTGCAGACGGCCGCCACCAGGGGATCATGCAGCATGGCCTGTTTCAACAGGGTGACATCGCCATGCACGGCCGCTTCCATGGCCATCCGTTGCACCTGTACGCTGGCGTTGCAGGTGGCCGCGCAGGCCAGCGGCAGTTCGCCCACCATGGCCATATTCAGTCCATTGCCATCCACATAACCCGGCGCCTCGATGATGCAATCGGCGGGCAGATTGCTGATGATCCCATTGTTCCGCACGTTGAAGAACCCGCGATATACACGCCCGGTCAATAAGGCTTCAATGATATAACTGCCATGTTCCGAAGACCGGTTTTGCGGAGTATATTCCGGCGCGGGATCATTCTTCCACCGGGGGAATTCCGTCTCGAACCAGTTGCGTCCCTCGCTGCTCACACGGAGGTAGCCGCCGGTTTCGCCGTCAATCCAATTGCCAAGCTTAATCCACTTTTTAATCTCATTCGGGCGTTTGCGGTACCACGGCACATATTCCGACAGGTGGCCGTTGCTCTCCGTGCTGTAATAGCCGAAACGGCGCAGCACGTCGATCCGCACCTTTTCCGTTTGTGAAAAGACGGGGTGTTTTTCAAAGGCGGCAAGCAGTTTTCCGGTAAGTTCGACGCCTTTGTGTTTTACGGAAATGAACCAGGTCTGGTGGTTGATGCCCGCACAGATGACGTCCAATTCGTTCATGGGGATGCCCAGAACCTCGGCGATTTGCTCCCATGCGCCGTGCACGCCATGGCACAATCCGATGGTTTTTACGCCGCCGTACTTGAGGCACGCCCAGGTGTTCATGGCCATGGGGTTGGAATAATTCATGAAAAGCGCATTGCGGCCGGCCACTTCGCGGATGTCCTTGCAAAAGGCCAGCAGTTGGGGGATGGTGCGCTGGGCGTACATGATGCCGCCGGCGCATAACGTATCGCCGACACATTGATCCACGCCGTATTTCAGGGGAATGTCGATGTCGGTCTGGAAGGCTTCGAGACCGCCCGCGCGAATCAGGCTGAACACGAAATCCGCGCCCTCCAGGGCCTTTCTCCGGTTGAGTGTGGCGGTGATCTTCGCGGGCTTCTTGTTCGCTTTGATGTCCCGCGCGGCGATATAGGCCACCATGTCGAGGTTGCGCTTGTTGATGTCGGTGAATGCGAAATGCGTGTCCTCCAGTTCGGGGACGGTTAAGATGTCCTGCATGAGTTTGCGGGTGAATCCGATGCTGCCCGCGCCGATCATCGCCACTTTGATTGACATAAAATTTACGTTCCTTTTGTTTTACGACTCGACGGGGGTCCTCCTTCAACGGATAAACCTTGCCCCCGTCATGCAATCAGGGAATAGGGAATTACCGCAGCGCGGCCACATTTTCCTTCACTTTTCGGATAATGTTGATGATATCCCACATGTCCGCTTCTTCGGCCAACAACACCGGATGCAGAATCCACATGCCGCTCTTGTAGCAGAGGTCTTCCGCCACGGGACAGCAACAGGCGTCGTAGTTGATTTCTTTGAACTTCCTGAAGACGGGCTGTTTGTAGAGCGGCAGCGGATATCCGGAACTGATCGGCAGGCCTTCCGCCCGGCAAGCCTCGACAAAACGCTCGCGCGAACAGCCAAAGGCTTCCTCCTCGATGCGCAGGCAGTAAAGGTGATACGCCCGGCGCGTGATGCGGTTGCTCGAAGGTTGTGGAATCAGCCCCTCGATGTCCGCTACTTCCGAGTTCAGCAATGCCGCGTTCCGCTCGCGTTTCACGGTTTGCGCCTCCAACCGCGACAATTGCGCGCTCAACAAAGCCGCCTGAAACTCGGTCAGGCGGGCATTGGTGCCAACGTTGATGTGGTGATACCAGGGCATGCCTTCCTCGCGCCCGCAGTTGCAGATGGAACGGCACAGAGCGGCGAATTTTTCATTATCGGTAAGGATGGCCCCGCCCTCGCCGCCGGTCATGTTTTTCGACTCCTGAAAACTGAAAATCCCGCACAGGCCCAGCGCGCCGGTGCCTTTTCCCTTCCACTTGGCGCCCCAGGAATGGCAGGCGTCTTCAATCAAGGCAATACCGCGCGCCTGTGCGATACTGCCCAGACGATCGATGTCGCACACGCGCCCGCCAAAATGCACCGGCATGATGGCGCGGGTGCGCCGCGTGATGGCCTCTTCCGCGGCATTCGGGTCCATGCACCAGGATTTATCCAAATCCACAAAAACCGGCGTGGCCCCCACGCGCATGACCGCCGAGACGGTCGCGACAAAGGTGTACGGCGGCACGAGCACTTCGTCGCCCGGCCCGATGCCCAAGGCTTCAAGGGCGATTTCCAGCCCGGCCGTGCCGCTGTTGCAACTGATACAGAATTGGGCGTCCTGGAAGGCCGCGAATTCCTGCTCAAATTGCGCCACGCGTGGACCATAGAACCACCGGCGGCTTTCCAACACTTCCATAAGGGCCTTTTTTTCACATTCATCATACATCGGCCACGCCGGCCATGTTTTTTCCGGGGTGCGCACCGGCGTTCCGCCGTGCAGGGCCAGGGGGGATGCATTCTCGGTTTTCAAAGCCTGTCTCCTTTGTTAAAGGCAAATTATGACGGGATTTACCTGAAAGACACAAATCCGGTCCGGGTTCAAATTTGCATCCGCGCAGAAAAAGCGCAATACTATATTTTCCAATGAAGCCGCGAGTGATCACCTGCGCATAAACGCCGGACTATATAAAGCAACCATTCTGGAGTATGAATTATGGCTACGATGAATCCAGCACCCATTGCGTACTTTGAAGGCACGTATGTTCCCGTCGAGGACGCAAAAATCAGCATTATGACCCATGGTTTCAATTATGGCACGGGCCTTTTCGAGGGCATCCGGGGCTATTGGTCGCCGGAGGAAAAGAATATTTTCATTTTCCGGCTCAAGGAGCACGTGGACCGTTTCACGCGCAATTTCCGGATTATGTGCATGGAGGTTCCCGAAACGTTCGAGGACATCGAGAACGTGTGCATCGAGCTGGTCCGCCGCAGCGGCTTCAAAGAAGGCGTGTACATCCGCCCCTTGTGCTATAAAAACGAGTTGTCCCTGGGGCCGACCGTCAAGGGCGTCAGCAGCAGTTTTTGCTGCTATGTGATCAAACTGGGCGACTACTGCGACACGCAATCCGGACTCGACGTCGCCGTGTCGTCCTGGCGGCGCCTGTCGGACAACGCGATCCCGAGCCGGGTCAAATCCACCGGGAGTTACATCAATTCGTCGCTGGCCGCCACGGAAGCCAAGCAAAACGGGTTCCACGAGGCCATTTTCCTCCGGGAAGACGGAACCGTGGCGGAAGGCAGCGCCGAAAACCTGTTTATGGTGCAAAACGGAAAGCTGATCACCTCCCCGCCTGCGGCGGATATCCTGGTGGGCATCACCCGCAACACCGTCATGCAACTGGCCGCAGAACAATTGGGCATCGAAGTAATCGAGCGTCCGATTGCCCGCACGGAATTATATGTGTGTGATGAATTGTTCTTCTCTGGGACGGGCGCGCAAGTGGCCCCGATACGCTCCGTGGACCGCCGCGTGCTGGGCAATGGCGAGCCGGGCCCGATTTCGCGGAAGTTGCAGCAGGTGTATTTTGATGTTGTCCAGGGCAAGGTGCCCCAGTACCGGAGCTGGTGCACCCCGGTGTATTAACCGCTGGAAAGGATAACCGATGAGCGCAGAACGCAGCGTGCGAATCCGCGACGTGTTCAGCATTTCGTTCTGGGCGAATTACGCGGTAATCCTGGTGGTGACCTGTTGGCTGCCGCTGACCTCGATCACGGCCACCGCGCGGGATGCCGAGGGGAACATCCTCTCGCAACAAACCAGCTATGTCCGCGTGTACCGTTCCTATCTCAACCTGCTGCAGGGCCATTTCAGCAACAACCTGCTTGCGGTAATGGTCCATGTGCTGCTTTCGTTTGTGATTTGCTTCTTCGTGTGGTATGCACTGCTGCGGTTTTATGGACGGCGGCAGGCGATGCCCGAACCCATGGGTGAACCCGATGACGGAAACCGAACTGCGTGAAATGATTTGTGAAGTGGGCCGCCGCATGTATCAAAAGGATATGGTGGCGGCCACGGACGGCAATATCAGCGCCCGTCTGGGGCCGGACCGCTATCTGTGCACCCCCAGCGGGGTCTCAAAAGGGTTCATGCGCCCCGAGGGCTTGATTATCGCCGACGGCCAGGGAAAGAAAATTGCCGGAAGCGGGCGGGTCACCTCGGAGTTCTTCACCCACTTGGCCGCCTACGAGGAGCGGCCCGATATCGAGGCCGTGGTGCATGGGCATCCCCCCATGGCGACGGCCCTGATGATCGCGGGCCACGGCATGGCCGAGCCGGTGATTCCGGAACTGGTGATGGCCTTGGGAACCATTCCCACCGCCGCCTACGCCACCCCCGGAAGCAAGGAAGGTTCGGGCGTGATCCGTGAGTTTATCCGGAAGCATGACGCCGTGCTCATTGACCGTCACGGCGCAGTCACCGTCGGCGCCACCCCCCTCGAGGCCTACTTCAAACTGGAGAAGGTCGAGCACTCCGCGCTGATTTACTGGTCGGCCCACGCCTTGGGAAATGTACGCGTTCTGGACTCGATGCAGGTCACCCGGCTCCGGCAGAGCGGCGCGCATTACCACGAACCGAGCGATTTGGCATAAAATCCTCCCAGGAAAGGATTTTGTGGCCATGCGCGTTGCCGTATTAAATCCCATGTTTGGCAAGGACTTCACAAAGTCCGCGCGCTGGTTTGCACGGTCGCGCGGGCGGGTCCAGCGGCATCCGGACTATCTGGCGACGGCGGTGGCGGTGCTGGAGGCCGCAGGGCATGACCTCTTCTTCCTCGATGCCCAGGCGAAAAACATGCCCACGGAGGCGCTGCTGCCCCGCCTGAAAGAATTTCGCCCTGAAATGGTGGTGTATCAGGCCACCACCCCGTCCATTTACTCGGATATCGAGGCGGCCCGGCAATGCCGCGAAGCGTTGGGCGGGGGCCTGCACGTGCTGGTGGGGCCGCATGTATCGGCGGAGCCGGAAGACACCCTTCGAGCCGCCAATGGGGCGGTGGACGCGGTATGCCGCCGCGAGTACGACTACACCCTGCGCGACTTGGCCAAGGGCGTGCCGCTCGCCGAGTGTCTCGGCCTCTCGTACATGAAGGAGGGCGAATACACGGCGAATCCCGAACGCCCCTACATCGAGAATCTGGATGAATTGCCGTTCCCCGCCTGGCGCCATCTGGACCTCCACGATTACCGGGACGGGGCAAAACTTTTTCCGTTTCTTACGCTGATCACCGGACGGGGCTGCCGTCACCGCTGTTCGTTTTGCCAATTGCCGCAGGTAATGAACGGCCACGCCTACCGCCAGCGAAGCGTCGAGAATGTCGTGGCGGAAATGGAATACGACAAGCGGCTCTTCCCCGATTTGAAGGAGATCATGTTCGAGGATGACACGCTCACCATGAAGGTGGCGCGGGACCGGCTGGTGCATCTGTGCGAAACCATGATCCGGCGCAAGGTGGGGCTGTCCTGGAGCGCGAATGCGCGGGTGGACCTGAACGATCTGGAAATCCTGAAGCTGATGAAGCGGTCGGGCTGCCGGATGCTGTGCGTCGGTTTCGAGTTTGGGGAACAGCAAATTCTCAACAATGTGCGCAAAGGCACCACCATTGACCAGATGTTCACCTTTGCCGAAAACGCGGCGAAAGCGAAAATCCGGATTCACGGCTGCTTTATGATTGGCGGACCCGGCGAGACCCGCGATACCGCCATGAAGACCATCGCGATGGCCCAGCGGCTCAAAATTGACACCGCCCAATTCGCCGGGGTGGTGGCCTATCCCGGCACGGCCTTTTATGACTGGGCCAAGGCCGAGGGAGCACTGGTGCCCACGCATTGGCGCGACTGGGTGACGGCGGATTTCGAGCAGGCGTCCATCATCAGCCTGCCCGGATTGAGCAAGGAAGAGATCAATGAATTAATTGACGTGGGGTTGCGCCGGTTCTATCTTCGCCCTTCGCAGATGCTCCGCATGCTGGGCAACCTGCATTCCTGGGCCGATGTCAAGGCCAAAGCGCACGGGCTGCTGAGCTTTATTCAATATTTCCGGGAGAACCGCGGCTCCCTCCGCGCTTCGTAGGTCTTTTACGCATAAAATCAACTTGGTTTTTGAAAAAGACTGCATATATAATGGTGGACAACCCTGTGGGGTATCCCACACTACCAAGGGAGGACATGAACCATGGCCAAAGCGAAACCTTCGATTGCCAGGCAGGCGCGCAATGCGGTCTCGAAAGGCGCCAAGAAAGTTTCCAAGGAACTGGGCGGACGCACCGAGGCGGCGCGCGCGCAAACCCTCAAAACGGCCCTGGGCGCGGTGAAACTGCAGCACAAGGCCTTTGACAAGGTGTTCTCGCTGATCGGGCAGCTCCAGAACCAATCTGAAAAACTGCTTAAGGACGCCGTGGACAACTCGGAACGGCTGCCCAAGGAGGGCAAGGCCGTCGTGGATGAGTGGATCAAAACCCTGCACGGCGGACGGGTCCGGTTCCAGCAGAGTGTGGACAAGAGTTTCGGGCTTGTGCAGCAGTTCCTGGCCCGCGTCGAGGCCGAATCCGCCGCCAAGCCGGAAAAAAAGGCCCCGGCGAAGAAAAAAGCCGCCAAGAAGAAAAAAACCGCCAAACCCAAGGCCCCGGCCCCAGAAAAGCTGCCGTTTTAACGGGAAACGGCCCCACGGCGTTCAGACAGGAGCGAAAGACACCCCTATGGTTCGATGGCATCGGATAACAGCAGGGCTGCTCATGGCGGCCCTCATAACGGGCGCGGCCCATGCCCAATGGACGTGGACCCCGCAGACCAAACGCTTCATCAACATCAAGCGCATGCCGAAGGAAACCCCGGAATTGCAGCTTGAATACGCCCGTTCGTTGATGATGAAAAAGCAGTACAAAGAAGCCTGGAACGAGACCAACAAGTTCACGCAGGCCTTTCCCGACAGCGAACTGGCCGATCAAAACCAGTTCCTCCGGGGCGAGATCAAGTTTAACCAGGGCAAGTGGATGGATGCCTCGAAAGAATTCCAGCGGGTGTTGTCCGCCTACCCGGAAACCGCCCTCTACGAAGACGCCATCAAAAAACAATATGATATCGGCGACCATTATTACGAACAGGGCAACGCGAAACAGAAGCATTGGTGGAACCTGCTGCGCAAGCGCCCCTATAAAAAAGCCATCAAGGTCTACGGCATGGTGATTGAGAACCAGCCCTTCACGCCCGCCGCCGCGGAGGCCCAGTACAAGCTCGGGTTGTGTCATTTCGCCCGAAAGGAGTACATGGAAGCCTCGTTCGAGTATCAGCGGGTCATCGAAGACTACAAGGACTCCGATTGGGTGGACGAGGCCGGCTACGACATCGCGATGTGTTATTACAAAGGCTCGCTGCCGCCGGACTATGATCAGACGCCCAGTGAACTCGCCGTGCGGTCCGTGGACGATTTCATCGCGCGCTATCCGGACGACACGCGAAACGCGGACCTCTTGAAAAAACGCCAGGAAATGCGGGACCGCGTTGCCCAGCAGCGGCTTGTGGTGGCGCAATTCCATGAACGCCGCCGCGAGTTCGATTCGGCGCGCACCTATTATCAACTGCTGACCAGTCAATTCAGTGACACGCCACAGGGAAAAACGGCCCAGGAATGGCTGGACAAACACCCGAAAGTGGAAACGGATTCCCGCGCGGAAATCACCAAACTGCGGAACATGCAATGAAACGTTGTGCACTCTTTTTAATCTCCCTCGCCGTGTTCATGGCCCTTTTGGCAGGGTGCGGCTACCGTATGAAAAGCGAACTGGACCCCAAGTATCAGACCATCGCCGTATCCGCCTTTTATGACGAAACGCGCGAATACGATCTTCAGGCCCCGCTCACCAACGCCCTCGTCCGGAAGTTTATCAATGACGGGCGGCTGCGGGTGGTCTCCGGCAACGACGCCGATCTGGTCCTCGAAGGCAAAATCACCAAGTACCAGCTCAAGGGCATGACCTACGATGCCCGGGATGAAACCACCCAGTTCGGGCTGGTTATCTGTGCCGCCGCCCGGTTGCGCGATCAAAAGACCGGGGACACGCTCTGGGAAGAGCCGCTGTTCGCCGGTGAAACCACCTTCTACACCCGCGCCTACGGTCAATCCTCCGACCGCTTGCGCGGGAATGCGGAAGCCTTCACGCCCAATGTCCGCTCGTTCAGCACGGAAGAAGAAAACCGTGCGGCCTCCGAAGCCCTCGAACAACTCGCCTCGGATATTTTCTACCGGACCATCGAGCCTTGGTGACACCATGCGCGTCCGCGATTTGAGGGAAAAAATCGGCAAGTCCCCCGTGCCGCCGGTGTTATTGTTTTGCCCTGGGGCCGCCCCCTACAAAAAGGACCTCTCCTGGGAGCCGCTGCTGGCGGACCGTGCCATTCAGGAGATTGTGAAAGCCTATGTGCCCGAAGGCATGGGCGATCTGGTTTACAGCGTGTTTCACGCCGACGAAACCCCGGTGACGGACATCGTGCAGGAAGCGCGCACCATGCCCTTTCTGGCGGAGCGCCGCGTGATTCTGGTCCGCAACGCGGAACGGTACAACCTCATGTCGGGTGAAAAGAAGTCTCCGCTGAGCACCCTGATTGAATACTTTGACAAACCCTGCGACACCGCCCTGCTCATGCTCGTCACCGCGCAAATCGACAAGCGGAAGAAATTCTACAAGGCCTGCGAAAAAATCGGGGCCGTCGTTGAATGCCCGCAGTTGGATGAACGCGAATTGTCGGCATGGATTCGCGCCGAAGCGGAAAATCGGGGCAAGACCATCGAACAGGACGCGATTCAGGAAATTGTACGACGTTCGGGAAACCACCTGAGCGACTGCTTTAACGCCATTCATCTCGTCTCCACGTATCTTGGGGAAACCCAGAATATCCGTGTGCAAGACGTGGTGATGGCCTGCGCCGACGTGGCCGAAGAGTCCATCTGGGCGCTCACCGACGCCATCGCCGCCTCCGATACCGAGAAAGCCTTGCGCGCCCTGCGCCAGTTGATTGATTTCGGGAAAAGTCCCGATGAACTCATGGGCCTGATCAACTGGTTGTTGGAAACCGCCTACCAGGCCTCCCCCGAAACCAAGCTTTCCGTCAAGAGCAAGTTTGTGGCCGACAAAGTGCTCCCGCTGGCGAATAAACTGGGCTTGGCCAAACTCAAGGCCGCCTTTGCCTTGTGCACCGAAACCCACTTCCTCATGCGCAGCACCGGCGTGGATAAAAACCTCGCCCTGGAAATGCTCGTCATCAAACTCGCCTTCGCGAGGTCCGCCAAACCGCCCGCCCGCGCCGCACGCCCCGCCCGCCCCGCCCGCGCGTAACCGGCTATCCGCAGTCAGCACAACAACAAGGGACAAGTGGAACGAATGGGGCCGCTGGGCGTTGGGGCTTTTCGACGGATGGTTGGCGGAAAGTTGTTTACTAATGACAAAAAAGGCGCAATCATCGTTTGGAGCAATGTGTGCTAAAACTCCCGGTTAATCTTCCTCGCCGATGATGTCCCGCTCCACCACTTCCCCCGGCCGCGTGAATGTTTCCGGCCAAAGTTTCCGTCCGGGATAGATCGAGGTATTGATGCCGGTATGCACGCGGTCCCCGATGATGGCGCCGAGTTTTCTCCGTCCGGAATCAATCAACACCCCGCGCACCACCGAGCCGTGTGTCATACCGTCATGCCGGACATTGGCCGTGATCGTGCCGCACCCCAGGTTGACGTCCGCGCCAACCACACTGTCCCCGATATAGCTCAAGTGCGAGGCTTTCGCGCCGTCGAAGAAGACGGAGTTCTTGATCTCGCACCCGTGCCCCACGCGGCAGTTGTTGCCGATGGTGGTATACGGGCGCAGCCAGCAGTTCGGGCCGATGTCGCTGTTTTCACCGATGCACACCGGGCCGTCGATGACCACCCCCGGACGTATCCGCGTCCCCCGCCCAATGGACACCGCCCCGGAAAGATGGGCCGCCGGGCTTATCTCCCCGAGCACCTCGGGCGTGAAATCGGTGTCCAACAGATGGGCGTTCGCATCCAGCACATGCCATGGATACCCGATGGGCAGCCAGTAGCCCTCCGCCTTCACCACGCGGAAATCCGAGGTCTGCGCGAGTGTTTGTACCGCGGATGTGATCTCGATTTCACCCCGCTCGGACAACGGGGTGTGCTTCAAAATATCAAAAATCACCGGAGTGAATTTGTATACCCCGATGTTCGTAAGCTTGGAAAACACCACCTTCGGTTTTTCCACCAGGCGAATTACCCGCCCCTCCGGCGTCACTTCATAAATGCCGTATAAGCGCGGGTCCTCGATTTCCTTCACCAACGCCGCCTGGTCTGTACGCGCCAGCCGCGCCAAATCCTCCGCCGCAAACAGGTCGTCGCCGTTCATCGCGATAAACGGCCCGTCCACCAGCGGTTCGCACAGCAGCACCGCATGCCCCGTGCCCCGCTGCTCCTCCTGTTCCACATAATCAATGGTGAGCGCGCCATACCGGTTTCCAAACCGCTCCCGGATCATTTCGCTTTTATATCCCACCACCATCACAACCCCGTCCACCAGGCCGGACAGCGCATCCAGTTGATGCTCCAAAATGGTCTTGTTCAAAATCGGCAACAGGGCCTTGGGCCGGGTCAAGGTCAACGGATACGTGCGGGTCGATTTTCCCGCCGCCATAATCACCGCTTTCATGGAAACCTCCCATCTGTGATGGTCAAAATGGTACCCTAGACGCCCTCGGGCACACAAGAGAAAAGGAAAGCCTCTTGTCCATACGATCAATGGGATTGCATTCCATCCCCTTCATGGCTACTATGAAAGCCGCATTTCAACCGGAGGTTGTGTCATGAATTTCGCCGTTTCCGCCGTCCTTGCGGCCTGTCTCAGCGCCGTGAATCCCCCCGAACCTTTGTTGCCCGTGCCAACCCCGCAGCAACTGGCGTGGCAAAATATGGAATTTGGACTGTTCTTTCACTTCGGCATAAACACCTTTCATAACCTGGAATGGTCGGACGGCACCCGCGATCCCAAAACGTTCAACCCCTCGGAATTTGACGCCAAGCAGTGGATACAAACGGCTCATGACGTGGGCGCGAAATACATTGTCGTGACGGCCAAGCATCATGACGGCTTCGCCACCTACCCCACGGCGCACAGCGAATATAGCCTCAAGGCCAGCCCGTGGCGCGAGGGGAAAGGCGATGTGATCCGCGAGGTGTCGGACGCCTGCAAGGGCCTCGGCGTCATGTTCGGTTTTTATCTCTCGCCCTGGGACCGGCACGAACCCGCGTATGCGAATTCACCTGCCTACGATCAACACTTCAAAAACATGCTGCGTGAGCTCTTGACCGACTATGGCCCTGTGGGAGAGGTGTGGTTCGACGGCGCCGGCTCCGAGGGGCATCAGTATGACTGGGAGGGCTACTACCGGTTAATTCGCGAGCAGCAGCCCAATGCCCTCATTGCCATTTGCGGTCCGGATATCCGATGGGTCGGCAATGAGGACGGCCTCGCCCCCGAAACGCTGTGGAATGTTCAGGAACGTGACGGGAAACAGGTCTGGTATCCCGCGGAATGCGACGTGCCCATCCGCGAGGGTCAATGGTTCTTCCACACCAACAGCGAGAAAAAATTGCGTTCGCTCAAGGAACTGCTGGACATTTTCTACCGCTCCATCGGTCATGGGGCCACGCTCCTGCTCAACGTCTCCCCGGATCGGCGGGGACTGTTGCCCGAGGCCGATGCCGCGCGCCTCAAGGAATGGAATTCGGTCATCAGCGAAACCTTCCAGGACAATTTGGCGCAGCAGGCCAAACTGAGCGCGAGCAATGTCCGGGGAAACGATCCGGCCTACGGTCCGGAACAAGTGCAAAAGGGTTCCCTGACCAATTACTGGGCCACGGACGATGGCATTACGCACGCCTGGCTCGAAACGGATTTCGGTGCGCCGAAAACCTTTGATCGCGTGGCCATCAAGGAACACATTGCCCTTGGGCAGCGCGTGGAAAAGCACCTTATCGAGGCATGGGACGGGGAACAGTGGAAAGCGATCTCGGAAGGAACGACCGTGGGACATCTCCGCATCCACCGCCTGCCCGAAATCACCGCGGCAAAGATTCGTCTGAACATCACACAAGCCAAGGCCTGTCCGGTGATTCAGACCATGGGGGTCTATAAAGCCTCGCCGCGCGAGCACTAATCCGTGCGGCGTGAAAACAGGGTTGACACAACGGCCTACGGGAGCAATCAACAATGAAGTGGTGGTCTTTCATCCCAAGCATTCTGTTTGCGGGCATGGCGGTGGCGGAGCCATCGGCGGAATGGCAGGAACGCAGCCGGATTGCCAAGAACCTGGACATCGGGGAGTCCGCCCCGGATTGGCTCGTCAACTCCGAAACGTATGCCTTCGGCACGAATGATTGGAACGCTTTGGCCGAGTCGAAGGTGGCCTTCGTCACGCACTGTCCCGTCAACCGCGATTATTTCGCGCGCTGTCATGCCCTCGGCATCCGCTGTTTCCCCTACGTCACGTTTTACCAGGGCTTCGCCAGCATGACGTACGAAGGGGTGAATCTGAAGGATCATCCCGAATTCATCGAGGTAAATGAAAACGGCGATTTAACACGTACCGGATTCTGGACCTCGGAAGACGCCAAGAACATGTACACCACCTGCCCCAATGTGCAGGCCTATCAGGACGCGATGGTGGAGTGGGCGCGCAAGGTCCTCGAAATGGGCGCGGACGGAGTCTTTGTGGACAATCTGAGCAGCCGCGCGCCCTGTTTTGGCCCGAAATTCGGCAAACACGAACATGTCTATGAAGATCAGAACCACGCCTTTGCCATGTTGCTCAAGCGTGTGCGCGAAGTAATTAAGGAAGTGCGGCCCGAAGGCGCCGTGCTGGGCAACTCGGCCAATCCGCCCACGCTCCCGGCGGAATTCTGGAAATATCTGGATGCCGAAATGCTTGAATCCTACATCTGCACATGGGTCAGCACGGATCGCTGGTTTGACTGGACCACCCACTGGAATCAGGCGGGAAAAGACTTGCAGCCTTACGTGAAAGCCGGTAAACAAATCCAGGCCTTGAGTTATCTCGGACACACCCCCTATGGCCTCCGTGAAGATGCCTTTTTCTGCTATGCCAGTGCGCGGCTCGCCGGGTTTGTCTGGTCCGGCGGCGCGTTGTCCAATCCCGATATGGCGGACCTGTACCGGATGCGTCTGGGCACGCCCCTCTCGGATGAACTCGAGGAAAACAGCGTTCATTACCGCGTCTTCGAGCGCGGCATGGTGGTGGTGAATCCGAACAAAGAGAAACCCGCTTCGCTCACCCTCGCGCCGCCCGTGCCCGTCAAACGCCTATTGGACATCTTCGGCGGCGGACTCCAGGCGTGGCAGCCTTCCGGCAAAATCCGACTTGCCGCCGATATCGGCGTGAAGCACGGCGGTGGCAAAGCATTGGCCTGTGAAAATGCCTCCACCGATGTGGAAAATGGCGCGCATCAAACCATCGTGTTGAACCAAGACTCCCCCACTCCCATTGTTGTGAGCGGATGGAGCAAGGCCGAGACGGTGGACGGGACTCAAGATGGAAATTACTCCCTGTATGCGGACATCACATATAAGGACGGCACATTCCTTTACGGGCAGATCGCGCCCTTTGCCATCGGTTCGCATGACTGGGAATTCGCCTCCGTCACCATTCAGCCGGAGAAACCCGTGGCCCAACTCACCCTCCATGCCCTGTTCCGCTACAAAACCGGAAAAGTCTGGTTCGATGATCTCTCGTTGCGCGAAGAAAATGGTACTGAATGCCTCCTCAACGGCGGCTTCGAAGAAATCAGCCGCGAGGCTCGAATGTTAGACCTCACTGAATCCGGGATATTGGAAGTGCCGCCCTATTCCGGGCGCGTGTACCTCTTTGCAGCCGATACCAAGGACGAGTTGAGCAAGCCCGGCCCCCGCTTGACGGTCGTAACCGCGCCCGCCCTCGGCGAAGTGCGGTTTCGCGTTGACGGCTTCGACTACTGGACCTACAGTGGACGTTGGACCACCGAATACGTGCTGGGCCCGGATTTCGGCAAATTCCATATCACCTTCGACACCCCCGGAAAACACACTATCGAAGTCGTGGACATCGTCCCCGCGGACATGAGCACCCCCGCCGGTTATGGAAGCGGGGAACGTCTCGGGCAATTCATGGACCCCTCGAATCCCACGCAAACCAGCGCCGGGAAAAAGTTCAAATTCCGCGCCTGGGAAGGGTATGGCGAATCGCCCTCCATCGAAGTGGATGTGACGCAGGACACCCTTGTGACCGCACAATTTGACATGGAGCAAAGCGCTTCGTGAAAAAAAACCGCCCTCATGGAACCCGCGAAGGCTTCCACGAGGGCGTTTTTTCATGCATTACGGTTTTCGTGCACGGCGCACGCCCAACAGCGCTATCACGCCTGTCAATGCGGCTATGCCCATCAACCCGGCCAAGGGCACGGTGTTCATGTCCACGGTTACTTCCATAGCCGCCGAGACCACCGAATCCTCTTGGTAAGCATCCGAAACGGTTACCTGATAGGTCCCGTTACTTTCTTCGCCCAGCGAAGGCAGTTGTAAGACCGGATCATTACTGATTTCGAGGCCGTTCTGTGTCCATACATGCGACAGCGGTTGGAATCCGCCCTGGGTCTCAACCTTCAAGGTTAGGTCCGAGGCCCTCGGGTACTCCCCGCCGGGCGGCAGGTCTTTCGTGATGCGCAGATGTTCGGCAACGTCCAACGACACCCAGCCCGTCTCAAATTCCGCGCCATCATAGGTGGCCACGCATTGATACAGGCCCGCATCGCCCTGCGTCACTGGGCTTATACTATACGCGGTTTGCACCGCTCCACTAATGGGGGTTACCGCCTTCCCGGACGTGTTGCGCCACCATTGATAGGAAACTGAGCCTTTGCCATGCGCCGCCGCCACCGTGAACAGATTGTTGCCGCCCAGGTAGCAGTGCGTATCCAAAGGCAGGTCCGTGAATCCAAACCAGTTCCGCACCCGGTACTCCGGCGAGACCGCGCCCGCAAAGGCATTTCCCGCCGGATCATAGACCTGCGTTCCCACCGCCATACGCAACGTGCCGTTCAGGTCCGGATCATTCAAGGTGATTTCCACCGTGTAGGTGTTCCCGCTTTCGAGCACATTACTGACATAGGCCGCAGCGGCCAGTGTGCCTTCCAAGGCAATATCCGCATGAGTAAAGGTATCGCCCACCTCCTCGTTAAACGCCATCACAAACGTCAGCAAATCGGCCGTGGCCGGCGTGGTTCCGCCCAACACGAGCGTTCCCGTGGGCGGCGCCGTGTCATAGAGGACCTTGCAGATGCTGGATTCCGTGTTGGCCCGCGCGCCCGAGTCCTGGGCGGCGCCCTCCGGAACCTGGCACGTCACCATGCCTTGCACCGACGGGGTCACCGGGATGGAATAGCTCATGCCGGAACCCGATAGTGTTCCTTTGGCGCCGTTGGTCACCGCCACCTCGTCCGCCGTCAATCCGGTCACCGGCGCGCTGAAGTGGATGTTGAACACAATCGGCGCATCGTTCACCGGCCTGTCCGGGCCCGTGATCCAGCAGGCCGGATTGGGATTGTCGTAATAGACCGAGGCCTCGCCCGACGGCAAGTTGCCATTTCCGGCCGTATCCCGGACCGCTTCTTCGAGCACTTGGCATTTTACATCGCCCACCGCCAGCGGGATGACACTCAGGGTGTACGGTCCCGCCCCGCTGCCAATCAATGAACCGGACACGATGGCGTTGGTCAATTTCAGGTTGGACGCGGAAAGGGTGTTCACCGGCTCGTCGAAACTTATCGTGAACACCAGAGGGGCGGTGTGCACCGGGCCAAAAGGCGCCATCACGGTGCATTTGGGATGAACGGAGTCGTAGTTGATGCTGGCGAAATTCGAGGCGCTGTTGGCGTTCCCCGCCGCGTCACGCGCCGCCTCCGCGGCCACCTGGCAGGTTACCGCGCCTTGACCCAGCGGCATTACCGGCAGGATATAGCGCGCGCCGTTCCCGAATACGATGCCCTTTCGCGCATTCGTCACCACAATGGAATCCGCGCTCAATCCGGCGACGTCTTCATCAAAGGTTATGGAGAACTCCATCGGCGCGGTGTTGGTTACCGCCGCGCCATTTACCGTGCAGACCGGGGCCGTGGAATCATACCGCACTTCACACCGGTTGGAAACCGTGTTCCCGTGATTGTCCGCGTCCCGCGCCGCATCCGCCAACACCTGGCAATTTACCACGCATTGTCCCGACGGCGTAACTTCCAGGGTGAACACGGTGTTATCCGTGGTGCGCAGCATCCGCCGGGCGGCATTGCTCACTAAAATCTCCTCCTCGACAAGCCCGGTCACCGCCTCGCTAAAAGTGAGTGTAAACACAATCGGGCTGACATTGACCACAGAGCCAAGTCCTGTCACAAGGCATGTGGGCCTGTCCGATTGGTATACGGCGGTGGCCGCATTGGAAGCCGTATTGAGGTTGCCGCCCGCGTCCCGCGCCGCACCCGCCGGAACCTGGCAGGTCACTGAACCCTGCCCCGATGGCGTCACTTCCAGGGTATACACCCGGTTGTCGGACGTATTCAGCGTTGCAGCCGCCAATCCGCCTGTCACCAGCATCTTGGAGGCCGTCAAATCCGTCACGGCCTCATCAAAAGTTACTGTGAATACCAGCGGATTCTGATCCGTGGGCGAGGACGGTCCCGTGACCACACAGGAAGGCGCCGCCGGATCATAGGCAACAACCAGGGTGTTCGAGACGGTGTTTCCATTACCCGCGGCATCCGCCGCCGCGTTCATCTGCACCTGACACCGCACCTCGCCCGGCGCCGATGGCGTGACGGGGAGGGTATACACGCCCGCACCCCGTTCCGTCAGGCTGCCCTTCGAGGCATTCACCACATCAATCCCGCCCGTGGTCAGACCGGAAACCGGTTCCGTGAAGGTAATTGTAAGTTCGATGGGGTTCGCATTGGTGGCTGGTGTTGTACTGCTTACCGTGCATGCCGGCCGTCCCAAATCATATTCCACGCTCTTGCGATTGGACGCTTGGTTCAAGCGCATCGAGGAATCCTGCGCCGCGCCCGCCAGCACTTCACAGGTCACCGCGCCTTGTCCCAAGGGCGTCACCGGCAACGTAAACGTCGTCCCCAATCCCAGCATGGTGCCTTTCGTGCCGTTGGTCACCACCACCTTGCTCTGGTCCACCCAAGTCATGGTTTTGTTAAACTGGAGCGTAAACAAGATGGGGCTGGCGTTGGCCGCATCGGAAGGGGCCGTCACCGCGCAGGCGGGTTGTTCATTGGTGTAGGTCACCGAGGCGGTGTTCGACGCGGTATTCAGGTTGCCGGCGGCGTCCCGCACCGCGTTTTCCGTAACCGCTACGGAAACAGAGGCAGGCGGGGCCGTTGCCGGCGTTATCATGACTTCATACATCGCCGGGCCGCCCGTAATGCCGGTGACCACGCCATTGCCCGCTGTTATATCCGCCGGCTCAAGTCCAAACACCGGTTCATTGAAAGCAAGCTGGAAGGGAATGGGCTGAACCAGCGCCGGGTCGGACGAAGCGGTGCTCACCACGCATGCGGGCCGCTCATTATCCACCTTCACCGTTACGCTCGGCCCCATTGCCTGCGCATTGTTGCCCACACTGTCCACCGCCGTGCCCGCGATAATGCTGATGCTGAGCATCCCTTCGCCGGTAATGCCGCTGAGCGTCACCGTGCGCTCGAGGTTCCCCGCGCCTTCAACTGTCACAACGCCGTTTGCCGTGTCCATCCGGTTCAAGACAATCTTCGCCGGGTCAAGCGTTACATTCACCGCATCCGCGTAACTGACCGTATACGTCACAGGCCCCGATTTTGTCAACGGAACCGAAGGTGCGCTAATCCACACGGGCGGCCCCGTATTATCCGCGGTAAAAACAGCGCTGGGGCCCGCCGCCGGCGCAAGATTGCCCAGTGAATCCAGCGCTGTGCCCGGCGCAAGGCTGATCCCCAGTGTGCCGTCGCCCGTAACGCCGCTGATGGTCACCGTGCGCGTGCTGTTTCCCGTGCCGCTTACGCCGACCGTTCCATTCGCCGTCCCGGTCTTGTTGAGCACCACCTGTCCTGCGGTAAGCACCACACTCGCCGCATCGTTATACGTGACCGTGTAGGAAACCGGCCCAGACTTGGTCAAGGCCACGGAAGGGACGCTGAACACGGCCGAAGGCCCGGTATTATCCACCACAAACACCGCGCTGGGCCCCGCCGCATAGCTCCGGTTCCCCCGCGCGTCCACGGCCGTGCCCGCCGCAATGCGTATTCCGAGCGTGCCGTCACCCGAAATGCCGCTGATCGTCACCGTTCGGGAAACAGTGCCGGAACCACTGACGTTCACCAGTCCGTTCGCGCTGCCCGTCTTGTTTAACAGGATGTCTTTCGCCGAAAGTGAAATGGACGTGGCGCCTTCATACGAGACCGTATAGGTGACGGGGCCGGACTTCGTCAATGCGCTGGACGGCGCGCTAATGGTCACCGGGGGGGGATCATTATCCACTTCATACGGCTCCGCGCCGGCCCATGTAGTCGAAACAATGGGCGCATTATCGTAATTTTTGATCGAGCTGTCCGTGTCGTTCAGGTTCATCCGCAACAGCCCCGAACCCCGGAGCGTATTGAGGGTGACGGTGCGGTCCGCGCTGACAATGTGGAGATTATCCACCCATTGCGCGTCATTCGCCCCGCCTGTGGCCGCGCCAATCCCAAAATACCAATTCGCCTCGGGCGAATACCCGTTCAAGGGCACATTGCAGTGTATCCAACCCGGGGGCGTCGGGGTGTTGACGCCCACCGGCGTAAATTGCGCGCCCCACCGCACATTGCACATGGCGCCGGCCGCTCCATTGTCCGTCACTTCAATCACCACCGGAATCCATTCTCCGGATTCAAACCGCAGGTAGTTCACATAATTCCCCACCACCTGGCCGTTGCATTTCACGACAATATTCCCGTATGTGAGGTTGTCGCCATTCTTCGGCTTGGAAGTGGCTGTGTTTGCCGGGAAACCATCGGAACCGCCGGGATTTTCCGTGTCGTTGTTCCAGGTGTCAAAGCAAACCGTCACGCCTTTCCCGCCCGGTCCTTCCGGACCCTGGCCCCCATTTCCGGACGCGCCATAGGTAAACTCGAACCCATCCGCCCCGTTGTTGTTCGGAGGATTATTCACATACAGGGAAAACGAGGCCCGGAACGATTTCGCAATGGCGGGCGACTGGATATACCATATGCCGTTCATGCTCCCTTGATTGGGGGTCAGTTGAAGACAGGGCCCATTATCCCCTTGGCCGCCCGCCGTCAACAAGGCGGCGCCGGGACCGCCCAGCGTTCCGCCGCCGAGGGTTTCAAAGCCCAGCGGGCCGATATTCACCGAGGGAGCGCTGATGGACGCCACATTCGCCGTGGCCGTTCCCCCGCCCACCGCTTCCACCGAGAAATCCCACGGCACCAGCGTCTGCACCGGTTGATTGAAGTTCACTTTGTAGTCCACCGAGGAATACTCCACCGGAATAGGAGTCGGATCCACCCGCTCGATGGATACCACCGAGGGACCAACATAGGGTCCCGTGGCCGGGCTCGCGCCCGAAAACAGGCCCTGTATCTCGTCCTCGCTCAGTTCTTTGTCAAATATCCGCACGTCATCCACTGAACCGGGGAAGAATGATTTCCAGGCTTCATGGTGGCCAATCTCCACGGGCCAGCGTCCCACAAGAGGCGGCACCGGCGCCGTGCCGGTGCCCCAGCCTTTGGTGGCCATTTTGACACCGTCCACGTAAATCTTGAATTGACCGGTATTCACTTCGCCAGGACCATTCCACGTTCCCACCACGTGATGCCAGGCATTCAGTGAAATCGCGTTGGGCTCCGTATACACCCCGATCAGGATGGCTTCGGCATCCACGCCAAAGGAAATGCGGGAGGTTACATCATCCCCCTCCGCCTGCATATTTTTCGCGAAGAATCCCAGCGTGAGACTCCGTTGAGCCCCCGTGTCCGGGCCCCGGTTTTGGTACACCACCGTATTCGTGGCCGTTGGATATGCGGTCAAATAAATCCACGTGGAAACGGTAAAACCCCGGTTCGCCAAGGCGCAAAACACATACGGACTGTTGTTCACCTTGATATATTGCGAACTGCCGTTGAACGTGAACGCGCCATTCGGCGTTCCATCATGGCCCGTCCTGAGTCCGGGCGCGCCCACAAGACTGCCGTTATGGCAGTCGCCACTGTAATCACTCGCCGTGCCATCGCCATTCATGCTCAAGGGAAGGCAAACCCGCAAATCATTGGTCCGCTTGAGCCGGTAAGCCGGCACGGTCTCCTTGTCCGCCATCCCTGCGCCCGACCAATTCATCTGGGCCATCGCCGCCCCCCCGTTTTCATAAAACTCATACACCACATCGTGCCAGCCCGCCGCCAGGGTCATTCCCGTGCCTGCACTGCCGGGAAAACCCGGGTCCCCCCGCTCCACCCATTGTTTTACGTTCAGCCCGCCGTCAATATAGAGCCGGGTGCCGTCATCGCTTCTCCCATAAAAAACATAGTGGCCCCCTTTGGGCAGAAACACCATCCCATGCCAGCGCACCGCGAATTTGTCCACGCCAATCGGCGCCGGCGCCGGATTGGCATCAAAGTTGAAATCCACTTTGGGATCTATGCGCGTAAGCAGGGGTTGTCCTGTGAAAGGATTGGCGGGCGGCGCATCCCCCGTCCAATTGTAGTAATAGCCCGTGAGGTCCGCATATACGGGTGATATCCCCATAACACCGGCAAACGCACCTATAAATACCACGAAAAGACGAAAAACCTTCATCACCCAAACTCCTTTTAGCATGAAGACAGCCTGCAATGTACTATATCCCTAATTATACTTGAAAAGGTCATGAAATCGCTAGAAATGGGCGAAGACCGAAAAATACCGCATGAAACGGGTGAATCACCCGGAAAAGCCCGCCTGTTAAATCGTTAGTTCGTTAAACTATTTATCAACGAATCAACCCCGCAAGCCAGGAAGCCATGTCGGCATGAATGGCTTCATACAGCGTGGGGACCAGCCCCAAAAGCACCACCCCCGTCAATAAAACGGCTTGTGTCAGGGCCAGTTTCCGGGAAACCGGCAATTTCCGCGCCTCTTCATCCGCAGGCTCAATATACATCTGACGCACCACGCGGAGGTAATAGTAAAGCGAGATGGTGGAATTCACCGCCGCCACGGCGACCAGCCAGTGGAAACCCGCCTGCGAAGCAATGCTGAAGAGGAAGAACTTCCCGACAAATCCGGACAGCGGCGGAATGCCCGCCAGACTGAACAACGCCACCATCATGGCCAGTGCCATGAGGGGATTGGTCCGGCACAGTCCGCGGTAATCCTCGATTTGTTCGCGTCCCGTCTCATTGGCAAACCATACAATCGCCAAGAACACGCCCATATTGCTCACCACGTACACCAGCATGTAGAAAAGCATGGCCGGCACGCCGCCCGCGGAGGGCCCCAAAAATCCCATGAGGAAATAGCCCGCCTGCGAAATGGCGCTAAAGGCCATGAATCGCTTGATGTTGTGTTGCACAATGGCCACGGTGTTGCCCAGGGTCATGGTGACGGCCGCGAACAGTGCAATCAGCAGGGCGCCATCCGGCAGCCACGGCCCGAGCATGCGGAAGAAAATCTGGAACATGAACGCCAGCCCGGCGCCTTTCGAGGCCACCGACAAATACGCCGTTACAGGGGTGGGCGCTCCTTGATAGACATCCGCGGCCCACAAATGGAACGGCACGATGGTCAGCTTGAAACCCACCCCGGCGAACAAGGCCGCGATGGCCAGCCAGAACACCGGATTGCGTCCCGGCGTCAGCACATGGCCGATGGTGTCGAGGCTCATGCTGCCGGCAATTCCGTAAATCAGACCCATGCCATACAGGATGAACGCGGAAGCCAGCGCGCCCAGGATCACGTACTTCAAGCCTGCTTCGCCCGAGTGCACATCATCCCGCCGCCACGCCGTCAGCACAAACAACGGAATCGTGGCCAGTTCCAGCGACACATAAAGTGTAATGAGATCACGGGCGGAAATCAGGTACATCATGCCCGTAATCGTGAACAACAACACCGTGAAGTATTCGCCCCGGAAGCCAATGCCGCGGATACGCACGCCCGTATTGCCATTGAGCAAATCCATGGATAGCAGAATGGTGATGGCGCCGGACAACAAAAACAACACCTTGAACCACCACGCCACGGGGTCCATGACAAACCGCCCGCCCAGCAACTGTTCATGCTGCGGCGTCACGCACAGCGCGCCAAACGCCGCCGCCAGCCCCAGCAATGCCAATGGGGCCAGAATCCACCGCGACCGCTCCGTCAGAAACAGATCAAGCATCAGCACGCCGATTGCGGCGGCGATGACGATGATCTCCGGCATCATAAGCATAGCGACTCTACCTTTACTCCAACGGCTACATATTTAGACGGTTGAAAATCGGCATGACCGAACTTTCGATCAGGTCGATGAAATAAAACGGCAGCAACCCCACCACCAGCAAGGTCGCCACCAGCACGCCCGTGGCCACTTTTTCGGGCAGCGTGGCGTCGGTAAGTTCTTCATAATGAGGATTGGTAATGGGACCTTGAAACACCAGCGCCAAACCCCGCAACACATACACCGCCGTCACCACGATGGACATGGTGGCCATTATCGTCAACACTTTTGTAAGCGTCGCATTCGTCCAGGGATTGCCGAAAAATCCGCCAATGAACACATGGGTCTCGGCGACAAAGCCTGACAACCCAGGCAAACCCAAACTTGCCAGGCCGCCGATATAGAAACAGGTGGCGAGCCACGGCATCACCTTGCCCAGCCCGCCCATTTCAGGAATGATCCGCGTGTGCGAACGTCCGTACACCATGCCGATCAATCCGAAGAAAAGCCCCGTCATGATCCCGTGGCTGAACATCTGAATGACCGCGCCCTTGAAACCGATCAGGTTCAGCGTGGCCACGCCGAACAGCACGAAACCGCAATGGCTGACGGAAGAATAGGCGGTGAAGTATTTCAGGTCTTTCTGCATGACCGCGCCAAACGAACCGTACAGAATGTTCACGGTCGTCAGGCACATGAACACCACGCCCCACATCTTCGCGCCTTCCGGCAGCAGGTAGACCGCGATGCGCAGCGCGCCATAGCCGCCCAATTTCATCAGCACGCCCGCGTGCAGCATAGAGACGGCGGTCGGCGCGGAACTGTGACCGTCCGGCGACCACGTGTGCAGGGGATACAGCGCGCCAATCACGCCAAAGCCCACAAACACCATCGGGAACACCCATCGCTGGAATTCATGGGAATACTTCGCCTCAGAGAGGCGGATCAGATCAAAGGTGTGCATGCCCGACGCATGATACAAAGCCAGGAAACCCACCAGCACAAACGCGCTCCCCACCAGCAGCATCAGCGTGAGCTTCATCGCGGAATATTCTTTCGGGCCCGTGCCCCAGATGCCGATTAGCAAGTACATCGGCAGCACCGCAAGTTCATAGAACATGAAGAACAGGAAGAGATCAAAGCTCAGGAACACCCCGAAGACACCCGTCACCAGCAGCAGCAACAATCCAAAAAATTCTTTTACCCGCACTTCAACGTACCAGCTCGCCAGCACGCCCGTGAAGATGATAATCGACGTCAGAATCACCATGGCGACGGAGATGCCGTCAACCCCCACGTAATATTGAATGCCGAGGGACTCGAACCAGGGCACCCGCTCCACAAAATACAGCTTGGTGAACAGTGCGTGCTTCATGGATTCCGCTTCCGGCATGGCCGCCTGCCAATAATTGACCACCAGCTTCGCGGTAAGTACAAGGTGGATGCTCGTGCCGGTGACGGACACCCAACGGATCAGCTTCCATTGGCGTTCCGGGATGAACACCACCACCAGCATGGTGAGGAAGGGAACCGCTATCAACCAACTTACCAAGCCCATCGCAACACCTTTTCATTAACTCCTGTTGACTACACCAAGGCCGCCCACAAAATCAGCAGCACAAACAGCGCGCCGCCGGTATACCAAATCCCATAGCCCTGCACCTGGCCGGTCTGCGTTTGACTGAAAAGCCAGCCGGTGGCGCGGGTGGTCCATCCGCTCAGATTGACGCCGCCGTCCACCACGCGCCGGTCAAACCAGGCAATCGGACGCGCAATATAACTGAAGATGATGTTGTGGGTGACAAACAGATACACTTCATCTATGTAAAATTTGTGCTTGATCGTGCGATACACCACGCCGAACGCATCCGCCGCCCGCGCGGCCCGCACCGCGTCATTCGAGTAAAAAAACCATGACAGGCCGATGCCCAGCAATCCCGCCAGCGTCGCCGGAACCGCCACCGACATATTTATGCCATGATGCGCCATATGCGCGCCAATGCTCACATAACTCGCCATGGGGAAGAATCCCGCCATCACGCTCATCGCCCCCAGGATCGCCAGCGGAATCCACATCACGGCGGGCGCTTCGTGCGCGTGTTCCGCGTTATGGGTGCGGTGACGGCCCCAGAAGGTGATGAAATAAATCCGGAACATGTAGAACGGGGTCAAGACGGCGACCAGCATCGAAATGGAAAAGATGATCGTGTGATGCGTGGGCAGCGCCGCCGCCAGGATTTCATCCTTCGAGAAGAATCCCGCCAGGGGCGGCACGCCGCTGATCGCCAGGGTGGCCGCCAGAAAGCACACATGGGTAATGGGCATTTTCTTCGCCAGGCCGCCCATTTCCCAAATCTCATTGGTATGCACCGCATGGATTACCGCGCCCGCCCCCAGGAAGAGCAGCGCCTTGAAGAACGCATGCGTGAACAGGTGAAACATGCTGGCGGTATACCCCAGTGGATGCTCCATGGTGGCCACGCCCAATGCCAGCATCATGTACCCCAACTGGCTCAACGTCGAGAAGGCCAGCACCCGCTTGATGTCGTCCTGCGTAATGCCGATGAGCGCCGCGAAGAGCGAAGTAAAGCAGCCTACGTACGCCACCACCAGCAGCGCATCGCCGCTCGCCGCGAACGCCGGGAACAGGCGCGCCACCAGATACACCCCCGCCACCACCATTGTTGCCGCGTGAATCAGCGCCGAGACCGGTGTCGGCCCTTCCATGGCATCCGGCAACCAGATGTGCAGCGGGAACATCGCGCTCTTGCCGGCCGCCCCGCAAAACACCAGCAGCATGGACGCCGTCAACAGTCCCACGCCGCATATCTCAATATTGAGTCCCTTGAAGTGTTCCAGGAACGCGGGATGATTCAAATAGAGGAAATCAAACGGCTGCAAATTACTTACACCGTGTTCAGCCATACTGGGCATAATGGCCCCCGCCACCGCGCCAAACGAGTTATAACCGAAATACCCCAGGATCAATACCCCTACCATGAACCCCAGATCGGCAAACCGCGTAACGATAAACGCTTTTTTCGATGCGGAAACCGCGGAGGGCTTCTGGTAATAAAAGCCGATGAGCAGGAAGCTGCTGACGCCCACCAACTCCCAGCACACATACATCTGCAAAATATTCGGCGCCACCACCAGCCCGAGCATGCTGAACGTGAACAAGTTCAAGTAGGTGAAGAACCGCCCATATCCTTCATCCCCGTGCATGTAGCCAATGCTGTAAAGATGCACCAGCGCGCTTACCGACGTCACCACCACCATCAACAGGATGGAAATCGGGTCCACCAGAACGCCCACATTCACGGACAACCCCGCTTGATACCGCAGCCATTCAAAGGCCCAGGGGATAATCGCCGGGTGCTCGCCCCCCGCCGGATACAGGGTGTAATATTCCCACGCCAACCGGTACGCGAAGAACGCGGAAGCAAAGACCGCGGCCGTGCCCACCACGCCCGCCGCCTTTTTCGACACGGGCCGGATGAACAATCCCACGATGGCAAAGGACACCAGTGGCAACGCGGGAATCACCCACGCGTGCCGCATGGCAAAGCCCAACTGCTCCATTCGTTTCCCTCCGCTCCGCAGCCGCCGGGATGTCCCCGCGGCTACTTCTTCATCAGGTTCATTTCCGTCACATCAATGGTGGACCGGTTGCGGAAGATGGCCACGAAGATGGCCATGCCGACGACGACTTCCGCCGCCGCCACCGCTATCACAAAAATCGCCATTACCTGACCGTCCATGCCGCCCGGCACACAAAAGCGGTTGAACACCACAAAGTTCATCGCCGCCGAATTCAACATCAATTCCACCGCCATCAGAATGCCGACCGCGTTCCGGCGCGTCAGCAGCCCGCACAGGCCGATGGCGAACAAAATCGTCGTCAGAAACAGCCAATGGGTCGGTCCGGGCGCATGGGATGCCAGAAAATTCATCATACCGTCCCCCTTTCCGTTCCCGCGTCTTGCTCCCGCTGGCTGCGGGGCTGCGTGAATTCCGCCTCGCCCGGCAAATCGCCGCCGCTGCTGAAGGGCTGCCCCGGCGCGGGTATCTTGCGGGCGATTACTATGCCGCCCAACACCGCCGCCAACAGCAGCAGCGAAATTATTTCAAAGGGAAGCACATAGCCGTTCGGGCCGTAATTCAATAATTGCCGGCCAATGGCCATTGTGCTGTCTTGCGCGGGGTGCGGCGGGGCCACGGCAAACGGCGTGGAAAGAAAGGCCGACATGGTCAGATACACAAACAGAAAGGCCGTTGCGCCCCCCGCAAGTATTCTCCAAAACGAAGGCTGATCTTCCAGCAGGTCCGCGGAACGCGTCAGCATGATCGCGAACACGATCAGTACCACAATGCCCCCCACGTACACCATCACCTGCACGCCCGCCAGAAATTCCGCGCCCAGCATGAGATACAGTGCGGCGGAAACCGTCAGCACCGCCATCAGCGCCACCGCGGCCCGCAACAGCTTGCGGGTGAACACCACCGCCAGCGCGAGCACCACCGCCATGCAGGCAAACATATAGAAGAACACCGTATACGCCGCTTGTGCCATCATTCCGCTGGTCCCTCCATCGAGCCCGGCGCCGCGGCCGCCGCGTTCTCCCCCGAGGCGATGGCAATGGGCTTGATATTCGGAAGGGGTTCGCCATTCAACGGCACCGGCCCGCCGTACACGTCCCTCGGCTCCATGGCCTGTTTGCGCGCCTCTTCCTCCAATTTGGCCATCACTTCCGCGGGCGGCCCGGCGTAACGGTTCAAGGTATAGACCAGCAACCGCCGGTCGTACACCGCGTTTTCAAACTGGTGCGACATGTAGAGCGCGTCGCTCGGGCACGCCATCACGCACAAGTTGCAGAATGTGCAGGAATCCATCCGCCAGATGTACCGGTCCAGCTCAATTTTTCCACTCACCGGCCCCTTGCGGTTCATTACCTTGATCGAGGCGTTCGGACAGGCCTTCTCGCACATCTTGCAGCCGCCGCAGAGATGATAGCCGTTGTCGTCGTAGATCAGTTTCAAATTGGCCCGGTACCGCTCGGGAAATTTCAGGGTTGCGCGGTTTTCCGGATATTGTTGCGTGACAATCCGCGAGGGATGCACGAAATACCCGAAGGTGAGGCGCATGCCGCTCGTCAGGCCCTTCATCGCGGCGAAAATCTTCTCAAGATAGCGCTGCTTCTTGATGCGCGGCACCACCGCCACGGGAATCTTCACTCCCGCCAGCGTTCGCTGCTCCAGTTTTACATTGCTGAAATCCACCGCGCTCATCGCTTATTTTCCCGGGAAAAAGTAGAGGTTCGTCAAGACCAACACCGAAGCCGCCAACAGGTTCACAAACCCTATCGGCAGTAAAACCTTCCATTCCAGACGCATCAACTGGTCCACGCGCAGACGCGGAAACGTCCACCGGAACCACATAATCACAAAGATAATGAAAAAGACCTTGCCATAGAACCACAGCACCGGGGGAATCAGCCCCATCACCGCGTTGAATCCGTCCCAGCCGCCCAAGTGGAACGGCATCCAGCCCCCCAGGAACAACGTGGCCGCCATCGCCCCCACCACAAACATATTGAGAAACTCCGCCAGGAAGAAGAAGGAAAAGCGCATTCCCGAGTACTCGGTGTGGAATCCGCCGGTCAACTCCGACTCGCCTTCGGGGATGTCAAACGGCGTCCGGTTGATTTCCGCCGTGGACGCGATCAGGTAAATGATAAACGCCACAATGCCCACGCCGTGCGCGCGCCATACCCACCAGCCCGCCTCCTGGCTTTCCACAATGCCCCGCAGGGACAAGGTGCCCGCGAAAAGCACGATGACCATCAGCGCGAGGGTGGCGGACACTTCATAGGAAATGATCTGCGCGCCGGACCGCATCGCCCCCAGCAGTGACCACTTGTTATTGGAACTCCAGCCGCCCAACAAAATACCCATGACCCCGAAGCCGCTAATCGCCGTGACGTACAGCACCCCGATATTCAAATCCACCAACTGGAGAAGAGGGCTGTACGGGATAACCGCGATCACCATCATGGTCGCGCCCATGGACAGGAACGGCGCCAGCAGGTGCATGGCCTTGTCCGCCCGGGCCGGGATAATGTCCTCTTTCATCAACAGTTTGACGACGTCCGCCAGGGTTTGGAATATACCATGCGGCCCCACCCGCATCGGCCCCAACCGGCACTGGAAATGCCCCGCAATCTTGCGTTCCGCATAAATCAATACCAGCCCCAGTATCGTAACGGCGGTCATGGACCCCACCAAGCCGCCCGCAACATACGCCGCCGCCAGCCAGATATTTTGCGGCAGGGCTTCCGCCGCGCGCTCGGCCCAGGTGGTGGCCTGCCAGGCGCCTGTGCTCATCATCCAAGTTGTCACGACACTCTCGTGCACCGCTTCACCTCTTACCGGTCTATTTCCGGTATTACCAGATCGAGACTCGACAAAATTGCAATCGTATCCGCAACGCGCCATCCGGGCGCAAGCGCGGTTATCACCCACAGGTTGTTATAGTTGGGGGAACGGAAATGGGCGCGAATGGGTCCCGCGCCCTTGCCGTCCGAAACCAGCGTCAGGCCCAAAATACCTCGCGATGTTTCCACCTGCCCGTGGAACACGCCTTCCGGCACTTTGAGCCGCACCGCCGGCTTCACCACCATGTGCGGCCCTTCGGGAATATTGTCCACAAGCTGTTCCACAATCCGGAGCGACTCCCGCATCTCCTGAATCCGCACGTAGTAGCGATCCCACGAATCGCCCGTGCTGCCGATGGCCACGTTGAATTCCGCCTTGGCGTACGCACCATAGGGCTGCGTCTTGCGCAAGTCCAGCGGAATTCCGCTTGCCCGCACCACCGGCCCCGTGCAACCCATCGAGAGCGCCAGCTTCGGGTCCAACACGCCAACATTCCGAAGGCGCTCCTGCAAAATCATATTGCCCGAAAGCAGGGTGTCGTATTCATCAATCACGGGGCGCAGGTAGCTGATCAGCTTTTTCACCTTCGCCACGAATCCCGGCAAAATGTCGTACATCACGCCGCCCGGCTGGATGTAATTCATCGTCAGACGCGCGCCGATGGTCTCTTCAAAAATTTCACTGATAATTTCCCGTTCCCTGAACCCATACAGGAACGCGGTGGCCGCCCCCATGTCCATCCCCAGCACCGCCCACCACAGCACGTGGCTTTGTACACGCTGAAGTTCCGCCATAATCGTGCGGATCGCCTCGATGCGCTCGTTCAGTTCAATTCCCGCCGCCTGTTCCACCGTCCGCGAAACCGCCCAGTTGCCCATGAGCGCGGCGAAGTAATCCATCCGGTCGGAAAGATGCACCATCTGGCGGTAGGAAAGGTGTTCGCACATCTTCTCGATGCCCCGGTGCACATACCCCGGAGCCGGCAGAATCTCCTTCACCGTCTCGCCGTCCAAGCGCACCACAAAGCGCAGCGACCCGTGGGAAATCGGGTGCTGCGGCCCCATGTTCACATAGTATTCCTGCGTGGACAGGGCGCTCGCCGCTTCTGCCGGAGGCTTCAGAAGCTCCTCTAATGTTCTTACCTTAACCGCCATACGTCAACGCTTTTTCCTGTTCAAGGCCGTTGCAGCATGTAATCATCGCTGTAATCTTTTCTCAACGGGTGACCCTTCCAGTCATCGTCCAGAAACACCCGCCGCAAATCGGGATGGCCGTCATACAACACCCCGAGCAAATCGTACACTTCCCGTTCCTGCCCCAGCGCCGAACGCCACAGGCCGGACACCGTCGGGGCCACCGGATTGTCCCGGGGCACGTCCGCCGTCACCACCGCGCTGTGGCCGTGTTCCGTTGAAAACAGCCGGTACATCAACTCGAACCGGCCCTGCTCCAGCCAATCAATCGCCATGTGGTCGAACAGCATGTCAAACCCGAATTCCGGGTCGTCCCGGAGGCATTGCAGCACGGACAACAGCTTCTCCGCCGATACCTTGACGGCCGGGGTGTCGCTGCCTTCCCTGGGCTGCGTGTCCGGGTTTTTCCGGATTATGGCTTCAACGAGTGCTGCCGAATCCATGCCTGTACCTTTTCCGTCCAACGTTTGTCCTGCGCCGCCTGGGCCAGGTCCACCGTGTTTTCTTTTACCAATTCGTTCGCGATTTCTTCCCGGATCTGTTCCGCCGTAATGCCTTGGGGCAATGCCGCCAACACGGGCTTGCGCCGTTCCCCCGGCTTTCGGATCGATTCGCCTTCCTTGATCAGCTTCTGGAGGGTCAACAACCCCCAGAAAAAGGCCTCGGGACGCGGCGGGCACCCCGGCACATACACATCCACCGGGATAATCTCATCCACGCCGCGCACGGTATGGTACGAGTGGTACATGAACGGCCCGCCGGACACCGCGCAGGAGCCCGTGGCCATGACATACCGCGGCTCGGCCATCTGTTCGTACAGCAGCCGGACCCGCGGGGCCATCTTCATCACAATCGTGCCCGCCACCACCATCAAATCCGCCTGACGCGTCGTATGCCGCGCCACTTCCGCCCCAAACCGCGAAATATCCTGATGCGACGCGCCGGTCGCCATGAGCATCTCAATCGCGCAGCATTTCGTCCCAAACGCCAGCGGCCACAGGCTGTTGGCCCGCGCTTGATTGATAACCCAGTCCAGGGACGTGATGAGAATCGAACCCCCAGGGATGGGTTCCACAATGGCGGGGAGTTTATCGAGAATCAGACCCATTCCAACGCCCCCTTGCGCCACGCATACACCAGGCCCACAATCAACACCAGCAGGAAAATGCCCATCTCAATCAACCCCGCCACCCCAATTTGCCGCAAAACCACCGCCCACGGATACATGAACGCCGCTTCCACATCAAAAATCAGGAAGAGCAGGCCAAACAGGTAGTAGCCTACATTGAATTGAATCCACGCCTGGCCAATGGGTTGTTCACCGCATTCATAGGGGGAGTTTTTAATCGGATTGGGACGATGCGGCGCAACCAAATACGAGGTTAGCAGCCCGGCACCCACCATAAAGACCGCCAAGCCAGCAAACAATAGAAGAAAGATGTACTCCATGCCCTTCTCCCACGCCTCTGTCATAACTTCCGATTCAACGCAATTCCCGTGTACTGTGCGAAAGATGTAAGCACTACGCGGAAGGTGCGTACCTAACAGTAGGTATACTATATGCAATTCTGACCCCCCATTGCAACTTTTTACCCACACCCCACAAAACCGCCCATTCCGCACCGTGCAATCCGTGGATTTCCCCAGGGTGACCCCACGCATCAAATCGTCCGTAACCCTATGCCACGGTTAGCCTCAGACAAGGTTCTAGGCCAAACTCACGCCGATTTTCGGGCCGAGTTCCAACAGGTAGTTCCGGGCCGCGTCGTATTCCTGGGCGTTGGGCAGATGCTCGATCATGAGCGGCGGTTGTTGCGGCAATTCCGCCAACCGTTTCAGATACACGGAATAATCCATGGACCCCGCGCCGGGCCGCACCTCGCGGAAGTGTACATTCATTTCGATGTCCCAGGTGAGGTCCTTGGCATGGCAACTGACAATATGCGCGCCCAATTTGTCGAAACACTCGTTCAACACGTCCGCGTTGCGGTAGAAACGTTCAGGACAATTGATGATGTTGCAGGGGTCCAGATGCACCCCGAATCCCTCGCGGTCCACCGCTTTGATAAGCTTCACATACGAATCCGCGCTGTCCGGCAGGCTCCACCCCATCATTTCATACGCGAACTTGGCGCGCTTGGGCTTCACGGCATCCACCACCGCGCGTGCATTTTCCACGGCGGCGTCAAAGAATTCCTGCGAAAGGTTTTTCGGATGCGGGCCAAACCAACTCTCCGGGTTGAACGAACCCGCAATGTCCACGCAACACCGCGCGCCTATTGCTTCCGCCAGGGCCAGACCATTGGTAACCGTTTCAATATTGTGTTTCCGCTTCACCGGATCAGCATCCAGCATATTGCACCACCGCCCCACTTCGGCAATCACGATGTCCTGTTTGGCGAATGTTTCGGCGATGGCTTTAATCCGATCCGCATCGTCCAGTTTCACCTCGGGACAATATGCCGCCCGGTATCCCAATTTCTTATGGGCCAGCACCATCTTTTCCGGATCATCCGTTTTCTCGAAGATCGGCGCACCCAAACGGACGGATTTTTCCGGGGCGTTCTGTTGCGCCGCTGAGGAAATCGCCAGGCCCGTCGCCGCCGCCACGCCCACGGCGCCCTTGATAAACCCTCGCCGGGTTACATCCTTTTTAGTCATAGGTCCTCCTTTATTTTTCACGATCATGTCATGATTATGCACGAAGGTCAATTCATCACTTGGGGAAACTGTTAAGGAAAGTTTCCCCAAACCCTTTCAAACCTCTTTACTATTTCCGCCGTTGTACGGCTTTACCGCCGGCGGCGGCGGGGACGAACATGTCCTTGGGGGTGAGGGCGAGTTCCTGCGCCATTTGCCTGGAATACTCCAGCAATCCCATCTTGGGATACCGGCCATTGGTGCCGAAGGCGAATTTGAGTCCGGCCGCCTTGGCCATGCGGAGAAACGGACGCTTCGGAAGGATGAATCCGGAACTTATTTCGATGGCGATCCCGTAGTGGACGGCGGCGTCAATCACTTTCTGCATGCGCGCATGCGTCCACAGGGTTTCATACTCCCCAGCGAATTTGGACGGCAGCCACGAAACATTTACAAAAATGTCTATCGGTTCCCGGCTCATGATTTCGACATGCCAGTCCACATAGCGGTCCATGAACGCCTGCGCATCGCCGAGATCCTCTTTGGCCTCCCATAATTTCATGCGTTTACCCTGCTTGTCCGGCATGGTCATTGCATCGGTGATCACAAAATCGAGTTTTGCCAATGTTTCCTTCGAGAAACACCCCATCCAGTCCGTCCACTCCGCCTGCACGCCTTTATACACAGGTTTTCCCTCCAGCATGGCGATATAGGCGTTCAATTCCTCATCGTTGCTCAACACCTTGGGATAGATGTTTTCCTTTGTGCCCGCATGCTCCACGATCCCAAACTTCACCCCGCGCTGCACGGACAACTCGAGCACCTGATCAATCGTGCTGTTGTCCAGATGCACATGATAGTCCGTCAAGAAAGGATCCTGGGCCGGTTTTGACGTCTTTTCCGTTCCGGAATTTGTCGTGCATGCCGCCAGTATCGGCAGGGAGCCTGCCGCCACGGTGTTGGAAATGAACTCACGGCGCGTCATGGATATCGTTCTCCTTCCAATTGATGTGTGTCAATGCGCTCCAGGATTCTCCATAAAACTCGAAAGCATGAACTTTCGTTCCTTTTTGTTTAGTATGGCATGTCAGAAGAATGTGGTCCAATCGGGTAATTCGTGAATCACGGGAACTTCCGTAATGGACAGTAATGGCCAGATTGACTTTGACCGTCTGATATAGGAATATGGATGTCAAACCCATTAGGAGGAACAGGAAGCCGAGAGATGCGTAAGCCCGTTAGTATCTCTTATCTCGTCCGACCAGGCTTATGAAAACAAAGCAAGTCCGAGAAAATGAAGTGGCCTTTTGCGGTGAAGTTAAATCATGGATCGATGCCCTTTTTGCCGACCATCCTGATTGGCCTTTTTCGCATTCCAAGATTGAGCAATATGGAATTGGAAATAATAAGCGTTCCGACCTCCGTGTGTTCCGCAAGGGCAGCAGCACACCTGTTCTTGCAGGCGAGGTGAAACTCCCCGGCACCCCTGAAGGCAGAAGCCCGTATGACCCCATGCTAATGCAAGACGCCTATAACAAGGCGGACAACATCCAATCGCCCTATTTCTTCACATGGAATGTCAATACATTTGTACTGTTTGATCGGAGCCGCTGGAACGCTCCCATGATACAACGCCGGGTTAAAGATTGGGACCTGGAGCTTGGTCTGAGTTCTCCGCATGAATGTGCGCTTCCGGAAGTGCAGAAACGCCTGCGCGAGAAATTCCTTCCGGCGATTTTCAACGAAATTGCGGATATTGTTGAAGGTAAAATCATCGAATGGGGCATGCCCCCGGATAGTATTTTCATCAGATCATTGGAAAGCCATCTTTTCCTGCCTATTCGCGCCACCCGCGATTATCTTGCGCTGAGTACCAGCCAAAATACCACCTTTGCCGCGCAACTCCACTCCTGGATGGCGGCTGAGATGAACTGGACGTTCGACCCATCAAATCCGGACAATTGGCGGGACACGCTGGATAGAGCGGCGCGCACATTATGTTATGTCTTTTGTAACCGGGCAATCTTCTATGAAGCCATACGTGCAAAATACCCGGACAGTCTTGATGAACTTCATATGCCCAAACGGGCGAAAAACGCTCATGCCGGCATATATGGATATTTCCGGAGCCAGTTTCAGCGGGCGGTAATCGAAAGCGGTGATTATGAACCCATCTTCTATCCGCAAGTGGATGATTGGGCGGGCGCGCTTATTTTTGCATCAGAAGCGGCTTGTTATGGTTGGAATGGCGTTTTTACAAACCTTGCCCAGTATAATTTCCGTCAAATTCCCTACGACATCATCGGCGGGATATTCCAGAAACTTATTTCCCCTGAAGAACGGCAGAAATTCGGACAGTTTTATACCAATGAAGATATTATCGACATCATCAACGCCTTTTGCATTCATCGCGCCGGGGATCGGGTGATAGATCCTGCTTGCGGTTCCGGGAGCTTCCTGGTAAGGGCCTATCACCGCAAAGCATGGCTCTCCGAACATGCAGGAAGCGGGAATCGGCGCCAGGATCATCGAAAAGAGCATTTTCAACTTCTCCAGGAAATTTATGGGAGTGATATCGCTCTTTTTGCCGCCCATTTGGCCACATTAAATCTGGCCTCCCGGCATATTGGCGATGAGGAGAATTATCCCTATATTGCGCGGGGCAATTTTTTTGAACTTGTGGAACAGCGGGATCGTTTTTGTTTTGTTCCAGGCTCTCAATTGCCTAATGGTGAAAAAGAACGCATTCCAATTCTCTTGCCTGCCGTGGATGCCGTGGTTGGCAACCCTCCCTATGTTCGCCAGGAACACATCCCCAAGCGCAGTGAACTTTCCAGGCAAAAAGGTGAATCCAAAGAGGCGCACAATGTCCGGCTGAAAAATGCCAAGGAACACCTCCAGGACCTCTGCAAAAAACTGTGGCCGGGTCTCAAACTTTCCGGACGAAGCGATCTGCATTGTTATTTTTGGCCCGCTGCGGCAAGTTTGCTTAAAGAGAACGGCTACTTTGGCTTTCTTACCTCCTCAAGTTGGCTGGACGTGGAATACGGTTTTGCCATGCAAGGCTGGATGCTTCAAAACTTCAAGCTGATTGCCGTTATTGAGAGTCTGGATGAACCGTGGTTTCAGGATGCCCGGGTAAAGACTGCGGTTACTATCTTGCAGCGATGTAATGACGAACAAGCCCGAATGGACAATGTGGTTAAGTTTGTTCGTTTGTTGAGGCCAGTAAAAGAAATTCTGGGCGAGCGGCCTCACGGTGATGAAGCGTGCCGGCAAAACGCCGCAAAAGCATTGCGCCAACGAATACTGCACACAAATACTCCTTTCTCAAATGAGCAATTACGTATTATTCCTGTTTCCCAAAAACAACTATGGGATGAGGGTGTGCATGCGGGAACCCTGCTTCGAGGTGTGCAATTGCCGGAAAATGGCGAAGAGGATGAGACAGAAGAAAACGGCTGGGAGGTGAACGAACCCGCCGCCCTGTATGGAATACAAGCCAATTACGCGGCCGGTAAATGGGGACGCTTCCTTCGCGCCCCGGATTTCTATTTTGAGTTATTGCACGATTATCGGGATGGATTCGTGCGGCTTGGCGAGATAGCTGATATCAAACGCGGCATAACCAGTGGTTGCGATGCGTTTTTCATGCCGCGCGATGTAACCCAGGAAATACTTGACAGCATCAGGGAAGGGTTGCCTTGGAATGATGTTGGGGTGATGACCCCATGCAAACGGAGTGAGATTGAATCCGGCAAAGTCCGCATTATCCGTGCGGGCGATAATACCCTTCATCCCATTGAAGCCGAATACCTGCGTCCTGAAGTACACAGTCTTATGCAAGTGGATCGTCCCGTTATAAGAGCCAGTGATTTGGATCGGGTCGTTTTATGGGTGGATAGACCCCTCAGTGCATTAACCAATACCTATGTGGCTAAGTATATCCGGTGGGGAGCCAAACAAACCTTTGCCTCAAAGAAATCAAAGGCCGTCCCTGTACCGGAGAGATCATCCTGTGCATCAAGGACGTTATGGTATAACTTGACCAATATCTCCACCGGATCAATCTTTTGGCCTATGGCCCAAAAGTATCGGCATATTGCACCATCGAATGCGGATAATTTGGTTTGTAACCACAACCTTTTCTATATTCGCCCCCTCGGTCTGAACCATGATGAATTAATAGCATTAAGTGCAGTATTAAATTCAACGATGCTGGCGCTCTTTAAACATTTTTACGGCAGATATGCTGGTTCAGAAGGCACGCTCAAAACAGAGGTTGTCGATACGGTGCTGTTGGAAATACCTGATCCACGGGGAATAACCAGCAGCTTGTCGGAAAGACTCGGCAATGCACTGAAAAAAATGAGCAAACGAAAAATAACCCATCTCGTGGAAGACGCTTTGCTTGATTGCCATAGTGAAGAAACAATGCGTGAAATTCTCCGTAAACCACCTGTTTTACCAACGGAACTGGCCCAAAAAGACCGGCAGGAACTGGATGAGTGTGTGTTGGAATTGATTGGTGTAACGAAAAAGAGTGAACGCAAGAAACTTCTTGAGCAGCTCTATGAGGAAACCACGCTCTATTACCGCTATCAGCGCACACAAGACATTCAGTCCATGGAAAACCGGGCGGGCGGGAATGGACGGCGTTTCGGGCCGCAAGAATTGGCAGAAAGCATTTGGCATTCCATGCCCGATGCGGAGAAGCATCCGCCGGTTGCTGAATGGATCAAGTCAGCCTTCCGCCGCACAGAGGTTGTGGAAATACCCGAAGGTAAAGCAGAGGCCTTGGGGGCAAGCGATATGTTCAACCCAACCACAGTAATCTTCAGAATTGACAAAGACATTCACCATGTTGTTTATGCAAGCCCGGAACAAGCCGAGGTAGTGACAAAACTGGCCAAAATGGGTATCCGGGGCCAGGTAGCGGTTCCACAGCGGCCAGAAGAGTGCACAGAATGCCAGAAACAGCTTGATGCCCGGATTTCATCGGCAAAGGAACGATTTACTGAGTTAGCCGGCATTCGAACCGGGACGATTGCTCTCCAAGAAAAAACAGCTTCACTGTTGATGCAATGGTACATTCTGGGCAAAGGCTCCCATTAAAATGCGCCTGTCACGATTAATAGGCAAGCGATTCAAGGAACGTCCTGCGGAGGCGGCAACGGACAGCCATGCGTTTCTGCTGCGCGGAGGGTATGCACGGCTGCTTCCTAATGGTTCCTTTCCACTATTGCCGCCGGGGATTAAGGTTCTTCGCAAATTGGAAGCTGTTCTGCGGGGGGAATTGGAGCGGCTCGGCGGACAGGAATTCCGGATGTCGGCCGTTTTGCCCCGGGATTCATCGGGTGAAGTGGGAAATACACAGTATGGCGTAAAACGGGAATGGTCCCGCGTGGAGGCGGCCGTGCGTCTGTGCCGCAACGAAATCATGAGTTATGCACAATTGCCCTGTATGGTGTATCAATTCCAAACCGGCTTTCGCGCGAAGGCACATCAAAGCGGCGGGCTTGCGGGGGCGCGGGAATTTACGGCCTTGGATGCGTTTTCGTTTCATATCGCGCAGGAAGAGGCAACGACGCATGCTCAAGCCATGGAGCAGCTCTTGGCCTCGGTTTTTTCACGCCTGAATATTTCGGAAGTGATTGTCGCTGAATCGTATGCCGGGGAAGGCACGGGAACGCCCGCCCGCATGTTTGCATGGCCGTGGGATGCAGGGGAAGACACGGTGGCGGAGTGTGACACCTGCGGCTATCGCGCCATGGGGGAAGCGGCGCGGGGACGTGTTACCGGATATCCTGCGGATCCCTTGCCTGTGGAAAAGGTGCATACGCCCAACAAAAAGACGATAGAGGAAGTGGCGGGTTTCCTGGGCGTTCCCAATCACCAGACGGCCAAGGTGGTGTTTTATGATTCGGACCATGAGGGGAAGCTGGTGGTCCTGTTGATTCGCGGGGACCTCGAAGTGAACGAAACAAAACTGGCGCGGATAATCAAGGCGGTTCCGGTGGCTGCGGACGAACGAAAAATCCTTGCGGCAGGCTCGGTGCCGGGGTTTGCCTCGCCCGTGGGGTTGGACCGTTCCAAAATTCACCTGATTGTGGACCATAGCATTGCGGAATCCAATAATCTCGTGGCGGGGGCCAATGAGGAAGACTACCACCTCAAGAATTTCAATCTGGCGCGTGATTTGCCGGGGGTATCCACTGTGGATGTCGCACAAGCAGGATCGGGGGATGGATGCCCCCTATGCGACGGGAGGCTTGTCTTTCGTCCCTGTATTGCCTTGGGCTATGTTCAACAAATGGGAACCGCGCTTACACAAATGCTTTCCATGACCTTCCTGGATGAACAGGGGAAAGCGCATGCGCCCGCGATGATCCACGGGCATCTCGATTTGGGCCGGCTTTTCATGACAGTTATGGAAGCGCGGCATGACGCCTATGGTCCCCAATGGCCCATGAGTATTGCTCCCTGGACAGTGCATCTCAATGCGCTGAAACTGGAACTTCCCGAAGTGAAAACAGCGGCGGAAAATCTGTATGAAACGCTCTGCGCTTCAGGCATTGACGTGCTGTTTGATGATCGCAATGAACGTCCCGGCGTCCAATTTGCCGATGCGGATTTGTTGGGCGCCCCGATCCGCATTATTGTCAGTGAGCGCAATCTCAAAAACGGGCAGGTGGAGGTCAAGCGCCGCGACACGGGTGAAAGCGGCGTGCTTCCCCTGGATGCCGCCGCCGAAATCGTATGCACCTGGGCGTCCGCCGGGTTCCCCATTAAAACGGGTGTGAAATTCCCCTGAAACACCACCACAGCCATTCCTGAACGTAAAGTTGAGCAGGAAGGCCATTTCTTTGTATACTATCAAGCTCTGTCCAGCGGTTTTCCGAATAATCAATAATGGATGCCCCTTGTTTACGGGGCGGCGACTCTTGAGTGGAGGTATTCAATGGCTACGATGGATCCTGGGAAAGTGCGGAATGTGGGTATCGTGGGGCATGGCGGCGTCGGCAAGACCATGCTCATAGAGCGGATTCTTCATGACGCCGGACTAACCGGACGGCTGGGGACCATTGATGATGGCAACACCGTGTGTGACTACCTGGAAGATGAGGTTGAGCGCAAGCATTCCATTGTGATGAAGCTCGCGAATCTCGAATACAACGGCATGCGCATTCACCTGGTGGACCACCCCGGTTACTCCGACTTCATCGGTGAAATGGCCGCCTCCGTCCCGCTGCTGGATAGTCTTGTCATTGTGGTGGACGCCACCAGCCCGGTGCAGGTTGGCACGGACAATGCCTGGGCGCTGGCCGAGAAGTTCAATGTGCCCCGCGCGCTGTTCGTCAACAAGCTGGACCGCGAAAACACCAACTTCCATGAAGTCGCGGAGGCATTGCGCAAGGCCTATGGCAAACAATGCGCCCCGCTGGTGGTGCCGGTGGGCGAAGCCCAGAACCTCAAGGGCGTTATCAATCTGTTCGCCGGCGATCCGGGTTCGCTCGATGACGACGCCGGCATGATGCGCATGGAAATGGTGGAAGCCATCGCGGAATTGAGCGATGAACTTACGGAAAAATTCCTGGAAAACGGCGAACTCTCCGCCGAAGAGTTGAACCGTGGACTCTATGACGGCGTCAAGCATGGCAAGATTGTGCCCATCCTGGCGGGCAGTGTGGAAAAGGCCATTGGCGTCAAGGAACTGATGGGCGTGATCGTCGATTCGTTCCCCAGCCCGATGGACCGGCATGTAACCGGGAAAACCCGTAAGGGCGAAGACGTTGAAATCAAAGTATCGCCCGATGAACCCTTTATCGGACAAGTCTTCCGTTCCGTCGTGGACCCGTTTGTGGGGCACCTGACGCTGTTCCGGGTGCTGACCGGCACTTTGCGCACCGATTCCGATTTTTACAACGTCACCACCGACACCAAAGAGCGCACCGGAAAACTGTACATGCTGGTGGGCAAGGAGCAGAAGCAGGTGGCGGAAGTCGGCCCTGGTGATCTGGGCGCCATGACCAAGCTGAAGAACACGCATTTTGGCGACACCATTGCCGCCTCGGCCATTGATATGCAACTGCCGAAAATTGAATTGCCGCCTTCCATGGTGAAGCTGGCCATCGTGCCCAAGTCCCGCGCCGATGAGGATAAAATCGGCGAAGCGCTGAACCGGCTCGCAGAAGAAGATCCCACCTTCACGCACTATCGCGACAGCGAAACCAAGGATCACGTCATTCGCGGCATGGGCGACTTGCAGCTTGAAATCCTGATGAACCGCATGAAGCGCAAATTCAAGGTCGAGGCCGACACCGCCACGCCCAAGGTGGCCTTCAAAGAAACCATCCGGGCCACCGTCGAGATGCAGGGTAAACACAAAAAACAAACCGGCGGTCACGGCCAGTACGGCGACGTGCACCTCCGGCTCGCCCCCAATGAACGCGGCGCGGGCTATGAATTCATTGACAGCATCGTGGGCGGCGTGGTGCCCAAGCAGTATATACCTCATGTGGACAAAGGCTCCCAGGAAGCCCTTTTGCGCGGCGTGATTTCCGGGCATCCGGTCGTGGACATCAAAGTGGAGCTCTTCTTCGGGTCGTATCACAACGTGGACTCGTCGGAATTGGCGTTCAAAATCGCCGCCTCCCTCGCCATCCAGAAGGGCGTGAAAGAAGCGCGGCCCTGCCTGCTTGAACCCATTATGGAAATCGCGGTGACCGTGCCGGAAGAATACATGGGCGACATTACGGGCGGGTTGATCAGCCGCCGCGGCCGCATTTTGGGCATGGAATCCGTCGGCGGCGGAAAGCAATGCATCCGGGCGCACGTTCCCGAGGCGGAAGTCCTGCGTTATTCCACCGATCTGCGCAGCACCTCCGGCGGACGCGGCACCTACCTGCTGAAATTCAGCCACTACGACGAAGTGCCGGAAAGCACCGCGCGCGGCATCATCGAGGCCTATGAGAAGGCGCGCGCCGAAGGCGAAGCGTAATAGGTATTTTCGAGGTTTTCATCCGGGTGTATCCACAACGATACGCCCGGTTTTTTGTTTGTTAATAAGTTGGCCCGGTATGACATTCCTGGCATAATGGTGAACAATCAACTGGGAGAAAGCAAGGGTATGAAAGCAATTTCCATCGTATTCCTTCTTCTGGCGGCAGTGGCCATTGGCCTGAACTTTTATCCCCCATTCACCGGGGTGGGCATCATCAAGGCAATTCCGGCCTGCCTCTTGGCCGGGGCCGCCATTGCCTATACGCGAAACATGTTCGGCCCCTGGGTGGCACTGGGGGTGTTTTGCGGTGCGCTGGGCGATTTCTTTCTGGCCTCATTATCCAAAACGTGGTATCTCCCCGGATTGGTCGCCTTTCTTTTGGGACACCTGTTCTATATTGCCGCGTTCCGGAAAAATTGCTCGGTGAGTTCCGCAAAAGTGGTGATTCTTGTGGTGTGCGGCATCGTGATAGCCGCGCTGATGACCGGGGCGGCGATTAAAGTGACCCGAACCGGCGAATTGTTCATGATCCCCCCCGGAATCGTGTACGCCGCCGTTATTCTGGCCATGACCTGCGTGGCCGTGTTGCACGAAAGCGCCACGCGCTTGATTGCGCTGGGCGCGATTGTCTTTGTCGTTTCCGATGCGCATATCGTGGTTAATTTCGCGATATTCGGCGCCCCCTGGCTGCCGCTTACCTTGACCGGTTATACCACCTACTACTTGGCGCAATACCTGATCGTTCTGGGCGCTGTGCGCGAGGCCAACGCCTCAGAATGAACCCTCGTTTCGCTTCGTGATACAGTAAGGCAAAAAGGCGTAGACGATATATGGAATCTTTCGACCCCGCCCAAAATCCCTGGAAAACCCTGAGCAGCCGCCCCATCTACAGCAACCCCTGGATTTCCGTCCGCGAGGACCAAGTAATCCGGCCCGACGGGCAGCCGGGCATTTATGGCGTGGTGGAAACACGCATCTCGACGGGGATTCTGGCGTTGACGCCGGACGAGGAACTCTATCTCGTGGGGCAATACCGCTATACCATGGGCGAGTATTCCTGGGAGATCATCGAGGGCGGCACGGACGAAGGCGAAGAACCCCTGGACGCCGCCAAACGCGAATTGCGGGAAGAGGCCGGGCTGGTGGCGGAACATTGGGAGCCGCTGGGCGGGGAAATCCATGTAAGTAACTGCCATTCCTCGGAACGCGGTTATCTGTTCGTAGCGCGCGGCCTGTCGCACGTGGGCGCCTCCCCCGACCCCACCGAAGAACTGCGGATTAAGAAAGTGCCGTTCGATACAGCCCTCGCTATGGTGATGAGAGGCGAGATTAAAGATGCCATCGCGATCATCGGTATTCTCGCCTATGCCCAACAGCGGCGCGGGAAAAAATAACCATCCCCATATTATAGGCCAAGCAAAATTCTTATATGTTCTTCCACAAGACCCATAGTAACTGTATTCGCATGGCCCCAGTATTCAAGTAGCCGTTTGGATGAAATAGACCGTATCATTTCCGGCATGATGTAGCTGGTCTTTTTTACCCCGCCTTCCGGGGTTTCAACGGCAATGCGCAATGGAATATTGTGATTTTTACTGGTTAAGGGCAAAACCACAACGAGTTCGGATAATCCATGGTTAAACAGATCTTCAGAAACAATCAGGCAGGGCCTGCGCCCGCTTTGTTCATGCCCCTCAACGGGGTCTAGATAAGCAAGCCAAATATCGCCTCGGCAAGGAAGCCGCTTTCCCATTACTTTGCCCCATCCTGTAACGTGGCATCCCACCGCGCTCGTTCTTTCTTTTCCTCCACCCAGGCTTTGGGATTCCGGCGGAGCGCTGCATAAGCATCATTGGTTCGCCGAAGCAATTCCCGGTTCCGCATTAGCCGGATAGCTTCTGATAAGGCCGCAGACATACTAGTGCCGCGTTGTTGAGAAAGTTCAGACAATGCGGCATGGTCCGCTTTGCTAATTCGCACCATTTGTGACGCCATCTTCTTATGCTTTCATAGTGAATGTTGAAAACTTACTGTATTGTATACAATTCAGTATACATGAGCGTTGACTATACGTCAATCTACTGAAACCACAACGGGGCGCTTTTTTGCGGTGATTAGAGGTGTTTGCGATTCCCAATCCGGCAGGATGATTCGCCAATAGCGGCCCATCCAATAGGCGAGGCGGGTGGCGCTGGCGCTGGTTTCGACACGGCATAGTTTTCGCTGGAGCACCTGTTGTTCATCAGGGGTGCGAATTTCATAAAATCCGAAAAGGCGGTGGCAGTCTTTCATATGCCGGATGCCGTGGGCCAGCTTCCCTTCCACCACGGATAATGATTGACTTGCCGCGCCCAGACGAATCCGGGCGCCGGCAGGAACATCAAAGTGAACCATTTCCCATACGCGGGGGAGCGGATCAAAGTATAATCTGCTCCTTGGCGGTGTCGAACTTGGCGGTTTTGCCCTCACGCAAAGACATCATGCCCATAATCAGGGCCGTTTGCGTCCAGTAGGCCAGATCGGCGGGGCTCCAGGTGGCCTGGGTGCGGTTTCGGACACACTCGATCAGGTTCTGATAATGATGGAGCATGTTTTCGCCCTCTTCAATCTTCACCCGGTATTCCTTGTGTTTTTCCTTGGGAATGGTCTCGCGTCCGCCCTTGTCGGCAATCGGGATAAACACGATTTCTTCGCCCTGGATGGTGAGGGAGCCTTCCCAGCCGCGAATCACCGGGATGCGCTGCCCCGAACCGCGCTGGCCGGTTGCCTGAAAATCGTTCGCCTGCGTGCCCAGCACGGCCACCGTGATCTTCTCGGGATAGTCAATGAGCATATTGAAGGTGTCCGGCACTTCGCGTTCTTCATAGCGGTATTTCCCGCCGGTGGCCACGGCCATTTCGGGGAATTTCACGCCGAGAATGCTCAACACCGGCGTCAGCGTGTGCGGGAAGAGATCGGTTACCGGGCCGCCCGCGTAATCTTCGTACATCCGCCAACGGAAGAAACGGCTTACGTCAAAATCACGTTTTGGGGAATCGCCCAGGAACGCTTCCCAATTCAAATCCGGACCGGGCTTGGCCTCCGGATCATCAATCCTCATGCCGCGTTCACCCCAATCGCCCACCCGGAAAAACCCCGCCTCCGCGTGGATCGGCTGGCCGATGACGCCTTCCTGCACCATCTTTTTCATCTGATGCCAGGCATGGTCCGACATGCCCTGGGTCCCAAGCTGGAAGACCCGCCCGGACTTTTTCACTTCTTCGGCAAGCTGCTTGATAACGTCAAACTGACGCCAATGGGTCACGGGCTTTTCGCAATACACGTCCTTGCCCGCCTTCACCGCGTCAATCGTCTGGATGCCGTGATGGTGGTCCGGGGTGGCAATGCTCACGAGGTCCACGTTCGGGTCGGCGAGCAGTTCACGGTAATCCATATAGGCCTTGGCGTTGTACCGTTCGGCGGCCCGGTTCAACCGGGGGCGGTACACATCGCACACCGCCACGATTTCGACGGACTTGTCGTCATCCTGCAAGCGCTTTAACACCTCCAAATGACTGCCCCCGCGCCCCCCGCAGCCAATCACACCCACCCCGATCCGGTCGTTGGGCGATTTTGCGCTGGCGCGGCCCGCCGCGCCCATCGCGGCGGCGGCCATCGCGGCCGTCGTGGTGTGCCGCAAAAAGGCCCTGCGGGTGAATTCAGTGTGTTGACGGTCTGCCATGACGTTTTTCCTTTCGGTTACTACAGGCGCACAGGCCTGTCACTGTCTTTATCAACCTACCGCATACGGACGACGGCGTCCGTGACTATGCATATCAGACTGCGGCTACTATACCCCACGCGCGCGGGTCAGTTCAGCCGCTGTTCCTGTTCGGGCGCGGGCCAGCCCAGCCAGTGCGTGTAAAACGCCTCCATCGCGTCCGTTCGTACGGTGCCATCCCAGAGCGCCACACAATACTTCAGTTCCAGCGGTTTATCCGATTTGACTTCCATCGGCGCTTTCCACAGATTCATCGTGGCGGAAAGATAGGCGAACGGCGTGTGCATGGTAAACCACTTGGCGGGCACGCGCGGATTCTCCGGATGATCAAACATCGCCACGGTTACCGGTTTGCCGTCCGCTTCCGAGGTATAGGCGCACCAGGGCGCATCCGTCAGTTGTTCGTCGCCGCGGACAATCTCCCCTTTGGCATCCCCGGCCGTGCGGAAAAGGCCCTTCTTGTCCATGGATTCCACAAACCGCATCCCCAGGCCAAAATAATGATGCCCGCCAAGGGTAACGTTCGGCTTTCCGGCGGGTACTTCCAGCCGGGTCCGCCAGCGGAGCACCGATACCTTGGGCTCGCCCAGTTGCGTCACCTCCAGCGTCCGTTGTTCTGTCAGGATCACGCTGCTATCCTTGGGGTTGACCCAGTCGATGTCCTCGGTGAACGAAGCCCACGGCGCATTGTCCGTGTTCACCATTCGCGTGTCGGAAAAGCGCCGGTGCACCTGTTTGCCGCTGCCCTCGATTTCCTCCCAGAAATTGACGTCGTTCGCGCTGATGGCAAACATGAGGGCGTGATGGTGCTTGTGATCATGCGGGGAATCCCGCAGGATGTTCACGCCCGACGGCGTGTAAAAAGTTTGTGCGTACGGTTTGAATGGAACCTTGTCAAAACAATAGGTCAGCAGCGGCTGCCCCTGCGCGGTAATCGTGACCGTTTTGTCATCCATGCTCATTTTTACGGCGGTTTCCTGCGCCATCACGCTTCCCATCATTACCCATGCTCCGGCCGAAAATGCCAGCAATAAACGGATGCTCATAAGAACAACCTCCTTCGTTATCTTCGTGCCATTATTCAACGCATAACAAACACCGTGAAGCAACTTTTCCACGTCAAAATCCGATGGATACCCGCCCGGTGGCCTCCGGATCGGGCAGATTGCACACGGTTTCGACTTCACTGAAAATGGCGTCCATGCTTTCCAGGGGAACGTCCTGGCCAATCTCGATGTTGAGGATTAGGCCGCCTTCCGGCATAGACAAGGTTTCATGGACCACGCGGATGTGTTCGCGCAGTTCCTCGGGTGAGGCGAAGGGGAACAACTGCCGGTCCAAATCCACGCAAATCGTTACCTTGCCCTTGGCCACGTCGTTCAGCCCGTGCAGGCCGTTCGCGCGAATTTGCGGGTTCAACACCCGGACGCCCGTTTCAATCAAATCCGGGACAATGGACAAAATGCAGCCGTCACTGTGCAGGAACACCGGGATATCCCTGTCACGCGCCTGCCCCGCCGTGCATTCATAGCCCGGCTTCACAAACTTCCGCCATAGGTCCAGACTGACCGGCAGGCGGTCCTGCATGCCCAAGTCTTCGGCCAGCCCGAGAAATTCCGTGCCCAGTTCAAGCTGTTTTCGCACCGTCCCCGCATTGTATTCCATGAGCACATTGACCAGTTCATGCAGCTTAGGTTCCTCCATCGCCATATCCATCAATACTTGTGTGAAACCACACAGATCGCACAACAGCATGTAATGAAATCCGTGCGCCAGCATATGGTCCGGCGAAAAATGCCCCAACCGTTTCTTTTCCTCGATATGCCGCGCATAGGCGTCCCAATCGCGCGGAGCGAGCAGTCCATCCTTCAGCGGATCGGGCCGCCGCGCCTTCCAGCCCTCGAAATCCTTCCAATCCGCCAGCGGATGCCCCACCACCTGCCCCACCATGCCTTCGTGAAGATTGTCCCAAACACATCCCCAGCAGTCGGTGGTTTTTCCCGCCACATACAAGTCCTGGGCCGTCATGGGCTGACCGGGTTTGAACGTGGGAAAGAGCCGTGGATGCGCCAGCCGGATATCGTCCAGTTTCTCACCATACTTCGTATAGGCCGCCGGCAAAAATCCCACCAGCACGGGCGTCCATTCCGGATGATCAAAATGGATCACCCGCAGCATGTTCTCACCCTGACGGCTTCTTCCTGAATAATCGCTCATCAAAAAATCCTTCTTAAAACGACAATAAACAATGCCAAATATACAGATACCCCAGGGCGTCCGTTTCTTCCCAAATGCGTTTTACCAAATCCTTGTCGCCCAGAATGTCGGGCAATTCCTTAACCTTCTCTTCCCACGGTATGCACACCCCCGCGGCCTTCTTGCCTTGCGGCACGCTTGATGCCGGCGGCGTGGAGGGCGTCTTGAGTTCCGGCAGGCTGGTGGAACGGCTGTAGGCGCCGTATTCACGCGTAAAATCGGTCAGCGCCTGCATGTTTTCGATTTGCGCGTCATTTTGGACAATCGCGCTGGCATCCATGATGTAGCCGCCTTCGCAGCCCACGCCGTCAATCAGTTTCTTGCAGTACGCGCGCACGTCCTCCGGCGTGCCGTACGCCAGCAACGCATTGGGCACGCCGCCGCTCAGGCAGAATTTTTCGCCGAGTATTTTGTGCGCCAGAAACGGATCGGACTGGTCCACATGAAATACGATGCTTTGTTCGGGCAATTCCGCGAAGCGCTGCAAATGCGCGTTCCAGTTGCCCTCCGCGTAAAACAGCACCTGATGCCCGCGCGACCAGATTTCCTCGATGATCGGGCGCAGCGTCGGCCAGTAAAATTGCTCGAATTGATCCATGGTGACGAACGGCGTGCAGCCCCGGTGCATCCAGAAGCCGATGGGCACATTCTTATCGGGGTCCGCCCCCGACAACGCCACCCACAGCAAGTGCGGCATCAGCGCCTCGCAGGCCTTCTTCACTTTCTCCGGCTGGGTGAGCAGATCCATGGTGAGGCCGAGATAGCCGCGCAACTTGTCCGCGAGAATGTCGAGTGGCGCTTTGAAAATGCCCGAAATGGCGGAGGCCGTGCCGCATTCCGAACGCAACGCCGCGCCCTGCGGCCCAAACGCGGTGAAATACTGCATCATCGCCATGCCGCCTTTTACAAACGACAGGTTATTGCGGTAGGTGGCGGGCGCTCCTAAGGGTTGCACATCTTTGGAGGTCCGGGGCAACCAGGTGTTGTACAAAAATCCCACCGGATCATCAATAAGCGCGTCATACTCATCCTCCCGCATGAACGACTCGCCTTCCGGCGGCTCAAGATACTGGAACCCCGTATTGGGCGACAGGGATATCCCCGGCGCGGCATAATACCGCAGCCCGATGGCCTCCGTAAGGCCGGTCCACACATACACCATGTTCCCCACCACCGCGTCCCAGTCGAACGCACTCGCGCATTTCCGCGCCGCGTCAAAGGCTTTGTTAAAATCGTGCGTGACTTCCTGGCAGGTGTACCCCGCGTACTTCGCCGTAAACTCCGCCACAAACGGACGGATTGGCACCCGGTCCGGCACCCCCTTCCGCATTGCCGTCACATACCTCGTCAGCCGCTCCTGGTACTGCTGCTCCATATCCTGCGCCATAGTTTGTTTCTCCATAATTCAGCTATTCGAAGAACTACTCTTTCTAACAGGTTATTCTTATAAAATCACAGGACCTCCACATAACATAAGGATGGTATTTACAAACGCTTTAAATTGTGGACAGGCAGTAGCAATAACCAACGGATCTTTATCTTTAAGAATTCGATTTGCATCCCTGGGCTTTATATACCTTTTATTATAGCTCCCCGTTCGAAAAACTTCCTGTAAATGATAGGATGGAGGCCGCATATGGTTGACAAGTTCAGGACGTGCGCTTGGCGCTGAACGGTTGCTCCCTGCCAGTTTCTGAATGTCTTCCCAAAAAGGCAGTAACCACGCCTCAAAATCGAATTGTGCTACATGGGGATAGAATCGTGGATTATTCCCAACCCATTCCTGCATTTTTGTCCTGGCATCTGCTGCATCTGAAAATTCACCCGTTCCTGTATATACATCGGTCAATGCGATAACCGCATTCGCGGATTTGACGCCATCTGATAATAGTTTTTCAACTACACGCCTTAATTTATCACCTGTCGGAATTCTTCCATTATAGGGAACAGGATCAAGTTTTGGCATCATATTCTTTAATCGGTTTTCAAGAAAGCATCGTAGATATGGCAAAAACGCCATTTCGGTTCGACCTTCCAACAACAATGCAATTCTCATGAACGCCCTCCCATTCTTCCCATTTCCCACACCTTATCAAGGCTAAACTCGTCAAGCCATTGGTCAAGATCAAGGTCATCCGCCCAAATCATGGAAGATGATCCATCTTCTTGTACATCCATAACTACCACTTCCTCTGGCTTGAGAAATTGAATGAGACGATCTGAATGTGTAGCTACGATGATTTGAGTGCGCGAGGAAGCTTCACGCATCATATCTGCTAACAACATGAGAAGCTCAGGATGCAGGCTTACTTCAGGTTCATCCAGTAATGTGACCGCCGTAAGTCCTGGACTCTGCAATAGCGTGGTAAGCCAAAGGAATCGCAACGTGCCTTCAGAAAGTTGATGGGTATAGATGGGCCGAGTGAAATGGGCGTCTTTCCAGGTCATGGCGAGTGTTCCAGCGGCCACAGGGGGGAAATCTAAACGTTCAAAATCACGAAATGCGCAGTGTAACGCATCTTCAATGGCTTCAAAACGGGAACGATCCGTTTCTCGTAAATAATACAAGCAGGAAACCAAATCCTCACCGTCCTTGCCAGGCAATGATGCAGGCCGCATCGGCTGAGGAAGCCGCACAGGCGAGCGTGCTTCAACATTTAATGCATGATAAAAAGTTGAGGAAGCTAATCTTCGCCGGAAGTCTTCAGGTTCTTGAAACATCTTGGGCACTTGAGAAAGCGATGTTTCAAGGAGATTGTGTTCCCACGTTGGACGTAAGAGATGATTTTGTCTTACTTCAAAATATTTCACATCATGCCCATGTGCATCAATATGTATGAAAGGATCTAGATGTGGCCGGCGTTTTTGAGTTAGTCTTTCTTCCTCCAAGATATACGAAGGACCACTAGGTGCAATAGATAAGGAATATATTAAAGGTTCATATTGTGGCACTGACATTGAAAGCTCGATGGATAATTGTCCAGTGCGCTCATAGGTAATTAAACTGTTTATACCAGTGAGTTCATTGATTTTTGAATTGAGCTTGCCCTCTGCGGATGCTGCTAATAGTGAAAATACATCCAGAAAAGATGTTTTCCCTACACCATTTGCACCAATTAGCACACAAAATGGACGAAAAGGCAAGTTGACATCAACTAAACGGCGGAAACCTTTGATACGAATGTGATCAAACATATTCAACATAGAGGATCCTCCTAGATACATGTTTCGCCATGGGTAATTTTCCATTGAGCATAATCGCCATAGGTTATTGTTCCATTATAGAAACTTTATTTCTGCCCGTATTGCATGGCAAAGAACGAATTATACACCTCTTTGTCAAGTTGCCGAAGTCTTCTTTTTTATCATTGTATGTTTATATAGTTGTGTACAAGTATACAAAAAACACGACATTCGTGTCATTTAGATGCTGTTCCGTCTGTAATTCACTCATTTTTCATTTTCAGCCAATGGAGGTCATCGTTGATCTTCGCAATCACTTCCTCGCCCTTGGGGTCGCGTCAGACTGATTTCAGGCTCTCCTTGGAGTTCCTTGGGTTCGTCCAAGGGTGCCGGCCAGCCAAACCGCTTTCCTGCATTCTATAAAGAACACCCCTGACATGTCCAAGATTTTAGGAAAGCATTTGGGAGACGTATAGTACCGTGGGACACCATGAGTCCGGCGAAAGAGCACTGCCGTGTGCTCCGCACGGCCAAGCCGCGCTTAGGCACGCCTTGACCCTGGCATCCAGAATATACAGGAAGGTGAATTATCTATCAGGGTGCCTTGCCGCGCAGCGTGGCGATGCCGAACACCCCGCCCGCCATGGTGGTGTGATTGGCCTGGAAGGTGACCGTGAGCGTGTCCTTGCCTTTGGTTAACGTCTCCGGAATGGCGTATTCCACGTCCACCAGCTTTCCAGGATTGAGATTGTTGAGTTCCTGCGTTTTCAGGAGTTTCCCGTTCACCAGCACGTCAAAGGTCCTCCCCGCGTCGCCGCCCCAATAGGTGCAGAGCAGGGAAACCGGCGCATCCGGCAGCGACTTGAGCGTCCATTCAAACCATCCGCCCGGCGAGGCGTGCCGGTAAATGATGGCGGTGCCCGGTATGGCCCCGCCGGACGCGTCTTTCCCTTTACCGTTGTGAAGGCGTTCGGAACAGTTGGGATTCCCATCACTGGTATTCAGCAAAACCCGGTCCAGTTCCCGCATCCAGCGTTTCTCCGCCTCTTGAAGTTCCGCGAGACGCGCGCTGCCCGCCTCCGCCACCGGCCAATACAGCCCGTAACGTTCATTCATGATGTTGGCAAACGGCGCCAAACGTTTGATGAGGGGCTGTCCCGGCACGGCAAAGGTCAAGGGTTTTCCTTCGAGAGGCACGAGCCATTCGGCGGGTTTTTGGGGATTGCCCTCGATGTGCAGCGGAGGGAATGATTTTTGATGAACAATAATGCCATCATTCGCCGCTTCAATAACGGGTTCCGTGTTGGCGGGTTCCTCAAGCACCCCCGCCAATACCACCGGTCCGTACAGCACGGCGGTCATGTTTGCATCGTCCGGAAGCGGCATGGTATGAAGGGACATCGGCATACGAACTTCCAAAACATCTCCGTCTTTCCACGTGCGGTCCAAGGCGAGCCATGAAGAAGGGTTGACCCCCGCGGTGGAAATTGATTCACCGTTAACCGTTGCTTCGATGCCTTGTGTGGCCCAATAAGGGATTCGGAGGTTAAGCGAGAAAGACTTCGATGCCTCCATGCCCAGCGTCAACCGGATACCCTCCTCCTCCGGGAACGCGGTGGTTTGCTCCACGCGCACCCCTTCTTCTTTCCAGTCCAGTTTGGAGGGAATGAACAGGTTCACATAGAGCGCATGCGGTCCCTGGAAATAAATGCTGTCGCCCAGTTTTGAAAAGGATTCCACCCCGGTCCCATAGCAGCACCAGAACGAATTGTCCGGCGTGCCGAACACACGGGGGTATCCCGAGGCCATGGCAACGTAATATTGCAATTGACCCGGACGCGGCCCCTGGGTGCCCAGGATGCCGTTAAACAAGGCGCGTTCATAAAAGTCGCCATACTTGGGGTTGGCGGACCAGCACAACAGATGCCGGGTAAGCCGCAGCATGTTAAACGTTTTACACGTCTCATGATTCAAATGCCCCAGCGTATCCACCAGATGATTCGGTTCGGGCCAAATCTCAAACATGGTGCTGCCGCCCGTGGCATAGGTGCGCGTATTCGCCACCCGGTCCCAAAAGAACTCCGCCAACTCGCGGTAGCGGGCGTCGCCGATGAGTTCATAGCGCCGTGCCGCGCCCACGATTTTCGGAATCTGCGTGTTGCCGTGAATCCGCGTCAGGTTGTCATAACTCAGCGCGAGCGGCCCCAGGAATTCCGGCTGATCGAAACGGCGCGCCATATCGAGGTGCACGGGCTCGCCCGTGAGGGAATACAGGTTGTGCAGCACTTCAGACATTCCCCCGAACTCCACGCGCAATACCCGGTCCATCGCGTCATTGGGAAGCTTGTCCAGGCGTTTCTTGAAATAAGCCGCCATCCCTTTCATGATGTCCAGCGCCTGCGGATTGCCGCAGAGCGTGTGCATGTCGTATAGCCCCGCCATAATTTTATGAGCGGTGTAATACGGCACCCAGACCGCTTGCCCGGTTTCCAGACGGTCGAAGAAACTCTCCGGAAATGCACAAAGGTATTCGCCCCCCATGGCCTTCTGGCATTTCGCCAATTCCCCCACCAAGGCATCCGCCTTGGCTTTCAACGCCTCGTCTCCCGTGCTGGCATACATCAAGGCACAGGCCGACAGGTAGTGCCCCGTGAAATGCCCGCGCACCTCGCACGTTGGGGCCTCCCATCCGCCAAAGGGTTCGCCGGGCGCCTCCAATCCCGCCTGTGTCCGAAAAGCCTTCAGGAGCCGTCCGGAGTCCAACGCATGAAGATAAGCCCGGTTGCGTTCCATCTCCGTTTTCCACCGGCTATCGAGGAGTTGCACCTGATTCAGGGGAAACGGCTGCATTTTCATCGCTGGGACACCTTCCGCTCCAGCGGCGCACGGCGGCGTCATGCATCCGGCCATACCAATAATCATCCCGCATAACCGGTAAAAGAACTTGTGTTTCATAAGACGTTCACTCCCTTTCCGTGTCAAAACGCATTGAACACCGTCCGTCTTTATTTTTCAATGATAATTTCGTCGCGCACCGTTCCCTCCGGATCATAGGCGCGGTAAGTGCAGGTGTTCTTGCCGTTTTTCGTGATATCGATGGTTTGGAAGGTGTCCGTGTCGGCGAAACTCACTTCGGCATAGTCATGTTTTTCCTGTTCATAGAATTTGGAACCCGACACCGACACGATGTAGTAGGTGCCGTCCTTTGCCGAGGCGGCCCGTTTTCCGCCGTTCATTGGATACGTGCGCAGATAGGCATGGTCGTGGCCTTGGAACGCCATATCCACATGATACCGGTCAAACAACGGCCCCCAGGATTCCCGGATGTCATCGTTGTCGCGATGCGGCGCGGAGGAATACATGGGTTGATGAAACACGGCGAATTTCCAGACAGCCTTCGCGCCCGCAAGTTGCTGCTCCAGCCATGCACTCTGTTTTTCCGGGGGTTGATTGCCGTCCAATACCACGAAAAAAGCATTGCTATACGTGAAACTGTAGGCATGCTCCTTGGGAATTTCGCTTGGGCCGTTCTCCGGCAGGGCGAACGATTGCAGGTAATAGACCGGGCTTTCCTGCTTGGCGTAATCATGGTTGCCCAAGGCGGGGATAAGGGGCTTGTAACCAAAAAACGCATGGGCCTCCTGGAACAGTTCATCCCATTCTTCGCGCTTGTTGCCCCGGTTTACAATATCGCCCGCGAGAATATAGAAGGCGGTGTTGGGCTGGATTTCCTTGGCGCGCGCCAACAGTTTGCTCCAGGCGAACATGCCTACTTGCACATCGCCCATGTAAATAAACGAGAACGATTCCGGTTCCGCGGGCGCGGTGGTGAATTCCATCCAGGGCGACCAGGTATTGCCTGCCGGATTGCCCACCCGGTAGGTGTACGCGGTGTCCGGCGCAAGCGTTTTCAAGGTTGCGGTAAAACGGTGATTTACCGGATCGTTGCCCACCAGCCGGTCTTCCAACAAAGACACTTCAGCATTCACCTCGGCCGGAGGGGCGGCCGTGTCGTCTTTCTTCCGGTATTGCACCACGCCTTCCTTGACGGCGGGATTCGTCCGCCATTGGATGGCCTGGGTCGTGGCGGGGTCTCCATTCCAGGTGAGACAAATCTGGTCCGGCGCGGACGAGGATGGGAACGCGGTCGTGCGCGGCACATTTTCCGCATAGATCGATCTCGCCAGATCCTTGGCTTCCTCGGCCAGGAACAGCAACAGGGGGATGCCGATCACGGCGATCAGAACAAGATATAGAAGCCGTTTCTTGTGCGTTTTAAGCGATGCCAGTACGGTCATGTTTCAAAGGGTCCTTTCCGTGGTGGGGAAACATGAAGGAAAGTATAGCAGTTATTTCATTTGAATTCAGGCGCGCCAATCTTGAGCAGCACGGCGCCATGGCGGGGAACGGTGGCGGTAAAAGTGTCCTTAAACTCACCCAACTCCTGATGCCGCCACAGATCGCGCACGGGCTGGGCGTCATTCAGGCCGAGCGCCTTCCAATGCGCCGTGATGGGGCCCGCTTCAGAACCCCGGTTGAATAGACCCGCCGCAAGCGTGCCGTCGCTTAACGGCCGCGCCCACACCTCCCCCCAGACATCCGGGATTGAATCAAACAAGTTGGCGATTCCAAACAGCTTTGATAGTGTCCGGAGCGCATGCATTTCCATCCCCTGCTGTTCACGGCGCGTGGCGGAAACGCCGAGGGGGTCCTGATCCACGTCAATCACTTCGTCATTTGTCAACAGGCCGAGCGTGAACGGGTCCAGCTTGGATAAATCGCAGCCAATCAGCAATGGCGCGGCCAGCAGGCTCCATAAAGTGATGTGCGTGACCTGCTCGTCCTGCGTGAGATGCGTTGGGCCCCACTTGACTTCGCCCACGACCAGCATGTCGGGATCATTCCAATGGCCGGGCTGGGCATAGGGCGCGGGCACATCCTGATTGAATCCAATGCCGGACATGCTGTCCCACGTATCGTTGATATCGCCCGTGGTCCTCCACAGATTCCCGCCCACGGCCGCCCCCCACGTCCACACCGCCGCCGCCCCGCCCTGGCTCCAACTGTAGACGATGTCGCGCCCGCAGCCGTCCAGTGCCTCGCGCATCACCCGGAACGGCTCCTGGAATTTCCGCAGTTCCGTGGACTTGCACAGCATGGAATACGAACACCAATCATATTTGAGATAATCCACGCCCCATTCGGCATAGGTGAGCGCGTCCTGTTGCTCATGGCCATAACTGCCTTCATATCCGGCGCAGGTCTGTTTTCCGGGCGAGGAATAGATGCCAAACTTCAGTCCCTTCTCATGAAGGAAATCACCCAGCGCTTTCATATCGGGAAAACGTTCATTACCGGTAATGGCCCCGCGCGCATCCCGTTTGCCTTCCCAGCAGTCATCCAGGTTGACATATTGATAGCCGTAGGCGGCAAGACCGGTGGAAACGAGATACTCCGCGGTATCGCGGACTTTTTCCTCATCAATATCCCGTGCCCAGATGTTCCACGAATTCCAGCCCATGGGCGGCGTCAACGCGAGGCGGCCCGGTTCAGCCACCAGCGTGAATTCGCGTTTGGCCGCACCCTTCGCGTTTTTCACGCACACAATCACCTTAAACGTGCCCTGCTCTTCGATGGTCCCCTGAAGAATGCCCTTGGCCTCATCCAGGGCGAGGCCTTTGGGCAAACCACTGGCGGAAAAATGCATCGGCGCGTCCCCGGTAACCGGCAAAAGCTGTATAAAAGGCCTGCCCGGCGTGGAACCGAATATACGCGGTCCATGGAAGGCCGGTTCCGGCGGCACGGCCAGTTTCGCGGCCGGCTGCGCCCAAACCGGCAGCGCAAGCAGCGATAAAATCACCATAAAACGGATTTTCATTCAACAATCGCCTTGTGTATGCTGTAACTGCACAGGTTATTGATTTAGACCGGTTCCAAGAGGGAGTGGTTTCTGATGCAAAAAGGAGCGATGGTGGTAATGATCGGCAGCACGATTTTTTTCCTGCACTCTGCGGCCTTGGCCGCGCCGGATACGGAACCCAACGTAAACCAGGGGTATACCATTCAAAAAACGTCTGCACGCCCGGAACTGAAGGGCTTGTGGGAAGGCCCGGTCTGGAAATCCATCGAGCCGTTGGGGGTGAAACACTTTCACCCGCAGAGCAGCGCGCACCGGCCCGGTGTGCAAGCCAAATTGCTCTACGATGACAAGGGCCTCTATGTATTCTTCAATGTGAAAGACCGGTATGTGCTGAGCACCCACACGAAATATCAGGATTCCGTTTGCCAGGATTCCTGTGTCGAATTTTTTGTGCAGCCCAAACCTGATAAAGGGTATTTTAATTTTGAAATCAATGCCGGCGGCACCCTGCTTTTGACCTACATCGAGACGCCGGACCGAAAGACTGGCGCGGACCGCAAGATCGCCGAAGTGCCATGGGACCTCGCGAAAAACGTGATTATCCATCATTCCCTGCCTGAAATCGTTGCCCCGGAACACACAGAGCCCGTGGAATGGCATGTCGAATACTTTATCCCCTTTTCCATATTCGAACCCTTTTTGGGGCCGCTGGGCAACGCCGCCGGACAAGCCTGGCGCGCCAATTTCTATAAATGCGCCGACCAATCCTCCCATCCCCACTGGGCCTCCTGGGCCCCCATCGGCGAAAAACTCAGCTTTCACGTGCCGTATTATTTCGGAACCCTGCGCTTCGCGGAGTAAAACCTGACAGGAGGTTAGGATATGACGCTATGGCTGTTGATGATGACGGGCGCATTCGCCGCGACGGACGGAACCCCTCTCGTGAAATTTGTGGATAAAGGCGGCGTCACGCACGAGATTCACTCTATTTCGGACTGGGAAAAATACTGTGCCGGGTTGCGTTCACGCATGGAAGAGGTGATGGGGCCGATGCCGGGGCCGGATCGAAAAGTGCCGCTGGATATGCGGGTGGAGGAGGAGGTCGATACGCCGAAGTATGTACAGCGGAAAATCAGCTTTGCGGTGGAGGATTGGGACCGGGTGCCCGCATACCTGCTATTGCCAAAACAGCGCGCGCCGAAAACACCGGCGGTGGTGTGCCTCCATCCCACGTCCGAGCATGGGAAAAAGGTAGTCGTGGGATTGGCCGGGACCGTGCATCGCAGTTATGCGAAGGAGTTGGCGGAGCGGGGCTATGTCACGCTTGCCCCGGACTATCCGGGCTTCGGCGAGTATGTACCGGCGCGCAAAGCGCTGTACGAACACGGTTATGTAAGTTGCACCATGAAAGGCATCTGGAACCACATGCGCGCGGTGGATTTGCTGCAAAGCCTTCCGGAAGTGGACCCGGAGCGCATTGGCTGTATCGGCCATTCGCTGGGCGGGCACAATACCTTGTTCCTCGGCGTATTTGATCCGCGCGTGAAGGTTTTGGTGAGCAGTTGCGGCTTCACGGCGTTCCACAAGTATTATGCGGGCGATCTCACCGGTTGGACCCATGACGGCTACATGCCGCGCATCGCCACGGTCTATGGGAAGAATCCGGACCGGATGCCGTTCGACTTCCCGGAGATTGTTGCCACACTGAGTCCCCGCGCGCTGTTTGTAAACGCCCCGCTGCACGACGCCAATTTCGACGTGGCGGGCGTGCGCGAGTGCATTGCGTTTGCGCAACCGGTGTACCGGATGTATGGTGCGGAACAGAATCTCACCGCCCAGTATCCCGATGCCGAACACGATTTCCCGGATGCCGTCCGCGAAGCCGCATACGCGTTCATCGGTGAAAATATTCCCGCGCGCCGCTGAGGGCGGCCAAGGGCCGCCACGAAACGGGCCCATGCTTCGCGACTTCGCAAGCATGGGGAGTATTTTACGGGAAATCCCAAAGTTAAATTTTTGACAACGCCTCGATCAGTTCCGCAAGTTGGGTCCGCGCCTCTAAAAGGTCCTCCGGATTTTCCGTGAAGCGGGTATTGTCTGTGACCACCTTGGGGTCCACCGCCAATGCGCGTTCCACGTGCTGGCGCAAGGGTGCGGGCACGGAGGCGGACTTGTCCGTCAACAGCGATTTCAGGCAGTGGAAGTATTCGTAATCCTCAATGCCATCACGGCAGAGGCTCATGCGGATTGACGGCAGGGGTGTGCCGTCCGGGCCGGGGTACACCAGGTACCCGCAGCCATTATGGCCGGGTTGGCGGTTGTAGGTGATCCAGGGCCGCGCGGGCCAGCGTTCCTCGCCCTGCGTGTTGTAGTCCCAATGCGTGGTGCCCCAATAGAGGAATCCCTCGGCCCCATATTTCCAGCATTCCCAGAACATCAGGCGGTGGTCCGTGGCGGGGAACTCGATCATGATGCCGGGCCGTCCCCACACGGTGTACATCCAGAGGCGGTCTCCCTGTTCCATGCGTGTTTTTAGAAATGCCGGGTTGAAATTATCAATGGTGGGGCACCAGATATCCACGCCGCCCACCAAGGCCTGTTCCGGGGCGCTGGTTTCGAGCCGGGGCCACTGCGGGAAATTGGTTTTGATCCAGGCGTTCATTTCCATCACTTCCGGGATGAGGTGCCGTGCCATCACCGCCACTTCGTCGTGACTGTAAAAGAGCGCCTTGTCCGCCCAGCCCTTTTGCCGCAGCACCTCTTGCATGTCCAGCACCTGTTTCTTGTACACCTCCAATTTCTCCGGTTCCATCTTGTCCGGAATGGGGATAAAGAAGCAGTTTTGTCCATGTTCCATCAGATGTTCGAAGTCCCCCAGCAAATCCATGCTGAAATCCTTGATGGGACTCATCCGGTGTTCCAGGTGCAGATCGTAAAATTTCTTGCGCACGTCGAAGGGCACGCGGTCCGGATACTTATAAAACGCCTTGATAAAGCCTTCATTCATCCAAAAGGACGTTTTCAACGTGGTTTCTTTGGGCAGTGCAAAATCCCACACATGCACATGAACCGGGATTTCCAACGGGCTGTCTTCGGCGGCGGAAAGGGTTACGATGCCGGCATAATCGCCCGGCGGGGTGTCCGTTTCCGTTTTCACCATCACGAAATAGGGTTGGGCGCATTGCGCGGCGGGCACATCCACAGGCTCCGGCGGCAGCAATACATCCGGATACAACCCTTGTTTTTCGACACGCCAATTGTATTCCGGCGGCCCAATCGGCACATAGCCGGCCCGCTGAACCTGGATATTTTCGTCAGGAATGATTCCGGTTCCGTTTTCTTGCCGCAGGGCGCCCGCGCGCACACGCAACTGCTTCACATCCCGCCACAGCGGCACAATTATCAGTTGCGCGCCTTCATATTCGTTCCGTGCAAGGAAAATTTGAACCGGACGGGGTTCCCGAGGCGTATTCAGACACGGTTCGTCTTGAAACACTTTCCGTAATGTGGTTTCCGGAAACACGGCGAAACTCTGGGCGGATGCGGGTGTGGCATGAAGCGCATAGAGACGCGCCAGTTCTTGTTTGAATGTGATCAGGGCCGCCTGAACCTGTCGAATTTTCTCCCGGACGTCCGAAGCCTCATCTAATGCCTTGTTCAATGCTTCATGGGCTTGCCGGAAGGCATTTTCCGCCCGCATTTTCAGTGGCCCTTCCTGAATATCATGAACAAGCCGTTCCGCTATACCGCCAAGCGCACGGGCTTCCCGGCGTTCCTCGTCAAAGGGAATAACCGTCACGGCATCCTCAACCGTTTCCAGCAGCGTGCCCGCGCCCACATTCAACAACCGGGCCGCCAATCCATATTCGCCCCCCTCCAAGACCGTCACCTCCATCTCGGACGTTTTGTCCTCATAGGGCTTGCATACATTCGACAGGGTCTTGCTGACTATGCTTCCGTCCGGACGTTTTACTTCGATCACGGCTTCAAGATGACGGCCACGGAAACTATTGTTGCGAAAATGAAGGGCAAGACGATTCGTCCCCATGTGCAAAAGCGCAAAACGCTCGACAGAAAGAACGGGCGCCTCCAAAATGGATTCCCCCGCGGGCGGGGGCGTAAACGCGGCTCCGTTGATGTTGTTGGAAAGTTGCGGATCATGCGCCAGCATCGGCCAAATTAAACGGTGACTGTCACTATTTAATGATAATGAGAGGCAGCGCACGAAGCGATCTTTGGCCGTTAGGATAATCTCGATTTGCCCGTCTTGGTCCACATCGCCGAGCGCGGGTGTGGTAAGCGGCGCGGCCTCCGTCGTATACCGCCACTTTTCCTTACCGTCGTGCGCCAGACAGACCAGGCAATTTGCGCGGGAACACACCAGAACTTCCATCGCGCCATCGCCATCCACATCGCCCACTGCGGGTCCTTGTACAATACCGCCGCCCGCTTCGGCGTTCCACACCGGCTGGCCATCGCGAATCCTGTAGACGTTGCCAGAGGAATCCCCGCCCAGCACGTCCAGTTTCCCCGAACCGTTAAAATCCGCCAGCGCGAAGCTGCAGGTCTGGTCAATATTTCCCTTCCCCTTGAACCGCCAGCGTTCCGCGCCGGATTCCGCATCGCGCGCTATTACCCGGAAATCCTCGGTGGCGCTGACGCATTCGAGCCGCCCGTCCGCATCCAGATCGCCTATTACCACCGCCGACCAGCGTTCCCCCCGGGGAAGACCTTCACACTGCCGCCAAAGTATGTTGCCCTCCGCGTCAAAACAGGCCTCCACTCCTCCGCCAAACACCGCATACACCCGCCAAGCCCCATTAACCTTGGCCACGGCGGGCACTCCACGCATACTGCCCTCACTTTGATGCCGCCAGAGCACCACCCCGGTGTCATCCAGGCAATACAGCGTCCCGCTGTCGCCGCCGAACACCATTTCCAGCCGGTTATCGTCATTCAAATCCGCCAGAACCGGCCCGGTATAGTCGAATTGATCGCCCAGAAACACCCGCCAAATCAGCTTGCCGTGCGCGTCCAGGCAGCCCGCCGTGCCGCCCTTGCTTAACCAGAAAATCTCCTTTTTCCCGTCCCCGTCGTAATCCGCCACCGAGGGGGCCGCCTGAAACCCGTCGCTCGCGCTGTCTTCCAGCGAATAAGCCCATCGCGGCCCGCCAAAACCATCCAGGCAAAACAAAGTTTGCGCGCGCGATGCGGCCACGATGATCTCCGGCTTGCCATCATTTTCCAGATCCGTCAGGATCGGCGGCGCGTAGATTTTTCCCTGGGTCTCGAAGGACCATTCCAGGCGGGGTTCCGCCGCGCCCGCGCCAAAAGCAATTAACAGAATCAGTGCGGTTCTTGCACCTATGCCGAACATATCAATCCTTTCCGTATAATTTCGCGTCAAGCCGCGAAGATTTTTTGCTATTTTCGTTGCGGCTCCGCGTCTTTGCGCGAGTTGTATTTTTTCACATATTCAAGAAATTCCGCGGTGGTAACCACGTAATCGTATCCCACTTCTTCAATGTTTTTCAGGCGCGCGGACTCCCGCGCGTCCACGGTGGCGTCTTCCACACACAAAATTTCATATCCCATGCGTTTGGCGGATTTGGCGGTCTTACCCAAACACGCCCCGGTATGGCCGCCAACAAAAATGATGCGTTTCACCCCCAGATTTTGCAGTACAAAATGGAGGTTACTCGATGTGAATGCATCCTGTGCCGATTTAGGAATGACATATTCCTCTGGCTGGATGTTCAGCCATTTTGCCGGCTGTGATCCAGGCTGCCCGATATAGCCGCTCCATTTGGAATAATCATTGCCATGTTCTTCCATCATGGACCGGTATATATCGGGGTCCAAGTCCATGCCGTTCTCGAATAGATACCCCCAATGGATGAAAATCATGGGCATACCCGCCCGGCGGCATGCTTCCGTCACTTTGATGGCGTTCGGATAGGCCACGTCCCATCCAAAATCCATGGCGGCATTTACATCGCCGGCGGTGAACCCCATTTTCCTCCATAAGGCGGGCATGGTTTCCTCCGTCACGGCGGGTCCGCGTTCCCCATCCTGGAAATCCACGCACACAAACGCGCAGTGTTCAAAAAACGCCGGGGCAAGCATGGGCCGGCCTCCTCTGGTTAGTAAAGGGAGGCCGCCGGTACATCCGATTGCCAAGCACACCACGGCCGCCACCGCCATTGTTTTTCGCGCCAAACAAGAACATCCTTCTTTACGCATGTCAATTGCTCCCTGCAAACAGTTCCACCATGATACCGGCTGGCGTGTACGGGTACAAGGCCGGGGATTCGGTTTTTCTGTTCCGAAACACCAACGTGGAACTTTTATTGACATGCGGGGTTAAAGGTGCGAGAGTATATGGTTTGGCATACCTGTCCCAGGAAGGGGACAACCAAACGTTATTTACCATTGGTTACAAACAAGAAAGGAAACTGACCATGAAAAAAGTATTGATTCTCGCGCTTGTGGCGGCATTGTTTGTTTTTATGTCGGGCGGAGCCTTTGCCCAAGATCAGGCCGCCAAGGACCCGGTGAAGGCCAAGCCTGCGGTAAAACAGGCCAAGAAGGCCGTAACGAAAGTGCAAGGCGAAGTAACGGGCAAGATCGAATGCAAGATGCTGAAGAACAAGAAGGGCGAAGAGAAAGAGGCATACCTTGTAACGGTGTCCTGTGCCAAGGGCTTGGATGGGAAAGCCCTGGACAACTTGAAAGGCAAGACATTGCGCATCGTCGGGAAAAAGCCTGCTGAAGCCAAGAAACTGGCGGGCAAAGAAGCGGTGTTGACCGGCGCCATTGTCGATAATAAGCGGATTATTCTGGAAACCGCGAAAGAAGCGGCATGTGCCGCCGCCGCGCCCGCGTGTACGGCCGCTCCTGCTGCTGCCCCGGCTGCCGCTCCTGCGGCCGCCCCTGCCGCCGCTCCGGCGGAGAAGAAATAACCGCATAAAACGTGCCTGAGAACTCGCGCGCCCGCGCGGCAATATCCCGCGGGTGCGCTTTTTCACCTGGAATAAGCCTTATTTTCCCATCAACCATTCCAGAGAGAACCGTGCGAAGGTGATGCGCTCGTACGCGCCCTTTTCGCCGCGTTCATATAAACAGCCCATCGTTCCATCCGGTAACACCACCAAATCCGAATAGGCCGACGGGCCCGCATGCAATTCCTTGGCCGCGGGCCAGGTCTGGCAATCATCCTGGCTGATGCGGACGGTCATCTTCTCCCGTTTTTTGCCCGCCGGATTGGAGAATAATACAAATCGTTTCCCGTCCCGGGTGTCATAGCCGATGCAACTGCCCTGGCATACCGGTTCGACAAGCGCTTCGTCATTTTGTGTTGGCTGCCATGTTTTTCCCTTGTCATCGCTGAAAGCAACGGCCCGGCAGCCGGTCCCGCGATAGGTCCGCATGTTCAGATAGAGCCGTCCGTCCTTCAATTCCACCACGGTGGATTCGTCCGTTTTTTCCTCCGCGGAGCCGCCCAATTTCCAGGTGACGCCTGCATCCTCGCTGTAAATGACATGGGAATACATCATTTTAGCGGGCGCGCTTATGGAATGGTCGCACGCCGCCATGAGCATGCCATTGGCCAGTTGAATGCCATGCCCCGGCCCGGTGGCATACCAGCGCCAATCCGGCTGCCGCACGCTCGCGCTGATATCCGCCGGCACGCTCCAAGTCCGCCCTTCATCCGCGCTCCGCATCACCCACACCGTGCGCGGGGGGTCTTCCCCCGTCATAATTTGGCTTTCCTTGTCTTCAGAACGATTTCGCGTGAACGGCAGCACAATTTCCCCGCCGGCCCGCTCCACTATCGGCGCGGGATTCCCCGTGGTATACCCCTCCGCATGGCAAACCACCTGCAATGCGGACCATGTGGCGCCCTGATCCGTGCTGCGTTTCAGCACCAAATCAATCTGCCCGGAATCCCCCTGTCCGTCCCGGCGGCCCTCGCAAAACGCCAGGAGGGTTCCCTGTTTGGCGCAGACTATCGCCGGTATCCGGAAGGTATGATAGCCCTCCTGCCCGGAAATGAACACCTCCGTCTGCACAAGGCCCGGCGCGGCGCCCGCCATGCCCGCCACCAGCGCCAATAAAAACACTACTGAAATGCTTCCACGACTCATCGTATTATTTCCTGTTGTTCTGCTTGCCGCCAAATTTCCGCGGCCTTCAACGAATTTCTTTCCGCCCCGGTCCATCCGGTCCATGGGCTCCACGCGTCGCACGCTAGACCAAAATGCTTTGGGGGTGTATCATACCGGTATGGACGCGGAAAGGGAAAAAACACTGGTGGTGCTCGGTCCCACGGCTTCGGGGAAAACCCGTCTGGGGGTTCGGCTTGCCCATGCGCTGAACGGCGAGATTCTGTCCGCGGATTCCCGGCAGGTGTATCGCGGGCTGGATATTGGCTCCGGGAAGGACCTCAATGAATATGTGCTGGAGGGGGCGCACATTCCGTATCACCTGATCGACATGGTGGACCTTGACACTGAATTCAATGTTTTTATGTATCAAAAGGCCTTTTTCGAGGCACTGGAGAAAATCCGGCATCACGGCAAGCTGCCGGTGGTGGTGGGCGGCACCGGCCTTTACCTCGAATCGGTGCTCAACGGGTACCGGATGATCGAAGCGCCGGAAAATCCCGAATTGCGCGCGGAACTGGCCGGGTATTCGCTTGAACAATTAGCGGACCGTCTTCGGACGTTGAAACCGGAGATTCACAACTCCACCGACCTGGAGGATCGCGCGCGGTGTATCCGTGCCATCGAGATCGCCGCGTTCGCGCAAACCCGCGAAGCCGAACCCGCGCCGGAACTCCACCCGCTGGTGCTGGGAACCCGTTGGCCCCGGCCCGTGCTGCTGCACCGGATATCGTTGCGGCTGAAAGAACGGCTGGACGCCGGGCTGATCGAGGAAGTGGAACGGCTTCACAACTATGGCTATTCCTGGGAACGGCTCGAACTGCTGGGCCTCGAGTACCGTTTCGTGTCGCAATACCTTCAGGGGCTGATCAAGAACCGCAACGACCTCTTCCAAAAACTCAACGCGGCCATCGCGCAGTTCGCCAAGCGCCAGGAAACCTGGTTCCGGCGCATGGAGCGCCACGGCACGGTGATTCATTGGATTGACCGCGCCCACGCGGAGGACGCCCTGCGCGTGGTCCGGGAATACCTATGATCGGCGTCTTCTCCGGCTATCTGGCCAAACGCGCCCTGCTGGACCGATGGCCGCTCCTTGCGGGCGATACCGGAGGGGTGGAACAGGCGGTCGTCATTCCGGCGTTCGCCGAATTCCCCCGGCTTTTCCAAACCCTCGATGATCTGGCGGCCAATCCGGAAGAAGAACTCCGGCGGACGCTGGTTATTTGTGTCATCAATCACCGGGCGGGCGCGGCGCTGACGGACATCGAAAACAACCTGCGCACTCTGACATCGCTGGAAGACTATGCCCGCACGAGCGCGTTACGGCTGGCCTGGGTGGATGCCGCCACGCCGGGAAACGAATTGCCGGAAAAGGACGGGGTGGGTTTGGCCCGGAAAATTGGCCTTGATGCGGCGCTTGACGTGTTGGCCCGCAACGAACACCCGGAGGCCCCGCTTATCTGCCTTGATGCGGATACGCGGGCCGGCACCACCTATCTCGCGGCCATCCATGATTTTTACCGCAGGGGGAAACACTGGGCCGCCATTGTGGAATATGCCCACCCGCTCGATACGCCCGAACGCGCCGCCATCCTCTGCTATGAACTGTTCCTCCGCTATCACGAACTCGGCCTGCGCCACGCGGGCTCGCCCTATGCCTTTCCCAGCATCGGCTCCACCATCACCTGCACCGCGCGCGCCTATGCCGCGTCGGGAGGCATGAACCGCCGCCAGGCCGGCGAGGATTTCTACTTCCTGCAGCAACTCGCCAAAACCGGCGGCGTCGAGCGCATCCGCACCGCGTCCGTGCGGCCTTCGCCGCGCGCCTCGCACCGCGTCCCGTTCGGCACCGGCAAGCGCGTGAGCCGCTTTCTGGAACAGGGCGAAGACGAATATGTGCTGTACCACCCTGAAAGCTACCGCATCCTGAAAGCCTGGCTAATGGTTGTCAGGAATCATCTGCACGGCGCCCCGCAGGAAATTTTGGACCTCGCGCGGGAAATATCCCCCGAACTGGAACGTTATCTGGTCCAGCAGAGTTTTCCAGAGGCCTTTTCCCGGCTTCAGGCCAATCATCGCGATCCGGAACGCCTGCTGCGCCAATTCCACGGCTGGTTTGATGCCTTCCGCACCCTCAAACTGATGCACCACCTGCGCGATCACGGCTATCCGCAACAGGAGATGTTCGGGGCCATTTTCACCCTCCTTCAATGGATGGAACCACACACCCCCATCCCCGAAGCCTCCAAAGAAGACCTTGACGCCCAGGAAAGGTTGTTGATGCTGCTGCGAAAACTTGCCGTGTGATACCCGCCTTTACGAAACCCCAATAAACTTCAGTGTGGAAAGGCGTTCATTGCCAAGGTGCAATGTAAACCCGCTATTCAGTGAGGCGCCCGCCTCAATGGTCTTCTCGCCCGTATCCGCATCCTCGACACTATATTGAGCGCCTTCTGGCAAGTTGATCGGGATAGGAAATTCCAGGGCGCCTTTGGCGTCCCATCGGAATACCAATACCGCGGCGCGGGTTTTGTCCGGACCGTAATACACCACCCCCGCGGCGGGAGCGCCCTCTTTGGGCAAATACAAGTCGTAGATGTAGCTTTTGAAGGTGTTGAGACGGCGGTAATGTTCCGCTTCTTTAAGAAGAACCACACGCACGGCCTCCGGAATGGCCGGCAGGTCGGAAACAATCCCCCACGTGCCCGGCATGCTGCTCCGGCAATAGTACCTGACCAATTCCAGATTGTCGGGGTCCATTGTTTGGAAGTTGTTGGTCCAGTGGTTCGCCGCCCACGGCGGGACGAATCCCAGGCAGTTCAGCACGGTCGAAATGTTTTCCCGGGCGTGCCCGAGGCCGTTCTTGCCGCCGTCGCGCAGCCATTGGCTCTGCGTGGCCAGCATGGTCAGTTCGTTTATCATGCGCCCGCCGCTCTGGCAATTTTCCAGAATCATGTCCGGATAGGCCTTTCGGACGGCCAGCAGCGCGTTCTGAAACGCCACGACATTTTTCATGCGTCCGGCACGCGTTTTCTCCGTGAAAAAATCCTGATCATATTTCCACCAGTCCATGCCAAACTGGTTTTTCAACGAAGCCACGTGGTCCACCAGGAACTTGGGGAAATCCAAGGCCGTGTAGTCCAGCAAGTACCCATCAATGAAGCTCCGGTACATGCCCGGCTGGTCCACTTCGGGCGGAAGATGGTTTTTCTTGGCGGTAACAAACTGCGGGCAGGACCACACGCCCGCTTTCACGCCCTTTTGCCTCACCTCCGCCAACAATCCCTCCATGCCGCCCGGTTTGAATTTCTTTGGGTCCGGGGTCCATTGCCCCACCCCGGCGTACCATCCCGCATCCACAATAAACGCATCGAAGGCATAGGGCGCCATCGCTGCCACTTGCGCTTTCAGGAATGCTTCATCCACCGCGAACCGCGTGGTATACCAATTGTTGTAGGTGAAGTAATAAGCGGGTTTCGGCCCGCCATACACCGCTTGTTGATATTGCGCGCGCAGGGTCATCCATTCCGCGCGCGCGGCGGCTTCATCGGTGTGGCGCACCGGCATGATGAACAGCGCCGGCCCGCCGATGTTCTCTCCCGGTTTCAATACAAGCTGGGTTTCATCCGGCGGCAGTTTTACCTCAAAGGCAAATTCTTCCGGACCGCCGGAAAAGGTCGCGCTCCATCCCCCGCACCAGTCCATGCCGAGATACAGACTTCCCTGTTCGCCCGTCACCCGCCAATAGGGATTCATGCCGTTATCCAGATCATCGCTGCTATGCACGCGGCTGTGCCATTCAATTTTCCCAGGCCTGTCCAGCACGCGGGTCACCGGCCGGAAATCAAGTGAATGCCAGCTTGTAATGGATTTCACGCCTGGAGCACGGCCCTTAGCGTTCCAGGCGGGATACCATTCAACCGGACGTGCCGTAGCCCCCGTGTTTTCAAGATGAACATGCAGGCGAAGCAGGGCGCCCGGCTTGAACAATTCAAACACCCAGATGGCTTTTAATCCTCCGGACAACGGGCGCGACACCCGTGCGCGCAGAAAATGCTCATCGTCCGACCGCTGCCAATTGCACGGGGCGGCGGCGTCCTTTGACAACAGATCCGCCGGCCACCATGCCGTTAGGGGAGTGGCATTCGCTTCTTCTTCAAAGATGCGGGAACCGTCCGGCCATGCCATGGACTGGACAAATGGAATTCCTGCTGCGTTTTCGCCCAAGCGCACGTGCACGTGCCCGGTCAAAAAATCAGCGCCCGGCGCCGCTAAACAGAGTACCAGCATTCCCAACGTAATCATGGCGGTTTCCTTCCATGGGTAGTGAGTTCCGCTGATTGTATCGCATCCGGAACGTGAAAAGCAGCGAACATTCAATTCAACCAAGAGTGAAAGGACGTAAGACGCCGGCAATCGCAGGTTGAAACACGTGCCCGGTTACACCTGAAACAAAGAGGCGGCTTGTGGCACAATAGCGGGTGGAAACAGGAGCATGTTCTGATGCGGGTGTGCATTCTGGCCTTGGCGAATCCGTTGTTCTGGACCCGTCACTATGTGGACGCGTTCCGGCAATGCGCCGAGGTATTGACGGTGGGGCCTTCTTTTGGTCCGGAATTCCTCGTGACCTTACAGATGACCCGCCTGCCGGAAGGGGCCAAACCCAACGATATCGAAACCAATCTTGACGGGGTAAATCTTGCTCACGTGCTCCCCAGCGGCTGGGAACCGGACCTCATTGTGGCCGTTTCCGATTTTGGACGCCCGTTGAATCCACAGATGCGGCAATTCTCCTGCCCCAAAGCCTATCTCAGCATTGACACCTGGCAATCCCCCCGGGACTATTTTGATGCACGGCACTACGACTTTGTATTCGTGGCACAGCGGGAATATGTGCCGCGCCTGCGTGCCACCGGAGTACGGAACGTTCACTGGCTCCCGCTGGGATGCAACCCGGACGTACACTATCCCGCACGGGTGGCGAAAACCTGCGACATCGCATTCGCCGGCGCGCTCGTGGGGGGAGTGCACGAAGAACGCCGCCGGTTGATTGGCGCGTTGCAGCAACGTTTCACCGTCCGCTCCCACCAGCGGGTGTATGGAGACGCCTTGTGCCGCGCCTGTTGCCGGGGGCGCTTCGTCTTCAATCATTCCGCCGTCTCCGACCTCAACATGCGCGTGTTTGAAACCCTTGCCATGAAAAGCGTGCTCCTCACCAACCGCGATTCGGCGCGCAATGGGTTGCTCGATCTGTTTCAGGATGGAAAACATTTGCTCGTGTACGACAATGAGAACCATCTGGTCTCCCTGGTGGAACGGTATCTCAATGACGAGACAGAGCGGGAACGCATCGCCCAGGCGGGCTATGATGAAGTCATGGCGAAGCATACCTACGCCCATCGCGTGCAAACCATGCTTTCCATCATCGCAGGACGTGTCCCCGCTTTCCCCCGGCCCGCCGCCGCGCCAAAAGATATGCGGGAACTGTCCGGACATCTTCCCCCGGATCCCGGCGTGGTGGTGGATCTTGGCATGATGCTCGCACCCCTCGCGGACATCCTGCGGAAACAGGGCGTGCGCACGCTCATCGGAATTTCGCCCGAACCCATTAACGCGGAACATGCCTGGGACCAGACGTTCCAATGGCCGGGCAATGAACCCTATCCCCAAAACGTGGATACGGTGATCATGGATACCTTCCGGCAATTCCCCATAGACCCCGCCGAGGCCTTCCGCTTTGCCCATCAACTCCTCGGTGAAGGCGGCATATTCCTTTTCCGGATCACCGCGGGCGAAATCGTTCACTTGAGGCTTCCAAAAGACACTGCGGCATTCAGCCAATGGCTGCTGAATCTGGATTTCCATCTTGTCGCTGTGCACCAGATCAATCATGAAACCACGGGACAGCCGGAAGGCTTTATTTTCCATGCGCGGAAACGCACCCGCACACTCATGGACGTGGTCGACGAAGGCCTGCGCGGAATCCCCTTTGAAAATAAGGCGATTCGCGAGTACGTGGCCCAATTTCCCGCGGGTACCTAAGAACAAAGAGAGGACATCAAGGGCGCATGTGTCTCCTGGTTTTGCCGGGGATGCAATTCCAGTGTAACTATTTACTCCCTAAAGAGGTCGTTGTGCGTGCCCGTCCGTTCAAGCCGGAGTGATTCTTTGTCTGATGTATAGATCAATATCCAATCGGGTTCGATGTGGCAATCACGCGAGGGTATCCATGGTCCAATCAGTGCATGGTCGTGGTATCTCTGGGGAAGAGAAACGCCCTCAGCGAGAAGCCGGACCACTTCCCGCAGTTTGCTCAGGTCTTTTCCCCGTTTCCGCATCTGTTTGATGTCACGGGAAAACTGCCGCGTTTGTGAGACCGTCTTCATTTCTCCCAATCCGCGAACATTTCCTCCAGCGAAGCAAACTTCTGAATGTCTTTGCCTTTGCGGCTCTTCTCCAGAGTTGACGCCGTACATTCGTTCGGAATCTCGACGGGAAAGGGCAATCCACCACGCAGGGAAATTTGTTTATAGAAGATTCTAATCGCCTCGGTGGGAGTCAAACCGAGCTTGCGAAGAACGCCTTCCGCCTTATGCTTTGTTTGTGGTTCAATTCGGGCATGTATGATTGCAGTCTTCATGATTTTATTGTATCACAATTGAAACACATGTGCAATGCCCTAACCTCAAGATAGGGCCTGGGTGTGCATAAAGAATGAAGTATATGGTGTTCCAGAAGAGAGACGATTTGCGCAAAACACTCGATCAGGGATTTCCAGTCATTTTGACGGGTTTTGCAGGGGTCTGGTACACTCCTCTTTTCAGTGAATGGGAAGAATTATGGCGAACGCAAAAAAATATACAGAGCCGGAAACCTTGAAAGGTTTTCAGGATTTGCTGCCGGAGGACGTGATTCCCCGGAAGAAGCTGATTCAAATCATCGAGTCGGTGTTCGAGCGGTATGGTTTCTCGCCGTTGGAGACACCCGCGCTCGAGTATCTGGAGGTCTTGCTGGGCACCGGCGGCGAAAACACGAACAAGGAATTGTTCCGCCTGGAAAGCCCGGAGGGGGAGGCGATTGCGATGCGGTTTGACATGACGGTGCCGTTTGCGCGGCTGCTGGCGCAATATCCCGACCGCCTGAAGACGCCGTTCCGGCGCTATGCCATCGGGCCGGTGTGGCGCGCGGACAAGCCGGGGCCGGGCCGGTTCCGCCAGTTTGTGCAGTGCGACATTGACGTGGCGGGCGCGGCCACGCCTGCCGTGGACGCGGAGATTATCGCGGTGATGTGCGCGGTGATGGAGGCCCTTGGCGTGGCGGAGTACACAGTGCTGGTCAACAACCGCAAACTGATTGACGCGATGCTGGAAGGTTGCGGCATTGCCGAGACGGCGCGGCAGAAGCATGTACTGCGGGTAATTGACAAGCTGGCAAAAGTGGGCGTGGAAAATGTGCGGTTGGAACTGGGCCCGGGCCGGGTGGATGAATCGGGCGACCCGATTCCCGGCGTGGGTTTGGACCCGTCAACCATCGACACCATATTGGCATTTGTGGCGCTCGAGGCCCCGTCGCGCAAGGAAATGATCGCATGTTTCGAAAAAAATCTGCCGGCTCGTCCCCTGACCACGGAAGCGCTGAATGAGATGATCGAGTTGGCGGATGCGCTGGAGGCCCTGGGGGTCAAGGAAGAAAATGCCCGCTTTGACCCGAGCCTTGCGCGCGGCTTGGATTACTACACAGGGCCGGTGTTTGAAATGATGCTGCCGAACGCGCCTGAGTTTGGGTCCGTGATGGGCGGCGGGCGGTATGATGGCCTAGTGGAGCGGTTCGTGAACCGGCCCACGCCCTGCACGGGTATGTCGGTGGGGCTGGACCGTCTGCTGGCGGCCTTGAATTATCTGGGGCTGGTAACGCCCGCGAAAACGCCGGTCGAGGTGCTGGTGGTGACGATGGGAAATGTGCCCAAAGCGGACACCTTGCGCCTGGCCTCGGAATTGCGCGCGGCGGGTTTTTGCACGGAAGCCTTTTTTGCCGCCCGGAAGAAGATGCAGATGGGCAATCAGCTCTCGCATGCGGATCATTATGGAATCCCCGTGGCGGTCATTATCGGCGAGGACGAACTGGCCAAGGGCTTGGTTTCAATCAAGGATTTGCGGGCCGGCAAGGAACAACGGGAAAATATCGAGGACCGCGAGGCCTACCGGGAAGCCGGAAAAACCGGCCAGGTGACCGTGCCCCGCGCGGACATGCCGCGCGTGATTCGGGGCATCCTGGGCTGACCGCCGGGGTGGTTTCGGATAGATATGTCCTGAGAGGAAGCACATATGGCGAAGCAAGAACGTTCGGTCAAGATTGTGGGGGACGCGCTGCCCAATATCCCATGGGAGAACCGGCCGCGGGGTTCATCCGAGGTGGTGTGGCGGTATTCGCGCAATCCGGTGATCCCAAGAGACTTGATCCCCTGTTCGAACAGCATATTCAACAGCGCCGTGGTTCCGTACAAGGGCGCGTTCGCCGGGGTGTTCCGGTGCGACGACAAGCGGCGGCACATGCAGTTGCACAGCGGCCACAGCAAGGATGGCTACCGCTGGACGCTGGACCCCGAACCGATTGCATTTGAGTGTGACATCCCGGATATCGCGAATTTCGACTACGGATATGATCCGCGGGTGTGTTGGATTGAAGATCGGTATTATGTAACGTGGTGCAACGGGTATCACGGCCCCACCATCGGCGTGGCCTGGACGCAGGACTTCAAAACCTTCCATCAACTGGAAAATGCGTTTCTGCCGTTCAACCGCAATGGCGTCATGTTCCCGCGCAAGATTTGCGGGAAATTCGCCATGCTGAACCGGCCCAGCGACAACGGCCATACGCCGTTCGGCGACATCTTTTATAGTGAAAGCCCGGACCTGATCCATTGGGGCCGTCACCGGCATGTGATGGGGACGCGCCACAGTTGGGAATCCACGAAGATTGGGGCCGGTCCCATTCCCATTGAAACCTCCGAAGGCTGGCTGTTGCTGTACCACGGCGTGCTGACCTCCTGCAACGGCTTTGTGTACAGTTTTGGCGCGGCGTTGCTGGATTTGGAACAACCGTGGAAAGTGCTGCGCCGTGCCGCCCCCTATCTGTTGTCGCCGCAACGCGCGTATGAATGCGTGGGCGACACGCCGAACGTCGCGTTTCCCTGCGCGGCGCTCTGCGATGCGCCCACGGGCCGCCTGGCGATTTACTACGGCGGCGCGGATACGGTCACGTGCCTGGCGTTTGCGTATGTGGACGATATCGTCCGGTTTATAAAGGAGAATCCATGAAAGTACAGGATTTTGCATACCAGGTGGCGTTGCGCACCATTGAATTGCTGGAACATGCGCAACACTACAAGGTGTCGGAAGAACACCGCAAGGAAATCCTTCAGAAAATCCTCCAGGAAGTAAATGATATTGTGAAAAAGGCGTCGTAAATAGTTTTAAATGTATCTATTGAAAAAACATATCTTCATCCTTCTTGCCTCCCTGTCATTGCGAGGAGTCTTCGACGAAGCACTCTCGCCTTTGCGCAAACTATACGAAAATGTTGAAAATTGCTTCGCCTGCAAAGATGGCCGAAATGGTGCATGTGGGTGAGAACAAAAGAGTTTGAATAGATGCTGCACCGATTCGTTTTATGCGTTCTTGTAGTGAGTTTGTGTGTGTGTATGCGCGCTGAGCCCACCGCCGCCGTTCCCCCGCCGCCGGACCCCGGATACCCGGTTGTTCCGGGGATTGAGAATACCGATGCGGCCGCATGGGTTCCCGGGACTGAATCGGAGAGTCCTTCCATTATCCAAATCAACGGCAAGGCGGCCTTGCGCATGCCCTGTGCCTTCACGGGGAAGGCGGTGGAGCGCGCCTCTTGGACGCGGAATGTATCCTTGAATCTGTCGGAGGCGCGGGGAATACGGTTTCAGTTTTTCTGTGCGAATCCCGAACCGGTGCTGGAATTTGTCTTGTATCTGCGCAGCGGCAATGGCTGGTACCGGCTGCCGTTTTCCATGGAAACGCCCGGGGCGTGGAATGTGATCCGGGCGGATCGGTTGAAAATGGGGGTGGAAGGGACGCCCGCCGGCTGGCATTCCATTGATGCCATTCGCTTCGGCGCATTTAAGATGGCGGAGCAGGACACGGAGTTTTGCGTGGCGAATTTCGGGGTGATGGCGGTGGAATCGCCGCTGGTGATGATCTGCGGCGATTCGGCGGCGCGGCACTATCCAAAGGAAGCCGCCGCTATTCGCGAAAGCGCGGAGACGATGGGCGGGTTTCTGGACGGACTGGGGCTTCCGTTTGTCCCGTTGAGTGATGCGGACGCCTCCCCGAAGCACCTCCAGGGAAAGAAACTGGTCATTCTTCCGTATAACCCCTCATTGCCGGAATCCGCCACGAATGCCGTGCTGGCGTTTATGAAAGACGGAGGGCGGCTTCTGAGTTTTTACGAATTGCCCAAGGCGTTGCAGGGTGCGGCGGGCATTCAATTAGGGCCGCACATCCCCCAAAGCCGGCCGGGGCAGTTTGCCTCGTTTCGGCGGACGGGTGATGCATTGGCGGACATGCCGGACGAAGTGCGCCAGTGTTCGTGGAATATCCGCGAGGCGCGTCCGGCGGGAAAAACCACAAAGGTAGCGGCGGCATGGCATGACGAACAGGGAAAATCGGCGGAGCACGCGGCGGTACTGGTATCGAAGCAAGCCATCCATGTCACGCATGTCTTGTTAAAAGATGATCCTGCACATAAACGGTTACTGTTGCTGGCGATGCTCGGGCATTTTTCGCCTGACCTGGCACACACTTCCGCCCAATGGCACATCGCCCACGCGGGCGATCTGGGGCCCTACGCCGCGTTCGACGCGGCGTATCAGGCCATTAGCGCCAAAGCCACCAGCAATACCGCCAAAACGGTGGTGCAAAACGCTGCGGGTTTTTTAAGGGATGCAAAGGCCCGGCTGGAAAAGGGCGAGACCATGAATGCGGTGAAAGCGGCGGCGCGCGCCCATGACGCCTTGTTGGAAGCGTATTGCAGGGTACAGACCGCAAAGCCCGGCGAACGCCGCCTGTTTTGGTGTCATGACGCTTACGGGGTGGCGGGCTGGACCTGGGACGAAGCCATCAAGAACCTATCGGAGAACGGTTTCACGGACGTGTTGCCGAATGTCCTATGGGCGGGGTGCGCCTATTACCCGAGCAATGTGCTGCCGGTCTCATGGCAGGTAAAGGAACGGGGTGACGCACTGGCGCAATGTGTTTCCGCGTGCAAGAAATACAACGTGAAATGCCACGCATGGAAAGTGTGCTGGAATATGGGAAGCAATGCTTCGGCGGAGTTTCGCAAGCGCATGAAAGCCGAAAATCGCACGCAGGTCCGTTTGGACGGAAAAGCGGAGGACAACTGGCTCTGTCCGTCCCATCCCGCGAATCAAAAACTCGAAGTGGATGCGCTGGTGGAATTAGTGACCCGTTATGAGGTCGCCGGGGTGCATTTGGACTACATCCGCTATCCGGACGCCCGGACCTGTTATTGCGCGGAATGCAGGAAGCGTTTCGAAAAGATGATTGGCGCGAAGCTGACGAACTGGCCCAAGGTCGTGGTGGACGAGCCCGCGCGCAAAGAGCAATGGCAGGAATTCCGGCGCACACAAATTACGCAGACGGTGGCGGCCATCAGCGACGCCGTCCACAAAGCGCGACCGGGGGTCGAGGTGTCCGCCGCGGTGTATATCAACTGGCCGCAGCACCGCAACACCATCGGGCAAGATTGGAAAGAATGGTGTGGCAAGGGATACCTAAACTTTGTCTGTCCCATGGATTACACAGAATATAACGCTCAGTTCGAGAATCTGGTGAAACAGCAGTTGGGTTGGGCTGGAAAGACCCCCGTCTATCCGGGTATTGGGCTGAGTGTCTGGCCGGAGGGGCCGGATATGGCGCGGTTGATCGATCAAATCCTCATTACGCGGCGCCTCGGCGCAGGCGGGTTTACCGTCTTCAATTACCGTCTGGAAGAAGCAAAATCCATTTTGCCCCGTTGCGGCCTCGGCATCACCAAGTAGTATTTTTTGTCATTGCGAGGAGTCTTCGACGAAGCAATCTCAACACAGTGTCAACTTTACAATCGGCTTGTCATTGCGCGGGGAGATAGTTTGACGGGTCGAGGTATTTTCCATCCCGCCGGACTTCATAATGAAGGTGTGACGTGGTGGCATTGCCGGTGCGGCCACATGTTCCGATTTGTTCGCCCTGCTTCACGTTCTGGCCCGGCGTTACCTGGATGGCGCTCAGATGCGCATAGGCCGAGGCGTATCCGCGGGCATGCGCAATCACCACCAGTTTGCCATATGCGCCCCCCGAACCCACTTGCTTGACCACGCCGGGCGCTGCGGCGATTATGGGCGTCCCGGAGGGCGCCTTGATATCCACCGCGCGATGGAACCGCCCCGGCCCCCCGCGCCGTTTTCCACGCGGCCCATACGGGGAGAGAATGGTTCGGTAATCGCCCTGGAGCGGCCAAATAGACGGAATATCAGGGGTGAGAACGGGTTTTTCAAGCGATTCGGCGGAAGGAAGCGGGGCGGGGAGCGGTTGAAGGCTGGCGATTTTTAGGGGCGGGGAAGGATCAAATTCCATCGGGACCGCGCCCATTAAACGCGCGCATCCCGAGCCCAGAAGACCTAAGCAGGTTAACATCATCAGAAACGCTGTTGCCGTGTTCATCTTGCCCATGGCGTTTCTCCCTTGGGTCATGGCGGAGAACTGTCACCCAAGCTCCGCCCGTTGCTCGTTTCAGCCCTTCGAGTAACGGATAAACTTCCGTACGAATAGTGTGGCGGAAAATGCCCCTCGATGTCAACCTTATAAGGGTGGTTTGTTCATTATTGCCGGTACAGGTATAATAAAAGATGCAATACCCATGATGATATTTACGGATTGTATACAAAGAACTGCAAACCTGTGATTGATGAAGATAAACATACTGAATACTGGACAAAAGGCGCTGCGGAAGAACTCCATGCCGCATCTTTGCTTTTGTCGAAAGGTTTAATGCGTCAAGGGCTTTTCTTTTGTCACTTGGCAATAGAAAAACAACTGAAATCACTGGTGGTTCGTTCTACGCATGCTATCCCACCCAAAACCCATAATTTAAACCGGTTAGCCGAACTTGCCAAACTTGCGCTCACGGAAAAACAAAAGATTTTTCTTCGAGAATTTGACGCTTATCAATTGGAAGGCCGATATCCGGTAAGTATTCCGCAGTCTATAAGCCGTACTGTGGCAAAACGTGAATATACCGCCGCCAAGAGGTTTTACACATGGTTGATAAAACAATCGTCCGCAAAATAAAGTCGTATCTCCGTGACCTTCCCAAAGTCGGGATTCATCCTAAAAGCGCTGTACTTTTTGGCTCCTTTGCACGGGGCGATGCGCATGAAAACAGTGATATTGATTTGATTGTTGTCGCGCCGGAATTTGACCGGCCTTTCGGAATAAACAAGACAAAGAAGCTTTGGCGCGCAACCCTTTCCGCCGATATTCGAATCGAACCCATACCGTGTGGCGAACGGCAATGGGACACAGATGATGCAACGCCCATTCTTGAGATTGCCCGTCAGGAAGGCATCGCTATCACGTTGTAGGCCGCGGATAATCAAATCCACATTAGATAAGGATCTCCATGAATTTTCTTGATGTAATAAAGGAACGTATTCTTGTTCTTGACGGCGCCACGGGCACGATGATCCAGACGCTGAATCTCCGGGATGCCGATTTTGGCGGGCCGGATTTCCGGATGCTGTCCGATCTGCTCACCTTCTCAAAACCTGCGGCCATGAAATCGATTCACCGGGCGTTTTTCGAGGCGGGCTGTAATGCGATTGAAACCAACACCTTCGGCGCGTCGCCGTTGCGGTTGTCGGAATATGATTTCTCGAGACTGGATCTCGCGCAGTTCGCGCCGATTCCCTATGACGTGGATTTACGGGCGCTATCCCATGAGAAATTCGCGTATTACCTGAGCCGGCGGGGCGCGGAAGTGGCCTGTGAAGCACGGGAGGAATACCGTACCAGCCCGCACTATGACGGGCGCCCCTTGTTTGTGCTGGGTTCGATTGGCCCGTCCAACCGGGTGGTCTCGCACACCAAGGCGGATCTGCTGGAGGCCTCGTTTGACGCCATCACGGACAATTTCCATCATCAAGTATCCGGCCTAATCGATGGCGGCGTGGACGTGTTGTTGTATGAGACGCAACAGGACATTCTTGAGTTGAAGGCGGCCATCCTGGGGGGGCAGCGGGCCATGCGCGAGAAGGGGCGGAAGCTTCCCATCATGGCGCAGGTGAGCGTGGACCCCTTTGGCAAGATGCAGATTTTCAATACGGACATTCACGCCGCGCTGGTGACCCTAGAAGGCATCGGCATCGATGCGTTCGGGATCAACTGCTCCATCGGCCCGGACCTCATGGAGAAAACGGTGGCGAAACTGGCGCGGTTTTCCAAACTGCCAATTTCCATCATCCCCAACGCGGGACTTCCGGTTTCAGAACACGGGAAAACCGTGTTCCGGTTTGCGCCTCAACGGTTTGCGGACTTGCTGCGGCATTTTGTGGAAACCTATGGGATCAACATTGTGGGCGGCTGTTGCGGCACGACACCAGACCATATCCGGTGTTTGGCAAGTGCTGTAAAGGGCCTGAAACCTCCGGTACGGACTCCGGAGCCGGGTTTGTATGTGTCCGGCCTGCAAAATGCGGTACTTCTTGATAGTTCCTCGACGCTGATTCGTTTCGGCGAGCGCCTGAACGCACGGGGGTCGAAAAAAGTGCGGGACGCGGTGGAAAACGAGCGTGGGATGGATATCGATGCGCTGGAAGAGGTGGCGCGGGAGCAAGTCGAGGGATTGGGGTGCGAGATTATCGACGTGTGCATGGACTCCAACGTGATTAACACCGTGGAGACGTTGAAGGAAGTGGTGTGGCGGTTGAACACGGATTTTCCGGGAGCCATGTGTTTGGATTCCTTCCAGGTGGACGCGCTGGCGGAAGCGGTGAAGACCTATCCGGGCCGTCCGGTGATCAACTCGATCTCGATGGAGGAATGCGCGCCGGATGTGCTCAAGCTGGATGCGGTCATTGAGGCGGTGGACGCTCATAACCCCCTGTATGTGGCGCTATGCACGGGACCGAAGGGACCGGGGGCCACCGCCGAAGAAAAGCTGGACCTCGCCGTGCAAATTATCGAACGCGCCCGGGAAAAATTCGGCGTGCCGCCGGACCGGCTGTTTGTGGACTGCAATGTGTTTCCCATCGGCTCTGAATCGGTGGAAGGCGTGAATTTCGCCATGGAAACCATCGAGGCGATCCGGCAGCTCAAGCAGCAGTATCCCACGGTGCATACGACCCTTGGGGTCGGCAATCTAACCGCGGGCCTGGCTCAAAAACCCTACATGCGCACAGTGCTTACCTCGGTTTTTCTGGATGAAGCGCGCAAGGCGGGGCTGGATGCCGCCATCCTGAATCCGAACCATTACGTGTTCGTGGCCGATCTTGATCCCAAGGATTATGCCTTGGGCAGGCGGGTGGTACTGGAACGCGACATGGACGCCTTCGCGGAACTGGAAATGATTGCGCAGGCCAAGAAAGGCGGCGAAGCGCAACGCCGCACCACCTATGACGATCTGCCGGTGGACCAGGCCATCTGCGAAAAGATCAAGGATGGATTCAAGGAACGGGAAACTGGACGTTTCACCTTCAAAGGCCGTGAGTATGCATATACGGACCGCATTGTGCCGCAGGTGGCCCAAGCGATGGAAACCCACGCCCCGCTGGATTTCATAAATCAATTTCTGATGGCGGCCATGCAGGACCTCGGAGACGGCTTTGGACGGGGCGAAGTGTCGTTGCCGCACTTGTTGCGATCCGCCGACGTAATGCGGCATGCCATGGGCTTTATTGAAGCCTACATGCGCAATGAATCGGGCGTCGAGTTGCAGGGCGAAATCCAGTACAAGGGCACGGTGGTGATGGGCACGGTGTATCAGGATGTGCATTCCATCGGGAAGGATCTCGCCCGGACCCTGCTGGAGAATTATGGGTACCGCGTGATTGATTTGGGCGTGATGACGCCCCTGCAAAAATTCATCGACACCGCCAAGGAGCATCATGCGGACGCCATCGGCATGTCCGCGCTTCTGGTGCAAACCTCGAATCATATGATCACTGTGTCAAAAATGATGCAGGAACAGGACCTCAATATTCCGGTATTGATTGGCGGTGCCCCGGTAAGTGTGCGGCATGCCGCGTATGTGGCGCTGGCCGGCCAGGAAGACCGCGCCAAGATGCGGTCCGATGTTTTTTATTGCCGCACCGCCATGGACGGCGTGAATGTCATGAATACGATTATGACCGGAACCAACCGGGAGGCGTTTTTCAGCGATAACAAGCTCAAGCTTATCAAGCGGCTTGAACACGCGGAACAGCGGGCCACCGAAGAAGAGGCGTTGTTGGCCACGTTGCCGCGGCGCGTCATCTCATTTGCTGGGCACGCGCTTCCGAAACAGCCTCGATTCCGGCAACGGCGCTATGAATACACCCTGGAAGAATTCGCGAGGCACGTGGACACCAAAACCCTCTTTGCCCTGAATTGGCGCTTTGGCGGCGTTTCCGCGCAGGCGCGCGCCGGGCACTCTGAACAGGAACTCGAAGCTCTGTTCCGGGAATGGATTCAAAAAGCCACCATTAACGGCTGGATACGGCCCCAGGGGGTGATGGGCCTGTATCCCTGCCAATCCGACGGGGATGTGGTGTTAGTATACGATTCAGAAAATCCGGGCCAGGAAGTGGCCCGGTTGGAATTCACCCCGGTCATTGGGGGGGACCGTCAAGACGTTGTCTCCGGCGCACAGTATTTCCATCCGAAAACGTCCGGGGAAATGGGCGTCATCGGCCTGCAAATCACCAGCAGCGGTGCGCAAGTGGACGATGTGCTTCGTGCGTTAAAAGCGCAAGGCGATTCGGAATCGTATCTATTGTTACAAGGACTTTCCGACCGTATCGCCGAAGACATGGCGGAACATCTGCATCAGGAGCAGCGCATGCTGCTGAAAGTCGGTCATGAGACAGGTCAGCGGTGGTCGCCGGGATATCCCGGAATGCGCAACATCGAGATGAACAAAGTATTACTGGATTGTTTGAACGCAACGGCGTTAATCGGCGTATCCGTAACAGAGGCGGGCGAATTCAGCCCAACAGGGACCACGGCCGCCGCGGTCAGCTTCCATCCCGGCGCCAAGTACCTGTAAGCAAGCAGGCGCAGGCGGGGATACGCAAAACGTGAAATGATGAAGTGAAGAGGATGCACAATGAACAGTGTTCGTGGAACGTTTCAAGACTCTTTTGTTTCCGGTGTGGTTTTTTCCAAAGGGGCCGCGTATGGCTGCGTCGCGTTGCAGATCGTTATTGCGCTTCTCTGTCCCGTGCTGCGGGCGGAGGAATTCAGAGGCCAACCCTATACGGATGGGGACCTGTATGCGGACACATGGGTGGCCACGGACGACCTGGGCCGGACGCAACCCGGTGTCAAGGAGGCGGGGCCGCTCAAACAGAACAAATGGGTGGGTATCTTTTATTGGACGTGGCATTGCCCCAATCCGGGCGGCCCGAACGACGTCACGAAGATCATCGGGAATACCGCGCCGGGCACCGCCATCCAATGGCCGTCGAACAGCGCACCTTATCACTGGGGTGAGCCGGAATTGGGCTATTACGTGATGACCGACCCGTTCGTGATCCGGAAACATGCGGGCATGCTCGTGGACGCAGGCATTGACGTTGTCCTTTTCGACACGACGAATCCCCCCGCGACCTGGAAGGAAGAATATGAAGCCCTGTGCCGCGAGTACACCGCGATGCGCCGGGAAGGCACGCGTACCCCGGCCATCGGATTCATTGCGCCGTTTGGCGATCCCACGTCCATCACGGACCAGCTTTGGAAGGAGTTGTATCAGCCGGGGCTATGGAAGGACCTGTGGTTTGTCTGGAAAGGCAAGCCGCTGCTACTCGCGAACCGGGAATATATCAAAGACGAAGGCATGCTGGATTTCTTCACCTTCCGCCGTCCCATGCCGGATTATTGGATCGGTCCCACCGGACCGGACCAATGGAGCTGGCTCGAGGTGTACCCGCAGCACGTGTTCAAGAATAGTGAAGGCATCGCGGAGCAGATGAGCGTGGGCGTGGCGCAAAACGCGCTGCCGAACACGCCCGGGCCCGCGCCGATGAGCCACAAAGCCGGCGCGATGGGGCGCAGTTGGCACAATGGGGCGAAGGACACGCGCGAGGGGGCGGTCAATCTCGGCCTCAATTTCGAGGAACAATGGACGCGCGCCCTCGAAGTGAATCCGGAATTCATTTTTGTGACCGGGTGGAATGAGTGGGTCGCCGGGCGGTACATGGAATGGAGCAAATACAAAGAGTCCGAGTGCTACTATCCCGCCGGACTTTTTGTGGATGAGTACACGCAGGAATACAGCCGTGATTGCGAGCCGATGCGCGGCGGCCACACCGACAATTATTACTACCAGTTGGCAAGCTGGGTGCGCCGGTACAAGGGCGTGCGGGAAACACCGAAGGCCTCAGGCCCCCGCGAAATTTCCGTGGACGGCTCTTTTGAGGAGTGGAACGCCATTGTGCCGGAATTCCGGGATACCATCGGCGATGTGAAGCACCGGGATCATTTGGGCTACGGCAGTATCCCGTATAAAAACGACACGGGCCGGAACGATTTCGTCCTCGCCAAGGCCGCCTATGATACAAAACATCTGTATTTCTTCGTGCAGACCATGGCCCCCATCACCCCGCACACCGATTCCCACTGGATGCTGCTGCTGCTCGATGCGGATCAGAACGCCCGCACGGGCTGGCTGGGATACGACTATGTGGTGAATCTGGAAGTCACCAGTGATACCGCCACCACGGTGAAAACCTGGCGCAACGGCGGTTGGGAAACCATCGGCAACGCCCGCTATGGCGTGAACGGCAACGGCATGGAACTGGCCGTGCCGCGCGAACTCGTTGGCGAGACGGCGGGAAACCCCGCTTTCGATTTTCACTGGGCGGACAACATTCAAGGCTTCGGCGATGTGTCGGAACTGGGCGTCAATGGCGACAGCGCCCCCAACCGCCGCTGGAACTATCGCTTTGGTGTGCGGCCATGAATCGTGTTCTTTGGAAGTTTATAAATAAAACGCATTTATGGCATAGTGATGCGGGATGCATTATAACAAGAAGGAGGAATACCATGGGTGCTATTCGGGGCGGCGTAGTAAGTATGGCCATGATTGTGATGGCGGCGAGCGCGTTCGCGGGTGGAGGAATCTTGGATTCCCTGCCGGGATTGAAGGACTTCACGGCGGGGCGGCAGTCAAGTTTTGATCCCTCGGGGGGAAATGCCGACGGGCGTCAGGACAAGCCCATCCTGCCGGGGGAGACGCGGGACATGGCGGTCATCGAGGGCGCGGGCGCCATCACGCATATCTGGGTGACCATCGCGTCGGAAGACCCGGACCATCTCAAGAACCTGGTGCTGCGGATGTATTGGGATGGCGAGGCCACGCCGTCGGTGGAAACGCCCATTGGGGATTTCTTCGGCCAGGGCAACGGGCAGTATTACCAATATGCCAGCATGCCGATACAAATCGGCACGCACCACGGCCTGAATTGTTTCTGGAATATGCCGTTCCGGAAAGGCGCACGGGTCACCATCACGAACGACGGCCCCGTGGAGTGTGGCGCGTTCTATTATTACGTGGACTACCGCCTCTACAAGCACCTGCCCCGGAAGATGGCGTATTTCCACGCCCAGTACCGGCAGGCCTATCCCTGCAAACCTGGAGAAAACTACACCTTCATGGAGGCTGTGGGCCGCGGACATTACGTGGGGGTGAACCTGTCCATCCACAACCGCGCCGACGGCTGGTGGGGCGAAGGCGATGACATGATCTATGTGGACGGGGAAACAAAGCCCACGTTCAACGGCACGGGCTCGGAAGATTATTTCTGCGGGGCGTGGTGCTATGGCGAGGCGTTCAGCGACCTGTACCTGGGGTGCCCGTTGCGCGGGGAACATAAAACCAACGATCTGTGGAATGTCTACCGGTATCACATCGAAGACCCCATCCCGTTCACGAAATCCATCAAGGTCACCATCGAGCACGGCCACGCCAATGACCGCGGCGACAACTTCAGTTCCTGCGCGTATTGGTATCAGACCGAACCGCATGCCGCCTTTCCGCCGCTGCCCGCCGCAAAGGACCGCAAGCCCCCCGAACTCCAGATTTTCAAGGAAAAAGGCGCGTTTGAGGCGGAAGACATGTTGACGGAATTTTCCGGGGGCCCCATGGAAGTGCAGGGCACCAAAACGTACTCGAATGACTGGAGCAACGCGAAACACCTGTGGTTTCATCCGGCCCAGCCAACGACCTACACGATGGTTACCGACATCCCGGAGAAAATGGCCGGGAAAATGGCCGTGGAACTCTGGTATACGCGCGCGCCGGATTATGGCCTTGTGGAGGTGTGGGTCAACGGCGCCAAGGCCGCGCAATGGGACGGCTATAACAAGACCGGCGTGGTGCGGGACAGGATTGAATTCCCCGTGCAGATCGGCGCGGGCAAAAATACGTTCGAGTTGCGTATTACCGGGAAAAATAAAGAGTCAACAGGATTTTTGGCCGGAATCGATTGCCTGAAGCCCAAAAAATAAGAGCAGACGCAATTTAACGTGAAGCTATTGGACACGTGTGTTCCCAAACGTACGACGAGGGAACGAGTGCATCTTTTCCGGCATATCACATCATCTCTTGACTTTCCAGAGGGCCATTTTTGCTGATTGTTTTCGATAGTCGGCTTTTATGTAGCTGACGGATATTTGTCAGATTGACATCCGCCCGATACCATCGCCTGGCGCCCTCCACATCCCGGCGTTTCACAAAAAACTGAATTCCCCCGCATTTTGGACAATTCGCCCTATTTTTGCGCGATGGCACGTTAAATGCACGCACCTTCATGGAACAACCATGGAGGATATGGCCATGAAACGAACCACTCTGATGACACTCGCGGGGCTGCTGTTGATTGCGGCCACTTCTGATGCATTGGTTTTTTATGCGCGTAACGCTTCCATTAAACAGGTTCCGGAGGGCCACCTGTTCGCGAATGGCGAAACGGCGGACTATATCGACATTCCGCAGGACGGCATTTATCAAGTGGCGGCGCTGGCGCTGGGCACTCCGTGCGCGGGGGTGTGGCCGTTGATGGCGGTGAGCCTGGACGGTTTCCCGCGCGGCACGGTAACGGTGGGAACGAGCACCATGACGATTTATTCGTTTTCGGTGGCGCTGACGGCGGGGGTGCATTCGATTGGGATGGCGCTGATGAATAACGCGGCCAGCGGCAACGAGGATATCAACCTGTATCTGAACGCGCTGGCGGTGTATGCGCCGGCGGGGGGGGCGGACCCGGTGATTGCGACGCAGGCGGCCTGGAGGATCGCGATGCAGAACCGGGAAACGCAACTGCTCTCGAACACCGGCGCGGCCATTGAAACGTACCGCAAAGGGGATGCGGCGATTGTGGTGAAGGACACGGCAGGCAATGTGTTGCCCGGGGCTACGGTGAGTGTGGAGCAGACAAATCACGACTTCCTCTTCGGCGCGAATTTCTGCGGATACCAAACCTTCGGCACGCCCGAAAAGAATGCGCTGTATGAACAGCGATTCAAAGAACTGTTCAACTACGCGACGGTGCCGTTCTACTGGCCGCTGATTGAAGCCGCGCAGGGCCGGCCGAACTATGCGCGCACGGATTCGATGGTGAACTGGTGCGTGGCGAACAACATCCGGGTTAAAGGCCATGCGTTGTTGTGGGCCTATGATGCGGCGCTTCCCGCCTGGATGACCAGCCTGCCGTCCACCAGCATGCAGCAGGCGCATGTGGCGCAAATCATGCAACGGTATCTCGGGCTGATCAGCGCTTGGGAGGTGGTGAATGAGCCGTTGAACGCCCCGGGGTTCAATGTGAATCAGGCGTACAACTGGGCGCGCGCGATTGACCCTGCGGGCACCCTGATTGTCAATGAGTATGGCCATTTCTACAATGGCTTCCAGGCATTTTATGATGGGGCGCAGAGCGAGCTGGCGGGCGGCACCCCGATAGACGCCATTGGCTTCCAGGCGCATGCGCCGGTGGACATGGCGTTCCCGCTGGAGCACATCCAGTACACGTTGGACAAATACGCCAAACTGAACAAACCCATTCACATAACCGAGTTCACTCCCGGCTCGAACGGGAACGCCGTATTGCGATCCACTTGGCGCGGCACATGGACGGAAGCCGGGCAAGCCGAGTATGCCGGGGATTTCTACCGAATCTGTTTCGCGCACCCGTCGGTCGAAGCGATAAGCTGGTGGGACGTTTGCGACATGAACGCGTGGGTGGCCAAGGGTGGCGTGTTGCACGAGGATTTGAGCCCCAAGCCGGTGTACGATACGCTGATGTCCCTGATTCACACCGAATGGCATACGGACGCGCAAGGGCTGACGTCCGGCAACGGTTCGTATGCGTTCCGCGGATTTTATGGCACGTACCGGGCAACGGTTCAATACAACGGCGCGATCAAGCAGGTGGACGTGCATGTGAAGAAGGGCGAGGTGAACAATTTCGAGGTAACGGTCGAGACCTCTCCGGCGGTGACGGTTAATTCACTGATTACAAAGACCACCAGGCCGGTGCTGACCGGGACGTTCTCCACTGCGGTCCAGGTACGCGTGAGCCTGGATGGAGCCACTTGGTATAACGCCACACTGAGCGGAACGGCTTGGAGCATCCCTTGGCCCGTAACGCTTGCGGCGGGCACCTATGATGTCCGCGCGGAAGTCCAAGACGCCGACGGCAATACTATAACCGACAGCACCGCCAACGAACTGATCATTGACACCACGGTTCCGGTAATTACGCTGACCGGTTCCAGCTCGATGAGTATCAAGCGGTACAGCCCCTTCACCGATCCGGGCGCCACCGCGCAGGACAATGTATCCGGCAACGTGACGGCGCAGATTGTCCGTACAGGCACGGTCAAGACTTCCACGGTGGGCACGTATTACCTCTATTACAATGTGAAGGATGCGGCGGGCAATGCGGCAACCCAAAAAACACGCACCGTAAAAGTGGTGAGATAGCGTTTGATCCATAGATGCCGCCACGGCGCAAACAACAGGTCTCCACCCCGCCAAGCCGGTTCCTCCGAACAGACAAACAAGTCTCACAAGGCAAGACGCGAAACTTTCCGCCGGGCCTCGCCGGATTTGCCAAGGTGTGTGTCCGAATGGTTATTGGGCGCCGCACATCCATTGCCGGCCTACCCCACCGCCCCGGCCTTATATCCGGTTTCTGTTCATCGAGTCCGGCTTTTCCTCCCGCTTCCTTCAAGACCCCGCTTCGCGGCGGCACCCTCGCTCCTGGTTAGCAATTCCCGCCATCAGGGCCTGTAGGGGACTTCCACTCCATAGCTTCGCGCCGTGCTTGGCACACAAAGACGACGGCCGCCGGACAATTCAGTCCAACGGCCGTCAGGCACTAACTAATGCTACGTGTAATTAGAAGGGTAACTGGATGGTGAACGTGGTCGGGATATCATACGGAAGTTCGTAGTGATACAGCGGCCAACGCGGACCGGGGAAGAACCAGCTCTTCTCATACAGCGTGAAGTCAAAGACGGACAGTTCATAGCGGATGCCGCCATTCAGGCCCGCATAGAAGTCGAAGATAAGGGGCGAGGGAATGAACTGCGCATCACCCTGAACATAGGGCTGCACATAGCCGGAGAGGTCGGACACCCCATACAGATTGAGGCCCACGCCGGGCTTCACGTACACGGTCACGCCCGCATTGCTCGACAACGTAATCACCAACGGATGCGCGGTGGTGACGGGGTCGCCGAAGTTGCTCAGGTTGGACCATTGTCCATCGTTCAACTGCATGCCCAGGCGAATGTGGGTGGTGGTGTCAAATCCGGATTCCGCGGAGGCCGCCGCGCCGATATTGGCGGTCACGCCAAACGGGATGCGCAGCGAAGCCGTACCAGCCACGGGGACGGGCCCGATGTAAAACACGAAGGGCTTGACCACCGGCTGGAAAATATCCGTTTCCCAGGAGAAATTCTGGCCACCGCTCGCGGTCAGGCGCAGATTCAGGTCCAGGATCAGGTCGCCTTCGGTCATGGCGGTGAACCCGGTCATCTTGTGATTTTCGAAATTGGCGTTCAACACCACATGGGGCGCATAGGACAGACTGCCGTGGGAAATGCTCAGGGTAAGTCCATCCTTGCTGTACAAGGTGATATTGTTCAGGTTGATGACAATGTCATCGGCCTTCACCAATGGCACTTTCGCACGTTTGAAATCCGCCGGCAGGAAGGTCACTTCGCCGCTCAGCGTGCCATCGTCAATGGCTTCCGCCAACGCCGCCGCGGTCGTCGCCGTGGAAACAGCACCGCCGCGTTTGTCGATGTCCGTGACCCGGCGCAGGAAACCGCCGCCGTCCGAACCCACAATAATGTCACCTACCTCGAATGGTGTATCGTCACCCCCCGTGAAGAAGGACACGATGTTGTCCCAGATTTCGTCCAGCGAAATGCTTGGGAATTCATCCAGGATTACCACCTTTTCACTGTCATCGGGGCAGCCCGCTAACACCAAGGCACATGTGGTGACCAGCAACGCAAAAATACTTCTCTTGAACATTTTCGTCCCTCCACGGTTGTGGCTAAAACCTAACACTTATTACACCTTACATTCCTTACTATAGACCAAAGTGCGATTCTTGTCAATAGGTTTTTTTAAGTTTTTTCGAAAAAAATTGATCCCCCCCCTAAAAGCCCGGTAGACTATACGCGGTATAATTGCTTCGATTTATTTGTAAGTCATTGAAAGGCAACAACATGCTGTGTTTTTACCCCTCTCCGGCTGTGATTGCGGCGGCCGGAAACAAGCCCAAAACCATCCAGGAATATATAGGCCGGGTCAATTCGGGGACTGAGGCGGTGAGCATAGCCCGCATGAAAAGTCCGCAGGGGTGGGTGGAACCTGGGCAACAGCCGGAATTCGATGAATATACGGTGGTTCTCGCGGGTGCCCTCCATGTACAAACACTCGATGGGGCTGTCCAACGGGTCGGGGCGGGTGAAACGGTTGTGGCGCCTGCGGGGGAATGGGTTCAGTATAGCACTCCGGAAACCGGAGGCGCGGAATATATCGCGGTATGTCTTCCCGCCTTCGCGCCCCGTCTTGTGCACCGGGACCCCGCATAATACGGGTAGTGCATCCCCCTGCGGAGGCATTTGCGAAATCGTCTTTCGTTGCCCCGGATTGCCTATGAAATGCCTGTAATTTGCCCTGTTCATAGTGTTTTCGTGAGAAGAGGGGCGGTTTCGCAATTGCCTGATACGAAATATTCCTTTGGTTATGAGGGTATAGTATGATATTATGACCTGTAAAGCAGTGCTGTGTTAATCCTTGTGGCAAATGAGTTGGGGACCAGAGGGTTCAAGGGTTATGAAGCATACCAGGCGAGTGGTGAAAAATGCGGGAATGGGGCGATTCGCCGTGCCGTTGTTGGCGTTTCTGCTGGCGGTGGTGTTTAGTGTGGGTACCCTGACCGCTTTTTGGCAATGCCGGATGGAAGACCAACGGATTCGTTCCTCGTTTCTCACACAGACGCGCATGCTGGCCCAGATGATTCCGCGGCCTCCACTGCAACAACTTTCCGGGTCTCCCGAGGACGCGCAGTCTCCTGTTTACCAAACGCTTAAGACGCAATTGATGGCGGTGCGGTCCCTGAATCCTCAATGCCGTTTCATCTACCTGCTTGGCCAGCGTGGATCGCGCGTGTTTTTCTTTATGGATTCCGAGCCGCCGGAATCGAAGGATTATTCGCCGCCAGGCCAGGAATATTCCGAAGCGGCGGAACCCATGCGGAGGGTGTTTCACACGGGAATTGAAAGCGTGGTGGGCCCCTACTCGGACCGTTGGGGAACCTGGGTGAGCGCCGTGGCGCCATTGAGGCATCCGGATACCGGGGAACTCTTGGCGCTGTTTGCGATGGACGTGGATGCGCGGGACTGGCGAAACCATGTGCGTGAGCATGCGTTGCCCGCCTTGCTGACCTCCCTGCTGATCGCCGTGTTGCTGTCCTTTTTCTTTGAACTGCTGCGGCGTTCCAGCCTTGCCGTCCAGCGCATCACGGCATCGGAATCCGCGTTAAAAGAAAAGACCGACGAACTGGACCGGTATTTCGATGCCGCCCTGGATTTGTTCTGCATCGCCGACACCAACGGGTATTTCCGCCGCCTGAACAAGCAATGGGAAGTCACCCTGGGGTATCCCCTGCATGAACTGAAAGACCGCCCGTTTTTGGAGTTGGTGCATCCGGAAGACCAGGAGGCCACCCTGAACGCCGTGTCCCGGCTGAATCGGCAGGAAAAAGTGTTAAGTTTCACCAACCGGTATCGTTGCGCGGACGGGACCTACCGCTGGCTCGAATGGCGTTCGCTGCCGCAGGGAACAACGATTTACGCCGCCGCCCGGGACATTACGGAGCGCAAGCAGGCGGAGGAATCGTTGCGCGCCCTGACCCATCGGCAACAGGTGCTCCTGTCGGCCATCCCCGATATCATCATGGAAGTGGATGCAAACAAGGTGTATGCCTGGGCCAACCCGGCGGGGCTCGATTTCTTCGGGGATGACGTGATTGGGAGGGAGGCGTCTTATTATTTTGAAGGAGAGCAACATGTATATGATTCGGTGCAGCCGCTGTTCAACGGGAATGACGATGTCATTTATGTCGAGAGCTTGCAACGGCGCCGCGATGGCGAGAAACGGCTGCTGGCTTGGTGGTGCCGCGTGCTCAAGGATGAACATGGAACCGTGACCGGCGCCTTATCCTCCGCGCGTGACATCACGGATCACATGCGCGCGGTGGAAGAGCGGAAAAAGCTGGAATCCCAATTGAGGCAGGCGCAGAAAATGGAGGCGGTGGGCCAGTTGGCGGGCGGCGTTGCGCATGATTTCAACAACTTGCTGCAGGTGATCCTGGGGTACATGGATATCCTGCGCGAAGAACTCAGTCCGGAGTCGCCGTCGGGCCAGGCCATCAAGGAAGTGCAAGAGGCCGCCGAACGGGCCGCGGAGTTGACCCGTCAATTACTGGCCTTCAGCCGGCGGCAGGTCATTCATCCCGTGCATGTGAATTTGAACGAATTGGTGCAGGGGATTGTTAAAATGATCCGCCGGGTCATCGGAGAACATATCGATCTCAAGTTCTTGCCCGGAGAATCCCTGGGAACCGTCTGTGTGGACAAAGGCCAGTTTGAACAGGTGCTGATGAACCTGTGTGTCAATGCGCGTGATGCCATGCCCTCGGGCGGCATATTAACCATCGAGACCGCCACCGCCACCTTGGATAAAGAATACTGTCACGCACACCCCTGGGCCATGGAAGGCCGCTACGAAGTGCTGATCATCACCGATTCCGGCCATGGCATGGACGAGGCCACCCGCCAGCAGATTTTCGACCCCTTCTTCACCACAAAACCCGCCGGAGAAGGCACCGGGCTGGGCCTCGCCACCGTCTATGGCATCGTGAAACAACACAATGGTTTGATTCATGTTTACTCCGAACCCGGCATGGGCGCCACGTTCCGAATCTATATTCCCCGCGCCGGACAAGACGCACTGCCCTCCGCTGAAATGGAATCCGCCGTTCCCGAAGGTGGAACGGAGACCATCCTCGTGGCGGAAGACGAGGAAACGGTCCGAAAGCTGGTGGGGCAAATGCTCACAAGCGCGGGATATACCGTGCTCCTGGCCTGCGACGGGGAAGAAGCGTTGCAGCTTTTTAATGAACATGCCGCGGACATCGATTTGGTGCTGCTCGATGTCATCATGCCCAAACTGGGCGGCGGCGAAGTGATGGAACGCATCCGCGGACAGCACCCGCACATGCGCTTCCTCTTCAGCAGCGGCTACAGCGAAAGCGCCATTCACACCGGCTTCGTCATGCACGAAGGACTGCGCCTCATTAAAAAACCGTATGCCAAAAATGACTTGTTGAGCGCGGTCCGGGAGATTCTGGACACGCCCCCTCAAAAGAATGAGCGAGCAGGCCTGTAAGCCGGGTTCTGTCTAGGCCACGCATCACGTGGCCCGAGACGGCCATTCGTCTGGGACGCGCGTCACCGCGCGCCTCAAGCTTCCAACCCGGGAGCGGCGCGGGCCACGCCATCGCTCCCCTATTTGGAATTGCTCCAGGTGGGGTTTTGCAAGCCGCCGTGTCGCCACGGCGCTGGTGCGCTCTTACCGCACCATTTCACCCTTGCCGGCCCCGCTTTTCAGCGGGGCTTGGGCGGTGTATTTTCTGTTCCACTTTCCGTCGGGTCGCCCCGCCTTCGCGTTACGAAGCACCCTGCCCTGTGGAGCCCGGACTTTCCTCGATCCCGCCGAAACGAAACCGCGGCCGTCCGGCCTGCTCGCCGCGTTCAGTATACAGCATCGCCACAACGATATCACCGGAGTTGTGCGGGTACCCGTGTTGAATCCACGGCCAAGCCTGCGGACGGGCTTGACCGTGCCACGCGGAGGCACAGAAGACCGCCGAGGTTCGCCGAGTGTGCTTCCCTTTCCCTGAAAAAACCCCTTGACAACTGAAAAAATATTCAGTATACTGGCGATTGGATCATAGGAGGTGTAGCATGAGAATGACGGAATTGCTTCGGTATGGCGTGCCGCCGGAAATCATTGTGCTCTGGCGCGAACGCGAGAGTGAAACCCTGCTTCCGCTCCAGGAAATGGCGGTGAAGCGCTTCGGACTCTTCGGCGAAGACAACCTGCTCATCCAGGCCCCGACCAGTTCCGGGAAGACCTTCATCGGCGAGATGGCGGCGCTTCACACGGCGTTGCGGCGGAAGAAGGTAGTGTATCTGGTGCCGTTGAAGGCCTTGGCGGAAGAGAAATACCTGGACTTCAAGAAAAAATACGAGGGTTATGGGTTGAAGGTGGTGGTTTCGAGCCGGGACCATCGTGAATTCGACCGCGACCTCGAAGAAGGCAACTTCTCGATTGCCGTGGCGGTGTACGAAAAGCTGTCGCAATTGCTGGTGCGCCGCCCGGAGCGCCTCGAAGAAATCGACCTGGTTATCGCGGATGAATTGGAAATTCTCTCCGACCCGGATCGCGGGGCCATGGCGGAACTCCTTCTCACGCGCATCCTACAGGCGCGTGAGAAGGCCTGCCGCCTGATCGGGCTTTCAGCGGTTATCGGCCAGGCGGAACGGCTCGCGGAATGGATGAAGGCCCGCTTGGTCTATTATGAACGCCGCCCCGTCGAACTGCGCTACGGCGTGCTCCACGGCGGCCAGTTCCGCTACCGCACCTACAACGAAGGCGGGGAAGGCGAGGAAACCCTGGTGGACGCCTGTTCGGATTCCTCCTGGGAAACGCTCACGCAAAACTTGGCGGTCCTGGCCGGACGGGGCGAGGCCTGTCTCGTTTTCGTCAAGGCCAAGCATGAATCCCGGCGGGGCGCGGAACTCCTGGCGGGCCGCACCGAACTGCCCGCCGCCACGGAAGCCATTGCCTCTCTGCGCATACTCGAATCCACCCGCTCCCGCAGCGCCCTCCTCCAGACGCTCGCCCACGGCGTCGCCTTCCACAACGCCGATCTCTCTCCAGAAGAGCGCCACGTCGTGGAGCGGGCATTCCGGGACGGCGAAGTCAAAATCCTGGTCTCGACCAGCACCCTCGCGGTCGGGTTGAATCTCCCCGCGCAGAATGTCTTCCTGAGTTCCGACAAGTGGCGCTACGATCCCCGCCTCGGCATGCCCTGGAAAACCCCCATCCTCCGCGCGGAATATGAAAACATGAGCGGGCGCGCCGGCCGCTACGGGGCGGGCCATGCCTTCGGGCGTTCCATCCTCATCGCCACCACCCCTTTCGACCACGAAACCTTCTGGCGGCGCTACATTGAAGGCGACCGCGAGCAGATCGACCCGCGCCTCGCCAAAGAATCCCTCGAGAATCACGTGCTGCGGCTCACCGCCTCGCGCTTCTGCCGCACCAGCGAGGAACTGCTCGATTTTCTCGAAAGCACGCTGTCGGGGAAATGGGTCTGGGCCGAAAACTACCCCCTCGACGAAATCGCCTTCCGCATCCGGGGCGCGGTCAACCGGTGCGTTGACGCCGGAACCCTCACCAGCCACCCCGATGGCGCCCTCGAAGCCACCCCCTTCGGCATCGCCGCCGCCTCCAAGGGCATCACCATCGCCACCGCCCGCGCCCTCGAACATTGGATCGGCCAGTCCGAACTCCGGGAGTGGAGCGGCATTGATCTCCTGCACGCCGTGCTGGCCACGCCCGACGGGCTCATGCTCCAGGTTGCCCTCACCACCCGCGAATACGAACACGCCGGCTACCCCGGCCAAATCAAGCGCCTCACCAGCCACGAACCCCTTTCCGCCGACACCCCGCTCAACCGTATCCGCAATTGCACCCTGCAGCCCTTCTTTGAAGAGGTCCGCGCCATCAAAACCGCTCTCTTCCTCAACGAATGGCTCACCCTCGCCCCCATCGGCGAACTCGAAGAAACCTACAACACCATGGCCGGGCAAATTCTCGCCGCCGCCGATCAGGCCAGTTGGCTCATTGACGCCACCGCCGCCATTGCCGCCGCCCTCGGAACGCGCCCCGCCTTCATCGAACGCATCAAGACTTTGGCGGAGCGCGTGCACCATGGCGTTCCCGAAACTCTCCTCCCCCTCACCCGCCTCCAAATCCCCGGTCTCACTCGAAACGCCCTCGCCGCCCTCGCCGCCCACCGGTGCCACACCCCCGAAGCCCTGGCCAACGCTCCCTTGGCCCTCCTGAAACAATGGATGCCCGAATCCGCCGCCCGCTCCCTCAAAACCTGGGCCGGCGCACAACCCGCCCCCGGCGAAAACACAGCCTTTGAGACGCCTGCGCCGAGCCCCGCCCCCCTTCTCATCATTGACGACAGCCACCCCAGTGAAATCACCCTCGACAATGTCCGCGTACCCCTCCAAGACAAGCAATACCGCCTCATCCGAACCCTCGCCGCCCAGCCCGGCGCCTGTATCCCCTACGACACCATCTATACGGAAGTCTGGGGCAGTGTCATCGTCGAACCCAACCAGATGCACTTTCAAAAGAGAAAACTGATCGCCGCCATCGCCGCCGCCGGCCTCGACCGCCCCGATCTCATCAAAACCGTCCCCAAAAATGGCTTCCTGCTCGATCTATCCCCCGAAAACGTCCTCATCCAGCGCGTCCGCATCAGCCACGCCGCCTGAACCGCTCCCCGAGGTAATACAATTGAAGATTACTATGGCCGCTGATCTCGCCATCCAGTAAAAAGCGGCCAGAGGATAAACCTCTGGCCGCCCATTGACTGCTATCAGGGATTAGGGCAATCCGATGCAGAAACCGTCTTCGGAGCCTTCACCGGGGCATGCATGATACCCGCCCGAATTGAAGAACTGGATGACGCGGAGCAGTTCCGTCAAGCTGATCGCCCAGTCCTGCGGGCTATAGTCCGTGGTGTGCGGATAGCATGAATGATCGCCGCTCATGCCGGGCGCATACCCGTCTTCCGTGCCCGCCATGCAATGGTACCCGCCCGTGTTGAAGAACTGAATCATACGAAGCAATTCACTCAACTCGATCATGTTGTTCTGATTCTGGTCCGCGCTCTGGTAATCCGGCGAGCACGAGCCTTCGACTATCACGGTGCGTGTCCGTGTCACCGCTTGATTCCCGGAAGCATCCGTCACGTTATACGTGACTTCATAGGTGCCTGAGGTGGTTGTATCCACCGCGCTCGAATCAATGGTCACCGCCGGCAGATTCGTGTCGCAGCCGTCGGTGGCGGTTGCCCCGGGATCGACATAGGGCGCGCCGCACGGAATGGTGATTTGCGCATTCCCTGTCAGCGTAATCACCGGCGGTGTGGCATCCGAAACGATGACCGTGCGGCTCACCGGCAGTGCCGGATTGCCGGCCGCGTCGCTGACCGAATACGTGAGGGTGTATTCGCCCACACTTGCGGTTTCCACCACACCGCTCGTAAGGATGTTCGCGGAAATGTCGCCATCCACGTCGTCCTGCGCGGTAGCGCCCGGATCCACGAAGAGGCCTCCGCATTCAATGCGAATGGTGTTCAACCCCACCAGCGCAATCACCGGGGGCGTGACATCAACCGCGCCTTCGCCTTCGCCTTCGCCTTCCGCGCCTTCACCCTCGCCTTCCGCGCCTTCGCCTTCACCTTCCGCGCCTTCACCTTCACCCTCGCCTTCGCCGCCCTCGCCTTCAACCACCACCTCGCAAATGCCGGGATCATCGGAGATAATCTGCCCCCGAATCTCGCCATTCGGATAGGCGGACGAGGTAATCTGAATGTAGAAATAGCCCGTGGCCAGCTCCGCCGCCTGACCATTGCTCAGTGTCCGGGAGAACCCGATGGCGCTTACGCCGCTGCCGAGATTGAACACCGACGTTCCATTCTCGCCGGCCAATCCGCGGAAGATCGCCGCACTGGTGGGCGACGAGACCATATGAACAACGTTCATATTCAGCGTGTAGTCGCTGCTCGATGAACTCGGCCGCAACGATCCAAAGCCAAATCCCGTGGCCACGCTGGGCGTGGGCGGCACCACATCCTGGCCCGTCAGCGAAATGTTAATCTCCAAACCATTCTCGCCGGGCGCGGGATACACCACCAGCACCGCCGCTTCCGACGTGCTGGTCTTGACATCGTCCGTCGCCTGGCATACATACGAACCCGCATGCACGCAATCCACCGCATCAATGGTGAATACATTGGAGCTCCCGCCCACCGGGTTTCCGTCCTGCAGCCATTGATACCGGATGGTGCCCAAACCGCCGCTGGCGGTGACCGTAAAGCTCACGGAACCGCCCGCGAAACGATACGCGTTCTGCGGATGTTGAGCAAAACTGAGCGGATTCACCACGGAAAGCGTGGCCAGCGCCGTATCAATGGTCTCGGTCTTGTCGCTGATCCGGCAGAAATAGGCCCCGGCGGTCGCCGGACCGGCCGAGGACACCGTGTACGACGGTCCATGGGCATTGAGATCGATGTCTATCGCGCTCTGGCGCTTAAACCAAGAATACTGGATGGGTTCCAGGCCACCGGCCAAGCCCACTTCAAAGGTGTAGGTGTCGCCAATGTAAACCGTCCGGCTCTGCGGCTGCGCGGCAATGCTCATGTGGTCGGCCACATTCAGCACCGCCGGACTGCTGGAATTGGACCCGTTTTGGTCCGTCACCGTGCAAACATACGTGCCCGTATCCCCCGGCACGAGCGGTCCGAGGGTGATTTCCGGGATACTGGGCAGGCCCAGCGACACGTTATTCTTTTTCCAATTGTACGTGAAAGGCGGCGTGCCGCCATCCACCTGCACCGTAAGTGTGTGCGAGGCGCCGGTGTAGAGGTCCGCGCCCGCCGGCTGTTGAAGGAAGGTAAACGGGAAGGCAACGGTCAAATTCGCCGGGGGATCGGACGTAATGGATTCAAAGCGGTCGGAAACGGTGACCCAATACTGGCCCACACTGCTTTCCTGAACGGGCTGAATCACCAGATTCGGAGAATCCGTTCCGATGGCCTCTCCATCTTTCACCCACGCGTAATGGAGCGTCCCCAAACCTCCGTTCACCACCACGTTGAATGTATAGATTCCATCCAGCCATCCCAAATCATCCACGGGGATACTTATAAAGGACAAATGCTCCACCACCAGCAAGGAAGCGGGATTGGAGGGAATGGTGAACTGATCGTCGAAAATGACACAACGGTAGTTGCCATTGTCTTCGAGTGTGGTGACGGGAATCGTATATTCCGGACTGTCCGTTTCAGGAATGTCGTCCCAATCGCCCTTCGCATCGGAATACTTCTGCCACTTGTAATGCAGGGTGCCCACGATGGCGCCCACGGATTCGACGGAGAACGTGTAAGGCTCCTCAACATACACCTCCCCATTTCCGGGGTGGGTCTTGAACCGGATACGGTCCACCACATTGAGATAGGCGTTGTTGGATTGCACCGTGGCCGTCACCGGTCCCGCGTTCTGTCCTGTCGCGATGCAGTAATAATTGCCGGCTTGCTCCAACTGGATATTGGTGAGGTTCAGGGTGGGCGAAGTGGCCCCATCCAAAGGAGAACCTTCCCTGTACCACCGGTAGGTGGGAATTGAAACGCCGCCTTTGACGCTGAAACTCATGGAAAACGCATCCTCGACAAACACGTCGCCGCCCACGGGTTGCGAGGTGGCCTGAAGCGGGATGGCATTGACCGTCAGTGTGGCCGGAGCCGACCGGCGGGTCCACAGCGAATCGCAAATGGTCACCGTGTAAGGGGCGGGTTCGCTGGTGGGCAGGGGATACGCAATACTATACACCGCGTTGGTGGAGACGATGCCTTCCGACTCGAAGTCTTCCAAGTCCGTCAATTCCCATTTATAGGATACCGGACCGCCGGGAAGCCCTTCGACATATCCCACGTCAAACGATACGGCCACACCACTGTCGGTGGTGACGGAGTCGGGTTGGTCCACGATCTGCAACGGCGGATATTGTATGCTTTCATTCTCCATGAATTCCTGCCGCGTGGCAGAAGCATTGTAGGACGCGAGATTGGTGGCGCCGTCGCCATCCAGATCACCGTTGGCGCCCAGGAGCTGCGGGAGACAGCCGCCACCGCCGGCCGCGAACGAGGCGCAATTGAAAGCCCCGGAAAAGTTCGCGATGGTGCTCCGAATCTCGTTGCCATACACCCACACTTCCACACAATTTACCACAGGAATTCCGCACACCTTGGCATAAATGGTGCCGTCCCCTTCAATCCTGAACGTGTCAACGTAAATATCCCCGCTCAAGTCCCCGAGGAGCTGTGGCACCAAATCTTCGATCACCGTGTTGATGATAACCGCCAGCAAGCTTTGCAGATGCACTATCGAGTTGTCGTCCCCCGTGGTCATGAAACAGCCGACCAGATTCAGCAACGCCGCTTTAAGCACGGGCACTTCGTTCAGCAAGGCATCCTCCCCCTGCCAGAGGCTGGGGATATCCACGTTTTGCCCAAAGGCGGAAAGGGTTCCCCCCGTGGTGATGTCTTTGTCCAGCTTGACCAGCCCGCCGTACGCCTCCGCATGCACATTTTTAATCGTGACCTCAATCGTCTGCGTCTTGGCCACGTTGGCATTGAAGGTGTTTCGTATCAACACCACATCTGCCGGATTCAGCCCGGCGACCACCTGCGGCGCGCCATTGTACACCGCCGCAAGCAGATCGAAATGATCATCGTCATTGATGCCGTTGGCATCGTTGTCCGCCGCGCTGAATTCCGGCCCCACCTGGTACTCAACTTCATCCCAGACATTTTCACCGGTCCAGGCCGGAAGCATGGTGGAGATCATCAGGTCCAGCGTTTTGAACGTAAAATCAATGTCGATTTGATCCTGGAAACACTGGGCAGTAGCCACGGGAGCCCAAACTCCGCTTACTAACACCGCCACACCTAGAAGAAGTAATGCCTTTTTCACGTTGGGAATCCTTTCGTTAAATCGATCCCGGAATCACGGATGATACTTTTCTCACTTTGAACCATGATGCACTATACCCACACCACTCTCCACCAGGGAGGGCGGTTCATACACAACTCCAGAACCGAACAGATCAGGCATAACCTCTGGCAGTAGCCCTCATCCACCCGCAGACACTCAGGATATGCCTTGTATTCCACGTTAACCTGTCTAGCATCCAAATTGTAACAGTTTTCCTCTATAAAGTCCAGGAAATGAAACCTGGATAGCGCTTGTCGATTTTATCGGTTTTGTTAGTTTGCTTTTGCTTAAAGGCAAGATGAGGCACGTAACCCTGCCGTACTCGTGGCACATGGAAGGAAAACGGGCGGCCGCTGGGACGGAAAGCACGGTCGAGATGTCACACAGGACAAATGCAGGCGCCGGGTTTGACACGTGTTATAGAGAGTGGGATAGAATGGCCGAGGCATGAAAGAACTATTGGGAGGTGTACATGAGCGTAGTGATCGTGACGGGTTCGGCGGGATTGATTGGCGCGGAAACAGTGCGTCATTTTGCTCGGGAAGGTCATATCATTGCGGGCATTGATAATGACATGCGGGCCTATTTTTTCGGCGTGGAGGCGTCCACGCGCTGGTCCGCGGAACAGCTCAAAACGGATTTCTCCCAATACCGTCATTATACGGCGGACATCCGGGACTATCCGGCGCTGGAAGCCGTTTTCAAAGAATACGCGGGGGAGATTGCTTTGATCATTCATACCGCGGCGCAACCCAGTCATGATTGGGCGGCGCGCGAGCCCCTCACGGATTTTGGGGTGAATGCGCTGGGAACGCTTAACATGCTGGAACTCACCCGGCTCCACGCCCCGGACGTTCCCTTCATATTCACTTCCACCAATAAAGTGTATGGCGACGCCCCGAACGCCCTGCCCTTGGTGGAGCGGGAGACCCGGTGGGAAGTGGAACCCGGTCATCCGTATGCGGAACATGGCATTGACGAAACCATGTCCATTGATCAATGCAAGCATTCAATATTCGGCGCGTCGAAAGTGGCGGCGGATGTGATGGTGCAGGAGTACGGCCGGTATTTTGGCATGAAAACAGCCGTGTTCCGGGGAGGATGCCTCACAGGACCGGGACATTCGGGAGCGGAATTGCACGGATTCCTCTCCTATTTGATGAAATGCGCGATGACAGGCCGGGAATACCGCATTTTTGGGTATAAGGGGAAGCAGGTGCGGGACAATATTCACTCGAAGGACCTCGTGAATTGTTTCGCGCAGTTTGCCCGGAACCCGCGTTCCGGGGAGGTGTATAACATGGGCGGAAGCCGGCACAGCAACTGTTCGATGATGGAAGCCATTGCGCTGTGCGAGGAAATCGCCGGGAAGAAAATGAACACATCCTACGTGGAAACCAACCGCATCGGCGATCACATCTGGTGGATAAGCGACGTGCGGCGGTTCCAGTCGCACTATCCCGATTGGGCGTATGCCTACGACATCCATGCCATCCTTGAGGAGATTCACAATGGGTTTGAAGGCCGCGTCTGAGTGGCGCCCGGCGCCCCGGAATACCCTGCGGTATACCGTAATGATCCCGGCGTATAACGAAGAGAACAACCTTCCCCCCACCCTCCGGGAGCTTGCGGTGAAACTTCGGGCCGAGGGCATCCCGTTTGAACTTTTGGTGGTCAATGACAACAGCACGGATGGTACGCCGAAGGTGGTGGAATCGCTGATGGGGGATATTCCGGAACTCCGGCTGGTGCACAATACGCCGCCGGGCGGTTTCGGACGCGCGGTGCGGTGCGGCTTCCGCAATGTGGAAGGAGACGTGGTGGCGATTGTGATGGCGGACAGCTCGGATGATCCGGAAGACGTGGCGCGGTGTTACCGGAAGATCGAGGAAGGATATGATTGCTGCTTTGGATCGCGGTTCCGCAAGGGCAGCAAGGTGGTCCAGTATCCGCTGGTAAAGCTGGTGGTGAACCGCATTGTCAACCGGATGATGCAGGTGCTGTTCATGACGCCGTTTAACGACATCACAAACGCCTTCAAAGTGTATCGGCGGCATGTGGTGGAGAGCATTACGCCGCTTCAGGCCGCGCATTTCAATATTACCATCGAGATGTCGCTCTCGTGCATCATCCGCCGCTATAACATCGCGGAGATTCCCATCCGCTGGTCGGGCCGCACCTGGGGCTCCTCAAATCTCAAGCTGAGTCAAATGGGGCGGCGGTACCTGTGCACCTTGCTGATGGTGTGGTTTGAACGATTGTTGATTCTGGACGATATCATGCTGGAAAACAAGCCGAAGGGCTGATCGTGCAAAGCGCGGCGGCGCATCATGCCGCCTGTAAACATGGAGCAATAAAATGATCACTATTTGTATGGCGGGCGCGTGCGGACGCATGGGGCGGCGCATTATGGAAATGGCGGCGGCCGCGGACGACATCACCATCGCGGGGGCCTTTGATGTGCCGTCAAATGCCGGAACCGTTCTTGCCGTGGGCATGGAAAGCGGCAAGACCCGTTCCATCACGGTGGGCGGAGATGCCGCGGCGGAAATAGGCAAAGCGCAGGTCATGATCGATTTCACGCTGGCGAACGTATGCGTGAACAACGTGAAAACCGCCACATCCCTCGGAAAGTCTTCCGTCGTGGGCACCACGGGCCTTTCCCCGGATCAGGTGGCGGAATTGCGCGCATGCGCACGGCACGTGCCGATTGTATACGCGCCCAACATGAGCGTGGGCGTGAATCTATTGTTCAAGCTCACCAGCGAGGCCGCGGCGATCCTCGGTCTGGACTACAATATTGAAATCGTGGAAGTGCATCATAACCAAAAGAAAGACAGCCCGAGCGGAACGGCGGTGCGCCTGGCCGAACGCGCCGCGGAAGCCCTCGGGTTGAGTTACAAGGAGGATGTGATGCATGGCCGCGAGGGGTTGGTGGGGGCCCGTCCGGCGCGTCAAATCGGCGTGCACGCGGTGCGCGGCGGCGACGTGGTGGGCGAACATACCGTAAGTTTCATCGGGCAAGGAGAACGCATCGAACTGGTGCACAAGGCCCATAACCGCGACAACTTCGCGCGCGGCTCCCTCGTGGCCGCCCGGTTCGTCATGAACGCCAAGCCCGGTCTCTACGACATGCAGGATGTCCTCGGACTGAAATAATCGATATAAACGGTGCCTGTCACCATTTATTTTGAAAACAAAGCGAAAAAAAGGGACGGTCCCCAGCGAGCCCGCCCAGGGGCAAAACCTGTATCCTGAAAACCTTTTTAAGAATGGGCGGGCGAGACGGGAACGTCCCTTCTTTTCGCGTACTACAGTTCCCCGCGCTTAACTCCGCGCTTAACTTATATATAAATGGTGACAATAAACGGTGACAGGCACCGTTTATTTCGGGCCTTGTACCCGCCAGATGCGGGCTTTTTCGCCTGCGCGGATTAGTTGCCCATTTGTGAATCCCGCATGTTGCGTCCATTCCGCCATTTCCTCCACGGAATAAAGACGTCCGGAATCCGTATGCAGCAGCAGATTGAGGGAGAATAGCGCGCAAAAGGAGGTATTCAATTCATCCGGGAGAAAGTCTTTGATCATCAGGACGCCGCCGGGCCGTAACGCATTGAAGCAGCGGCCCAAGAGCTTTTGAACCTCCTGTTCACCAAGGGCGTGGACCACATTCGCCATCCAGAGGAGATCGTAGGGACCACCGAGTGAATCACTCAGAAAATCTCCAGCCAAAAAATGGCATCGCGGAGCCAATCCCGTGTGGACAAATGCATCCCGGGCCATTTCGATGACCGTGGGCACATCAAATAGGGTGGTGTTGAGATGGGGCCAGGCGGTCAGGAACGCTCTGCTGTACTCCCCTACGCCGGCTCCCAAGTCGAGCATGGAGCGGAAAGGCGACAAGTCGAGTTGCCGGGCAATCAGGGGAGCATTCATTCGCGCGAGATTCGCCATCCCAAGCGCGAACTCCCGCAAGGCTTCCGAACCGGCGGGGTGCCGGCCTTGTTTGATGCCCCTGCCCGTTTGGAGCGCCGTGCCTAATTGCTCCCAGGCTTCGTTGGTGCGCTGCATATGGCGCAAGAAATTTCCTTGATAGGATTCGCGGCCCGGAATCAGGCATTCGTCCGCCAGAGGTGTGTTTCGATAGCGGCCTTCTATACATTCCACCAAGCCAATGGAAGCGAGCGCCTCCAGCAAGGCGCGGGTGGCGCGGGGGTTCCAGTCCATTTGAGACGCGAGTGTTGCTGCTGTGGCGGGGTGTTCCAATAAAGAGAAGACTCCTGAATCGTGTGCGGTGAACAGCAGTTGCGCCGCCCAGGCGCCTTCGGCAAGGGCGTGAATTCGCGAAAGGGTATTTTGCGTGTTCTCCATCGGATTACGGCGCCGGTTGGGCGTACACTTCCACTTCGATGGCGTGGTTCAGATTGTTTGAGGTGTTACCGTTGCTGTACAGCCGTACATACCGTGCTTTGATGCCGCGGCCTTCGATCAATTTACCTTCATTGGTTTCAATGTATTCCTTGTCCTTCCCCACGCCCAGCCCGGCGGAATTGTCGTGATCATTGTTAAAGAGTGTCTTCACATTGGTTATAAAGTCGGCATCATCGGAGGTTTTCACCACCACGTCGTAATACACACGGGCTTCCATGTGATAATGCCAGAGGAGCACCGCCTGAATGAGTTGCGGCGCGCCCAGATCGATCTGGAGATACTGCACCCCCGGGTCCAATTCAATGAAACTGCCGTCCGAACCGCGTTTGTCGCCATCCGTGAGTTGCTTGAGCGCGCCAATCTTGGGCGCGGCCACACTGCCGCTCACCGGTTTGCCCAAGGCCGCGTTTTTTATCCCCTTGGGGGCAAGAAACGGCTTGCGCGCCTTGCCCGTCACAGGCTCAAGATTGGGCGAAACTATATCTTTAGGCGTTCCGACAAACAAGGGCGGGGGCAACTCAAGCTTCAACGGCTCCCAGCCGGGCTGGGCCGCCGCCGCATTGAGATATTCGGGTTCTTGTGTCTGGGCTAATGACGCCAGACACAGGATGCTTAGGCATGATAAGAGGATATATACATGAAGTCTTTTCATTATTGCGTTCCTTTACAGTCTGGCCGAGTTTTTGACTTCAAGTGCTTTAAGGAATCCAATCGCGCGCGGCCCGCATCAGTAAGCGCATAACGCTGGAACCGACTTGTGGGATGCCCTGGATTCGTATACCCCGCGAGCCCATTCTGAACAAGCGTCCTCATTACAGTATGAAGCGGCCCCGATATCTGCTTCTGCCCAAGCTGCACCGAAATTGCAGACTTGGATAGGGGACCTGTCTTGAGCAAAACCAGTACTCGATACGCAAGTGACTCTAGCTGTGACTCTAGCTGTGACTCTAGCTGTGACTCTAGCTGTGACTCTAGCTGTGACTCTAGCTGTGAGCTTAGCCCGGGTTGTATCGGCTTGACAATTCCTGTCTTTTGACCAGTACCTTGACTTGGACGGAAGCGCACCACTACCTCACCAGCCCGGCACTCGAACTCCGGTGCAGGCAAGCCGGCTTCTTCCATTAGTTCCCGCATCCTGATTGTCCCTCGGCCCCATGCCTCGATAATCCCACGGAGGTAAAAGACATGGGCAATGATCGGGTTCCAAGGGCGCGATGCATGAGGACGTAACAAGTCTTCCGGGGTAATGTTGAAGGGGAGCAAACCGGAGCTTGACACTTCCAAACGATCATCATAGATTGCTATGCTGACCGCTCCTCCGGAAATACTGTAGTCCCGATGGCAAAGTGCATTCGCAACCGCTTCACGCAATGCTGCAGGCGGGTACAGAGGATCATCCACACGTTCAAAAACATCGGCGATGATGCGCCCCGCAACAGGCAGGTGATCGCGGAAAAAGCGTTGTGCGCGTTGAAGAAGGTCGAACGCGTTCCCTATTTCCTGGCGATTGTCCAGGAATTCCTTTTTGTCGGTTCCCCGGAACCGTGCCAATCGAATCCCGCATTGTGGATAATAAGGCATTAGACTGTTACTCTTGGCAAATAAGACCACGGCGGCATTCAGCAACTTGCCTCTCTCAATCAGTCCAAACCCAGTCAGCAGTTCCTCCAGATTCCTCGTGTCCGGGTCATCCAATCGTAAGCGTCGGACGGCTTCATCAACTGTCCGCAATATTTCACTTTTTTCCATATCCCGGAGTGAGAATCCTTCAGCAGGTTGGTTCTCCCATCGCTGTGAAGCATGCATACGTTCAAGTAGAATGCGTTGGTATCGTGAGGAAGGCATAGGCCTTGTCGTTGGCCCATGGCGGGTGTAAGATCGGCCATCATAGGTGTATGGACCTCCTCCACCCGGAACACGAAGTACGATTATTGACTTGCCACTGCGCAGTTTGACCGTCTCGATGTCTGGAAACGCCGGGGGATCAATCCGCTGCAACTCGTGAGCAATGTCCTCAATGGTCTTTGAAGAGGTCTCCTGACCAACAATCTCTGCCATGTCCGTAACACCAAAGAGAACAAAACCTCCCAAACCATTCAGTAGAGCGCAGACAGTTTTCATGGCCTCAGTGCGTTGTCCCGTGGAACGCTTGAACTCCACTTGCTCACACTCACCACTAACAACGAGCCTCTTCAGTTCGGACAAATTCATTGTTGCCTCGTCAAGATGTGTTGTGTTTAATCTTCATGATACAGGAAGCTCTATCCGATACCCAACTTGTATTGGGATGGAAAAACTCTATTTGCCCCATCCAATAGTGGGTGCTGAACATTGGCGCCCCAAAACTGATCTAAACCTATACGCAAAGTTTACGCGAGTTTTTCATACATGCAATTGCCCTGACAAAACACACCTGCGCCAATAGTTTATCACCTAGACCCTGTCACATAATTATTTGTTAAGCAGGTATGAGCAGAACAGAACCCGTGACCAACGCGGCCATAAAGCGTTGCGCCTCTTGTTCGACGGCGCGGTGGACAATCAATGCCAGTTCGCAGGGACCCGTGTAATCAGGTGCATCGTGTGTACTGGCATTGGCACAGGTTACATCCACAAAAACAGGGCCGTGTTCGCCGGGGATGAATCCTTTCGCGCGATAGAGGCCCGGAAGATGCGCCAGTGCTTCGAGCAGATACGCTTCATTGATGGTGTGTTCGAGACGGACCGAAAAGGCGGCGTAATTGGGGTCTCTGCAAAGGGCGTATTCACCGTTCAACTGCCGCTGGGCATGGAGAGTGAATGGCTCGATGATCCCTTCGCAGAAACGGGTTCGGATCACAGGCGCATCCGGCTTGATCGAGTGAATCACCTCTTCCGCGTGGTCAATTTCCTGTTCGCTGAATAGATCAATTTTGTTGAGCAACACCACGTCGCTGCTTTCGAGCTGGGCGCGGATGTTGGGAAGGGTTTGCACCAAGACCGGCAAGGTTCCGGGGTCGGCAAGGCCAATAATCGAGGCGAGCACGTACACGGCGTCCAGGCGGGTTTCACGGAGCATTTGTTCGACTACGTTTGGATTGGCCATGCCGCTGGCCTCTACAATAACGCCGTCGGCCTGGGGAAACCGGACGGGCAATTCGGTAAGCGCCCGAATAAACTCGCCCACGAGGCACTTGCAGAAAATGCTGCCGCCGGGAATGCAGAGCACGTCTTTTGCGGAAGATTGAAGCACGGGACCGTCAATATCCGCGGTGGAAAACTCGTTCACCAGAAAAACCAGCGCGCGTTCCGGATATCGCAGGGCGATGTTCCGCAGCAGAGTGGTTTTCCCGCTGCCCAGGAAGCCGGTGACCAGGCATAGAGGAATCATGCTTTGCCAAGCTCTTTCGCACGGTCCAGGATGGCTTTTACAAAGGTTTCCGTGTCGGGGATTTGCGAAATGAATTTCACCTGGCCGTCAATGCAGACCGTGGGGATGTTTCTCACGCCCATGCGCGTCATGTAGCCGATGCCCTCCCTGCTTTTGATCTTGTGCTCGCGCACTTCCACGGGCAAATCCACCTGGGCCGCGGCTTTGATGGCCGCATCGAGCATGTAGAGGCATGGCGCGCATCCGGACGAATCCAGGGTGATGACATCCAGAATGACCGATTTCTCTTCCAGGAAATTCGGAATCTTGATATCGTCGAACGGCCCCATGTCCGTGAACGTCACCGTCATCCGGGCCACCTGGCGCTGATAATCATCATGCACCATATGCGTGACCGCCTGAAGATTGGCCTCGGGGGTGCCGTAGGGAAGATCGCATCCTGGCGCGAGGACGAATCCCTGGTTGCCGCCGGTGTCAATGCAGCGAATGGCGTCCAGCATGGCGTCGGCGGGTTTGCCGAGGAGCAGCACCGTGGTGAGTTTCAGGTTGCCGCCGGCGCTTTTTCCATTCTTGCGGGCGAGCGCGCAGAGCAGTTCCAGCGGAATATTCTCATCCACGGAAATATTGTCGCAGGCGGTCCGGCACATGACTTCAAGATTGCGCGTGGCGTCTCCGCAGACAAACAACGAGGACAAACCGCCCCGCACCTTGATAAAGGAGAAAAGATCGTTCAGATAGGGTGTAACGAAATCATTGAAATGATCCGCGGAAATCTGGCTGGTCATGGGGTCCACCACGGCGATGATTGGGCAGCCATTTTCTAGATAAAACCCCGCGGTGCGCTTGGCGGCCTCCGTGGCGAACGCCATGATTTCTTTCGTTTTCGCCGGGTTCGTCAGCAAATCGAGGAATAGTTCGCTTCCCCGCAAGTGGGAGACGAGGGTGAAAGGCCCCGTAATCAGGCCGTAGAGGGCAATGTCCTTCCCCAGCGAAGACTGAAGCCGCTGGGTGGCCTCGCGCACCAGGGGAAACCGGCCCTGATGAAGATCAAAGGAGGGCAAATCCTCTATTTTTCCTTCGCCCATGAGCGGGTGCGACACCACGGAAGGCGGCACCTCATCGGCCCACACCAGCTTACACCCCAGAATCTCCGCTTCCATCTGCAAATCGAAGACTATGGGCAGTCCGTCGGGGCGGTACAGTTCATGGGCTTTTTTCAGCCCCTGGACAATCAGATCGCTTGAACGCAGGTATTCCGTGGAGGAAACCCCGAGCAGCTTGCCGCCATGCACGCCCACAAAAGGCACCCACGCGGGGCGGGGCGTGCGCCCGCCCTGAAATGCCGACAGCAGCAATTCTTTCGATGTCATAACCTGGTATCTCCTGATGTTCAACGAGCATCATAATCGTTTTTTTTGACATTTTCACCGAGTTTTTTTTCGGCAGGGGGCGGCACCCTGAAAAACGGACCCGCCCCTTCCGGAAAAGAGGCGGGCCAGACACCCAAATGGGTAAAAACTCAGAAGGCCACCACCGTATCCACTTCCATAAGCTCCACGGGGACATTATCCACGGAGGCCGGCACGGAAGCCTGCGCCGCCGCCGACATTTTGTCCACCAGAACCAATACCGCCGCTTTCCCGTTCTTGGAAAGCCCCACGGCATGCCCCACCGCGCCGGGCACCGCCATCCATTTGGCTTTGTTCTTTTCTTTGGCGCTATTGGCTTTGACAACCGCCGGGTCCTGCGTGGAGGCCGCCGCGCCGCTTGCGGCCGCGCCCACCATGGTAACGCCGAATTGGTTCAGCACATCCTGGATGGGATTGGCAATGGCCACTTTGGAACTGCCCGCATAAAGCAGGCCGATGGGACGCGGATTGGCGGCCACATTCTCCACCATCAGGGAGCCGGAATCGCCCGCCTTCAGGAATTTCCCGGGGGATATCAGGATTTGGCCGTTAAACGTCGAAAGATAATCCGTTCCGGCGCATTCGGTCGAATACTGCACCGTAATGGTGGCATTTAATCCCACCACCTTGCCGGTGGTCAGCCCGGAGGTGCGCCCGCTCTTTTTCACCGCCTGGTTCAACGCCGCCGCAAGGGGAGTGGAGGAAATGGTCCCAATCTCCAGAATCTTACCTGCCGGATCCACTTGGCCCGGTATCACCCGCGCAATCGCAGCATCCACCGTGGAAATTCCATTCGGCACAATTACAGACCAATTCGTCAGATTAGCCACATAATCATTGACGAGGTTACTGCAATTCACATCAATCAATCCGGGCTGGTCCACAGGATCGCCCACCGTGGAAATAATCCCATTCCCGCCCGCGGCGCTGTCCCCGGCAAACACATGGGTATTGCTTAAAATGTACTGCACCCCATTCGCATCCTTCACCAGCGCACCCAGCGTGCCGCCGCAGCAATAGCCATTGGCGCTGTCCAAGGCAATACCACCGGATACCCCCAACTGAATCGGGCGTACCTGCTTGGCCGTATGGCTCGGCGGCGTGGGCTTTGGCGCTTTCGGCGCCGCCAAGGCATATTCACAGACGAAAAAACTGAGCACAACGGCCCCCAGAATCATTACCGTAACGGCCGACACACTGCGCGATCTCGCATTCATGACACTTTCCTCCCAATCACCCATCGGCAAATGAGTCTATTGTTCTCTTTTCATTAACGTATGCCCATCAACCCCAAAGCACTCGGCCAACCCAGCCGAACACACCCTTTTGATTTTTATAGTATATCACTTTTTCTTCAAATGATAGTACTTTTTAATATTCCCCTTATTAGTAATTTCTACTAATATGAAGCGTGCTGTAGAAACACGGCCATTGCCAAAGTGCCAAACGCCTATCGCGCTGTAATAAAACGCTTTACGTCAATTGTCCCGCTTTTTACTTCGATAAAGGGTTCGCCGTTTTTCAGGCCGACCGTTCCAAAGCCGGTGGCGGTGGCCAGAAAGCTTCTGAAATCCTTGCCCACGCGGGAATCAATGCAGAGGGTCTTGTCCACGGCGTCGTATTGGACGCCGGTCAGCGCCTGGAGCAATCCGTAGCTGGAAAGGGCGCGTGCGTACCAATGGCCGCACTCGTATTCGTTGAAGGGGTTGCGGCGAATGCCGTTGTAGCGGTCGCGGCAGATGCGGACCACGTCTAGTCCTTTGTCCGTCATGCCTTCGAGAATCATGTGTGAAGCCGCCTGATACTCGATGCCCGTCCACACTTCATCGCTATAGACGAAAGGAATGGCAAGCGCGCCGCCTTTGGGCCACGAACACAACAGGAGTCCACCTTCATGTCCCATGGCATAAGAAGGCCGTTGGGGGTTGGCATGGTCGGACAAATCCTTCCGGAAATTATAGGTATACACGGACGACAGATGGCTTTTCACTTTTTCCGGATCGACAATCGGGTCCTGGAGGCCGCAGGCGCGGGCGATCCAAAATCCCAACACGCCATCCGAAAGGCAGCCGGTGCCGTATTGATACTTCGGTCCCTGCTCATTCAGTAATTTGACGATGTCCGAATATCCCTTCCCATTCGAGGAGGCGTCAATCGGCGTAAATTTCGCATTCAAGCCATCGGTTTGGATTTTCTGATAGAAGTACTCGCCGTTGTACAACTCCGTTTCCAGAAAGGTGCGTCCTTTTTGCAGCAGGTCCTTGTATTGATCCACATTTTCACCCGCGGTTTCGCCCATCTTTATCGCGGCGGTCAACGCGCCCAGATAAAAACTGGAACAATGCCCGTCCGGGCCCCAATATTCAATGTCATACGTATTATGATGAGGCTCTTCGAGAGTGCCCTTCCCGCGCGGGTCCCAGGTGGCGATGCAGTAGTCCATGCTTTGTTTCACCTTGGGCCAAAGGTTTTTCATCCATTCCGTGTCCCCTGAAATGCGCCACTCCCGGTATACCTTCATGATTCCGCCCAATTGCCCGTCCGCCGCCGCGTGGAAATCATGTTCGACGGGACGTATCGGCAGGTTGGAGCGGAACATCTGGTGCCCGCGTTCATCCTGGCTTACGGTGAACTCGGTTTCCCGCAGACTGCGCTCGAGATCGGGGAAAAGGTGCGCTATCGCCTGCGCGTAATTCCAGACGTGGGTACAGGAACCATGGCAGCAGCCGCTGTTGTCGCAGCAGCCTTCGAAGCACCACAGCCGCCCGTCGGCCTGCCGCTGCACCGTGGGCGACTTCAGAATCGTCAGATTGGCCGCGACCGCCTCAATCACTTCCGGCGGCAGGGTTGTATCGTAGAAAGCATCGCGGAACGCAGCACTCTTTTCACGAAGTTCCGTGTACTTTTCCCGCCAGTAATGTTCCACTTTCTTCAGGTTTTTGAAATGCCCGGCATACCAGGGCTCATGGTATTGCTTCGGGCAGCAATCCTTGCCGTTACAGGCCTTCGGGTCTTTGCCGATGTTGATATCCGTCTTCGGCACATACCAGGTGAACAGCAGATGGATGGTTTTGCTTTCGCCCGGTTTAAGAGAGAAAGGTACAAACAACGAAGCGCCGGGGCATTCTCCGTCCACCGGCGGGTTGTCCCTCAAAATTCCTTCCTGCACATTGCGCCAGGCCAGGGTCAGCGAATCCCACCAGCCGCCCTTGAACCAGCAATGGTCCACCACGGCATCCTCCTCCAGCACAAACGCCGCAAATCCTCCTTCCTCCTCAGGATGCTTTTCATCGCCCTCCTGCCAGAGCACAAACCCCTTATCCGTCGATTTTATCGTATTATTTTTATTTCCCACCGCCATGAAATTCTTCGCATTGAACGAAAATATACTTTCAATCGGCTGTGCGGCGGGATTGCGGAAGGTATATTCCAGCCCCGCCACGGGAAGACTGGAATTGTCCGAATCGCCGGGAATGAAAGGGCTCCAGCCCGTGATTGTAGTCTCCAGCGGGATGGCATCATCCTTGAGCGTTATTGTGGCGAAGGGAAACCGTGCCACAAACTCCGCCGCATCAAAACGGGGCAGGCCGAAGCTGGTTCCCGTGGCACCGTTTCCCGTGCCGGGCATTCCGAAATATTTCCAATCAGGAATGGGGCCTTCCAGAATCCGCGCCACATTGCCTTTCTCTCCCTTCACGCAGACCGCCGAGAAAATACAGGGCGCGTTAAACACATCCATTTTGTTCCGCACGGATACATGCGAGAAAGCGCCCGTGCCTTCCAGGCAAATCATGCCCGCGCCAATCCCCCCCAAGGGGAACGCCACCCGATTCAAATATTCACCCGTATAGGAGCCGTTATACTCCCGCGCGGGCGCGTTTTCCCCGGCGCATACGCCCGGCGCGCTCATGGTTGCCACCATAACCGCGCCCAACAGTATTCCGGCCAGCTTGACTTTGCCATGCATCTATACACTCCTTTTGTTGGATTGACTTGTGTCATCGCAGGGGTCCTGACACGCCAATATGCACAAAAGCGTCTTTGCCCGTCAAGAGATCACGCGCGTGAAGCGTGTATCGCCCGGGCGCCTCATTGATTGCCAACGGGATAAAGGTTTCTCCCATTCCGTTGGGGCATTGCACATAGCGGCGGTAGTGCGGCAACGGCGCACCCTTGTCCGGCTGGAGTTCCAGACATATCAAGTGCTCGCCCGGCAAGTTCTGCTTCGTGCGCAGGGCAATTTGCACGGGAAGCCGGCGCCCGGCCACGATGCTTGCGGGCGCCAGGACGGTAATTCCGGAAACCTCATAGGGCAGGGAGGCATATATGCAGGCATCGCCCGGACCAATCCGCCGGACCGCGTTGCGCGGCTTGCGTATCCGTGTTCCCGCGCGCAGATCATATACGCGGTCTTTTTTCGAGAACGGCAATTGAATGCGCTGTTCCGGCGCATCCACCGCCGCCAAAACGGCATATATCTCCGCGGAACCATACCGGAAATGAAAACTGTTCCCTTGGAACGGCTTTTTCCCCTTGACGCCGGGCGCCCATGCAGGTGTGCATCCCGATGCGCTCAAAATACCCTGTAAATATTCAGTAAGCGCCGGCTCGGATTCCATACCGTGCAACCGGTGATTCAACAACAGCGTTTTTTCCGTGGAAAGCCAGAGCGGCGCATCCCCGGCATGCCCGGCCGCGACAGCCGTCAACGCTTCCACGCCGCCATCCGCATCCACCGCCCGCAGTGGCCGTGTTTTCGCATCCATCGTCACTTCGCCGTCCACATGCGCCATTTTTCCGGGGCCATGATACTGGATGCCGAACAGGCCGGACAGCGGCCACGCCGTCCGCCTCATGCCATGTTCATCAAACACCCCCGGGATTACATCGGCAATCACCCTCCCGCCGTTCTGAGCAAACGATTGAATAACCTGAATATCCGCATCGCTTAAAGCACAGGCCAAAGGGAGAATCAACACCCGGTATTGTTTTGTGGTTTGCACGAATAACGGCGTTTCCAGAATTTCATACCGCACGTTCAACGGATCGAGCACACGGCGGAAGGCCGCCCGGCTTTGCCCATACTCCACGCCCGCATACCGGTACACCTCATTCAGGTGACGGCTGGACCGGCTGTCCACAATCCCGACATAGGCGGGTTCGGGTGCGGCGGCCAACAATAACGGCCCAAGCCCTTGCTTCAATTCCGTCACCGTATGGACCAATTCGCGCATATACGGCGTAAGATGACCCTCGGGAGCCAGAAACCCCTCAAAGGAGCTTTCCGCATCCGCTTTTTCCTCGTTGATGCACCACAACCCCGGCACTTGGTGAAACAAGGCATTCCAAGGCCACCAGTGCGCCCGCGCAGGGCCGGGATCACCGGGGGAAAATACGGCGGCGGCGAAATCGCCTTTTTTGCGTGGAACATGCAACAGGGCATCGAGCACTTCGTTGTTCTCCACCGCCGCAACGAAATCCACGCCTTCATTCACAAGTGCGTTTTTTTCATGCACCAGCGCCCCAAGCCTTGCCTCCTTATCCACGCCGCGCAAAGAATCCCGTATGAAACGGTGGCCGTCATCAACAATCTGATCGGTGTAGTGGGCAAAATCCATATACGGCACATACCGGCTTTGTTTTGCCGCTTCCGCGGCGGACAGCGGAACGGCGTTTTCCCAAGAGGCGTATCCCGCGCCCCAGGAGGCTTCCAGCGCGGCAATGTGCCCATAGCGCCCCTTCAAATACGCGGCAAATCCTTCAAGATGCTTCGGGTTTCGCATCGCGGCCTCCGGATTGGGCGCAGGCAGGTGCAGCACATAATCTCCAGAACCACCCGCCCAATACCGCGCCGCGATTTCCCCCAGCGCCTTTCGCACCGTCCCCCGAAGGGCGGGGTCCAGCACATTCCCATCCGGCGCGGAGGCCGTCAACCGATCCGGGGTGAGTTCCGGCAACGCGCGCAACCCAATTCCCGCCGAATAAAACAAGTCGGATTCCGTTCCCGGCACAAGTGCGGAATCCACGCCCAGGGCATGCAGCCAGTTAAGGAAGTGGCGCTCGTTGTATTCCTCGGCATGCCGCGCGCGCACCAAAAAATTAATGCCGGGGGCCTGCCATGCCTTGCGTACCGTCAAATATCGGAAATCCCGGCTGGAACAGTTCAATTCCCATGGCGAGAAAACACGCCCCTCGCCCTCCACCGCAAACACTTCGATTTTCACCATGGGCGCCATCAAATCCGCGAAGGACAGCCGAAGCACGGACGTCCCGCCTTCTTTGGTGAGCCGTGCCTGGGCTTCCGCCACCAGCCGTCCTCCCGGAGTGCTGGCGCTGCTAATCGGGTCGGTGGCGCGCGCATAGAGCGTACAGGGACGGTCCGTCCGAAGATTGGCACGCACCGTCGCGGTTAGCTCCAGGGTATCGTTCGGAAGCAGAAAATCCTTGCTGTACCGGACCGATGCCAATTCGGGCCACCCCCCCACCCGCACTTCTTCCGTGAACCAATCCACCACCCCCTTCTTGCCCGTGATCCAGAAGTCCGCCATATATTCCCCCGGCCCCACCAGCAAATCGACCGGATAGGACTCCATCCCTTTTTTCAGCGGCACATCGCATGTATAAGCGAGTTGCACCGCGGTATCCGGCTGGCGAAGCTGCACCGAAACCGTATAATCATGTTCCGCGGGACGATTCAATTGAATGCGGTAGGGGCGCATCGGCTGGCGCAGGGACGGGTCGCGCATCATTTGCACAAACTCGCGCGGATACCCCGGCGGAATCTCTTCGTCCGGCGGGCCTTGCGGCGCCATGTCGGCCACCGCCGTTATCCACAAGATGCCTTCCCGGTGGGCTGCCCAGCGCACCGCGCGCGCCGCCAAGGCCATGGCATTTTCGAGATACGCCGGAAATGCCGCCATGGGGTTGATGGGCGCGGGGACGAGAAAGTGGGTATGGGCCGGGTCTCCCGGATACTCGAGCAACACCACACGGCTCTTTTCCTGTTCGGCCACAAGGATGGAGCGCCGCGCGCCTTCCCCGGCGGAGGCCATCCACTCGCCCACCCCCCGCGTAATAATGCCCGGATCCTCCTTGGTTTCCAAATGGCTCAAGAATTCTTGAAACGGCGATGGACCACCGATTCGGTATTGGGCGAGAACCAGGCCCGTGCCCCGGCCGGCCAACTCGATCATTCTGGTTTGCACGCTCTCCGGTAATTGGGCGGGATCAAGATTCCCCAAGACAATGACATCCACCGGCCGGCCCAGCAAGGCGTCAAGGGCAAGGCCGTCTTCGGGCTTTTCCAGCGCAAAGGTTTCATACTCCAAGTCAATGCGTTGCGCCAACGCCCCCGCATCGCACAAGGCGGCCCGAGGCGCCACGAATAACACCCGGATGGGACCGCCCTGCAAGGGATGCGCCCACGTCATATGCGGGCTTGCCGCGTCCAGCGTGACTTCGCGGAGCGGCGTTTCCGCCGGTTTCGCCAGCGCCGGCCCCAGCCCCATCAGGGTCAGCACCAGAAATCCAACCATCCGTTTCATGCCATTCTCCATACCAACTCCGCATCATAGCATACAAGACTTCCAATCCCCGTTCATCCCCAAAAGGATTCCCGCCGTTTTTTTCTCATTCTTCCCGCACGGTGTATAATGACGCTTCGTTTGTTGCATGTTTGATACGTCATCGGAGAAAAAATGAAGAAATCAACTTTATGTTTGCTGTTCATAACCGGTTTTTCCCTATGCGCCATGGAGGCCTTCGGCACCGCGGCAGCCGAAAGCACGGTGAACCGGCCATGGTCCTTGCGCAATCACTTTACCTTCACACTGGAGCCTTTTCGGCTGGAATATGCCGAGGATAACGCCGAATGGCGCGTAGGCATGGGTGAATCGGGCATCCTGCTGGAAAGTGCGGGTTTCTCGATATCCCTGGCCGACGGCCGGACGATACTCGCGGCACTCTGCGGGAAACCTTCCACGTCCTACCAGAATGTAACCGGCCCTTTGGGGGAAGGGAAGGAATATGTGCTTCAGTTCGCGGAAAAGCATGGACTGCGTGTTACGCACCGCATGATGACCTATAAGACGATGCCCTTTGCCACCTTGCGCCTGAGCGTCACCAACGCCGGTTCCAAACCCGTCGAGATCAAAAAGTTCAGTCCGGCGGTTTTTGCCCCGGGCAGCCTCCGGTTTTGGGATGCCAGCGAACAATCCCGGACGCTCGACATGGGATTGATGATGGGGTATGCGGTGGTGGGACAACAGGAGGGGACGGTAGTAAACCTGTTTCATGATCCCGCGCGCAACGCCGCCTTATGCCTGGGCGTGTTGCCGGAGGGAAATGCCGCCGCCTCGGTGCGATTGGAACGCAACGGTTCCTCCTGGCAGGGGGCCATCGAGCACCGTTATGCACCAGCCTGTCGCCTGGAACCGGGAAAAACGCTGGACTCCGATACGGTATGGATTTCGTACGGAACGCCGGACGCCGCGCAAGTCATGGAATATTTCTTCTGGTCCTTCGGGAAGCTGCATCCGGTTTCCGCAAGGCCTTTGCCGCGGGCGCGCTGGTGGACCCTGCCGAAAAACACCTCGCTTGACGCCTTGCTCGAACAAGCCAAGCCCTGGCGCACCGTGGGATTAAAGTATGTGCTGATTCCCGAGGGATGGGAAAGCGCGCCCGGCTCATTAAAGGGAGCAACGCCAAACTTTCCCCGCGATATGGCGGAGGCTGTAAAAAAGTTGTGTGGCGAGGAATTGCTGCCGGGGCTTGAAGTGGACCCGCTGGCGGATGAGCAGGGATGGGTGAACCCGGCTCAAGACGACGGACGCGGCAGGATTGCGGCCCGCGCCCAAACCCTTCGCAAATGGGACCCCAGTTTTATCGTTGTGGAAATGTCCAAGATTCCCGATACGGTTTTAGCGGAGTTTGGACTGACGCGCGAACAGGCCAACGACCTGGGCGGGAAATGTTTCGCGGACACCCTCACGGATATTCCCGTACTGCCCGCGCCCATGGCACAGCCTGAAACAAAGCTGGACCCCCTGTTAACCACCGCCGCCTTGGGCCGCCATGCCGCGGACCAGGGACTAAACCTGGGGCCCATTCGTTTGTCCCTAAACGATCTGCCGGCCATTGACGACCCGCTCGGCGCGGCCATTCGCCTGTGGCCGGGCCCCATGGAACTCGCCGGCCCCGCGCCCGCAAGCCTGTCGCGCCATAGCGCCCTGCCGCCCGTGGATATGCGGCCCATTGACACCCGGAACGCCGCACCGCATTTGTGGCAATTGAACAACGAGGACGTCCAGAAGAATTTCCATTCAGGGGCGGTGCTGGCTTTTCCGGGAGCATCCGCCTGGGGTATTCCCAATCTGCGCATCAACAGCGCGGAACCTTTAATCATTTGGCGGGCCACGGATGGCGCCGCCGTGCCGGCCGCCGCCGCGGATTCCATTCCCGCCGCCCAAGGGATGGAAGGTTACGGCATCGCACCGGCCTGTGATCATCCCGTGCTCTTGGGATGCACCTCGGGGCTGGCCCTCCAATTGGACCGGGCGAAAAATCTTGTCTGGGAGGAAAGCACAGGCACTTTGCGGGGCAGGTTCGAGGGCCGCCCGGAAGCGGAGGGCGCCGCCATCATCTCCATTCCCGCCTCCTGGGTGTTGAAATCGGGCAAAGTGAACGGAAAGAAAATAAAAAGCGGACTCTTGTCGGAAACCGCCGGGGACCGGTTTTGCATGGCGTTGGAGGATAACGGAACAGAATTTGAATTGACCTTTAAGCGCAAGTAGGGTTACATCCAGCGATACGAAATAATCCGGAAGGCTGTGCCGTGTACTACACAAAATTGGGCAAGCGCACCATCAACGTGATGCGGTTCGTGGAAGTGCTCCAGGTATTGGTGCGCCACGGATTCGCCGATCTCCTGCGCCGGGCGGGATTCCATGACGGCTTGCCCGCCAAGGTGCTGCGCGGCCTCAACCTGATGGATGCCCCCGGCGGAGAACCCGCCACCTTCGGGAAACGTCTCTGCGCCGCCCTCACGGAACTCGGCCCCACCTATGTAAAATTCGGCCAGGTCTTGAGCACCCGCCCGGACCTCATCGGAACGGAACTCGCCACCGAACTCAGTCAGTTGCAGGATAAAGTCGCTCCCATCGCCTTCGACCTGATGGCGGAAGTGATCAAAGACGATTTGTCGGAGCCGCCAAGTGTTTTATTTGCCTCCTTCGAGCAGGAGCCGGTGGCGTCCGCTTCGTTGAGCCAGGTCTACCGCGCCACCTTGCCCTCCGGCGAAGCCGTGGCCGTGAAGGTGCAACGGCCGGGCGTGGTCAAGCGCATTGAAGCCGACCTCAGCCTGATGCGCGATCTCGCCGAATGGATCGCCGACCACATGGAAGACGCGCGTTTTATGGACCCCGTCGGACTGGTGGACGAATTCGCGCGCTCGATCCGGCGCGAACTCGATTTTGGCATCGAAGCGCGGATTATTGACCAGTTCCGCACGCATTTCGAGGGAAATCAACACATTTTTGTCCCCGGCGTACATCACGACTACTCCACGGAACGGGTGCTGACCATGGATTGGGTGGACGGCGTGCGCATTGACAAAATGGATGAGTATGAAACCCGCCGGTGCGATCCCCATACCATCGCCGTCGTCGCCTGCGAAGCCCTGTGTGAAATGGTCTTTAAGCACCGGCTTTTTCACGCCGACCCGCACCCAGGCAACATTTTCATCCTCGAAGACAACCGTATGGCCTTCCTGGACCTGGGCATGGCGGGGCACCTCGAACGCACCGACGTCGCCGCGATCGCGGACCTGCTTGTGACCATGTTTAACGGCGATTCCGCGGAATGCGTCAGCGCCATCCTGAACCTGACCTCCAAAGGCGAACCCGAAGACCTCACCGGCCTCGAACATGAAGTCGCCGACCTCATTGCCTTTGAGGCGCACGCCATCATCGGCGGCGGGCAAGTGGCCAAAGGCATCGACCGCGCCATACAAATCCTCCGGCATCACAATCTCGAACTGGCCCCGCGTTTCGCCTTGCTTCTCAAGGCCCTCGGCACCGTCGAGGTGGTCGGACGCGGCCTCGATCCAAAACTGGACTTTGTCACCATTATCCAGCCCTTCGTCGAAAAAATGATCTACGCGCGCTTTCATCCCAAACAAATGCTCAAGGAAGCGCGCCATGACGCCGCCGCGCTGATGAAACTGGGCCGCCAACTCCCCAACGACCTCTCCTATTTGCTCCAGCAACTGCGCCGCGGACGCTTCAAATTCCAGGTGCAGCATGAGTACATCGAGAATCTCGCCGCCACCATAGACCGATCCAGCAACCGAAACGCGGTCGGCATGATTATCGCCGCACTGATTATCGGCTCCAGCCTCTTGGTCTCCACCCACACGCCGTTCTCCGCGCTCAGCCGCCTGGGCATCGCGGGGTACATTTTCGCCGGGCTTATGGGCTTTATTCTTGTGGTCTCCATCATCTGGACAAAAAAACTGTGAGGAGTGCGCCATGTCCACGGTCATGACCTACCGCTCCTACGCCAAACTCAACCTCTATCTGGATGTCCTCCACAAACGCCGTGACGGATTCCACAACATCGAAACCATTTTCCAGACCGTCAGCCTTTCCGATGAAATCACCTTTGAAGACCAGCCCAATCACATCACAATGACCTGTTCTTCCACGGAACTGGATACCGGCGAAGGCAACCTCGTGCACCGCGCCGCCATGCTGCTCCGCGAGTCCACCGGGTGCAAGATGGGCGTGCGCATTCATTTGGAAAAACACATCCCCATCGCGGCCGGGCTCGCAGGAGGCTCCGGCAACGCCGCCGCCACCCTCATCGCGCTTAATAAATTCTGGGACCTCCGCCTCTCCGGGGAACATCTCCGCGATCTGGCGTTGAAGCTCGGTTCAGACGTGCCCTATTGCACATTGGGCGGGACCGCCGCCGCCACCCGCCGCGGCGAAGAACTCATCCTCCTGCCCGCGCCGCCGCCCGTCTGGTTCGTGCTCGTCCATCCGCCCATCGCCGTCAGCGCCGGCCACGCCTATAACCATCCCATGCTGGAGCGGAACCCGCAGAAACCCTTCGCCGGAAAAACCCCCGCCTTCCGCCAAGCTATACGCAGGCTGGGAAAAGGCGACATCCCCTGCGTTATTTTCAACCGCATGGAACGCCCCGTCTTCCACGAACATCCCCAACTCGCCGAAATTAAACAACGCCTGATGGAACTCGGCTGCCAGGCCGCCGCCATGAGCGGCAGCGGCCCCACCCTCTTCGGCGTCTGTTCCGAACGCCGCATCGCCGCCCGTATCGCCGAGATGCTCCCGGAATACCGCACCTCCGTGGTGAGCCCCGTCCCCCTCGGCGTGGAACGTATTCTTTAACCTTGCCGCAGTTGAACCTGGATTTCGTCTTTCAATGCGACACCGTCTATATCATCCTTTTGTTTTATGTGAAAACCAACTCTTTAGGGATCAGAACTCCCTTGGCCCGAAAGCAATAACATCACCTCGCCCGGCGCGCCATCGCCATCAGGGCGCGTTTCCCGGCGGCGAACAGGTTGTCTTGGGAGAGATGCGGCGCCACCAAACGGCTGCGGGATGTTCCGAAGTTTCAAGCTTCTCTTGAATACGACGACGGATTTCATCCTGAGACAAACCTGCGTATTCCTTTGCATGCTGCGCTTGGATGGCATCCTTCATCGCAACGCAATCAAACTCTTTGACTCTGGTTACCATGTCACGATCTCCTGAGGTGATCGAATCTCAATCTGAGAATATCCTTCGAGTGCGTTTACCGCGTTGAATTTCCTGATCTTGTCCAAATGTACAATATGCTTGAAGTTCCAACTGACGATGATGTCCGCGGCGGCGACGGTGGCCAGCGCCACGTGAAGTGCGTCATCTTTAGAGGATTGTCCCACAACGCCAGCGTTCAAGTAGCATTCCTGAAGACGATACGCTTCCTCTGAACGAATGATCTGCTCGACACAAACGGCGGGGAGCAATTGAAGCACTTCAGCAACCGCGGGCGGCGCGTCAAGTAGTTCGTCGGCAAGCAAGTCGGAAACCAGAAGGACGATTTCCCCCTGCTCCGCCATCTCCAACAGCTTTCGGCTGGCCTCGGCGAACACATCTTCCAGGCATCCCCCGACCACGGAAGTATCAATATATACACGCAATCTTCTCATCTGGCATGCTCTCCAATGAGCATCAATAACAATTTTAGACTACATGCTGTGTATGATCAAGTGATCGTTCGATTTAGTATTCCGAAATTCCTCACAAGAGACGCAGGTATGCTTTATTCGAGTCCGTACTTTTTGATCTAGTCTGGTATCCGCAAAATTATAAATTTATGCTTCGCGCGGGGGTTTGGCGTTGGCCATGATGCTGAGGGCGATGGCGGCGGCGATCATGAAGATGCCAATGATTTTCCATTTATCAAAGGCATAGCCCCACACGGCGAGATCGTAGAGGGCGGCGAAGGCGATTTGGCTGATGCCGGTGAGCGCCACCATGGTGGGGTTGCCACGGCCGTAGGCGAAGGTGATCAGGATTTGCCCGAGGGTTCCCGCGATGCCCATGGGAAGCAACCCGAATCCAAGCCAGGGGGAGATGGCCGGATTCAGAATAATGGGGCCGGGATTGAAAAAACACAAAACCAGGGTCACCACGGAGGCAACGGTCGAGAAATGCGCCACGACGGAAAGGCTGTTGAGGGGGCCGCAAAAACTCAGGCTGACCATGGCCCCCGCCCCGGCAATGGCCCCGATCAACATAACGAAAATGGGAAAGGATTCCGCGCTGAAGGTGGGACGGTACATCACATACACCCCGGCCAGTGCCAGGAACGAGTGAATCCACGCCGTGCCGGCGATGCGTTGCCTGAGCACCACGGCAAGAATAATGGTGACCCAGATGGGGCCGGTGGCGGCGATGGTGACTTGGTCGGTGACGGGCAAATGGGTGACCGCATAGAAGGTGCAGACCAGCCCCACGGAACCACACAGGCTCCGCGACCACAATTCCTTGGGCGCAAACAGTACAAAAGGGATGCCGTACCACCGGAGCATCGAAAACACAATGGCCATCGTAATGGCGATCCGCGCGAATCCCACCAGTGGCCACGCCAGGGTGTTGCTGTAGGCGTGCGCGATACAGGACATGGTGGCAAAGGAAAACGAGGCCGCGGCCATCTCGATGGCCGCGCGTCCGTTTTGAAAAGACGGTGTTTCCGTTGTTGAAGAAGTCGAAGTACTCATGGGCCGCCCACTATACGGGTCCGCGCGAGGCCATTCAATTTTGCGCCATGACGTGGTAGACTGTCTCCCTGCCCGGGGTCATGCGCCTGGGTTCTTGTGAACGCGTGGACGGCAACACTACGATAGAGAAGGAAGTATGCCCGTATTCAAAGCGCAGCGTTTAAGACACGTGCGTTCTCGCGTGCGTGGGGACGGGAGAGAAACCCTCGCGGTCATATTGCTTGTGGGCGTATGCCTGTCCGGGTTCACGGGCTGTGTCTATCACCGCACATTGGGGGATTTCACCGCCCCCGACGGCGTGCGCATTCATTACAGCGAACAGGGCAAGGGCGAGCCGGTAATTCTCGTGCATGGATTCGCGGTAAACTCAGACTTGAACTGGCGCTGGGTGGGCGTGAGTCATGCGCTGGCCCGGCATTATCGGGTGATTTCCTTCGACAACCGGGGGCATGGCCTCAGCGGCAAACCGCATGATCCCGCGCGCTACGGCATGGAAATGGTGGAGGATGTGGTGCGGCTCATGGATTATTTGAAAATACCCCGCGCGCACGTGGTGGGGTATTCCCTGGGCGGATACATCACCCTGAAATTAATGACGATGCATCCGGACCGGCTTATCAGCGCCGCACCCTGCGCCGCCGGATGGGAGCGCCGCGAAGGAGAGAACATGCGGCGGCTGGGGGAAATGGCCGATGGACTGGAACACGGCGAGGGTTTCAAACCCATCCTCCGCGCGCTGGACCCGAAGGAGGACCCGTTCGCGGATTTACGGGTACTGACGGTGGATGCCTGCTTGCGGTATATCAATGACACCCAGGCCATGGCCGCGGCGGTGCGCAGCATCTCGGCGCTGGAAGTCACCGAAGCCCAATTGCGCGCCAACCGCATTCCCGCATTAACCATCGTGGGAAGCGATGATCCCCTGAAAAAAGGGGTGGATGCCCTGACGGTCACCCTGACCAACCACCGGATGGTGGTGCTGAAGGGCGCCAACCATCACAGCGCCATCAAGCGTCCGCGTTTCTCCAAGGAATTGAAAAAGTTTCTGGATCAACACCGGGAAACAAAGAAATGAGGTTCTTGCGAAGTGCGGAACACGGGAGCGTTTATGCGTATCACTAAACATGGAATGCCGATCGTGGCCGCCTTGATAGTCCTGTGGACAATGACGGGATGCGTATTTCACCGGACCCAGGGGGACTGCTTCAATTCCAATGGAGTCAAGATTCACTACACATCGGAAGGCCAGGGCGAGCCGGTGGTGCTGGTGCACGGCGTGGCGGTGAATGCCGATCTGAACTGGCGGCGGCCCGGGGTCACCAAGGCGCTTGCCAAGGATCACCGCGTGATTATGCTGGACGTCCGGGGCCACGGCCTGAGTGAAAAACCCCATGATTCGGCCTGTTACGGACAGGAAATGGCCGAGGATGTAATCCGGCTGATGGATCATCTTGGCATCGAGAAAGCGCATGTAATCGGCTATTCCATGGGCGGTTTCATTGTGCTTAAACTCGCCACACTTCATCCGGAACGGCTGTTAAGCGTGGCGCCTTGCGGCGCGGGATGGGAGCGCATGACCCCGGACCGCACGTTCCGGCTGGAAAACGTTTCGGAGGCCATAGATGCCAGGGGCGATTATGCGTTGTTGCTGGAAGAAGTGGGATTGCAGAAAAAAGGCTTGGGGCGGCTAAAAGTGTTTGTAATGAACCGCGTGTTCCGGCATCTCAACGACAATGAAGCCATTGCCGAGGTGATAGCCAGCCTGCCCGCCCTCGAAGTGAGTGAAGCGGCCTTGCGCGGAAATACCGTGCCCGCGTTGTCCGTGGCGGGCAGCGCGGACCCTCTAAAGCGGGGCGTGGACGCCATGACGGGCGTGATGGGGCATCATGCCGTGCTTGTAATTCACGGCGGGAATCACTACAGTACGCTGAAGAAAAAGGCCTTCAGGCAAGGGCTTCGGGACTTTCTGGCCCGTACGGGCGAACCAGGCGGAACGCCAACGGGAACGGGTGAAAACAAATAAGAGAGAGAGGAAACCGGGTGATGAAAAAAGACATCTTGCTTGCATTGGCAAGGACGGTCCCGTATCTGATGGGACGGGTCAAGGGTTCGTTTTTCGATTCCAATGGCGTGAAAATCCATTACACGGATGAGGGTTCGGGCGAGCCGGTGGTGCTGGTGCATGGCTATGGCGCGGACGCCGACAACAACTGGCGCATCCCCGGCGTGACCCAAGTCTTGAAAAAAGATTACCGGGTCATCGCTTTGGATAATCGGGGGCATGGCCTGAGCGACAAGCCGCATGATCCCGATATGTACGGCGTGGAAATGGTCAAAGACATCCCCCGGTTGCTGGACCATCTGGGCATCGAGAAGGCGCATGTGGTGGGGTATTCCATGGGGGGATTCATCACCCTCAAGCTCATCACGATGTTCCCGGAACGGCTTTTGAGCGCGGCGCCCTGCGGCGCGGGCTGGGACCAGCCCACCTCGGATAACATGAAGCTCCTGCTGTCCATTGCGGACTCCCTGGACCAAGGGAAAGGCTTTGGCCCCCTTCTGATTAGCATCAATCAAATGGGAAAGACCCCCAACGGCTTCGTAATAAAACTGGTGGATGCCATCATGAAGTGGCTCAATGACATTCCCGCCTTGGCCGCCACCATGCGCCGCTTTGCCGATCTCGCCGTTACGGAAGAGGAACTGCGTAAGAACACCGTGCCGGTATTGTCCATTGTGGGGTCGGTGGACCCCCTGCGCGCGGGGGTGGACAAGATGATCGGCGTTATGGCCAATCACGAGGCCGTCTATATTGAAGGAGGCGACCACATGACCGCCTTGGATAGCCGCTACATTCAGGCATTAACCGCTTTCCTCGCCAAACATTCAACGTCTTAAACATAGATTCTAAAGACACTATGGACCGGCCCTATGGAACCCATGGGGATGTGTTTCTTTAAGAAGAGGATGAATAGCGGTATATGCGGGGAAAGGGTGTAAAACCGAGGCTATTTATCCACGGGAATCCAACCCTAAAATCCCCCGCAGGTATTTAGTTGACTTTTTTTCACATTTCCAGCAAACTTAAGGGCATATTGGGGTTAAGTGTCTCTACAGACGGGTGGAAGACACACCGCCCCAGTGAATGACGGTTGGAACTCAGGGAAAGGCGACGCCACATGCCACGCGTGTCCGTTAAGCACTTGGTTTACCTTGGATTATTGGTGATTCTGGTTTCCGTATGCGGGTGCCCGCTCGGTCTTGGCCCCCAAGCCGGTTTCAGCGCAACGCCCCGTCAGGGCGGAGCGCCGCTGACGGTGAAATTCACCGATACCTCGGCCCCGGGCGCCTCGGTGATCCGCGCCTGGGCGTGGGACTTCGGCAACGGGGAAACCAGCACCACCCCGAATCCTGAAGTCACCTATCTGCTGCCGGGCAAATACCGGGTATCGCTTACCGTCACCACCGCCTATGGAAATGACACCCTTGCGATTTCCGATTTTGTCCAGGTTACAGAACCCGTCACCAATGTCGCCGTTGGCCCGGCGGGGGGAACGGCCGCCGCCCATGGAATATCCATTGTCATCAGGCCCAACGTTTTCGACCATGAAGTCATCTTCGGCATCGGGGAAAATCCGCAAGGGTTATTGTTGAACGCCTTTGAACCCATTCAAATGGTTTCCGCGACGTATACCATCACCCACAACAATGACTCGGACCGTGTGTTTGGCTCGGTTTTGGGCGATGCGGTGCAACCCGCCGTGCTCACCCTCCCCTTTATGCCGGCGTTGATTCCCGCCGCGGATCGGGTTCCCGAAAAAGTCCATATCCTCGCCATGACGGAAGACGGACTGACCATTCCCATCATTGGCAAGATTGAAAACAATACGGTGGTGGCCTCCGTAATGCGCTTGCCCGCCCGCACCAACTACGTCGTGGTATACCGCCCCGAAGGGCGGGTGATGGACGTGGGGATGCCCGCCGAAGCCAAAGCCGCCACCGCGTATCTCTGGAAAGAGCATTGGCGCATGTATTTCAGTTCGGCGCTGCTGCGGCAGTTGACCGCCCTCCGGCTCGGACGTATTGACTATACGCCCCCCTATGAACGCACCAGTTTCTCGGAGGAGGAAATGAACGCCACCCTCACCAATTTTATGGTGGCTTTGCAGTCCGTGAATACCGCCGCCATGAGCGCCGGCTTGCGCAGCCCGGCACTGGCCGACAATGACAACGGATACACCCTGGCGTTCTATGACATGAGCGCCCGGTACTCCGATGTTTACTCCAGTTTCAACGATTTGGTGTACCGCACCCAGCTTTTTGGCGGCATTGTGGTGGACCCGCGGCAGTTGCTGGCCATCGCCCTGCACAACGCCAGCGCCGTGGAGGAGGACGCTGAAAAGGTGGACCTCGCCCAGGAACTTACCCCCGCGAACGCCTTTATGCAGGAGTTGTTTCAAGCCTGTTTCAACGGCTACGACTACCCGGACATCACCATTCCCAGTGCCGCCGACGGCGTAGTGAACGGAGTGGCCGCGCCCGTTCATTTCCTGGCCGGCCTGGAAAATGGCGTCGCCACCATGCTCGGACAGTGGGCGCAATGGCCGGAGCAACGCGATATTCCGGTATCGGGCTACCTGTACATCTATTTTGATGAACTGGACAAGGATGCTTCCGGCGCGTTGTCCTTTGCGGAAGCACGCCCCTCCATTCCCACCCTTATCGAGTCCGATTTCCGCCGCGTGGACCTCAATCGCAACGGCTCGTTAACCCAGGCGGAATTGACCCACGCCTTGACCATGCTGGACCACAGTCAATTGTCCGTCTTGACCGGAATGTTGGACCACTTCGCGGCCCTGGACCCGAATAACAACGGGATCAGCGATGCGGAATCGCAAACCCTGCCCACAGTGCTGCTGACCGCCTGGGACGGCAACGCGGACGGTCAGATTCAACGTTCGGAACTCAAAGAGGCCCTGGCGGATTTCGCGGAAAGCGACGGTGAGATTATCTGGGGGCTACTGGAGAATTTCACGGTCTTGGACACCGATGTGAGCGGTGGATTAACCTATGCCGAAGCGCAAGGGCAATACCCGGACCTCCCGGAACAAACCTTTGTCCGCCTGGACCTGAACGAAGACGGTGTATTGAAACGTTTTGAAATGGCCACCCCGGCCCGGGGCCTGGAACCCAACGAGTACGCATTGCTCTCGAATCAACTGCTCGCACCGGTGGATGCCACACTGCCCCGCTACTCCGCCGCAAACCAGGAATTCTTCTTGTACACCCAGCGCACCGAACAAGACCTGAATCATCCCTTCGCCTATATCATGTCGCACACCCCCCTTGCGCGCGGCATTCTCGAAGAAGTGCGCGCCACCTTTGATGATCTTTCGGACGATCTGCTGCTGATGGATTTGGACGAGATTTACCAATACACGGCGGAAGCCATGGACCGCGCAATCACCGCGAACCTGCAAATGCCGCTCGCGCAAGCCTATTGGGCCTATCTGCTGGACCGCGCCTACCTCAACAGCCCCCTGTCCCTCCTGCGCCCGAGCGATGAGGCACGCAAACCCTTTACGTTAAACAAGGACCGGTTCGCGAACGACGCCATTGTCACCCAAGAAATGCTGGCGCCCACCGACCAGGCGGACCTGCTCACCGAAACGCTTGCCCAGTTGACGGATATCCCGCCGTTGAGCGCGCGCGTCATCGAATTGAAAATCAACCCCCTGGCCCATTCGCTCACCTTGACCTTCAACGCCAAGGAATGGAAAGCGGATAATGCCGGAAACAGCATGGCCGTGGCGGTGTTCCGCACGGGATTCCCTGGCGACGAACTGAACGATTCAGGGACGGATACCGATAATGACGGCCTGAAAGACTCCCTGACCCTGACCGGGTTCCAGCCCGATGAGGAGGATTGCTTCGCCCATGTCACCATCCTGATAAGCAACCTGAACCTGGCCCGCACAAACTCCCTGGGCATGAAAGCGGAATCGTTCGCAGAAAAACCCGTTGAGGATGCCAGCGTACTGGACACCTATGTCGCCGCCTGCGACCCCAGTTATGACTATGGATTGCAGATGACCTCCTCGTTCCCCTCCCTGGGCATCACTTCCTACCTCCTGAACATGACCTCCGGCGCATGGCGCGGCTCTTCCGAGGTCGATCAAGTGGTATGGAGCCATTACATCACCATTATCGAACCGCCCATTGTCACCAGCGACACCGCCCTCCTGATGATTTCCGGAGGCAGCACGGGCTCACAGCCTTCCTCGGAATACGGAACCCTCATGGCCCCCTTCAGCTTGTCCACGGGGAGCGTGGTCGCCATGATTCAATCCATACCGAATCAACCCCTCCTTTTCGCGGACGAAGAGGGCAAGAGGTCGGAAGACGCCATTCTGGCCTACAGTTACGATAAATACATGACCGGTTATGATGCGAACGATGCGGACATGACCTGGCCGGCCGTGCTCCCCATGACCCGCGCCGCCGTCCGCGCCATGGACACCATCCAGCAATTCATGGCCTTCGAAAAACCCGGCGTCTCCGTGCCTATCAGCCACTTCGTGGTGACCGGCGCCTCCAAGCGCGGATGGACCACCTGGCTGACCGCCGCCGCCGACCCCCGCGTGACGGCCATCATGCCCATCGTGATTGATGTGCTGAACATGGACGAACAGATGGCCCATCACTTCAACGCCTATGGGTTCTATTCGGATGCGGTTCAAGACTACGTTGACGCCAACGTCTTCAAGCGGTTCGGAACACCCGCCGGGGACTCCCTGTTGAAGATTGTGGACCCCTATGAATACCGCACCCGGCTCACCATGCCCAAAATGATTGTCAACTCGACGGGCGATCAGTTCTTCCTGCCGGATTCCTCGCGGTTCTATATGCGCCGGGCCAGTCCCTCGCAGAATGTGCCCGGGGCCAATTACCTCTACTACACCCCGAATACCGACCACAGCCTGTCCTCGGGCGACAAACTCAGCGTGGACCTCGGGGCCTATAACAGCCTGCTTGCCTTCTACAACTCTTTCATCCGCGGCGTCAGCCGCCCGGTGTTTAACTGGACCGTGAGCGGCAATCAAATTGTGTTGACCACGGACACCAAGCCCAAGATGGTGAAATTGTGGAGCGCCAGCAACCGCACCGCGCGTGATTTCCGCCTGGAAACCATTGGCGAGAGCTGGACCTCCGCCATTCTCTGCGCCACGTGTTCGGATGACGACGCGGAATGCGGTGAAACGGAAGGGGAATCGGCGATTACCCCATGCCAGAGCGGCGTATATGTGGGTGAAGTGCCCGTGCCGGCCAATGGCGAAGGCTGGACCGCTTTCTTCCTGCAGGTGGTTTACCCCGGACCCGATTCCAACCTGAGCAATGTCGACTTCAGATTCAGCACCCAAGTGGTCGTGGTTCCGGATACTTACCCCAACGCCAAGAAATGAAACCGAATCCATTTTGCCGGCCCCTTCGCATGTCCCGGGGACATGGGAAGGGGCTGTTTCTTTTGGCATACGCATGGGGCATAGAACCCCAAGGAAAGGGATGCGGAGCACATGGGTCCGGAGAGTACTCCCCAAAACAATCCACCGATTAGTTATCACGGAACGCAACGGCGAAGCTGCTACATCAATTTTGCCGAACACCTGTTGAATGCGTTCAATCCAAACATGCTGTATCCCAGTCTGCCGTGCCGGTGGACCCCGCAGGACTGGGAACACTTCATAGACATGATCGCCGCCTTCGGATTCAACTGTTTTGAGTTCTGGCTGACCCCGCGATTGTTCAGCAAAGCGGGGCTCCACGAGGAATTCGGGCGCGTCTTCGCTGAACAAATCAATGGCGTGATCGCGCACGGCGCGCGCACGGGCGTGGGCGTGAAACTAATCGCGCCGCTGACAACGGTCGGCGATGACTGGCACACGCACTGCCCGAATGTCCCCGCGGAATGGGAAGAATGCCGCTTGCTGTGGGAAACCTGGGCCAAACGCCTGCCGGGGCTGAGTGTTATTGGCCTGTTCCCAGGCGATCCCGGCGGATGCTCGCGGAACGGCTGTACTGCGCATACGTTCATTGATAAAACACTGGAAATCGCCGAACTGATCAAGCATCACCAGCCCGGCGCGGAAATCGAAATCGGCACCTGGGGCACGCCCTTCTGGGGCTGGGGCGTCATCCAGGGTCCGCCCGATTGGGACGGACGGTTCATCCCGGAAATGCAGCATACCGCATGGCGCTTCGACAAGGCCCGCGCGGAAAAGGCCATGCAGTACCTGCTCAAGCGCCTGCCGGAGTTTCCGGCGGATACCTCGGTGGCCATCAATCTGGGATTCAACAGCGACAGTAATCCCGACACGGATAACGGGGCACAGGATGCGCGGCCCTGGGCGCGGGAAATCGCCAAGACAAACCGGATCGTCACCTGGGATTTCAGCCTCACCGAAGGCGAGAATGCCATCATGCCGCACTACCGTTTTGATCGGCTTTTCGCCCAGCGCCGCCGCGAACGGGAGGCCGCGCCCTATCACGGCGGCATCTGCTTCACCATGACTCCGCTCCTGAACCAGTTGTCCCTGTTTCAGTCCGCCCAATCGTTCCTGGACCCCGACGGCGATCCGCGTTCGCTTGCCAGAGGATTCTACACAAAACTTTTTGGCGGCGGCGCGGAACCCCTGGTGGAACTCCTGCCCCTCTTTGAAATCATCCCCGACTGGGGCAATTACAACCGCATCGAACTCTCCCGTTCGGAATATCATCAGCGCATGAACGAGGGCGTGGCCCTGATGCGCGCTTTGGAAGGCCATGAGAACAAGGACACCCCCTTCCATCCTTCCGTGGACGAATACCGCCGCGAATTGCTCTTTTTCTTCGAGGTGTTCGCCGGCCTGAGCAGCCCCAGCCCCGATTATGACGCCCTCAAGCAACAATACTGGCAGCGGGTCTACGCCATTTACGATCAACTGCCTCAACACGTCGATCCGCGCCCCCGCGCCGCAACGGATAGGCTCATCGCCTTTTTCAAAGATAAAAAAGTGTGAGGCGTGAAAGGCTTTTTTGTCTGACATGTCCGGCCGGTCTGACCCGTCCGATATACCGAATGGCTTGCGGGATCGGCCTTTTCAAAGCCTTTAGTCTACCGCTTTCCTCGCAGCCTCTCCGTTTCCTCATAACTTAACCGGATGACGGATGCGGCCATGGCCTCGCGGATGCGTGCGGGATTGCGGGTGCCAATGATGGGATGTACGGGAAAACGCTGGTTCATGAGATAGGCCAGCGCGATTTGGTGCGTGGTGCAGCCTTTTTGCTCCGCCAACTGTATGGCGCGCTGCAATCGCTGGTGGTTAACAGGCGCATCGTAGCGTGCGCCGCGCGGACTCGGCCCCGGAAATCCATTCTTGGCCCATGCCACGTTTTCCGCGCCGAAAAATCCTTTTGCCTGCGCCGTGAAGGGCGTCATGGCCAAGCCGGTTTTTTCATGCCATACACGCGTGGCTTCATCCGCGTCGAGGGTGTTATCGGGCGGGGGCATCTCGTGAACACGGTCCGCCAGCGCCCACCGGGGCTGGCTCGCTACAAACGCGGGCAGGCCCCGTGCGGACGCCCAGGCGTTCGCCTCAGCGATGCGCGCGTGGGTCCAATTCGACGCACCGATATTTTTCACCCGCCCTTCTTGAACAAACCGGCCCATGGCATCAATGATCTCGCCCGCAGGCATCCGCACGTCGTCGCGGTGCACCCAATACAGATCAACGCATTCGATCTGTAATCGTTCCAAACTCTCGTTCAAATCCCGGCTCATCTCCGTGTAGGTGCAGCGCGGACGGTCCATCGCATCAAGCGGAGGATGCCCGCCCTTGGTCGCAATGACCATGGAGGCCCGCGCGCCGTTTTCCTTCAGCCATTCTCCGATGGTGCGTTCGCTCGCGCCTTCGCCCTTCGGTTCCCAGGAAGAATACACATGCGCGGTATCGATAAAGTTTCCGCCCGCCTGCACAAAGGCATCCAACAAGCCAAATGCTTCTTTCTTCGGGATATTCGACCCCACGGAGGTTGTGCCAAAAGCTATTTTCGAGGGCGCCGCAGTGTCCTTAAGGAACGTCTTCACTCGCTCATCACCTCAAGGCAATCCACGGGAAAACATCCCGCCGTGGATTGAATGCGGACCGCATGGCGCACGCCGGAAAGACTGTCGAGCGTGAAGATGGGCGCGGAATCAAGCGCCGTTTCCGAGGAATAATCCAGTGCGCCTTTTTGGACGCCGTCCACAAAGATTTCCGCCGTGCCGTACTTCGGGCCTCGGGGCGCCCAGACCACAAAACCATTCCCCTCGATATTCCACTTCACCTGCAAGCCCGGCTTCTTGCTTACCGCCCCCACACCGAACCGGAAAGCAGAATCATCCTTGTGTTCTTCCCAATGCGCCCGGTTCTGTGCCGCATCCAGCAACGCTTCTGTGTATAGCCAGAATACCCGGAGCGGAGGCAAGGCGCCCGTCACTTCAAACCGGTTCACCCGCGCATGGCTGTGATCCGCCGCAAGCAATCCCAAGCCTCCCGGCCCCTGTGGAAGGCCGCCGGACCACACCGTTTTTCCATCCATCACTACTTCCGCCGAGACAGGGCTTTTCCAAGCCAATTCGACCGCGGTGGTTTCCCTGTTCTCCCGGTTGCCCTGTGCAATTGTTTTTTGCGCGTCCGAAGCCCCTGTTTCAAGCAACTTCCAACCCGTGCCCGTCAATTCCAAGCCAGAAAACCGCGAACGGGTCAGTGGATGCAGCGAAGACCCGGAACTCGGCCGGTCCGGCCCCAACGGCGCCATATAGTTCCAGAGCAGGGTCACGGTTCCCTGAAGCGCCAACTCAACGTTCAGTTTTTCCACCGGCCCGCCCTTTTTCAACAACCCCAGGCTGGGCCCATCGTGTCCGCTTATCACAAACCCCTGATCCCGATAGGGCGTGTCCCAAGAGCGCGAAGCAAGGTTGATGGTGCCGTTTCCATGACTATCCCGCGAGGGAAACATCACGTTGAACACACCCTCGGCGATATACCCCGAAAACGTCTGGCCCCAAATGCCGGAAAATTCGTGCTCCACCGGTTCCGCATGCCACACCGAACCCGCTTGCCAAAGTTCCCACGCCGCAGGCTCCATCGCCTGTTCTTTCAGCACGCGAAATATCCCCTGATAATTCCGATTGGCCGCCACAGACGTGGCGGGGGCGTAAATGTATCCTTCATGGGTGAAGGCCGGAAAAAATTCCAGCAAGGGCGGATGATAGCGATCCACTTCGGGATGCAACAGCAGTTTGGGTTCTGTGTAAGGGCCCTCAGCCTTATCCGCCGTCATGCCGAGCAGCGCCCAACCGAAAAACGGCCCGCTGTCCGTCAACGTCAATACCAGCCAGTCTTTTTCGCGGCGAATAATGGACGAAGCGTATATGCGGCGGTACTTCCCGAGGATCAAGGACTGATTGCGCGTGGTGGCAATGGGTTTCAATGCCCGTTGAAAGGGGCCTTCCGGACGGTCCGCCCACGCGTACCCCGCGCCGCTGTTTACCTCCGCCGGAGGATTGGCCGCATTTTCCCACGTGGTGTTGTCGGTACACCAATCATAACAGAGATGATACCGCCCCTCCGCGTAAATGACGCAGATGTCGGGCCAATGGGTCGCGGGCGATACTTCACCATCAAAAGTGAAATTGTCCTTCGCGAACAGCGGCCCGGCGGCTTCCCAATGCCGGCCCTGGTCCGTGGAGCGGTAGATATGGCAATAACTGGGCGCTTCCGGGCGCATCGCATACCCGGCGCAGTAGTGGCCCACATAGAGATACCAATGGTTGCTTACCGGGTCCTGGAAAAGAAACCCATTCACCGGCCATTCATACGGCGGTGTTCCCCGCACGATGGGATTTTGATCGGCATGGGTGAAGGTATCAAAGGAGGCGTCCCCCAACACCGGATGCCGCAACCACACGTCTTTCCACGCCCCTGCGGCAAAATCGGTGGAATCCATACTTTCCCCTTGGAGACAACACAACAACACCAACAACCCGCCCGCGAAGCGGGCGTTCCACGGCTGCTTATCTTTCACCCGGACACCTCGTTCAGTCGTTGATGATGGGAATGCCCGACCAGAGGTGTTCGATGCCGAAAAGCTGGGCAAGATGGTAAATCATCCCAAAGATGATGACCATCATCACGCCATATACCGAATTGTGCCAAATGTTTTCCCAGTCCATATCCATCTCCTTTCCTCAACTTCGCCGCTCTCAGACTATCGCACCTTCCACTAAAAACACAAGCAGCTACACACCGCAACCGTGAACGTGTGGCCTTAGCGGTTGCCGTATTGCTTCAGGTAATACTCCTTAAACTCGCCCGACTTGATTTTCCGCCACCACCATTCATTCTCCTGATACCACCGCACGGTCAATTCCATCCCCTGCTCCCAGTCCATGGCCGGAGACCAGCCCAGCGCCTTCAACTTGCCGGGATCAATCGAGTACCGCCGATCATGTCCAGGACGGTCCGCCACCAGTTTAATCAGCGACGCATCGCGCCCCGTGAGTTTCAGGATCGTGTTCGTCAGCACAATATTTTCTCGTTCATTGCCGCCCGCGACATTGTAAATCTCGCCCGGCGCGCCCTTGCGCAGCGCCGTGTCTATCCCGCTGCAATGATCCTCCACATACAGCCAATCGCGCACATTATGTTCCCCGCCCCGGTACAGCGGCAGCGGTTCGTTATCAATGCAATTGGTGACAAACAACGGAAGCACTTTTTCAGGGTATTGATACGGGCCGTAGGTATTGGAGCCGCGCGTGACAATGACGGGCACCCCGAAGGTGGTGAAATAGGAGTGTCCCAGCAATTCCCCGCCCGCCTTGGCCGCACTGTAAGGATTGCGGGGATTGAGCCGGTCCGTCTCCTTGAACGAGCCTTCATCTATGCTCCCATACACTTCATCCGTGGACACCAGCAATACCCGCTGCGTGCCCAGTTTCTTGGCGGTTTCCACGATATTGTACACACCGTCCACATTCGTGCGCAGGAATTCCGTGGCCCCAAGGATGCTGCGGTCCACATGCGTCTCCGCCGCGAAATTCACCACCGCGTCACACCCCTCCATGGCCTTCGCCACCGTGTCCGCGTCCGCAATATCCCCCTTAAGAAAGGTGTGGCGTGCGGGATCCGCCTCACGGAGATTATCCAGGTTGCCGGCGTAGGTCATTTTATCCAAATTGACGATATGGACGTCCGGGTAGGTGCGCAATTGATACCGGACAAACGCCGAGCCAATGAATCCTGCTCCGCCCGTGACTAATATCCGCTTCATAACGATTCTTTCCTTCGTCGTATATAGTTCCCGAGCGCTTCGCGCCATCCCCGCAGGGAATACCCGGTGGCGCGGGTCACTTCGCTCGAATCCAATACGGAGTATACGGGGCGCGGCGCCTTGAGGGGAAATTCGCCCGTGCGGCAAGGAATCACCCGTGTATCAAGCCCCGCAAACTCGATGATCGCCCGTGCCTGTTCGTACCGCGAACACTGGCCTTCATTGGCCGCATGATACAAACCATAGGAATGGGTTTGAACCAGTGCCAACGTCGCCTCGGCCAAATCCATCGTGTGGGTCGGCGATCCTACCTCATCCTCCACCACCCGGAGTTCCGGGCGGGACGCCGCCGCGCCCAGTATCTTCTCCACGAAATTATGGCCGCCCGGCCCGTACAGCCACGCGGTCCGGATAATGAAATATTTCCCCGCCGATTTGCGCGTGGCCGCTTCGCCCGCCGCCTTGGAATGGCCGTACACGTTGATCGGCGACATCGGATCGGACGGGACATAGGGCGCGCCCTTCGAGCCGTCAAAAACATAATCCGTGCTGTAATACACCACCGGAATGTCGTGGTACGCCGCCACATCCGCCGCATTGCGCGCCCCCGTCTCATTCACCCGGAACGCCATCTCCACGTTGTCTTCCGCCCCGTCCACGTCGGTATAGGCGGCCGCGTTAATGATCAAATCCGGCCCCACACGGTCCGCCAGCGCCGCCAGCGCCACCGCATCCGCGATATCCACCTCGGTCAGGTCCACGCCCCAGAGCTCGCCCTTTTTCCCAAACACCTGCATTAAATCCCGGCCTAATTGTCCTTTGGCCCCAAGAAGCAACGTCCGCATGCTGTTAATCCTTACTCCTCATATGTTTCATGGCGTCTATCCCATACAGAGGGCTGAACTTTTCCGACAAATACCGCAGGAACGGTTCAACGGACAGTTTTGCGCCCGTGGCCGCTTCAATGATCTCCGGCGTCCTTTTCCGGCGTCCGATCTGATGCACGCGGCTCCGGAGCCACTCAAGCACCGGCCTGAAATGACCTTGTTCAATCTCTTCCCAGAAACCCGGCAGTTCAAGCCGTATCTTATCATAAAGTTGCGCCGCATACAGATTTCCAAGCGTATAGGTGGGGAAATACCCCATCGCGCCGTGCGCCCAATGAATGTCCTGAAGACAGCCCAGCCGGTCCTCCGGCACATCAATATTCAGGTGCTCTTTGATTTTGGCATTCCATAGCGGCGGCACATCCTCCACGCCAATCCGCCCTTCCACCAACGCCACCTCGATCTCAAAGCGCACCAGGATGTGCAGATTGTACGTGCACTCGTCCGCTTCCACGCGGATCAGGGAGGGCCGCACCCGGTTGAGCGCCCGGTATACCTGGTCCACCGTTACCTGGTCCAATTGGCCCGGATAGTGTTGCCGCAACTTCGGCAGATAATGCTTCCAGAAGGGAAAGCTCCGGCCAATAATGTTTTCCCAAAAACGCGACTGCGATTCATGAATCCCGAGCGACGGCGCCTGCGCAAGCAATGTCCGGCGGTCTTTTTCCAGAAAGCCTTGTTCATACAGCGCATGCCCCCCCTCATGGATGGAGCCCATCAATCCGGAAAAAAGATCACACGCATGAATGCGCGTGGTGATGCGCACATCGTTGAGATCGAAGTTGGTCGTGAACGGATGCACCGATTTGTCCTGACGGCCCGCATCGAAATCATAACCCATTTCCCGCAGGACACACAGGGAAAAATCCCACTGGGCCTGTTCGTCCCACGACTGGTCCATCCATCCGGTGTCCGGAGGCGCAACCGAGGCAATCCCCCGCGCCAACGCGCTCAGCCTAGGACCCAATTCCCCAAAAAGCCCCGTGAGTTCTTCCGTCCGGATGCCCCGCTCGTATTCCTCCAATAAAGCATCATACGGCGAGCCTTCATAGCCCAAGTAATCCGCTTTTTGCCGCACCAACTCCACGATGGTCTGCAAATGCGGACGAAACAACCCAAAGTCCGACGCCTGCCGCGCCGCCACCCACGCGTGATACGCCTTGCTGCATTCCTCCACGAAACGTTCCACAAACACATCCGGCAACCGGCGCGCCCGCTGGTAGTCATACCATGCCTCCTCCACCAAGAGCGCTTGGTCCACTTCCAGGGCTTCCTTTCCCTGAATCAGTTCTTCCAGCCAGCCGCCCATTTCCGGCGCGGTGAACATCCGGTGCGCCAAGGCGGACAGGGTGGCAAGCTGGCGTCCCCGCGCCGCCCCCCCCTTTGGAGGCATATACACCTCCTCGTCCCAATGCAGCAAGGCAATCGCCGATTGAATATCCAATACCTCTCCCAAACGTTCCTTAAACGTGTCGAATAATGTACCGTGCATACCTGCTATCCAATGTTCGCCTGCTGCGCGTCCTGCCAACCGGTTCTTTCTTCATGCACGGGCAGTATATAGCACGCCGCCCTCCAAGGAAAAACCACGGCTTCCTCCCCGCCGGCTTGCACACCCCGTAGCCTTTTGGTGTAGGATGCGGATAACCATTGAAGGAATCGAATAGTGAAAACCATTCTGGTGACAGGCGGCGCGGGATTCGCGGGGTCCAGTCTGGCCATCGGCCTGCGCGGCCAGGTGGGTTGCCGCGTCATCGCACTGGACAACCTGAAGCGCCGGGGTTCTGAATTGAATCTCCCCCGTCTTCGCGAAGCCGGCGTGGAATTCATGCATGGCGACATACGGAATTTGGACGACCTGGAAAACGCGGGGGCCGTGGACCTGATTCTGGAATGCAGCGCGGAACCTTCCGTGCTGGCCGGCTACGGCGATTCGCCCCGCTACGTCCTGCACACCAATCTTACCGGCACCCTGAATGCCCTGGAAATCGCACGCAAACACGGCGCGGCCATGTTCTTCCTTTCCACCAGCCGCGTCTATCCCATGGCGCCGCTCAACAACCTGGCCTATCGTGAAACCCCCGCCCGTTTCGAGATTCTGGAAGAACAGGCGATTCCCGGCGTTTCCCCAAAAGGCATTTCAGAAGACTTTCCCCTCACGGGTGTGCGGTCCTTGTACGGCGCCACCAAACTCTGTTCCGAACTCATTATGCAGGAATACATGGCCATGTACGGCCTTAAGGGAATCATCAACCGCTGCGGCGTGCTCACCGGTCCCTGGCAAATGGGTAAAGCTGATCAGGGGGTGGCCGTCCTGTGGGCCGCACGGCACATTTTTGGCGGTTCGCTCGCCTACATCGGATATGGCGGCCAGGGAAAGCAAGTGCGCGATCTGCTGCATATTGACGATTTGCTTCTCCTCATCCTATGCCAAATAGAACATTTGGACGCTTTGAATGGCGGCCTTTTCAATGTGGGCGGGGGTGCGAACGGCAGCGTGTCCCTCGCCGAACTCACCCAATTCTGTCAGGAAATCACCGGGAAAACTATCCCCATCGCGAGCAAACCCGATACCCGCGCCGCGGATATTCCCTGGTATATCTCCAATCACGATAAGATTACCCAAGCCACCGGCTGGCGGCCCCAACAAACGGTCCTCGCCATCATGGAAGACGTGTGCCGGTGGATTGTGGACCATCAGGAAGCCCTCCGTCCCATATTAAATTCATGACAAAATCCACACTTTGCTTTGTATCCTCTTCTGGTTCATTATCTTACGAAAGCCCCGTTGTCCAGAGAATAGTTGACCCGCAAAGGTTCGCATGTTATCATTTCAAAGGAAACAAGCCATCGCCGACGATGGGGAGAAAACGACCATGAACATTCGCCGTGCCCGGGGTTTCACCCTCCTCGAGTTATTGACTGTTGTTGCCATCATCGCCATTCTGGCCGGATTTGTGGCCACCGCTTTGCCCAGAGCCTTGGAAAAAGCCAAGCTCCGCCGCATGAACGGGGCCATGAACAATATTCGCACCGCCATGGTCGCGTACTATACCGAACACAGCAGTTATCCCCCCGCGTATGGGTATATCCCCTGGGATATGCGGGAAGCCGATTTGGCCAACTGTACCGATGAAAAGGTCTGCTATTTTCTGAAACCCTATCTGTTCTATCTTCGCCTGTACGGCGACGTCACCCATTGTGACGAATTTTCCGAATCTTATGACACCAACCGGGACAAGCGCATCAGCCTCCTGGAATTTTCTCCCATCGGCGACAAGGACATGGCCACCAGCCGCGTTCGCTTCCCGGAGGTCCGTTACACCGGGGACAACCTCCCGGATCAAGTCCAGAAACAAATGGATGCATCGCCGCGTCCCTTTATCTACATCCCCGTCAATACCCGTCAGTTCAAAAAAGCCAAGCAATATTGGATTGAAAGCGGTGATTTTCAGGCCAAGACCTGGGACCCCGCCAACCCCATCCTGGAAAATGTCGTGTTTCCCCCTTCGGAATACGACGCGTTCGCCCTCATCAGTGTCGGACCCGCCGCAAGCACCTTTGGCGTGGTGCCCGATCCGATTGGCACGGAAGACCCGGTGGATGTCTATTTTATTACCGCGCTGCGCGCCTATTTCCTGGCCACCCGCGACTTGAACGACAACGGCCTGCTCGATTTTGATTTCACCGCGCGCGCCTCGAAAGGCGAAGCAAAATTCGACCAGGATCATCCCTACCCCGTCAAAGCCGGCGGGCAAAGCCTCATGGCCAACAACCAACTGCCCGACCCCAAAGCCCCCAACGGCTATGGCCCCTGCATCTTTTTCTATCCATAATCATTCGTGAATTCCTGCTCTGTCCAGGGCATTCCAAGTTTTTCTGGCACATATTGCCGGGGGGGGGGCAGGCGTGGATCATACATCCTGCCGGTCATTTCCGAAATAAGTATTGATCCATTCATCCCGTTGGCCTACAATGACGGATGTCAGGCGGTAGGCAGTAATGAGAAAAGTTGGCGGTGTAGGTTGATTACCACGGGCCGAAGGCCGGTGAAGTACAAGCAGGGAGTCACAGGACCATGCGCATGCCGTATTTTTCAACCCCAACGGTTGGTTGGAGAAGTATGATTGCGGCGATTGGGGCGGTGCTCATCGCGGCGCCCGGCGTTGCCGAGTTGCTGATCGGGTATGCGCCCGATGCGAACGAAATACGCTATGTCGAGACCGATGTGGAAAAATCCATGCCGGCCGGGTTTCCCGATGATCAGGTGGTCTACAACGGCATCACCTTCAACCTCTACCTGATGGACGTCCGCAATAACACCAATAAGGGGTTTGACAACGATGCCCCCACGGGTCCCCAAGCCCAAGCCCGGTTCAAAGAAACACTCCAATATGTGGCCGGCGTTATAAATGAGGCCGGTACGCTGGACGTACTGCTTACGGAGTCGCAAACCGATGGCAGTGGCGCATTGTCCTTCGCGGGAACCTATTTCAACACCACCCCGGGCTTCCAAACCGGCACCACCATGTACCGCCTGAAAAATGACATCAAGCCTTATGCCGGCACGGAAGAAGTCTATATCACCGTGGATTTCGGTTATCCTTGGAATTTAAGTAAAAATGCTCCAGGATTTGGGCAAGTGGATTTCTTGTCCGTACTTCTGCACGAAATGACCCATTGCCTCGGTTTGCTTTCCCTATCGGATAGCATCGGCAATAGCCTAATCAGTCCCAATGTCTATTCCCGGTGGGACCAATTTATGGTCCGGCGCACCGGTTTGATAAATCTGTTTACAGGCATCCCGCCGGATTTCCTCGGCAATGCCTCGGACATGATCAGCAATAACTTGGCCTTCGAGGGAACATCCGCCTATCAGCAATACGGACAAGGCAAAGTCCCCGGAATTTATGCCCCCGCATCCTTCCAGAGCGGAAGCAGCCTCAGCCATTGGGATACCGGGAAAATGGTGGGCGGAGCCGTTATGGAGCACGCCATCGGCATGGGGGTTTCCCGCCGCCAATATGCGCCCGTTGATATCGGCGCCCTCATGGATTTGGGATACAACAACATTGTCCCCGAGGTAGCGGAGGGCGAAGGCGCTGAAGAAGGGGAGGGGCTTGAAGAAGGCGAGGGGCTTGAAGAAGGCGAGGGACTCGAAGAGGGCGAGGGACTCGAAGAGGGCGAGGGACTCGAAGAAGGCGAGGGACTCGAAGAAGGCGAAGGACTCGAAGAGGGCGAGGGGGAGGACCCGGATGGGTGTAATAACAATGGCAAAGCATATCAAACCGTTAGGATTAAATCGCTCTTTGACGACATTTTTATGCTTGCCCTGATGACCATCATCCTGGCCGCTTGGCGCCGGAAACAATAACCACCCAGGAAAGACCCTCCACACCGGCTTCCACTCTTTTCAATTCCCTGTTTTATTGTGAAACAGCGTCGTTTCTTTTTGGATCAATCTAAAACAGTATCGGCGTCCCCTCTGATTTCCGAGAAGCCTCAACTCCTTTTATTTCAATGGCTTGTGACAAATAGGACCACTCCTTATGAACTTGGCACTCCAGTTGCTTTCGTACAGATGAAGTTTGAAGTCAAAATGGCAACACAACGTAAGGAGGAATGAGCCATGACACTCAGAACCTGGGACCCGTTCCGGGAACTCGAATTGCTGCGCCGCGAAGTTGAGCGTGTCTTTGACGACGCCGGCTCATGGAAATGGCCCTTCTCGCGCGTATCGTTTCTTCCCGGCGTTTCGGCACGGGTGTATCCGATGCTGAACGTAAATGATGACAAAGACAACATTTATGTCGAAGCCCTCGCGCCGGGGTTGGAGCCCGAATCCATCGAAGTCACCGTGCTTCAAAACGTTCTGCGCATCGCGGGCAAGAAAACCCCCATCACGGAGGATATCAAGCCCGAGGCCTTCCACCGCAGTGAACGTGGCGCGGGAAGCTTCGTGCGGACCTTGACCCTGCCGTCGGAAGTGGACAGCGACAAGATCACCGCCCAGTACAAAAACGGGCTGCTGTTGTTGACGCTTCCCAAGCATGAAAAGGCCAAACCGAAACAAATCACGGTTTCGGTGAACTAAAGGAGGTGGAAGCCATGAAAGAGACAACCGTCCCCCAGAAAGTTGAGCAAAAGGCCCCGGACACCCGCGAAGAAGTTCGCACCTTGACGCCCCCGGTGGATATCTTCGAAACCGCCGAAGGATTGGCCGTGGTGGCCGACCTGCCCGGGGTGGGCAAGGAGGATGTCGAGATCAACGTGGACAATAGCATCCTCACCATAAAGGGCAAGGCCCACAGTGCACTGCCGGGCGAGCCGCTGGTGCGCGAGTATCAACTGCTGAATTTCTTCCGCCAGTTTGAACTCAGCGAAAAAGTGGACCGGGAAAACATCCGGGCCGAGATGAAGTATGGCGTGTTGAGCATTTACCTGCCCAAAGTGCAGGAACAAATCCCCAAGAAGATTACCGTCAACGTGGCGTGAGACCCGCCCATGACGTTATGTCAAGGAAAGCGAGGTGATTCGTATGAACAGTCTGATCCCCGTTTCTTGGAAATCGTCCCTGGACGACCTGCGTGGAAACATCAGTGGAATTTTTGACCGCTGGCTGCCCGCACGAATGAAATCCCAGGATACAGATACCCAGGAGTTTTGGCCCGCCGCATGGACCTTTTCCAACGGCCCGTTGGTCGATCTTGAAGACACCGGCGATGAACTCCGTGTCAGCCTCGAAGTGCCGGGGATTTCCGAGAAGGAAATTCAAGTTCACCTGGAAGGACAACGCCTGGTCGTGCGCGGCGAAAAAAAATCGTCCCGCGAGGAGAAAAAAGGCAATTGCTACTACAGCGAATGCAGCTACGGCTCCTTTCACCGTTCGATTCCCCTGCCGTGTGAAGTGGATGCCGAGAAGGTGAACGCCTCCTACAAGCATGGCGTGATACGGATCACGCTTCCCAAGACCGAGGCGGCCAAAGCCCGGAAAATCCAAGTAAAGGTCGCGTAACCCTTGTTTCCATACAGTAATGCCCGCCAGAAGCCCTCCGGCGGGCGCCTGCTTTTTTCCCCTCCCTCTCATTGACAGGTGAAGGGGCCTTATGCTACCGTTTCCATAGGACTTCGTGCCCTTTTGAACCGTGGGAAACCGAAGATGGTTTTCGGGCGGATAGGTGTATAACGGACCGGCTAAGAGGGATTTGCATGTCTACGATGAGAATATCAATGAAATGGGCATTGCTGTTGGCGTTGGCTACCGGGTTGGTCACACCCCAGGCCTTGGCGTGGGGGCCCCGCGCGAAACGAACCATCAGCGTCATGGCCCTGCAAGTCATTAAAGACGACTTCCCCAACGTCTACCGTCCGGGCGGCATGACCGGCCCGAATTATGAGGAAGACGTATTGCGCGGAACCGACGCGGGCTATGCCGTGCTTGGCGCTGGAGTGCCGCTCGGCAATGATGCTGAAACCGTTCAGGCGGTCAGCAATGAAATTCAATTGCTCCGTGACGTCCGGCAGTATGGGCCTTCGTCGTACTTTGCCTACCGCATGGGCGTCTTGTCGGCCCTTGTGGCGGACATCATGATGCCCTATGGCTTTGTCTGGAACCCCGAAGAGGAACGCATTCAGCAGCGCATGAACGCTGACGTGGAAATCAACATTGACACGTTTGGTTTCTCGCGCCATCAAACCCAGCGCTACTATATCCGCGATCCCCGCGACTATTTCGAAAAAGCTCGCGGCTTTTTCGCCGACGACAAGCGGATCATCCACGAAGACTACCTGAACGGCTCCGGATATGCCGGATTCCTGGCCAAGAGCGGGCCCAGTTATTTTGTGCGTTCCGTGGAAGCGGTCACTGACGCATGGTACACCGTGTTGCGTCCGGAAGGCGATGCCAGCCAGCCCTCCGCTTCCCGCCGCGCCCTCGCTTGGTACTTCGTCGATGAAATGAACTACCTCCTGACCGTCAAAAAGAACCTCAATCAAGCCGAAAAGGTCTACAACAATTTTGTCGAGGTCAACCCCGGCTTGCCCAACGCCTTTGACAAAATCGGCGACATGTATTACGCCTATGGCACCCCCGATACCGCCCTGCGCGGCGTCCGTGAATGGAAAACCGCCTTTGACATGCCCGGCACCGACCGCGCCGCCATCGCGGCCAAACTCGCCGCGCATTTCATCAAAAACGGGAAGGTATTCTTGGAAAGCGCCGCAAAACCAGGATCCAAAGACTCCGACCTCCCCAATGCCCTCAACAATTTCGAACAGGCCATGGAGTTTGAACGCACCAATGCCGAGTTGGCCACCCTCATCGAAAAAACCCACAAGGCCATCGCCGAGCGCAAGGAACGCTACGAAATGATGGTCCAGATTATCGCTTCCGCCGAAAAAACGCAGGCCGAAGCCGATAAGGCGCGGGTCGCCGGAGATCGCGGCGGAGCCATCTCGACCTACCGCCAAGCCATGGTCCTTTTCAGCGGGGTGAGCAACGAGTTCAAGGACTTGGAGGGTACCGCCAAGGAAAGCACCCGTAAACTGGACAAGCTGATCAAAGACACCATCGGCGAAATCCTCGATGAAGCCAGCGACGTGATCGACAAGGGCGAAAAAGCCAAAGATGCCCACGAGTATGAACAGTCCATCGCCGAATACTCGAAAGTCCCCACCATCGTCAGTGTGATCCCCGACGACATCAATCCCCAATTAAAACAGGACAAAGAGCAGATGATCGAACTGGCCAATCGAAAAATAGAAGAGGCCAAGGTCGCAAAGCTCCGCTACGATGAGATCAAGAAAGAAGCCGAAGCTGCGGCGGCGAAGGGCGGCAAGAAGGCCGGCGCGGCCGGAGGCGGCGCGGCAAAACCCGCCGGGGGCGGCGCGGCGAAACCCGCAGGCGGCGCGGCGAAACCCGCAGGAGCAAAGAAATAGGCCGGGAGAACCATACACGCCCACTTTACTGACTGACCGGTTCCAGAATCGGTCAGTCATTTTTTGCGCGGTCCTCGCGCGCCGCACACCACACGTGATCGCGCCGGGTCACCCATGCTGTTCGGTAAGCTGCTTCATTTCCGCGCACACACGGGCCGCCTGTTCAACGTTCGGCATGCCTTTCTCCCCGACGATGACCTCCGCCGTCAGGTAGCTGTCGTACCCGATCTCCTTCAATCCCTGGAATACCGCCGGCCAATTCACGTCGCCCTCCAACAGGCTGTCCGTGAAATCCGCCAGCGTGCCGCCGCCTTCCCGCCGGGTGAAATTCTTCACGTGCACCCGTTTAATCCGCTGGCCCAGCACCTCAATCCAATGTTCCGAATATCCGTTAATGAGGCAGTTCCCCGCATCGAAATACACCATGACCTGCGGCGAATGGAAGGTATCCACAAACGCCGCCAATTCAAACGGGCCGGTTAAAAACTTGCTCCACACGTTTTCCAGCGCCATGACCACGCCCTTTTTCTCCGCCAATGGGATCAGCGAACGAATCGACTGCTGTGACTTCTCATAGGCCGCCTTCAACGGCACCACGGGCCGCGCGGAATCCCACGCCACGTCCACCGAACCCGGCAGCACCAGTATCGCGTCCACTCCAAAGCAATGCGCCGCGTTAATATACGCTTCCGTGAACGCCACCGCTTTCGCCCGTTCCGCTTCCTCCGGACTCGACAGCGACGTGCTCCAATAATTCCCCGTCGCCAGCGAGGCAATCTCGATACCCGCGGCCTCCACATCCTTGCGCAGTTTCATCAAATCCTGCGCGCTGGCCGCCGGGGTCAACTCCCCCGCGCCAAAACACAGTTCAATCGCGTCATACCCCAATTCCTTCGCGGTCTTCGCCGCCTGCGCCACCGGCACCTCTCCGGCAAATCCGCCCACCATCCATCCATTCACACTCTTTTTCACGGCAATTTCTCCATTTGTTCCGAGTATACCCGGGAACCTAACAATACACGTTTTCCCACCCTCGAAACAACGAATACACAGAAGTCTTGCGGACCCAGGCCCGCAAGACTTCTATGCGGCAAGACGTTGAACAGCGTCTTTGAATTATTGTTTTCTTCTCCGGCGCAGCATCAAGGCGCCCGAGGCGGCGCAGAGCGCGGTCATCACCGCGAAGGTTAATCCGCCGGCGGCGGGAACCCCCGCGCTCACTTTGAGCAGCACGGGTGCTGAAACGGCATCATCGGTGCCGCTGTCGTGCACGCGCACGCTGTACCAGCCGGTATAGGAAGAGTCCAGTTCATCGATTTCCCATATGGGGTCCATGGGGGGATCGGCTTTCATGGATTTTGTCGCAGCATCTTCCACGAGCCATTCATAGGTTAACGGAGGTTTGCCGCCTTCCGCGCCCACGGCCTCGAAGCGGATGGAATCACCCCGGGTGCGAAGGATAGCTTCCGCGGTGACTTCCTGATGGTCCACCAAAATACGCGGAGCGGTAATGTGATCAAATACTTCCAGCGTCAACGGCCCAATGTCGTACCGTCCCCCATCATCCATGATCCGGCACATATAGGTTCCGGCGCTGTCCGGGGTCACGGGGTCAAGCACAAACGCATCGAAGGTGTAGTGCTCCTCGCTCGATTGTCCCTGCGGCCCCACCGGCGCGCCATTGTGCATCCACTGGTAGGTTCGCGTGCCACAGCCAAACCGGGTGGTAATCGAGAAGGGCCATGCACGGTCATTTTTGTAAGCAACCCCGCCGCCGGATATATCTTCGACTTGGACGCCCCGGGTCACAGTCAATTCCACCGGCTCGGTATAGTGATTGCCGCGTTCATCCGTAATCTTACAGATGTACTCGCCCATGTCCGCCATGGTCACTTCCGCAATCTCAAAGGAATTGAACGTAAACACATTCTCCTCCGATTGCACGGACAATCCCACGGGCGTCCCATCGCGCAACCATTGGTAGGTGCGCGGACCGCGCCCATATTCGGTGGTCACCGAAAATTCGGCCGGGCCGGTCTTTTCACAGAACACGCCTCCGCCCGCAACGTTCACAATATCCAGCAGATGCCCCACAATCAGGTTGGCTTCGCGCGACACCACCGGGCCGGTGTTGGTCGTGGCCAGATTGCTCACGGCACAGGTATAGAGGCCTTCATCCTTTTGAATGGCGTGTTGAATAGTATGAATGCTGGATTCCGCGCCCGGAATTTCATTCACCACCTGGGTCATCGGGTTCTTATACCGCCATTGATACGAGACCGGGTCTTGCGGATCGAACTCCACCAACACGCCCATGTTCACCGTCTCGCCAATTTGCACCGTGGGCGGGCAGGCCGGGTCCACGACAATGCGCGGCAGATTCCGCACCGTCAACGTGGCGGGCGCCGAGGTTACATTACCACCAGGCCCGGTAATCTTCACCTTATAGGCGCCTTCATCGGCCTCCTCCGCTTTCTTGATCTCGAGTTTGGTGGACAACGCGGTGGGATTCTCCACGGGGTTGATTGCCACATTGTTCTTATACCACTGGTACGACAAATCGGCCAGAGAACCCGCCGTTATCGGAACCACCTTGAATTCGACATCGTCCAGCGGATTGACCAGTTTGGAAAGCGGCTGGCTGATAATTCCCGGATCGCCCACCGACAACACGGCCGTATTCGAGAGGACGCCGCCCCCCAGTCCCGACGTGTCATCATACGGTTTGCTCACATTCGCGATACGGCACCGGTAATGGCCCGCATGACTTGCCAGAAGGGGCGAAAAATGCAAAATGCTGTCCGTCGCGCCCGGCACCAATTCCCAGATATCGTTGTTGTGGTCACGCTCCCACCGGTATTGGAGGGTGGTGCCCACGGCCACAATATACATGGACACATCGGAGTTCAGCGGGGCCACGACATCCTCCGGATGCTTCACAATCTGCGGAACATCGTTCACCGTCAACATGGCGGGCGCGGATTCCGCCGTGCTCACCGGATTGGTCACACGGCAGCGGTATTCGCCTTCATTTGCCTCCTGGACGCCCGCAGGAATCAGGTCCAGCGGGTTGGGATCCGCAGGGATGGTATAGGATGCGGTAATCGCCAACGGAATATTCTGCCACTGTTCAAGACTGCTCTTTCGGAACTGCCACCGGTAGGTCAAGGCTATCCCCGTGGCGGAAACGGAAAACGTGGCCGACTCTCCCGGCCACACGGTCAAGGGGTCCGGATTGTCCGTAATGGTGGGGCCGTCGTACACATCCAAATAGGCGGAGTTGGATTGAACCGTTCTGGCGTCATTGGTCACCGTGCAGAAATAGAATCCCTGATCGGATTCGTGGACCACGGGAAAGGTCAAATCCGGGGACACTTCCGGCAGTTCTTCGCCCGGGTCTATCTCCCCATCCTCATCCAGGTCCTTATACCACTTATACGACAAGACGGGATCGCCTTCCGCCACCACGGAGAACCGCATATTGATCGTGCCCGGGAAACAGCCAATGCTGTCCGGCTGATCAATGATGGTCGCGCCATGCATCAGTGCCGGCGCCACCGTCAGACTCGTGTGCACCAGCGTCGTCCACACGTCGCCCGGCTGCATATTGCCCGTTTCATTGATGAGCAGGGGAGGATACCCCATCAACCGGAGGAACATCCCGCGGACCGAAACCAAGCCGGCGTTTTTCACCACCACTTGATTGAAATCCTTGTAGACACTGTCCGCGCCCGTCAGAAAATACAACTCAACCCCGTTCTTCGTTTGAATGGGGGTGGAACTGTCCACAAGTCCCTTATTCCAGTAGTTGGTCTTCAATATTCCCGCCACTGCGGGACCACTCTTCAGTTCAGGAACCAGCGGGGCCTGAATCGCGGCATCGTAAAAACTCGGTGCCTTCAACACCGGATCATTTGTGGTCACCCCCACATGCACCCGGTCCGGGCCATTGCTGGGATTCGATAACAACGGCATATAATCATTTACCGACGTCTCATTCATATTTGAGACAAACGTCAGCTTCCCTTGATAATTGGTATCCGCCGTGCCCGGATCATACCGGTTATCCGCCACCACCGTCAGATCATGCGCCAATACCACCGACCCATGCAGCTTCACCATCCCCGGCAACCCCCACCCGCCATCACCGCCTTTGCCGCCCGCGCCCCCCGTGCCGCCTTTGCCTCCACCGCCTCCAGGGCCGCCCGTATTTCCATCCCCACCAGAACAACCACTAAAATCAAAAGGAATGGGCCATCCCATATATAAACAGTAAACTGTAGCCGTATGGCCGCCCGCGCCAGGGGTCCTATCCAGTACCCCTCCAGTACCTCCACTCACCCCCCCTTGCCCCTCGCTTCCTCCCGTTCCTGAAACGCCCAACGAGCGGTCGGAAGCTGCGGAAACATTTACCTGTGCCGGCGCCTTCCATTGGCAAACCCCGCGCGCCGCTAAAACAATGGCACCGCCTCCCGATTGGCCATGCCCGCCAGTCCCGCCATTGCCGCCCGTTCCACCTGTGCCTCCGTTGCCGCCTGTTTCTCCTTTCCCTCCATGCCCACCAGCACCGCCATTGGCAACACCCCCCGAACAATTGGGCCAATACGCCCAAGTAGCGCCACCGCCGCCACCGCCGCCAGCACCTTGCCCACCACCCCCTCCACCTCCCCCTTGACCACCGGCCCCGCCGCCGCCGCCACCGCCACCACCACCACCACTCCCCGCAAAAACGGTTAAAGAATCTGCCGGCAATGACGGAAACGACGCAGCACTTCCACTCCCGCCACCACCACCGCCCCCCCCCGTCTGCCCCTGGGTGCCTGAACCACCACTAGTGCCTGCCCCACCCCCAGTACCTCCGCCACATTGTAAAAACCCCCCAACACCACCCGATCCAGCCCCTCCCGCGCCGGTTCCACCACTCCCTCGATTTGTTATGGTCTGCGGAGTTCCCGGCTCACCTGCCGCGCCAGCCGCTCCGTTATTACTTGTAACATTAAACCCCAAGGTGCCAATAGACCCTGCGGACCCTGGTCCCCCTGGTGCCGGGGTTGTCCCAACATCGCCATTGTTACCTCCCGTCCCGGGATTGCCAGCCCCCCCCGACCCGTTAATACCATCTCCAGCACTCCCGCCCGGCCCCCCCACACCCCCTGGACGGCCATAACCGCCACTGCCGCCCTCACTTCCGGTTCCAAATCCACCTCCCCCGCCACCCGCACCGCCACCAAACTTTCCCGCAGGCACAATGAAGTCCGTGGCAATATAAATATCCCCTGTGGCGGCCAAAGATAACGGCCGGGTGCCCACCAGTGTAACCAACACCCCCGCGCCAAGGTTGATGTCTTTGAAATCAAACACACATACGCCATTGTCTTCCCGCCCATTGATCTGCGGCACGGAGCCCGTAATCTTCATATTAAATGTGTCAATCGTGATTCCGCCGCCGGAAAGATTCAGGTTTCCGTCCTCTCCCGTGCTGACATAGATATCCGCCAACGCCCAGGGACTCATCATTGCCATGACGATGAAAACCCAGCGGCAAACGAAGCGATTTTTGTTCATGACACGTGTCCCTATTTGCATAACCCATCCCTTGTCATGCCCATACAGGGCGTTCATTTTGTAATACACACCCGAAGTATACACCAATTCCATTCTGCCTCAAGCACAAATCGCGCGTGGCCAGATTCCAGGCCGGCCACGCGCAATATCACTTCTACTGTAATCCGCTCACTTCATGCAGAAGCCGTCTTCGCCCCCTGCACAGGGTTCATAGGCGGCGGCATTGTACAATTGAATCACACGCAGCATCTCGCTGAGTGAAATGGACCAATAGGGTTCCGCATAGTCCGCGGAATGCCGCGCGCAATCCTGCCCGCCCGCGCCAGGGCCATAACCGTCTTCCCCGGCGGCATCACAATGGTAACCGTTTGAATTATACAATTGGACCACCCGGAGCAGTTCGGACAATTCCAGTTTCAAATCCTTGTCAATGTCCGCGGAATGCACGGCGGTGGCCACTTCACCTTCCACTGGCGTGGATTCACCTTCCATCACGGCCTCGCCTTCGTTCACGATCTCGCCTTCACCCGGAAGCGCTTCCGTCACCGTGATCACCACTTTCGCCGAACTCACGCCGGTGGCCGGAACCATCACATTATCCGCCGCCCGGAACATCACCTCGAACACCCCGGTGACGGAAGGTGTCCAGCAATAGGCCCCGTTGCCATTGCCATTATCCGTGAACACGGCATTTTCCGTTTCCGGCACGCTCGACACGGACGCATCCAAACCCACGCGCCCGCCTTCGGGGTCCACCGCCGCCACCTGAATGGTCAAGGCCCCGCCAACATGCGCGGCCACCGCATCGGCGGGATCAATCGTCAGCATCGGGGGTTGATTCTCCGCTTTCACGAGGACATCCACGGTTAACCCGCTGCTTTGGCCGCCCTCGCCTTGTTCCACGGCCTGAATATCGAGATGATACGTCCGGTTCGCGGATTCCGCGCCGGGCGTCCATGTAAATACGCCCCTGCCGGGTTCCAACACGGCGAATACGCCATTATTCCCGTCCGGCAAATCCCGTGGCGTCACACTAAGTTCCACAGCGGCCTCTTCCGGGTCCACGGCGGCCACTTCGACCGTCATAGGAATGCCCACATACGCCGTCTTCGCCTCGATGGGCACAATCACCGGCGGGAGGTTGGGCTTCTCAACGGTGATAATGACGGTTTGCATGTCGCTCAACGGGCAGACACTGTCATCATCCGTGGCCATGAAGGTCACACCATACGAGCCCGCCTCGCCCAATTCGGGGGTCCAGGCGAACGTGGCCGAACCGTCTTTGGCGGGAGTGAGGGCCGCATTGGCGCCCACAGGCAAATTACCGGTGAAGCTATAGCGGACCGCACCGTCATCCGCCGCCTTCAGGGCAATGGTCACGGGTTGTTTTTCCACCGTTTCACGGGCGCCGATCTCGTCGAGGACCGGCGCGGAATTAAAGGCCGTCCCGGCGGGAACGAGGGTGGTCCACACTTCGGCTTTCACGGCTTTTGATTTCACCTGCTTGGGCCGGACCACCGGCACGATGGCGGGGCCCTTGCCCTTCTCGTTGGAACTCACCGCCACATTTTTGATGATGGAGGCGCCCGGCGCATGCCAAACCACGATTTGATCATAGCCTTCAAATTGTTCGCCAAACCGCAACACTTCTATGGGCGATGGGTTGGGTGGCAACGCGGTTTCCACGTCTTCTTTGTTCCAGTATTCGTCAACATAGAACCCAGACGTGTCCGGACCTCCCACCAGAGTCGGAATGAGTGGCACGCGCAGCTCCGCCTCGTACGGACTGGAGGCGGCTAAGAGAGCCTCGTTATTGACTGCGCCACGCTCGATGTTGTCGGAGAAGGTTGGCCGCATAAATTCCCGGTACATGGGGCCCATCCCGGAAATCCATGTGAATTTACCCAAGTACTCATTGCCCAGCTTGCCTTCTCGATGGGTGTTACACCGCACCATAAGCTTTTTCGCCAGAATAATGCCGCCTTGGATTTTGACCATGCCGGGGGTGCCCAATCCGCCCGCGCCGCCCGCGCCGCCAGCACCACCCGAACCACCCGCGCCGCCGTTACCACCTAGACCACCCGCGCCGCCGTCACCGCCGGTTCCGCCACTCACGATTAGGAACGGTTGGCCTGGCAACCCGGCGGTGTGGCCATCCAGTAGAGTACCGGACTCGGTCCCTGCTGTTCCGGCCAGTCCTTCCGCGCCTTGGATGCCGTCCGCCGGCGCACCGGCCGAGACATCAATTGCCGCATTATTCCGGAACCGTGCCAGACCTCGCGCGGAAAGAATCACCGCGCCACCGCCATTGCTCCCGTTGCCGCCTTGACCGCCTACACCGCCATTGCCACCCATACCGCCCGAGCCGCCTGCTTGCCCCAGGCCGCCCCGGCCACCCATGCCACCATGTAAAAGGAATGCTTGCTCCATAAAGTAAACGGCCGAACCGCCGCCACCACCGCCGCCGCCACCACCGCCGCCGCCACCGCCACCCGCGCCGCCCACACCCCCCGCACCGCCGCCGCCGCCGCCACCGCCGCCGCCGGCATTGCCCGCCGCCAATGCCAGGGTATTCGGGTCGAATACAAAGGTGGCATCCGCGCCCCGCATACCCGCGCCACCTTCACCACCCGCGGCGCCGGCTATTCCAGGCAACCCGGCGGCGCCGCCGCCACCCGCCTGACCCGGACCGCCACTGGCAAAAATAGTTCCCGCTCCGCCCGCTCCGCCGGAACCCGCGCCACCGCCACCACCGCCTTCCACAACACTCTGCTGGCTTCCGCCCGCGCCGCCCGCACCGCCGCGTCCATTGCCTTCACTTTGCCCCCATCCCTTGCTTCCGGACTCGCCCGCCATGCCGATGGCGCCCATATTGCCCGCCGCACTCGCACCGCCCGCCGTGCCTTCCACGCCATTGCTTCCGGACACACCCGAACCGCCCGGGCCGCCGCCAAACCCAGGATCGCCCGCCGTGCCGCCGCCGCCCGCACCGCCGCCCACACCCCCCGCGCCGCCTTCTTGTCCTGCGCCGCCCGCACCGCCAAAACCACCGCCGCAGCGTCCCGCTTCTTTTCCCGAGGCATCCATCGAGGCGCCCCACAAAATATCGCCGCGCGCGGCAATCGCCAGCGGCCGCTGCCCATGCACGGTCACCACCACGCCGCCGCCGATATCCACATTTTCAAAATCAAACACACAGGCGCCGAAATCACCGCGGCCCCGCGCCTCAAACGCCCCCGTCATCGTCATCGCGTCCGTGTCGATCTCAAGCGTTCCTTCATCCAAAATCAGATCGCCATCGCTGCCATCGCTTAGATACAAGGGATACGGCGTGCTGATGCTCCATCCCGTATATTCACAGGTCATGGGGTCCGATGCCTCATTCCAGTTCCCGACCGCATCCTGGGCCACACTCGCGGGAATCCATGCCTTGACCTCGCCCGGATTGAAGGAAATGAAATCAAAGCCGTAATTGGCTTCTATGCCCTGGAAATAAGCGATTCCGCCATTTTCCGTGGCGACATCCGAGACCCCCAAGCCAAACACCGGTTCGCTCGCCTCCACCACCACGTGGAAAGGATTCGCTTCCGTGGGGCATTTGAGCTCCGCGCGCACCGTGAACCGGGGCGCGACATGATCAATCCAATAGGTGGCGCCGCCTTCAAAACCGCCATTGCCTTCCCCTGGACCGCCAAAGGGATTTTTCGATTCGTCCAGAATGGAATCATTATCGAGTATGCGGAGGCCCAGAGCGCCTTCACCCGTTCCCGTGGACACCGTCACGGTATATGTCTTCCCTTTTCCCCGAACGTCCAATATCCGCGCTCCGTAAAGTGTATCGTCTGATTCCACCGCAAAATCCGTGGCATCCACCCCCTTCACCCGTTCATCAAAGGCGACCATGAAGTTTACGGTGGCGGCATTGGTGGGGCTCTCCTCCGGCGCTTCAATGGAAACCACCTGCGGCGGGGTCACATCGGGGACGTACGGATGGAGAAGCCAATCCATGTAATACTGCTGGATGCAGTTCAACACGAGGCACCGGTATCCCTGGGGATTCAAGTGAATGCCGTCCAGGCCGCCCGCGCTCACATTCATCGCATCGGGTGAATTGGGATACGAAGGATAACCGCCGGGGTAAGGCCACCAATCCGTCGCGGCGGAACCCGGAAACGGCGCCACCAGGGGCGGAAGGCCCGCCGTCCGGTAGCCAAACGCATATTGGCACAAGCCGAAATTCTGAATGTACTGGCACCGAGGCTGGGTATTCAGCGCAATATCCAGTTTTTCCCGGCCCAGTTCGATGAACGCGCCGTTCACTTGGGCCGGTGATGGAAATCCAAGGTACATCCACGACATCAGCATGGAAAGATTCCAGCCGTGCCAGCCCGGATCCATGCCAAAGAGCAGTTCTTCCCACCATTCCACATCCGGGGCCATCAGGGAGTCCCACAGATTGAGGTAATCATAATCCACAATCAACACGCGAATGTTCGGGCGAACCTCCAGGATGTTGTTCACCACCGTTTGAATATCCGCCTTGATTTTTTGCCACAGGGCCTGCCGCTGACCGGCGGTCAGGCTCGTGTGATACTGCATCAAAAAATCTATGCCCCCCGTGCTCAAGTGCACCGTGTCTATCGTCGGATAGGCCAGCAGCATGGTTTTGATCACATCACTCATATGCGGCTGCGCCCACAACATCGCGGGCGTCCCCCCAATCGCCGTCACGGAGCCGTCTTCCTCAAAGGCGCCAAGGCCCGTGGCCACCAAGGTGTCCCGGACGATGCGATCCTTCCATAAAAACTGCGCCCAACTATCGCCCACCAGTAAGATTCGCTTGACCCCCGCATCCGCATCGAGACACACACCGGTCAATGCGGCACAGACGACAATGCACACCATCACTCGCCGAATCATCATGACGCTTCCCTCATATTGTAATACTTATGTCTTTCAGTAACGCATTACAATTTTTTCAAAATGGACTCCATCATGCCCAAACTCGTCTGAATGGATTGTACACCCTAAACAATATCTAGTCAATACTGAAATAAATATCAGCCTTATGGCGTCTAAAAACGCGTGTAGCCTAAAAATGCGTTATTCAAGGTTACTTCATGCCCGTTTTTGCATGACCCGTCCCCTTGGCAGCGCTTGTCCGTTATTATGTCATAATATGATAAGCACAGGGTGGCATTTTGCTTCTCCCTCTTTACGAGAACACCATTCACGTCGCTTTATTTCATGCAATAGGGAGTCCCTGCCTCAACCATTAAGTACAATTATAAATATTTGCAGGCCCAATATATATATTGTAATCCCATCATCTGATTCCAGATGCACGATGCATGAAATGCGCGCCAATGGGTTTATTTTTTGGTGGGACGGGTTATGAGGGGCAACAGGGTAAGCACGGCGGGACACAAAGCGCCTGCGGCCAAGGCATAGCGTAGCGTGAAATGTTCCGCCATGAATCCTATGAGCCACGGCAACAGGAGGCAGCCGAAATTTCCTGCGGCCGCGAGCAATCCAAACATTGAGCCGCCCCCGTGCGGAATCCGGTCCGCCGTGATGGCCAGGGTGGTGGGCCAAAGACATCCGCCGGTGAATCCCACGAGCATGCATCCGGCCAAACCAACCCATGGCCAGGGCGCAAAACATCCCAAAAGATACATCAGGCAGGAAAGCACGCCGCAGACCGCCAACAAACTGCGGGCGGACACATGATGCGCCGCGTTCGCCGCCAGAATCCGCCCCAGCGCCATGCATATTGAAAACCCCGCCAGGGCCATTCCCCCGGCGGCTTTCCCAAACCCCAACACGCGTTCCGAATACGCCGGCAGCCATTGGGACATGCCATTCTCGGCCGCGCCCGCCAGCAGAATCATCAACAGTGCGGCGATGAAAAACGGTGTGCGCAACAATACCGCAACCGGCACCCGTTCTTCGTCTTCATGCACAAGAGAAGGAATGCGAAGCCGCGCAAAGCCCGCCAAAAGGAACACCGGCAGGAGAATGATGGCGAACGCGACCGGCCGCCATGACCACGCAAGCCGCAGTGCGAGCGTTCCCGCCAGCACGGTCATCAGCATCCCGATACAATAGAAAGAATGCAGCCAATTCATGGCCGAAGCACGGCGGTCCGCCTGCAACACGCTGATGATCGGGCTTAACACCATGTCGAGCACGCCCGCCCCAAGCCCCATCAGCAACCCTGCGGTCAAGATCATTCCATAGTTCAGCGCCGCCCCCAGCACCGCCAGCCCGGCGGCCACAAAGGACATTCCCAGCAACACAAACGGTTTGGCGCCAAACCGGTCCGCCAGCGGCCCGGTACTCAGAATCCCGATTACAAACCCCGAAAAAATCACTGCGGCAATGCGTCCCAACTGTTCTTCGTTCAGGTGAAACACCTCGCTGAATGTTGTAAGGAACAACGGGGTGAGATTCGCGGCGACCGCGATGCACACCATCCCGCCATAGCATAGCCCCACTGCGTTTTTCGTGGAAATGGACTTCATCCGTGCCTTCATTCCTGTTGGAAACCGTCAATCAAAGCGGCAAGTATTGCGCACCGCCGGGGGCATGTCAAACTTCCGCTGCAAAAATGCGCCTCCCCCGGCAGCGCCGATACGCAATGCGCGCGGCATGTCCGCACCCCCATAAAAGAAAAAGTGGAATTCTATTGGGCCAGTATAATAAACTTTTAGGCAGGCCGATGGGAACCACATGCTAGGGAAACGTCAAGGGGATATTCATGAGTAAGGTGGATGACGAAGACAAGAAAGAACTGCAGGTCTTTCTCGGAACGGGTATTGGCTGTCTGGTTTTTCTTTCCGGATGCGGGCTGATCATCATGTTGATTGTTACCGCCCTATAGCGCCGGTTTCGCACACAGTACACAACCACCTTTTCCCAAACGGGCAAACATCCGCACCCGCCGTATGCCGTACACGGCGCGTCCCGTTGCATTCAGCGATTATTTCGCGCTGGGGCAGTATCCGTCTTCGGTTCCTTCACAGCGCCGGTATCCGCTGGAATTGTAGAACTGGATCAGCCGCAACAATTCATGAAGCGAAATCCTCCAGTCCTGCGGATCATAATCGGAGGCGTGAGGGGAACAGGACGTGCTGCCCGCATCCGGCGCATAACCATCTTCCGTCCCGGCTTGGCAGTGGTACCCATTCGAATTGTATAACTGAATTCCGCGCAGCAGTTCACTCATCGAAACGCTCCAACTCTGATCCTTGTCGGCGGAGTGAATGCCAGGCACTCCGGGATGGCTGCCCTCCAGTTCGATGGTGATTTCGTGGCCTTTGACCTCGTCGCGGACCTCCGGCGTGTAGTAGCAGTAGGCGTAGCTGTCCGGCGTGAGGGCGCGCACGGGGAACCGGGCGATAAGTTGATACTTCAGGGTGATTTCCTGTCCGGTGTTCATGTTTTCAATGTAGAGGATTACCTTGCGCCCGGCCACCTCGAAACGTTTGATGAGTCCCGCTTCCATTAAGGCATTCAAGGAATCGGCTACGGGCGTGAATCCGGTGGGGACGCCTACATCGAGAAGCAGCATGCCGGAGGCTTCTTGTTCCGGCTCTTTGGCATAGGTTTCTCCGTCAAATTCCCCTTCCATGGGGACTTCCGGGCTGTCGAAGCGAACCTTCACGGTGACATCAACGATATCATCCACCTGCACATGATCGGCGCTGTATGCGATATCGAAGTCCATACTTTCGGTGGGTGTGATCTCCGGGAGCAGTTCGTTGTAACGGCGCACCAGTTGATAGCTGACTCTTCCATTGCCCTCGGCACGCAACTCGATGAGTCCGCCAAGTGGCAGTTCCACTTGCTGGAGGATGTCAAAGTTATCCGCATGGATGGTGAACTGGGCGAGTGCCGTACCGGTTTTTTCGCCTTCATAAGGCGCTTCAGGGACGTCATAGGCGGTGAGTGTAAGATTAATATCGCGGTTCTGGCCGGTGGCGGAGGTAAGCAGGGCTTCGATGGCCATGACCGTGTCCTGGGTATTGCCATAGCCTCCCAGACTGTTGGTGTTGGCGGCAATCCAGGTGATGGCATCGTTCATAAAGGCGTAGTTTCCGGTTTCGAAGAGCGCCAAGGCGGCATACGCGGTGGTTTCGATGGAATAGGGATCCCAGTGAAGGCCCTGGGCATCTGAAATGGCGCGTGCCATCAGTGAGTTGATGGCCGTGTTCGCGGCGGTATGTTCCATGCGCGCGAGGGCCAGGGCGGCAATGGCGAGGGCATAGGAATTCTCTTCCGCCGAGGCCAGGTTGGCGGCAATAAAGTCGGCGGCTTTGGTAAGCCCGGCCCAGGAGGGATTAAAGGTGTGCAAGGCCAGGGCGGTGAAAGCGGTTAATGGGAACACACCGCTTGCGCCGCCCAGCATGTCCTGATGATGCAAGAATCCCACCGGTCCCCAGGAACCGTTGGCCAATTGATGTTCGCTAATCCAGGCGGCGGCTTCATTCAGGATGGCGTCGTCGATGGAAATCAAGCCACGGGTGTCGCTGAATACTTTCAGGACAAAGCCGGTGAGCCACAAGCTCCCAGAGGGGTCGTCTTCGCCAAAGGCGGAAAACGAGCCGTCACTGTGCCGGTAGGTCAGTTCCCGTTGATAGCCCGTTTGCACATAGGTTTCGGCCTTGGCGCGCACTTCCGGCGAAGCTTGGCCGGTGGCGTCGAGATAGCGGAGCACCTGAACGTCGGGCGCCATGTAGATCATGTTCTGTTCCCCGCAGCCGCACGGCATGTTGAGCAGTTGGTCCAGCCCGCTGATGATCTTGGCCGCGACACTCGGGGTGACGCTGAGAACCACCTTGCCGGAATCCGCGACGGCATATGTGGGAATCGTGCGGGACAGTTGGAGGCTTTCGCCCGCATTGAGCGTGCCGTTATCCACGATTTCGCGGGGCGTGCCTTCCGCTTCCACAAGCAGGGGCTTGCGGACGGCGTCGGCGCGTTCAGGAGAGCGCAGGGTCACTTCCACAATGTGAGTGCCCAGGGTTGTGGGTTGAATCAGGAACGACGCGGCGCCCACGGAGTTGGCGGGCACATCCACCGTCACCGTATCCTCGCCGGACAGCGTAAACCAATCCTCGCAGGTGAGTTCCACCTGAACGCTTTGGGGGTTGTCCAGATAGTTGTAGATTTGCACGCGGACCGGAAACATTTCACCCCGCGTGACGGCATAGGGCAGGTCGGGTTCACCAAAAAATTCCTGGAAAACGGTCAACTCCGATTCGGTGATGCCAATGCCCGCGTCCGAGGTCGAGACTGCGTGCAATTTCCAGGTGGTAATGGAATCCGGCGCGGTGAGATCGAGTTGGGCGGCGCCCGAGGCATCCGTCATGAGTTCGGGCATCCAGACCCACGTTTCCGGGAAGAACTGCCGGATTCGGGAAACTTCGGCAAGCCCGCCGCCGGTTTCACCCTCACCATTCGAGGGTACGGCCTCCCCTTCTCCCAGGCCTTCCATGTCCCATTCCCATTCTCCCTCCCATCCCCATTCCCCCCCATCCGACCATTCCGACGGGCTTTTAGGAATGGAAAGTGCGGAATCCGTCAAAACGCGATATCCCGCGGCATTGAAGATGTCGTACGCGCCATACGGGTGATATTCCTGCTGGGGTTCCATGTAGAGGGATTCCAGTTCGTCGAAAACCTCCCGAAGATTCAGGCGGCCCTGGTTCAGGGCATAGACGGATTGATCCACAATGGAAACGCCGATCATGGCCTCTTGTCCGGCCTGGAACCCCACCTGTACGGGTTCGCCCGGCAGCACCTGTTCCGCATTGAAGGTGGCTTGGAGGTTCACGGCCGTGGGGGTGGCCACGTCAAAGGAGAACGAATCGGCGGAAATTTCATTGTTGGGGTTAATCACATAGGCGACGACTTTGGCGGAAGGCGCCATGGCCGGCGTGACGGTAAAGGTGATTTCGGAGTGGGTGGTGTAGGCGGAAAAAACAGTGCGCCCGGCGGCAAAGACATCGTAATAGACCGCACCCGGAGAGGTGGCAATGACCTGAAAGGAGGCGGAATCGCCCACTTGTAACGGGGCCGTGGACGCCCGGACCAGGTGAATGAAATTGGACGTGGGCGAATATTCCCCATACAGGGTAACGCTGGCGGAGGCATTGAGGGCTCCGCTTGAAACCGACGCCGTCAGGGCAGCTTTAACCACATCGGCGGGCGGGGTAAAGGTTATTCGTGCAAGACCATTCACCGTGGTATAACTCAAATCCTCGCTGGAACTCCATTGGTAGTACCCGCCCCATTCGCTGACGGAGAGCAGCGTGGCATAGTCCACATGAAGGTTTCCCGAAACATCCACCGGTGCGCCTCCCGGCGAAGTGGCGGCCAACGTGACTTCGCAGGGCATCCCGGGCATCAGCCGCGCGGCCCCCGGGATAAGCTGGAGTTGCAATCCGGACTGCGGGACCTTGAAGAATTCGGAGACCGTTTCTTTGTGACCAGAGGTGTCCGTCACCGTCACTTCCATCAGGAGGCTTCCCGCGCCGCCATTGGCGGGGGTGCCGGTGACATAATTCACGGGCGGCAACTCGAATTCGAGCCGGCCGTTGGCCAAGGCGCCGCTGTAGGTGGCATATTGATCCCACAAACCGATGTAGCGGCTGGCCAGGATGTCCACGGTTCCTTGAATGGGCTGCCCGAAGAAATAAAACGCGGATACCGCGCCCCGGACCGGATCGCTCACCAGAAAATAGTCCTGGTCCGTCTGAATATCCAGATTGAATTTGGGCAGGACATATTTCTCGACCCGCACATCCACGGTGGTCTTTGAAACATCTTTCTGCGCGGTTATTTTCCACGTGCCGAAGTTGAGGTCGCTGGCAAGCGGCAGTTCAAAGGGCGCGACCCCGAAACTGTTGGCCGTGACTTCCTCCTGAAACAGCTTGATGCTCTTGGCGTCGGTAATGGTAATGACCGAGCTCTCGGACGCGGGAAGTAATTCATGATTGAGCATCAGCACCCGGCCCTTGATGGTTTGGCCGGGCCGGTAGATGGGTTTGTCCGTCTCCACAAATAAAACGGGCACGGACCGGACGTTAATGGGGGATTGCAGCGTCACGCCGGCCGCGATGGATTGCACTTTTATCTGGAAGGCGCCCGGGGTGACATCCGGCGTGGAAAATGTGGCGAAGAACCGGCCCTGCGGACCGGTGATTCCGCTGGCAAGGGGATAGGTCAGCGGTTCCCCGGTTTTTTCCAGCCATACCGAGACCGCGACATCCGCCGGCGTCCGGTCCGCGGTATAAACGCTGGTTACGGTGATGGAACTGGAGCCGCCGGCATACAGGTTTTGCGGGGCGAGCGCCATAAGGGAGACTTGACCCTGCGCGCCCGCGGTGGCTGCCGCAATAAACCATACCGCCACACATCCTGGAATAAACCCTAAGCACCGCATAGTCCTCAACCTTTCACGTTTGGCCGGAATCCGGCACTGCTCCGGCATCTATTTGCCAACGCCCTTGCACAGTCAATGCTCACCTTTTCCTATTAAAGTCATTATAGCATGGCCACTTCATTCCGGGAACATTTTTTTCAAAATAATACAGGGTTGAGCGGGATTCCGCCGTGGGGTATGATGGACGGACGAACTCCTTGTTTCAGAACCTTTTACGACGACAAAAAAACACGGCGGGAAGTACTGAATATGAATCGTGTCGCTTTTCATGCTCCGCGGCAAACCTCCTTTGTTCGGAATGCTGTCAGGGGAGATTGGACCTGCACCGCGTTCCTTCTAGTGGGGCTGTTGATGTCAGGAACCATGGCAACAGCGGACGAAGCCGCAAATAGCCTTTCCGCCTCCGTGGCCCCCATCGAAGTGGCCAAATCCCTGCTTGCCTATTGGAATTTTGATGAGGATTTGGGGTCAAACGGTTTACGGGAGGCCACTGGACGTTCCGGGTTGACCGTGACGCTTGATCAGCCCGTGACTTCGCGGCGGGGGGTGTTCGGAAACGCCCTCGAACTTCAGGGCAAACATAGTCTTCCGTTGAACGGATGGAGTCCGTCCAAACTGGAAGCCTTTTCCATTTCCGCATGGGTGCGGCCCGAGGACTTGGGCGGTTTCCGCGAAATCTTCCGGCAGGAATGCGAAAACCGGCTGCTGTTCTCGTTTCAGGGAGACGGCACACTCCTGTCGCTGGGTTTGACCGTTGACGGGTATATGGAGTGCGATGCGCCCATCGAAAGCGGAAAACTGCTGGATCATGCATGGCATCATTGCGCCGGTACCTTCGATGGGCGCTTCATGCGCATTTATCTTGACGGTGTGGAAATTGGAGCGTTGGAACGTCATGGGACCATTGCACTCACGCCTTCCGCCTCTTCGTTCATTGGTTCGAGCGGGGGCTCAAACGAGCATTTCCAGGGCGGTCTGGATGAGTTGCGGTTGTATAAAGAGGCGCTCTCACCGGAGGACATCTCCGCGCTGTATGCCAATGGCATGGCCGCGCTTGCCCTTTTTGCCCGGCGGATGGAAGAGGCGCTCAAACCCATTTATTTGCCGGGCGGCTCGTTCGCGGAAACGCTGGCCACGGCGCGGCGGAATCTGGCCGCGCGGGGCCTTTCATTGGAAGGCGAATTGGAAGACGCCTTTTTCCGCGCGCTGAAACGCGATTTTGTAAAAGAATGCGAAGAATTCAAAGAGTATACACAGGAATGTCCATTGGAGTTTCTGGACCTTCACCATCCGAAATTTGCCGAAGAGAGCGCGGAACACTTGGTGACTTTGCTGCTCGAATACAAGCCTTTGACGGAACATCAATGGAGCACCCAAACGCCGGAAGACCGGAAAAAGTGGGAAGAAGCGGACGAATTTCTGCACCGTTTCGAGGCACTGAAGGCGCGGGGCGATGAGGCCGCCAATGCCCCGGAATGGATTGAGTTCATTATGGCGGCCGGACGCCGGGTGCAATTCCGCCCCTCGAAAAACGAGCCGGTGGCGCCGTATGTAGCTCCCAACACCCCCGCCACAAAAGACTTGACGCCGGAAGAAGCACGGAAGGCCTTGGAGAAAGACTGGTTGCATCAAGCGGACCAAAATCCCGCGCCGGAGCGAATCAAAAAAGAAGTTCTATGGACCCGCGACCTCATGGCACGCATCGAAGGGCAATATCCCGGCAAGGTGGATTTTACCCAACAACGAAGCGGACTTGACGCGATTGAACAGCGGGTTGACGCCCTAACGGCTCCGGATGCCGAATTGTATTTCCGCGTGCATGAACTCAAGCGGCAGGTCATGTTTAAGAATCCCGTGGTGGATTTCAGCAAGGTGTTGTTTGTGGACATGCCGTACCCGCAAGGCTCCGAATGGCCGCATGAAACCCGCCACCGTCTCGGGTACATGGCGGTTCCGGGCGCGCGCTTGTTGGTGTTGGATGGATTGAATCCGGACGGAAAACTATTGCAGCTCATGCCGCAGGCCCCCCTGCACGGCTCGTTCTGGCGGCCCGATGTGTCGTTTGACGGAAGCAAAGTGTTGTTTTGCTTCAAACCGCACAATGAAAAATCGTTTCACATTTATGAAATCAACACCGACGGCACCGGCCTCACGCAATTGACCGATGGTCCGTATGATGACCTCGATCCCGTTTATCTGCCCGATGGACATATCCTGTTCCCCACCACGCGCGGGCACACCTATGTGCGGTGCATGCCGCCCACCAATGCGTTTGTGCTCGCGCGCGCGGATGCCGATGGACGCAATATCTATCTGATCTCCTCGAATAACGAGCCTGATTACCTGCCCTCCGTCATGGAGGATGGCCGGGTGGTGTACACCCGCTGGGAATATACCGACAAACCGCTTTGGCGTGCGCAAAAACTGTGGACCGTGAATGCGGACGGCACCCAGGTGTCCACGCTTTGGGGAAATCAGAGTGTGTGGCCGGATGTCATGAAAGACGCGCGCAACATTCCAGGCAGCCGCCGCGTGATGTTCACCGGGAGCGCCCACCATAACTGGTTCAGCGGCTCCGTGGGCATTATCAATCCCGAAGAAGGGTTTAATTTCCCCAAAGGGCTGACCAAAGTCACGGCGGATGTCACGTGGCCGGAATGCGGCAATGGCCCCACCGATCCCGTCGAATCACCCAACTATCATGTCAGCGGGCAATATCCCGCCTATTATTCACCCTATCCGTTAAGCGAACACGACTTTCTGGTGTCGGCACAACGAGGCGGCAAGTTCCTCTTGTATCTGATGGACACCGAGGGAAACCGCGAGTTGATCTATGAGGGGTTGAACAATATTTTTCATGCCCTGCCGCTCAAGGCGCGCACAAAGCCGCCGGTTATTGTGGATCGCGTGGCGTGGCCGGGCAAGGAAAACCGGGAGAACCCGCAGAACGGCATGTTCTTCAGTAACAACGTCTACCAGGGCGCGCCAGAAGAACTGCGGGGGAAAGTGAAATACCTCCGCATCCTTCACATCGAGCCCAAGACCTATACGTATTGGAATAAGCGCCCGTATATCTCCACCGGCCCCGTGGTGTCCGCGGTACAGTCCGAAGGCGTGAAGCGCGTACTGGGCACCGTGCCCGTCGAGGAAGATGGTTCTGTCTTCTTTGAAGCGCCGGCCGGGAAATCATTGCACTTTCAATTGCTCGATGAAGACTTCCGTGCACTGCATACCATGCGGAGTTTTGCCGGCCTGATGCCCGGCGAGCGCCGGGGCTGCCTCGGATGCCATGAATCCCACAGCCGCACCGCCACCATGGGAACCAAGGCCCTCGCCTTGAATCAGGCGCCCCGGAAAATCACGCCGCCGCCCTGGGGGGAAAACACCGTCAGTTACCCGCGCTATGTCCAGCCGGTGCTGGATCAATATTGCGGAAAATGCCATCAGGGAAAAGGCAAGGCACGCAAAGTCCTCGATCTCACCGAACGGCCCACAACCCCGGTCTTTACGGAACCCTACATGACCCTGATTGGGCGGCCCACCTGGGGCGCGCCGTATGAAAAACCGGAAACGCCCCCGCCGGGGTTTGGCATCGCCAATACGCTCATGGTGGAAGCCTTTTCGACAGTCGATCCGAAAGCCTACGTAACGCCCAAGCCCATGACCTGCCTCTCGTACAACAGCAAACTCATCGAAATCGCCTCCAGCGGGAAACATCATCACGTCAAAGTCGATCCCATCAGCCTGCAACGGCTCATCGCCTGGGTGGACGCCATGTGCCCCTACTGCGGCGACGAAGAAGTGCGCGAGATTCCCGATCCCCAATTCCAGGGTGTCGATTGGCTCGCCATCCGCCCCCTCATCAAATCCGCCCCGGAAATTATCCGCCCCGGCCCGGTGGATTAAGATAACAATAAGCCTGCGCTACAACACCATAGTAAAACCGGCTTGATGGAAATGCCGATCAGCGGTCAATGCATCGGTCAATCCCAACCGGGACATCACCACGAAGGATATGCAATCAGTAAGGGACCATGTCTTATCCGGGCGATGTGCATAAAGATCAAGTCCTGCGCTAAGAAGTTCTTCTTCCGCAGGAATGATACGAACTGTTTCATCCACTTTCATTTCTTGAACAAAGGGAACGAATAAAGCTCTTTGTGGTGAATCACACAAAAAATTACCAAGCTCAACGAGAATCCAACTTGTGGTTAATAGTTGCTGTGGAAGATCTCCCATGCGCTTAACAGCGGTTTCATGCAACGAATCAGTGGGGCTGAGGAATGCAACAAAAAACGAAGTATCAGCAAAAACAGGTCTCATGATTGCTTCGCATGTCCATACAAATAATGGTCCAGGTTGATAGAGGCGTCAGCGGGCAATCCTGAAAATTTTCCGGCAAACTCCATTAATTTCTGCCTGGAAGCCGATATGTTTATTTCATCATTGGCATGCTGTTCCAGCAATACTACTTCAACCTTGGAACCGTCCGGTAAAGAAAGGGGGGCGTCCAATACCACACAGCCTTTTTCCACATGACCTTGATATGTCATCCATGCATTCCTTTTCAAATCAGTTCTCGAGAATTATAGCATAAAGCCCCCCCATCGGCGCACTGTAACCATCCGGAACGTCCCATGGTCCAACTCACAGCGTTGATTAACAGTTTAGACCTGGAGGCGGACATGGGTACGAGGAAAACGACAATAAAGCGGGTCCTGGTTAAGGGCCTGAGTGTACCTGCGGCGTTTGGCATTGTGCTGGCGCTGGTGGTGGTGTTCGCGGCCATTTTTATCAATCCTCACGTTCAAGCCGAGCAGAATCTGGCCCGGAGCGCCATGCTGCTCTCGCCGCCGCCCCCCATACGGGAAGCGTTGACGCTCAAGGTGGTGACCTTCAATATCGCGGACGCCTACGTGTTTACCGGGAACCGTCCAGAACGCATGCGCGCCATTGCCGCCAAACTGACGGAACTTGATCCGGACCTTGTGGGGTTGCAGGAATCGTTCATAGAGTCGGATCGCACACTGCTTCTGAATGAATTGCGTCATTCCCGGTTGAACTATCACGTGATGTATCCGGGGGCCACGGTGGGCAACGGCCTATTAATACTGAGTGCCTTTCCCATCCAGGAAACATTTTTCCACCGGTATGAACACTCCAACCCTTGGTACAAACTCTGGCAGGGCGATTGGTGGGCGGGCAAAGGCGTGGGACTGGCCCGGGTACAACTGCCGAACGGCGGAATCATTGATTTCTACGATACGCACGCACAAGCGGGCCGCGGCGATGAAAACAATGCCGCCGCACGGTATGGTCAAATGCAGGAGTTGGCGGCGTTTGTGAACAAATCCCGGTTGCCCGGCGGCATGGCGTTTATCGTGGGCGACTTCAACACACACAAGGGAAAACCAGACCTTGAGCTTGCCATCAAACAGGCGGGCCTGCAATGGGCAATGACCCTGAAACCCGGCATTGATCATATTTTCTCCATCAACAGTCCTCACTATGCCTACGAAACGCTGGAGACGGTGAAAATAGAAGGAAGCGTTCAAGGCAGCGGTCCGGAATTCATGCTTGGCCATGCACCCAGCTTGGGCGAATTATGGAACGGCTGGTTTGGAAAACCGGGAATCACCGCGCTCAGCGACCATTCCGGGATTATGTCCACCATCCGCGTGACCCCCAAAGCCTCCTGATCTTATTTGATTTGGAGTTCCGCCCAGACAATCTGTTGTTCCGCCGAGGCGCCTTTTTGTTTTATTTGGAGTATGTTGCAGCCGTCTTTCAAGGTCTCAAGAGGGCACTTGAAACATACGGCGCGAACGGCCCCGGGCATGTTCTCCGGATTGGGAATGCTCTCCACCGGCGAACACGGCTTTTCATTCAATGACACGTCGAATTCCGCCTTCTCAATACCGTCTCTTTGCGCCAGCCCCGCCACGAACGCCGCTGTGCCTGTTTTGGGCGCGGGGCCGATGTGGATGCGGAAAGTCCCGCCTTTGAACCCATCCACGGGCAGGGCCGCATTGTTGGGAAATCCCGGCGGCACGGTATCGCGATAGGTCACCAGGTAGCGGCGGGGCAGAGCCATCACCATATCCAGAGCCAATCCCTCTTTCAACAAGGTTTGATAGGTTCCCGGCCCCCCTTTCATCGGTTCTTTGTCCATGTAATTGAACAGGTAGATTTGGTCCGCGCCCCGGTGCAAATGCGCCGCGGCGAAACCGCGCACGGAAGTAATGTCATTTTCTATTTGTTTCGCGCCCGGATAGGCCTGGGTAAGGATTTCCTGTCCGGCGGCCAGCACGATATTCTTCACCGGATCGCCGATACGTTCGCGCCACAATTCGATGGGGATGTCAAAGTCCGAGGTGGCCCAGAACGGGGTGGGCACCAGCATGTCCACCAATCCTTCCTGCACCCAGCGCACGCCGTCCATGCCGAGCCCTTTGGCGGCCTCGGGATGCGTGGGCACGCGCGCGCCCAGTTTGATGGCATGCCCCCTCTTGACCGACCATTCCTTGGTCAACGCACGCACCTCTTTCATGAATTGCGTCAGGATTTCGCTGCCTTCCGCTTCATGGCCGGGCTTGAAATGATAGCCGAAACGCATCCAGTCCAATTCCAGCCCATCCGGGTCATAGCGTTCAAGAAGCTCGCGGACAAAGGCCATATGGTGTTCGCGCACTTCGGGAATGCCATAATCAAAGGCGCGGTCCGTCCAGCCTTTTCCTCCAGGCACGCGCCAATACCCGGGATGTCCGCACCAGAACGAATTGTGGATGTAGTTGTCGACATCGTCGGCATTATGCACATCATTCATGCGCATGGTCAGCCAGGGGGAAATCCCTTTTTCCCGGCAGCGCGCAATCCACACGGCATAGGGGTCGAGCCCGCGTTCATCCAAGAGCCGGGCATTTTCCACCCATTTTATGGCGAACTCTTCCGTGGGCGGCTTCTGCGAACCCTTCAAGTCCCAGATGGCATCCCATACCGCGCTCCGGAAACTGGCTTTCATGGCGTTGGGACACAGAAACAGATGCGAGACCTTGGTGTTTGCGTACTGATCCACAAACGCATGAAGCCCTTCGAGGGTCATTTGCTCCGGAAACCGGGAACCGAAGAAATGACTGTCATCCTCGTTGATCGCCAGGCCGGTATGGGATTCGACGGCCCACACGGCAAACGCCGGTACGACAACCCAAAGGGTCATCACGGTGATTGCTTTCAACGACGCGCGCATAATCATGATCCCATTCCTCCTTCTTCCTGAAACCAGCATAGTTGCCCGGACGTATGGAATCAAGGGGAAGAACCCGCGCCATTACTTATTTCACAACCGGGGCGTGTTCCGGGGAAGCGGTCATGGCCCTTTGCACTGCGGTGTAAAAAGCGTCCAAGCGATATGGCTTTTGGATAAATCCCACCACATTATCGCCCGCGAACCGGTTCTTGAATTCCTGTTCACTGAATCCGCTGGACATTAACACGCGCACCCCGGGGTTGATGCGTTGCATTTCGCCCAATACCTCAAATCCGTCCATGTCGGGCATGGTAAGGTCCAGCACCACGCAAGCTATATCGCCGGGTTGGGCGGCGAATAATTCCAGCGCCTCGTTACCATTTTGCGCCGTAAGCACGCGGAAATGCTTCCGTTCCAAGAAAGACTTGGCGACATTTCGAATGCCCGCCTCGTCATCCACGATCAAGATGGTTCCATTCTGTTGCGGCGCCTCCGGCCGCGCCTCTTTGGACACCGTCACCGCAACCTCATCCCGGCATGCCGGGAACAACACCCGGAACCGCGTGCCGCGATTGGGCTCGCTGTGGACCTCAATCGCTCCATTATGCCCGCGGACTATTCCCACAACCGCCGAAAGCCCGAGGCCGCGCCCCGTGAATTTCGTGCTGAAAAACGGCTCGAACAGGCGTTCCAGCGTGGTCTTGTCCATCCCGCACCCCGTGTCTTCCACCTCCAGATATACATACAGTCCTTCCTTGAGAAAATCACCACGCACCCGCAGGGTGTTCAGATAGCCGGCATCACACAGGCAGCTCCCGGTGGTAATGGCAATGGCGCCTGTCGAATCACCCAGCGCCTCGGACGCGTTGGTGATAAGATTCATGATGATCTGCCGCACCTGGGTGGCATCCGCCTGTATCCTGGGCAGCTTTTCCCCAAGCTGATACGTGAGCGCGGCCTTTTTGGAAATGGAAACGCCGAGCAGGTGGGCCATTTCATGCACCACCGAGGAAAGGTCCAGGTGTTCGATCATGAACTGGCCCTTGCCGGAATACGCGAGCATTTGCCGGGCCAAGTCCGCCGCGCGTTGCGCCGTGGCGACAATCAGGTCAACGCTTTGCCGGGCCGCGGAATCCCGGGGCAGTTCCATCAGCGCCAAATCCGCGTTGCCCAATATGCTGACGAGCAAATTGTTGAAATCATGGGCAATCCCGCCCGCCAGCACGCCCAGGCTTTCCAGCTTTTGCGTGTGTTGAACCTGGCGTTCGAGAGTTATCCGGTCTTCTTCCGCGCGCTTGCGATCCGTAATGTCTTCCAGGGTTTCGACCGCGCCAATCACTTCTCCTTCCTGATCCCGGATCAGGGCCGCCATGAAATACAGCCATCGCCCGCCTTCGCCCATGTTCGGGAAAAAATCGGTGGCTTCATACGCGCCTTCAATCAGTATGGACGGGGCCACTTTGTTTTCATACCACTGGCGCATCTGCTCGCCGTCGTTCTCCAATAAGAGGTCCGCCAGACACGGCCGTTCAGCAGGATAAAACGCCCGCCATTGCTGCGAGGTGCCAAGCACCTCTTCCGCTTTGATCCCGGTATATTCCTCCAGCGGCTTGTTCCACGAGATGACCTTATGATTGCGGTCTATCACGAACTGGGCAATGGGACAGCCATGCACAATCGCCTGCAACTGGCTCTCACTGTCCCGCAACGCCTTTTCCACCTTGGCGCGGTGCCGCACTTCCGCCAGCAATGAACTATTCGATTCCTCGACCTCTTGGGTGCGCTCCCGCACCCGCTGTTCCAATTCGTCCCTCGAACGGCGCAGTTCCTCTTCCACCAGTTTCATTTTGCTTATATTACTGACCAGGGAATACGCCCCGATTTTCCGCCCATTCTGGTCCAACAGCGGCGAGGCGCTAAACAGGGTGTTGACCCGTGAACCCTCCTTGCGGAGCAAATCAATCTCGTAGGTGCTGTGAATACCCTGCTCTCGCAGGCGAACCTGCTCCTTCAGGATGTGCTTATGATCCTCCGGCACAAGATCAAACAGGCTTAGCCCTGCCAATTCGCCGCTGCTGTAACCCAGCATGCCGCACAGCGCGTCATTCACCATTTCGATGATCATGCCATTGTTGACTTGGATAAACCCCTCCAAACAGGTTTCCAGTATTTTTCGAAACCGCTGTTCGCGCTCGAGGATGCGCGTATTCGAAACCGCCTTCTCTTTGGCGAGATAAAAATGACAGTTCTCGGGCTTGTTTTTCCCGTTGAACACCGCCGTGGCCATTTCCCGGCACGCCATGTAGCCACAGGCCGTGCAATTAAAAATATCACTCTCACTGTATTTGTGCATCCGGTGGAAAATGGCCTCCCGTTCTTCCTCGCTCGGGCGCACAATCGTGTTACTCATCCTTCGATCCAAGTATCGCCGCTCATACAAGCCGGGCGTCCAATGCCGCGCCAGCACGGCTTCCACCCGAGCCACCGCCTCCTGGTCCTCCGCCTGTGTGGCGTATAGCGCCTGCATCTCCTGACGGCGCCGCTCGATCCAATACTCGACGGTGTCCAGGGGGCAATCCTTGACCAGCGTGAGGGGGCCGCCATTACACCCCATCTCACAATTCAGGCAGTCCACCAATTTGGGCGCCCGGTGTTCTTGGATGGCTTCCGAAAGTTTTTTCAAGTACTCGTATACGGAAGTCACCCCCTCGATTTTCCGCGTCTCCTCCGCATAGTCCGGCAGCCACCGTGCAAGGCTCCGGCGCAATCCGCCCGGCGTCGAAAACAGCACCGCCCGTTCCGGCGGCGGATTGTCGTAGCCCGCTTCCGGAAAATCCGCCAGGGATACGCCGTGGTCCTGAAAGTAGTCCGCAATGGATTTATACCCCACGTTGAAATCGCCGATGCCTGTTTCCTGAAATTCCCGCTTTTTCGCGATGCACGGAGAAATGACCGCAATCTTATGGCCCGCGTACGCCGGATAATAGTGCCGGATCATCTTCATGCAATGCACCATCGGGCTGTCGCACGGGGCGAGGAAAGGAAGCAATTCCGGTTGATAAATTTCAATGAACGTTACTATCGCCGGGCACGGCTGGGCGATCAACACTTCCGGCCGCTGCTCCCGGATGTATTCCACATACGATTTCACCGACAGTTCCGCCCCAAAACTCACGTCAAACACCGCCGCCACCCCCATGTGCTTCAACCAGCCATTAAGATTGAGGTATTGCTCCGGAAAATTGGCGGCCACCGACGGCGCCACAATCGCCACCACTTTTTCCCCTTGGGACAATGCTTGGAAAAACGCTTCCGAGTCATCCACATAATAGCGCGCCCCATGGGTGCAGGCGCTCAGGCACGTCCCGCACCCGATGCACATCGTGGAGTCCAGCGTCACAAAATCGCCGCTCCCGTCATTACAAAACTTCACCGGGCACGCCGAAATGCACGCATGGCAGTTCACACACTTCTCCGGGTCTATTCGGATTACGGGCGTGAACGCGGTTTGCCCATCCCAAGCAGAAGACATCGTCTATGCCTCTCTGATCGTGTGCCTTACAATACCGAGCCTTCTTTTCCGGGGAACAACCATCAACCCATTGCTCATTCCCCAACTGCATGCGCAAAACTGCCTATGTCCGGCAATTATACCATGAATCTTCCCATCCCACACTCCAAAAATTCAGGCGAGCGCCACAGGAAACAGGGATATTTGCAGAATAAATAGTTTTTGCGACTAAAAGCCCCCCCCAACCCATCCACAGGCTGGCAGTGCATTACGGCACCCGCGAAGGGGGGGGTGTCCTCGACACTATTCGCTTATTTGAGTTCCTTGACCTTCAGATTCCGGAACCAGATGGGAGCGCCGGCGTGTTTTCCCTGAAGGCCAATCTTGCCTTTTGTGGGCAATGTGCTCTTGGGCTTGCTCAACCACGCGGGAATCTCGGAACCATCCGGATTGGTCTTGGCGGAGGTCCACTTGCTCATGTCCATCGAGGTGACGTGCTCGCCGTTCAGCACAACATCAATGTGCTGTCCCACGCATTTGATGGTGTAGTGGTTCCATTCGCCGGGCTTTTTCACCATACTCTTGGTGGCGGGCAGATGCCCGAAGATGGCGCCGCATTGCCAGGATTTTGGGGATTCGGCCCATTTCTTGGCGAAATCATCCGCAATCTGAATTTCAACCGCGTTTGGTATCCAGTCCTTGACATTGCTGCAATAAACAATCACGCCGCTGTTGGTTTCTTCGGCGTTCTTGAACTCGAGATCAAGAATGAAGTTCTCATAATCCTGCTGGGTCCACAGGGCCTCATCCTTGCTCGCGGTGAGTTCGCCGTTGGTGAAAGTCCAGACATTGCCGGGTTTAATGGCATTGGACAGGTCCGGTGCGAACAACTCCTTCCATCCCGTGGTGTCGGGATGGATCAAGGGTTGTTCTTGCGCTGTGCCGGTTCCCGCCAGCATCGCCAGCCCCATCAGTAACGAAAGAACGACATGCTTTTTCATAAGGTGCTCCAATCCTAGCCCAAGGCTTGTTTGTTACCGGTCAAAATCATAATTCATTGCATTGATTTTAGTCCAAACGATGAAAGGCCTCGCGAATCCACTGGTAGTTCCGTTCACTCATGCCCAGTGAAGCATAGTCTTCGATATAGGCAATGAATCCACCGTTAAAAGCGCCCAAGGTGTCCCGGAGGCGTTTCGCATACGCAAAAATCTCCTCGCGCGTGCCGGAGATGGCCCGGCGCTGATGGTCCACTGAGCAACAAAAACAGACGCGCCCGCCACAATCCGCCGCAAGCCGTTCCACGCCGAAAATATCGGGCTGAAGCAATTCGATGACGTCCGCGCCGATGTCAATGAGGTCGTTCAGGATGGCGTACACCTGCCCGCAGGAGTGGAACCACACTTTTTTCCCCGCCCGATGAATCCGGTCGAATTGCGCGGCATACCGGGGGCGAAACACCGCGCGCCAAACGTCGGGGGCGATCATCAGCCCTTCCTGGGTGCCCCAATCATCGCCAAAGGCCACGGCATCTATCGGGTGGCGCAGGGCCTGTTCCAGGATGCCGTTCTCGAAATCAAACACCAGATCGAGTATCTTTTCCGCGCGTTCCGGGGCGGTGTATAAATCCAGAAGCAGCGTTTCAAAGCCCCGCAGGAAAGTGGCCTGATTGAATCCGGTGATGCCCAAACCGAATTTAACAAACCGGTCCTGCTCCGCCGCAAGAATCCCGGCCAATCCCTCAAACCGCCCATCCGCAAAAGGATCCGGCGGCACATAGGATTCAAAGCACGCCCCATCCGATAAAGGATGGGTGCCGGGCTGCCCCATCGTCTGGTCCAAGACATGCCATCTATACCCCCATTCCGTGAGACCCGGCTCCGAAGGCACAAATCCCCGTGCCGGACTGAATCCGCATCCCAAAGTGTCGGAAAACTCAAAATCCCGGTTGCAATAATGAATGGGCGTGCGCGGCGGCCCCGTACGCTCTATGGCGCGATACACAATCTCTTTTCGGTTCATGGTTGCTGCCTTCTGGATGCTTTTTAGAGCATACGAGAAATGGGGATAAAACAACAAGGGTTCAGCCCCTGCCATGCCCCTGCCGTGCCTCTGCCGTGCCCCGGCCATGCCTCTGCCGTGCCCCTGCCATGCCCCTGCCATGCCTCTGCCGTGCCCCGGCCATGCCTCTGCCATGACTCTGCCGGACCCGTCCGATCCGTCGGATCCGTCCGATCCGTCCGATCCGTCTTATCCGTCCGATCCGTCCGATCCAGTTACTTAGAAAGGCTCCCGCCCCGACGATCTGAAAAAGTCCATGATTAGCATTATTTCGCGAAAACCATAACAAGGCTTGGAATTATTGATTTTCCATGGTATAATGGCTATAAAATAACGGGAGCATTAACCCATAAGGCAATAAATGGCAGTACGTTAACCGGCATATGGTGATGCAAAGCCCTTCGTATAGGCGTGTCTTCGCTCGTTAAGACATGGGTCCGGCGCAGGCTGAATGTAAGGGCCGCACTTGAGGCTCACAGTCAAGAATATTCTCCCATCCCCTCATAACATGTGTTGTATAAGGAGTATCTGCATTGTTAGGATTTTGTAAGGCCCTGATGATGGTTGTGTTAGCGTCTGGCGCGTCCTTATCGCTGAATCCCCCCCCGGCCGGGCAAGCGCTCCTGGACACATTGCTGGAGAACCCCGCCGTGTCCATCCGGCACATGCAGGAACTGCTCTCCACTGGCTCCCCGGACGAGAAACGGGTGGCCTGTGACTTCTTCCGGCTTACCCGTAACAACGCCGGTGTGTCCGCTGTAGAAGGTGCACTGTCGGATTCCGAGCCGCGCGTCCGGGAGCGGGCTATTCAGGCCCTGCGCTTCATTGGAGACGCAACCACCCTGCCTCTGTTGCGCAATGCTTTGAAACAGGCGGAAGCCTCGGGTCATGGCGGTGAATTGCGGGCATGCCTGGCGGCCTTGGGGGAATTGGGGGATTTGGGCGATACTGATTTGATAGCCCCCCACCTGTACGATGCCCGTTCGAGCGTGCGGGTAACCGCCGCGTGCGCGTTGGCGGCCCTGGGAAATACACAAGGCGCGGGTTTACTGCTTGAATCGGCGCGCACCGGCGCCCCGGCCATACAGCGGGTGGCAGTTGCGGGATTGGGATATCTTACGGATTTCAAGACGCAAACGGCACTGGAGGACCTCGCCGGCGACCCCCATTATTCCTGGCAGGCGGAGGCGCGATTGGCCTTGGCGCGGCGTCACGCCCAAACCATGAAAGACCCGGAATCGAAGCAGGCGGTGTGGCTGGCCTTGGCCAATGATCCGGACCCTCAAACCGCCCAAGGGGCCGTGGAAGCGCTGGCGGATGAGTTGGATGAAAACCTCGTGGAATTGTTGTCCCCCATCGTCCAAGCAGGCGGCCCGGCCGCGCGCACCGCGGCGCAAATGCTCCGCTGGCGGATGGGCGAAGCACTATATGCGCCCCGGGAAAAACAAAAGCCCTCGAAATTTATCGGCAGCTCACACCAGATGCTTTTCGAGGCGGCGCATGCCGTGCTCAATAACCACCTGCCGCAAGAAGCCGCCTTTTTCCAGGGCGATGCGTATACCGAGATGCACGATGCCGTCCTCCAGGAAGATTTGCAGGATTGCAACAACAATGCCTGTTCTCTAGGGGACCTTTGTCAAAGCGCCAACCGGCATTTTTACAATGCGCACACGGGCGCGGGATTGCCCCACATCCCGGCCTATGCCTGCGATTCCGGCATGCAGGACACGGCGGTGAAGAGCGCGCTGGACCATTGGGCCTGGGCGGAAGCCGCTTTCGCCGAAAACAAACTGCACGGATACAACGGCGGGCACCACCTGCTGGGCCAAGTACTGCATTTGATGCAAGACATGGGCGTGCCCGCGCACAGTCATGCGGACAATCATCTGGACTCGATGGGCGATGATTTTGAACTCTGGCTGGAGGAAGTGCAGGGCTCCGGGGCAATCATACCCTCCGCAGGGTTGGAACCCATGGTGCCCGAGACACCCTCCATCGAGGCCTTCATGCAACGCATGGCCGAATTTTCGTATGCCTTGACGTCGTATGACGCCATCCTGGTGGACGACCCGGATGAGCAAGAGAAATACCTTGATCATGATCTGGGCCGCATGTTTCAACTCGCGTATCACGACGGCTGGTTTGAAGACACCCGATGGACCCTGAAGGACCGAAACAATAAACTGGTGGGAGAATACGATCCCAATCCACTGTTCGATTTGGGCGATGACGAGTGGTGGCCCGCCGACGGTGATTTTACCACCTACTCCAGCGGCGGCAATGAATTCACGGTGGGCAATGTCTACATTGAAAACCTGCGCAACGGCAGCACGAGCTATCAGCCCCGCACCTTTTCGGCGGAACGGCTTAAAAACACCCAATTTACCGCAGGAGACACCCTGCTCGGCATTTATGCCCGCGAAATCTTGCCGGAATGCGTCCGCTACTGCGCGGGCCTGCTGCACTACTTCGCCCAAACCTTCATGACTATCCCCCCCGCCGAAGGCGAAACGGAAGGCGTCTTGGAAGGCGAAGGCGGCCTTGAAGGAATTCTGGAAGGAGAATTCATCGAAGGCGAAACACCCGAAGGCGCGTTGGAAGGCGAAGGCGGCCTTGAAGGAATTCTGGAAGGGGAATTCCCCGAAGGCGAAACACCCGAAGGCGCGTTGGAAGGCGAAGGCGGCCTTGAAGGAATT
>CAYYRW010000009.1:0-2179 GCA_964474205.1 uncultured Nitrospirales bacterium | reverse complement strand
CTGGAAGGGGAATTCCCCGAAGGCGAAACACTTGAAGGAGAAGGCGGAAGTGAAGGAGAAGGCTATGCCGCCGAGGGAGAACCGGAAGGCGCACCCGGCGAAGGGGAAGGCTCGGTGGAGGAAGGCGAAGGCGCAACAGACGAAGGCGAATCCGAAGGCGCCGCGCAAGAAGGTGAAAATGCGCGCACCATCCATTCAGCGGATCAAGACGGCAATTTGGAAATCGGCCTTTCCGAACTGCTGCGGGTCATTCAGTTTTACAATTATTTCGGATTCCACTGTCAGCCTGGAACGGAAGACGGGTATGCACCCGGCTTCGGAAAACGGGAATGCACCCTCCACGACAGCGATTACAACCCGCAGGATTGGCAGATCGACGTCTCGGAGGTGTTGCGGCTAATCCAGTTCCACAATTCCGGCGGATATGCCTGGTGCCCGGAAGAATCCACCGAAGACGGTTTTTGTCCGCTGCAATAAACTTCGATTACCGGCTCAGCAGGCGGAGCAATTCGCGGCGAACCGCCCGGAAATCCTGGATGCCGGTGGCATACTGGTCAAAATCGAGGACCAGTTTTCCCGCAAGACGTTGCGCACCGCCGGGATCACGCTCTTTCAACTGGCAGAGCAATTCATAGTCGGCAATGCCATCGCGCATGGCCTCGAAACGGATCGAGTCCAGCGGCCCTTCTTTTCCCGGATAAACGATCCAGGCATCGCCCGCCCAGGCGGTTCCCGCCAAAAGAACCAGTGCCGCCAAACGTGCTGCATGCCGCCACATAATAGCCTCCTCCTCTTTTTTCGTAGTGTACATCATTCTTGACACCCGTTTCGCGGCATTGCCCATCCCCTGAATTCCCGTAACGAGCGGCGGTTCTTGTGGTATTGTTGATAAGCAGTCACCCGAGGGAAGTAACAACCAAGAGGAGGGCACGTCATGCGCTCGAAACTCAGTATGGTGATGTTCTGTGTGGTCGCCGCCATCTTGACCTTGGGGCAAACCCAGTGCCCGCAATGGCCAAAACCGCCTTTTGACACCACGGGGCTTTATAAAGGCACGTGGCAAGGCATTCCAAATGACGCGGGTTCCGTACAACAGGTGCAATGCCCGCTGACGCTGCACCTGGACCAAACGTTGACGGCGGCCTATCCCGGGGATCATGCGGTAAAGGGCTGGGTGGAAATTGATTATTCGTGTATCGAGGTCCCGGACCGCATTGCGGAACTGCCGGCCTCCAAGGTGAATATTTCCGGCCTGTTGACGGACGATGGCCGCTTATCCTTGTTTTCCGGCGGCTGCGGCACCGGCGCCTGCGCCATACTGATGATGGCGGGACAAGGCGGAACCACCAATACGGACGCTTATATGGACACCTTCACAGGGAATTGGTCCCTGATCCTGCTGCTGGCGGGCGTGGAACCGTTCGGCATCAGCGGAACCTTCGACGTGGACCGGTGGCTCCAATAGCGGACCCTGCTACTTCTCGGAACCGGCATTCCCGGAGGTATACCATTTGAACATGCGGGGGACGCCCATGTCCTTTTCAACATCCGCAAAGGACAGCGGCAGGGTTTTGGTCCGCTCCGCATCCGTGACGTGAAAATGCACGTGGGGCAGCATGCTGTTGCCAACATGGCCGCTGGCCGCGATAACCTGCCCCTGTTTCACCTCATCCCCCACCTTCACACGGCTGCCGTTCTTTTGAATATGCGCATAACACGCCAGCGTGCCATCCTCATGCTGGATAACAACAACATTGTTCGGCCAATGATACCCATGGCCATCATGTTCCTGCACCACACGGGTCACCTTTCCGGCCCGTGCCGCGCATAGGTCCGTTCCCACCGGCATGGCAAAATCGTAGGCGAATTCATCGTATCCGCGGTGGCTCACAATGCCCCGATTGCTCTGCACGCACAAATGCTGGACGCCCGCCTTCCACGGAAGCCGGTAAGGCGACGCCTTCGCAGGAGGATACTGTTCGAGATGATGCGGGCCGGTGAATCCATAATAGAGGCCCACCAGCACAAAGAGAACAAACAGGGGCACAATGCCCAGCAGTTTCCAACCTCCGATCATAGCGCGCATTCCTTGTTTCATCGCATCCTCATTAAATGGTGACAGTCACGAATGGCACTTAGTTAAGCCTAACACGTTCTAATTCCTAAGTTTACGCTTTAC
>CAYYRW010000008.1:123314-204158 GCA_964474205.1 uncultured Nitrospirales bacterium | reverse complement strand
AAGAATAGGGATGGCCGCCACGTCGGCCACTATTGACAAGACCTTCTCATGGAAGTAGATAATGAGGGACAATTTGTTGGAAAAACGGAAAGGGTTGAACGCATTTGGCGAGATATGGATTCAGGAACAAAACATATTCCTGAAGGCCCATCGCCTTGGCCAAATGATATTATGACTGTCTCTGGTATTGTTCCAGATAGCCCCTTTAAACAAAAAATTGCAGATATTGTGTTTTGTTTAGCATATCCAGACAGAATGTTTTTAGATAGAACGTTCTTTACACATGTATTATTAACTTCTTCACAGGCCCAAGCTCTTACCCGTCTCCAACCAGAATGGCTCAATACTTTTGACGATGAAGCAGTTGGCTGGAATTACTACTTGTCGCCTTCTGGAAAATATCTTTTTGGTTCTTCACATATTAAGAATCCTACCGAAGAACAAAAATCACAGGGGAAGACCGCCATGTTAAAAGCGATTAATACCTGCACTGGTGAAGTTGTTCTAAATGCAGATACAAATGGCAGTGCTTTTGCGGTGCTTTTTGATCAAACAAAGTAGAATATGAAAAACATAAAAAAGGAATACATGGAATACATGCAAGGATTCATAGGGTTAGCCGATTATCTCGGACGCAAAATAGAGTGACAGAGTGACAGGTACAAATGATACTTCATGAAGCGTGAGGGAGGGTGGTACGCGAAAAATTTGTGACGGTTCCGTTTTCGTTTGGGATGGTCAGGATTTTCCGGGTTTATCGGAAGAGGACTGAAACTCGTTGGCGAGTTCTTGGAGGCGGGTGGCCAAGGCGCTCAGGGCTGTGTTTACTTCTTGTGTTTCGGTGTCGCTCTGGAGTTGGAGCGCGTGCAGTTCCGTGGCGAATTCGTAGGCGGCACGGAGGGCGAATCCCTGGGTGTCCACGCGGCCAAACGATTCCTCCACCGCCTTGATGCGCTCTGAAACCCGTTGGGCCACCGCGCGGGTGGTTTTCTCGTCGATATACACGGGGACCGGCAGTGTGACGTTGGCGATCTTCAATGTTATGTATTCAGGCATATCGCTGTGTTTCCCGCCGCTTATTCTTCCCGCCGCAATTCCTCGGACAATGCTTTTGTATATTCGAGCACCGTACGGGTGCGCTGCTGCAATTCCTTCTGGACCGCACGAAGGCGCTGGTTTTCCTCCTGAAGCGCCTCGAATTCCTTGACGGAATCCGTCATGGTGGTGATTTCCTTGCCCCGGCTCCAATACTGCTTCAACAAACGCTCATGCGCTTCCTGTGCTTCGCCCAACTGTTCGCGGTAACGCATCAGCGCCACATGCACGTCCCCCACGAGGGCGTCTATGCGTTTGAGGTATTTTTTTGTCTGATCGTTCACCGCAATTCGGCCTCGAATTCCGCTTGGAGTTTCTTCACGATTTTGTCTATCGCCTTTTGGGTTTCTTCATCGGTAAGGGTGCGTTCGGCGGATTGGAAAACGAGGCTCAGCGCCACGCTCTTCTTGCCCTTGGGCACCGGTTCGCCGGTGTAGATGTCGAAAATGTTCACCTGCTTGAGATTCTTCCCACCGTTATCATACACCGTCTTCACCAAATCACCCGCAGGCACGGACGCCTTCACCACCACGGCCAAATCGCGCAGGGACGGCGGAAACGCGGGAATATCCTGGAATTGCGCCGCTGGTTGAGCGCACGAAAGCAAGGGGTCAAGATACAGTTCCAGTACGTACACCGCCGGGTCTATATCAAAGGCTTTCAACACCGGATGCGCCATTTTACCCAGGTATCCGATGGTTTGAGTGTCCAGCATAATGGCGGAGGACTGACCGCTCTGGAACGGGCCAAACTCCACCGAGTTGAATACGGCGCGTTGCCCGAAGAACTCTAATACGGCCTCCACGCGGCCTTTGATGTCGTAGAAGTCCACGGCGCGCTGCGGACAACTCCAATGTTTCGCATCCGTCTGCCCCATCAGCAGCATGCTCAGACAAAGGTGCTGTTCCGGAAGGTCCGCGCCGGCCACCGGACGATACACCGGGCCGATTTCAAACACCGACATATCCGTAACGCCATGATTGACGTTATACGAGGCATTATTCATCAGTCCCGGAATCATGGACGAACGCAGCGTGGCCTGTTTTTCCGACAAGGGATTTTGGAGCGTCACCATGTCGTGGTACGCCGCGTCCAAGCCGGTCCGTTGCACATCCTCCAAACAACTGAAGGTCCAGTGATAGACTTCCGTAAGCCCCTGATCAACCAACAGGCGGCGTAATTGCCGCACCTTGGCCTCGAAGGGGGCAAACACCATTTCGCTCTGGCGGACCTGCGGTAACGATACCCGTAAATTGTCATATCCATACAACCTCGCCACCTCTTCGATCAGGTCCACTTCCATCGAGACATCCGGCCGCCAGGTTGGCACGTTGAACGTGGCCGATTCGGCATCGCTGGACGTAATCGCAAAGCCCAGCCGCGCCAAGGCATCCCGCTGCGTCTCGGGCGGGATATCGGTTCCAATCAGGAGATTGCACCGGGCATACCGCAAGCGCACTTCGCGCACGGGGATGCGGTTGGGATATTCGTCCAGCAGCCCCTGGGTGATTTCCGCGCCGCCCAGCTTCTGCATCAAATCCGCCGCACGGTTGATGGCATACACGGCCATTTCCGGATCGGCCCCGCGCTGAAAGTGCTGCGAAGCTTCGGTCACCAGCCCCAATTGACGCGACGTCCGCCGGATGGAAGCCGGTTTGAAATAGGCGCTTTCCAGAAACACGTTTTTCGTGGTGTCGTCCACTTCGCTGTCGCCGCCGCCCATGATGCCCGCCACCGCCTGCGGGTCCTTTGCATCCGCAATCACCAGCATGTCATTGGTCAGTTCACGCTTTTCCCCGTCCAAGGTGGTCATGGGTTCACCTGGCGTGGCGCGCCGCGCCACAATGCGGTGTTCGCCCAACTTGTCATAGTCGAAGGCATGCAGGGGATGCCCCGTTTCCAGCAACACATAGTTGGTGATGTCCACGATATTGTTGATGGGCCGCTGGCCCGCCGCTATCAAGCAACGGCACATCCATTCCGGGGAAGGTTTTATCGTGACATTTCGCAGCACGCGCCCAATATACCGGGGGCATAATTCCGCGTCTTCAATCGTCACCGAGGAAAGGCTGGAAGCCGGAGTGGGGGACTCGGTCAGGGTGATTTCCGGAATGCGCACGGTTTTCCCGAACCGTGCGGCCACTTCGCGCGCCACGCCAATCATGCTCGCCCAATCGCCGCGGTTCGGCGTAATCGAGACTTCAAAAATTACATCGTCCAGGCCCAGCAGCGCTTTGGCGTCCGCGCCCAGCGGCGGTTCGCCCTGTAGAATGAGCAATCCGCTGTGATCTTCGCCCATGCCCAATTCGCGGGCCGAGCACATCATGCCCTGCGACTCGATGCCGCGCATCTTGCGGCGTCCGATTTCAAAGCCGCCGGGCAGCGTGGCCCCGATGACCGCCGTCGGCACGTAATCGCCGGGCTTCATGTTTTTCGCGCCGCAGACAATCTGCAAAGGTTCTTCCTTGCCGATGTCCGTCTTGCACACCACCAATTTATCCGCGTCCGGATGCGGATCGATGGACAGAATCTTTCCGATGAAAACGTTGGAAATTTCCGCGCCGGGCCGCTCGATGGCCTCGATTTCCAGGCCGAGCATGGTAAGCTCATGGGCAAGCTCCTCGGGGCTGATGTCGATGTCCACATATTCTTTCAACCAATTTAATGAAACGCGCATTGCTCTGCTCTCCGCGATGTAATCCGTTAGAACTGTTCCACAAACCTCATGTCATTTTCGTACAGATGCCCGATGCTGCTGATGGCATGGCGCAACATGGCGATGCGGTCCACGCCCAATCCAAAGGCGTAGCCGGTGTATTTCTCCGTGTCGTACCCGGCGTATTCAAACACCTTCGGGTTCACCATGCCGCAGCCCAGGATTTCCAGCCAGCCGCTGTTCTTGCACACCCGGCAGCCCTGCCCCTGGCATACCGTGCAGGAAATGTCCACCTCCGCCGACGGCTCCGTGAAGGGGAAGAAACTGGGGCGGAACCGCACCTTGGTGTCCTTTCCGAAAAAGCGGTGGACAAACATCATCAGCGTGCCCTTGAGGTCGGCGAAGGTCACGTGCTCATCCACGAGCAATCCTTCCACCTGATTGAACATGGGGCTGTGGCTCGCGTCGTAATCCACGCGAAACACCCGGCCCGGCACCACCACCGCCACCGGCGGCTGGGTCTTTTCCATCACGCGCATTTGCACCGGCGAGGTGTGGGTGCGCAACACCACTCCCGGCTTTACAAAGAACGTATCGTGCGAATCCCGCGCGGGATGGTCCGCCGGGATATTCAAGCTCTCAAAATTGTAGTACTCCGTTTCCACGTCCGGCCCCGCGGCCACTTGAAAGCCCAACTCGAAGAAAATCTCCAGGATATCGTCCGTCACCTGGTTGATGACGTGCATGTGGCCCTTGCGCGGACGCCGGCCCGGCAGCGTGAGGTCCACGGCCTCGCTGGCCGCGCGGAGTTGTTCCGCTTCCGCCTCGAGCACGGCTTTGCGCGCGTCAATGGCGTCCGAGATGGCGTCCCGGACTTTATTGGCCGCCTGCCCCAGCGCGGGGCGTTCTTCCGCCGACACCTGCGCCAGTCCGCGCAGAATCTCCGTGATTTTTCCCTTGCGGCCCAGATACTTTACGCGCGCCTCGTCCAGCGCGCGCAAATCGGGGGTTTGGGCCACTTCCTTCAGCGCCGTACCGTGGAGCGCTTCGATTTGGTCTTTCATGGTCTTGAATTCCTTACCCATCCAGTCGTGGCGCGCCCTGCACACCAGCTACGATGCGCATGGCACACCCTATTCAAATAGTGCGCGTCCTATGCGTACCTGGGTCGCGCCTTCTTCAATCGCTATCTCGAAATCATCCGTCATGCCCATGGAAATCTCGCGAAGCCCATGCGCTTCCGCCAATTCGCGGAGCCCGCGAAACACCGGGCGTAACACCGCTTCCGGTGCGTCAAACGGGGCCATGGTCATCAGCCCTTCCACTGTGAGCCGGTCAAAACGCTTCATGGCGGCCAGGGCGGGTCCCACCGATTCCGGGGCAAATCCGTGTTTCTGCGCTTCTCCCGACACATTCACCTCCAGCAACACCCGCAACTGCTTGTCCAGTTCCTCGCATCGGCGCTGCAATGCCTCGGCCAACTCCACGCGGTCCACTGAATCCACGGTATCAAAAATGGCCGCCACGTCGCGCGCCTTGCGGCGCTGCACGCTGCCAATCATATGCCAGCACACCGAAGAACCAATCGCCTCGAGCTTCGCCGCCATCTTCTCCGGCCGGTTTTCGCCGAAATCCGTCACCCCCAAGTCCCGCAGCACCGCAATTTCCTCCGGCCCCACCGTCTTCGTCACCGCCACCAGGCGCACCTCGTCCGCGCGCCGGCCGCCGCGCGCCGCCGCTTCCGCCATCCGCCGCCGGATGGATAAAACGCTCCGCTCGATCTGTTCGCGGGGTACCGTCAAGAACACCTCCACACGTGCACGTCCGTGCCGTCCGGGTATTACCCTATATAATAGTGACCGGCGCAAAATGATTCAAATTGCCCCTTTATTTCCGTAGTGCCATCCACCTGCATCTATTATCTATTCTGAGAAATTCGTTCTGCCATCGACCTTTTACAATGAATTTATCCTTGCAAATTAAGCGGTAGCTGTTTAATTTACAAGGATGCGTGTAAATATTCTCGTTTTTAATACATTTCATGCATTGTCAAACAGTTCCCAAAACCGCCTGTATTTCCAAGCTTCTTTCACCTTCCATAACAATGCTATGATTCAGTGATTCAATTGACCACGCAGAAAAAGCAGGAAATACCATATGAAGCGTTTACTAAAATGGGTATTCATCCTTTTGGGAATCATTATTCTAATTCCAATCCTTGCCATTACGTCGCTTTGGGGGGCCTACCGCTATGTGGTGGATGCCACACCAGGATTGCTGACGGTTCCCGTGACGCCGGGAGCGTTGGGGCAGTATGTGAATCCGTTCATCGCCACGGGAGGCATGCCGTATATGTGCGCACACGATTCTCCCGCCGCCACAGTGCCCTTTGGAATGGTGCGCCTGGGGCCGGACACCGCCTCCCTATTCATCAATATCAATGGAATCAACCGGTCGGGCTATTATTACTCCGATAACAAGATTATTGGATTCAGCCATACACGGTTGATCGGCGCGGATGCCCTGGAAGGGGGCTGCTTCCGGGTGTTTCCGACTGTGGGCGCGCGTGTGGAGAAGATGCGCGCCAAAGAACGCTTTGTCCGTTTTTCCCATAGCGAAGAGACCGCCTTTCCAGGGTACTATGCGGTGAAGTTGCCGAAGGACAATATTCTGGCGGAATTGACCGCCACGCCGCACGTGGGGGTGCATCGCTACACCTTTCCCAAAGGTTCGGAACCCCGTCTGCTGGTGGATGTCACCAGTGTACTGGGCGATAAACGCTGCGAAGACGGGGTGGTGATGATCAAGCCGGAGTCCCACGAACTGGAAGGAAGCGTAGTGACTTTTGGGTCATTTTCCGGCCGGTATGGCGGACTTCCGGTATATTTTGCCGCACGCTTCAACAAGCCCTTTGCCTCTCAAGGCGCCTGGAAGGGCAAAGCATACACCGCAAATGCAGAGGGCGCCTCGGGCAAGGATATTGGCGTTGATATTGGTTTTGCGTCCTCGGATAAAGAACAAATCGTGGAATTGCGCTTGGCCTTGTCGTGTGTCAGCATTGCGAACGCACGGTTGAATCTGGATGCGGAAACGGCAGAAAAGACCTTCGAGGAAACCTTGAACGCCGCCAAGGAAGCGTGGGAACAACGGTTGGCGCTTATTCGCATACAGGGCGGTACGGAAAAGCAGCGCCGGATCTTTTACACTGCGCTGTACCATGCCTTTCAGATGCCCACGATCTTCACGGATGTCAATGGCGAGTTCAAAGGGTTTGACCGTGCCACACACAAGGCGGAAGGCTACACCTATTACACGGATTTTTCCCTGTGGGACACCTTCCGAACCGTTCAGCCGCTCTACAATCTTATTGCCCGCGCAGACCAGCGCGACATGATGATTTCGCTGGTGGAAATGGCGAAAGAGGGCGGTGGTCTACCCCGCTGGCCCTCCGGGTGCGGGTACACCAACTGCATGTTCGGGACCCCGGCGGACATGGCGGTCAGCGAAGCTTACCTGAAGGGCATTCGGGATTTTGACATTGAAGCGGCCTACCAGGCGATGCGGCAGACCGCGTTGATTGGGCCGCCGCCGGGTTCTAAATTCGCGGGGCGGGAAGACATTGCGCTGTATCTCAAGCATGGGTATTGCCCATCCGATCAGGCGGGCGACGCGGTCTCCGCGACGCTCGAATATTCGTGGGCGGACCATGCCTTATCGCATTTGGCGCAGGCCTTGGGGCACACGGAAGACGCCGCGCTATTTGCCGAGCATGCCAAGTCCTATAAAAACACCTGGAACCCGGAGACGCAGTTTTTTCAGCCGCGCTTTGCCTCCGGGGAATTCGATCCGATGTTCAAGCCGTTGCTCCTGAGCTATGTGGATTTTGACAGGAAGTACACCAAGGCCTTCGTTGAGGGGAGCGCAATGCAATGGCGATGGGGCGTTCCTTTTGATCCGGAAGGACTGATTTCCCTCTTTCGAAGCAAGGACTATTTTATCCGTGAATTGGAAAACCACATGGAGAATTCCACCAAGACGGCGGGGTGGTGGAATCCCGGTCCCTATTACTGGCACGGAAACGAGCCTTACATTCACACCGCCTATTTATTCAACGCGGCAGGCCGTCCGGACTTGACGCAAAAGTGGGTGCGCTGGATTATGGAGACCAAATACAGTGACGATTATGTCGGATTGGACGGTAATGACGACGGCGGCACCTTGTCGTCCTGGTATGTGCTGAGCGCCTTGGGATTTTACCCTATTGCAGGCACCACGCGTTATGAACTGGGTTCGCCGCTGTTCGACAAGGCGGAAGTGCGCATGGGCGATAAAACATTAACGGTTCTGGCGGAGAATAATGCCCCGGTCAATGTCTATATCCAACAGGCCTTTCTGAACGACAAGCCGCTGGACCGCATCTGGTTTACCCATGACGAAATTGCCCAGGGTGGAACCTTGCGGTTCATCATGGGGTCTAACCCGCGAAAGTGATTCGCAGCGGAATCGGTCAAAACTGAAAAAAGCCCGTAGTGGGCGGTTTTGTCCGTTTTATGGGTGTGCGTTTTGCCTCTAAGAGTGGAAGCGGTGTATACTGGCATTCTTCTCGTGAAGGTCTGGTTAGGCAACGCCTTGCCGAAGCATCACCCTTGGAATGAAGGAGGTTTCATGAGTTTTACGGCGCAACGAATGAATTGTATTGACGCGAGCGGCATCCGGAAAGTGTTTGCCCTGGCCGCAAAGATGAAGGATCCCATCAATCTGAGCATCGGCCAACCCGATTACGACGTGGACGAAGTGGTTAAAATGGAAGCCGTGCGGCAGATTCAGGGCGGATTCAATTCCTATACCCAAACTTGGGGCATCGAAGAACTCCGCGAGGCCGCCTCGGAGTATTACCAGACCAAATTCGGCGTGCCGCTGCACAACGTGATGATTACCAGCGGCGTGTCCGGCGGATTGTTCCTTGCCTTGTTGGCCACCGTGAATCCGGGCGATGAAGTGCTCTTCAGCGATCCCTATTTCGTGATGTACAAGCATCTGGTGAATCTGCTCGGGGGCGTTTCCAAGCCTGTGGACACCTATCCCACCTTCAAGATGACCCCGGAAGCCCTGGAGAGCGCCATCACCGAAAAAAGCAAAATTCTGATTGTGAACAGCCCCGCCAATCCCACCGGTGTCACCATGAACAAGGCCGAATTGCAGGCCATCGCGGACGTGGCCAAACGCCATAACCTGCTCGTGATCACGGATGAGATTTACGAATCCCTGCTCTACGATGACGCCCCCGCGACCATGGTGGGCATGTACGACAATCTGCTCCTGCTGAATGGTTTGTCGAAATCGGCGGGGATGACCGGCTGGCGCATCGGCTTCGCGGCCGGACCGGAAGAGGTCATTCAAGCCATGAACACCTTGCAGCAATACACCTTTGTGTGCGCGCCCTCCTTTGCGCAAAAGGCCGCCGTGCTGGCCCTCAAGGCGGACATGAGCGAAAAGATCGCCGCCTACCGCCGCAAGCGCGATTTGGTGTATGAAGGCCTGAAAGACTCGTGCCATCCGGTGAAACCAGGCGGTGCCTTCTACATCTTTCCGCACGCGCCGGGCGGCGACGGCGATGCCTTCGTGAAAACGGCGATTGAGAACAATTTGTTGATCATTCCGGGCAGCGTTTTCTCGGACAAGAAGACGAATTTCCGGATTTCCTTTGCGGCGTCCGATGATGTGATCCTGCGTGGCGTGGAGGTGATTAACCGCCTGGCAAAACAGTTCTCCTGATCGTTTTGCCCGGGAACAGGACGCCGTGGTACATTCACCCCGGTAACGAGCAGTAGAAAGAACGGGTGGTGCTATGGACACTGAATTGTTGCGTGCACGGCTGAATCTGAATGCGGTCCTGCAAAATCTGGAAGAGCTGGTCAAACTTGACGCTGAAATGGCGTCACTCAGCAAAGCGTGGGACATCTCAATCCAGTTCTCGGTGCTGAAGGGCCCCGCGGCCTTTGTGGAATTCAAAAACGGGACCTGCAAGCACGGGGTTGGACTGCATCCCAATCCTTCGGTACGGTTGTTGTTCCTGTCACCGGCGCACCTGAACCGCATGTTCGCGGGCAAAGGCATGCCGATCCCCCTGAAAGGCTTCTCCCGGCTAGGGTTTCTGCAAAAAGACTTTGCGGCACTGACCGCCCGGCTTGAACACTATTTGAAACCCGCCGAAAGCGTGATGCAGGACGAGGCGTTCGTCAAGACAAACACCACCCTGACGCTATATACGGCGGCCTATGCCGTGAAAGAATTGGCGGAATTGGAGCCGACCTGCAAGGCGGTGGCCGCCCATACGCCGAACGGCGGCCTGCAAATCGGGATTGAGCCGGATGGCCCCTATGTTCACCTACTGTACGATAAAGGCGTGGTGACGGCGGGGAAAGGCTCCTTGCCGCATCCCACCGCAACCATGACCTTCCGGGACATGACCTCGGCGCACGGTTTATTAAGCGGCAAATTGGATGCTTTTCAAGCCGTGGCGGAGGAAAAAGTCGCACTGCATGGGATGATCCCCCTTATTGACAATACCAGCCTTATTCTCGACCGCGTAGAGCAGTATTTGGCATAACGGTGATGTGGAGTTCGAGTCATGAACACGTATGAATATACCGAATCACAGAAACTTTTTACCCGCGCCGCGCACGTTATTCCGGGCGGCATCTACGGCCATTTCAGCCCGGCCCCGTGCGTGCCGGTCAGCGCGTATCCTTTTTTCGGCGCGAAAGCCAACGGGTCCCGGTTCTGGGACGTGGACGGCAATGAATTCATTGATTACATGTGCGCCTACGGCCCCATGATCCTCGGCTATGCCAACCCCGCCGTGGACGAAGCCTACCAGGCCCAGATGAAACTGGCCGATTCCAATACCATCGCCTCGCCGAAAATGGTCGAGTTGGCGGAGTTCATGGTGGATTTGATCCCCATCGCGGATTGGGCCTTTTTCGCCAAGAACGGCGCGGATGTGACGAATTACGCCGTGATGATCGCGCGGGCCGCCACGGGCCGCAAAAAAATCATCGCCATCAAGGGAGGTTATCATGGCACCTCGCCCTGGATGCAGGCCGCCGGGCATCACGGTCTTGTGGATGACGATCACACCAATGTAATCCGCATCGGCTGGAACGATTATGCCGCGCTGGAGAAGGTGGTGGACCAGTATGACGGCCAAATCGCCGGATTTATCTCATCCCCCTACCATCACCCCGTGTTCGTGGACAATGAAATGCCCGCCGAAGGCTATTGGCAAAAAGTGCAGGCGCTGCTGAATAAGAAGGGCATCGTGTTCATCATTGACGACGTACGGTGCGGGTTCCGGCTCCATCTGGGCGGCTCAAACGAGCATTTCGGCTTCAAACCTGATTTGATTGCCTTCTGTAAGGCGATCGGGAACGGATATCCCGTTTCGTCGCTGGTTGGAACTGGCGCATTGAAGAACGCCGCCGCCAAAGTGTTCCACACCGGAAGCTATTGGTATTCCGCCGGGCCGATGGCGGCCGCACTGGCCTGTCTGAAGGAACTCAAGCGCATCAACGGCCCGGAAGTGCTGCGGGCCTATGGAACCAAACTCAATGAAGGCATGGTCCGCATCGCCAAGAACCATGGATTCACACTGAAAGTCACGGGCGATCCCGGTATGGCGTATTACCGGATCACGGAAGACGAAACCCTCATGCTGCATCAGGATTGGTGCGGAGAATGCACGCGCCGCGGCGCGTACTTCACCTCGCACCACAACTGGTTCGTCTCCACCGCGCACACGGACGAAGACATGCAGCGCACGTGGGATATTTGCGATGAGGCATTCAAGACGATCAAGCAGAAGTGGAATGCAGGAGCCTGACTCTCTTATATGCAGATAGAAACTACAGATTCCGAATTGATGCTTCAAGAGATTGTGAAGCGTATTCGCGATGCTGTAATGCCCTTAAAGATTGTTCTGTTTGGAAGCAGGGCGCGTGGAACAAGCAAAATCACCAGCGATTTTGATGTTCTTGTCGTTAATGAATCCCAAGATGAACGATGCAAGAGAGCCGCGCCGCTTTATCGGATGCTGGCGGACCTCCCGGTAGAAGTTGACATCATGGTGTATACCCCGAAGGAAGTGGAAGAATGGCGTGAAGTAAAAGAAGCCTTTGTCACCACCGCAATACGTGAAGGAAAAGTGTTGTATGAGAGATAAGGCGGACTTGGTGCGCGGATGGCTTCGCAAGGCGGAAAGTGATTTAACCGCCATGCGGGCATCATCCCAAGCCGGCGCATTGGATGCGGCATGTTTCCATGCGCAACAAGCTGTAGAAAAAGTTCTGAAAGCGTACCTTATTTTTCATTCAGTAGATTTCCCATTTACCCATAATCTTTCAAAACTTGTTGAACACTGTGTTGTGATAGATTCTTCATTTGAAGAGATTTTCCCCAAAGTTGAACCTTTAACACCCTATGCGGTTGAAACACGCTATGATTATGAGTTTTGGCCCAGTAATTCCACGGTGACGGACACCCAGTCCACAGCAATAGCCGTGTGTCAGTTTGTAAAGGACCGGTTGCCCAATGATATGCTTCCCGGCGAAGCAAATAGGTGATAACGGTTAATTGCCGATAGTAGGAGCAGACAATGCCGATTACGGAACAAGAAATCATCGAACTGAAGCGGAAAGCGAACGAAGTCCGCAAATCCATTGTGGATGTGACGGGATGGTCCGGCGGGTCGCATATCGGCGGCTCGTTGAGCATGACGGACATCCTGACCATCCTGTACTGGAAATACCTGAAGGTGGATCCCGCCAATCCCGCCTGGGAAGACCGGGACCGCTTTGTGCTCAGCAAGGGCCACGGCGGCGTGGGCCATGCGGTGGTGCTGGCGCACAAAGGGTTCTTCCCCATGGAAGAATTGAAGGACTTCAACCACACCGGGTCGAACCTCGGCATGCACTTGGACTGCAAAAAAGCCAAGGGCGTCGAGGTGTCCACCGGTTCCATGGGGCATGGGCTTTCGCAGGCCGTGGGCATGGCCTTGGGCGCGCGGGTGCTCAAAAAGGCCTTCAAAATCTACTGTGTGATTGGCGATGGGGAAAGCAATGAAGGCTCCATTTGGGAGTCGGCCATGTCCGCCGCCCACTACAAGCTCACCAACCTTATCACGTTCCTGGACCGCAACCGGATGATGATTGACGGCCCCACCGAAACCGTCATGGCGCTGGAGCCCCTGGCCGAAAAGTGGAAAGGGTTCGGGTTTCATGTGTGCGAGATTGACGGGCATGACTATACGCAGCTTGCGGGCGCAATTGATTTTGCCCATGCCTATGACAAAGGCCCGGTAATGATCTTGTGCAACACGATCAAAGGCAAGGGCGTGGACTTTATGGAAGACAATCCGGCGTGGCATTACGGCGGGTTGAACGCGGAACTTGTGGCCAAGGCAAAAAAATCGCTGGAGAAATTTGACGTATGACTCCTGAAGGCGGATTGACATGGACGGTATACGACGCGAATAAACTGGCGTCGCGTGAAATTTACGGCATTGTGCTCGCGGACTTGGGCGCCATGTACCCGAATATCGTGGGATTATCGGCGGACCTGGCGAAATCGACGAAGATCGAAACCTTCGGCAATAAGTACCCGGACCGCTTCTTTAACTTCGGCATTGCGGAGCAGAACATGTTCGGCGCGGCGGCAGGCATGGCCAAGGTGGGCCTGATCCCCTTTGTTTCCACCTTCTCCGTGTTTGCCTCGTTGCGCGCGGGGGAATTCCTCCGCACGGACATCTGCTATCAAAACCTGAATTGCAAGGTGATAGCGACGCATGGCGGCACCTCGTTCGGCTCGGCGGGAACCACCCACCACGCCACCGAAGACCTCTCGATTGTCCGGGCCTTCGCCAATCTCACTGTGGTGGTCCCGGCGGACGGCATTGAAACGGCGAACGCCGTGCGTGCGTGCATGGACATCAACGGCCCGGTGTACATCCGCATTGGCCGGGGTTTTGATCCCCCCATCTACAAGTCGGAAGACTACGGATTTACGATTGGCAAGGCGGTGGAGATGTGCGAGGGCACGGATATTGCCGTTATTGCCACCGGCGCCACGGTGTACCACGCCGTGAACGCCGCCAATATCCTCAAGCAGGAAGACGGCCTGAGCGTGCGCGTGCTCAACATGCACACCGTCAAGCCGATTGACGAAGAAGCCATTATGAAAGCGGTCCACGATACCCGCCGCATCCTTACCGTGGAAGACCACAATGTAATCGGCGGGCTGGGCTCCGCGGTGGCCGATGTAATCGCCGCCAGCGGCAAGGGCTGCGCTTTCACGAAGGTGGGCATCCCCGACACCTTCACCCCGCATGGCTATCCGGAAGATTTAATGAACCTGTACAAGACCGATACGGACGGAATTGTCGAAAAAGTCCGCGAAATCATGGGCCGCGAATTCGAAGCGGACGAGGACTGGGAAGACGAGGTGTAGTTCATGGCCACCGAAAAAGACCTGTTGATTGCGCGTATTGTCTGCCGGGCTGTTTTACCCGTTATTAAAGTGGCGTTGCACGACAACCCGAAGGTAAAAAAGAGCTTCGCCAATGTCAATGCGACCGTGCAGTTCCTTGCCAAGGACCCGGCGGGGCCCGTGGGCGCGCACCTGAAATTCGAGAACGGTGAACTCGAAGTGGTCCAGGAACTGATTGACAACCCGGACCTTCAATTCACCTTCTCCAGCGTCGCCAAGATGAACGCCATGTTCGCCGGGAAAATGGTGCTGTTTGGCATCAAAGGCATCACCAAGATTGGCTTGTTGGTCAAAATGCTCGGCGTGTTGATGGGCTTGAAAATTCTGATGCCCAACGCCAAGCCCAAGGACCCCCTGCAAGCCTATCTCAAGGTCAAAATGACCCTTTACATGGTTTCGACGGCCCTGAGCCAGCTAAACAAATTCGGCGACGAGGAAATGGTGAAGTGGACGGCGCACCAGCCGGAACGCATCTACCAGTGGTCCGTGGATGGCACCGATATCGCCTGCTGGCTCATGATCAAAGCGGGTCAGACCAAGGCGGGGCGCGGGATGTATACGCGGCGCCAGCCCTTCGTGCACATGCGCTTCACCAGCGTGGACAATGCCCTGCCGGTGCTGTCCAATTCCGTGGACACGGTGTCCGCCATTGCCACAGGCTTGGTCATCAGCGACGGCAGCCCCGAATACGGCGGGAAACTCGGCGATTTTATGCTGAAAATCGCCGCCCTGCTTGCGTAAGCGGCGCAAGCAGCCCCTTTATTTTCCGAAGCGCAGGCGAATGTAGTCCCGCGCGATTATAAGATCCTTCATGGCTTCGGGCGCTTCACAAGGCGGCTTGATTTTCCCCCGGATGGCATCCACGAAATTCATAGCCTGTTGGCGCATGGCATGCACCCACGGCAAGGCTGGAACAATGGTCACCGGGGCCGCGCCTTCGCCCGGGTCCCGGAAAATCTCCACGCGGCCGGGACGATTCATGGCCAACGGCGCGGGCAATTGAATCTTCACATACCCATGCTCGAAAGCCACCAGCGCCTCCTCCTGCCAATCCACCGTCGTCGTGTAGGGTGACATTTCGATCACCCCCGGGACCCCGCTCACGCTTTCAACGGCCAACAACACCCCGGAGGCCTCCGCCCAGGTTACGCGATAATCCTCGCCCAGCAGGTGCCGCATCAAGTTCACCTGATGAATGTAATAATTCACAAAACGGGTGTATTCCTCGAACGTAGCCTTGTCCATATCCGAAGCGGGTGGTTCATGGCGCATTTCCGGCAAGGTCTCGCCCGTGTCAATAAGCTCCGTAAACCCGCCGGCAATCCAATCCCCGGCCGGCATCAGCACGCGTACATACGTGAGTTTGCCCAATTCGCCGGTTTGTTTCAGCCGGTCAATTTCCTGCTTGGCATGCATCACCGCGGGATCACTGCGTTTGTGATAGCCCACCATGTGCCATATTCCGCTCCGGGCCAGTGCCTCCAGAATTTTCCGGCCCGATTCCACGGACCCCGCCAATGGTTTTTCGGTGAAAACCGGTATTCCCGCCTTCAGCAATTCAGGCACCAGCACACCATGCCGTGAAAACTCATGCGAGGCCACAATCCCGTCCAGTTTTTCTTTGGAAAGCAAGGCTTCATGGTCCGGGTACACCTTCGGCACGCCATATTTTTCCGCCACCCGCCGGGCCAATTGCGGACGCAGTTCCGCCAATGCCACCACCTCACATCCGGGCACGGTCACGTAATTCCGCAAATGCGCGCACTGCCCCATCGCGCCCGTCCCCACAAATCCGATGCGTACTTTTTGAGGTGCTGGCATACGTTGATCGCTTCTCCACGGGAGGTTGTTTTAGTGGCCTTCGTTGAAGAACAGATACAGCCCGTCCTTGCCGGGGGCCACGATATCCAATCGCCCGTTTCCCGTCAGGTCCGCAACGGCGAAATGGATGCCAAGCCCTTTTCCCGTGCGCGCCGGGCCGTAGTCAATCACCTGTTTGGAAAAGTTCTCTCCATTCCACTTGAAGTAATAGCTGCCCACGGGATCAAATGCGCCGGGGTCATTATCGCAATGGGCGCGGTAGCGCTTGCCGGTTACCAGTTCGCACTGTCCGTCACCGTCAATATCCACCCACATCAGGTCATGATACTGGCTGTTCTCCGGATCGATGGGATGCTTACTCCACTGCCGTTTCCCCGCATTCACCCGCTGCTCCCACCAGTCCAGCCCATACCCATGGGCCTGCCCCACGATCAGGTCATTCACCCCGTCGCCGTTCACATCCACCACAAGAATGGGGATGCTGGCACTGCCTAAATCGAATTCCGGATGATGGGTCCATTCGCCTTTTAACGGGTTTTCCGGTGCTTCCAGCCAGCCATTCGCCAAAACAAAATCACCCCGGCCCTTTCCGGAGATATCCCCAAAACCAAGCCCATGTGTCTGTTTGTCATAAAGGGTGTGTGCGGTAAATACGCCGCTTCCCTTTCCCTGTTCATCGCGGACCAGCTTGTACGCCACCAGCGGGGCGCCGGGTGTATTCGGCACAATTTCCGGATGCCCGTCGCGGTCCACGTCCCAGGCGCGGGTGGTTTCCACGTGGCCGCATTCCGCAATCACATGCTCCGGCCATTCGTTTTCCGCATTACCCGGATTTTCCCGCCACCGTATCGTATTGCCCCACCATCCGCCCGTAATGAAATCCATCCGCCCATCGCCATTGACATCCATCGGAATGGTGGAAAAGTCGTCGTAGTATTCTCCTTCCGCGCGCACCGGCCCGATGGGATGTTTCTTCTTGAAATCCGGCCCCTCGTACCAATACGCGCCCGATACGATATCGGGAATGCCGTCATTATTGACATCAAACACCCCCGCCGACTCATACCGTTCATCGGCGATCAACACCTTTCGAAACTTCAATGGCATGGCAGATTCCTCTTCTTGGGGCCGGCGGAAATGCAGGCGCTTCACCACAATCCATTATGGCATGTTGCCCCATCCCCGCGCCAGAGGCGGACCGCATGGGCAGTTGAACTTCCTAAAAGCCCCGGTTTACTATTGGGGCGCATAGGCGCATGGGTTCTTGAAATGATTGCGGCATGGGTGACAACCCATAATACACAAGGAGCAGGGAATATGGGTGCGAAACAACTTCTTGGGATAAGCAGTCTTATACTTCTGGCCTTGATTGCCGGATCGCTGCAAGGATGCAAGAAACCCGCGCCGCCGGATGCCGGCGCGGTACAGATCACCATCAAGCCCGCCACGGCCGCGTATGAACTCGGCGGTAAATGGATGTTTGACGGAGGCGCTCCCAATGACAGCGGCGCCATTCTGCAGAATATTCTCGTGGGCACGCATACCGTGACCTTTACGGACATTGCCCAATGGGAAACCCCGACGCCGCAAAATGTACTGATCCTAAAAGACCAGACCACCTCGTTGGAAGCCACCTATTATAAACAGTTCACGTTGACCACATCCGTGCTGGGCAATGGCGTCATGGTGCCCGCGCAAGGCGTGCATGTCTACCGCGAAAATGAACAAGTCACCCTCGCCGCCACACCCAGGCCAGGATGGGCGTTTGATCACTGGGAGGGGGACTTGGGCAGTGAGGAGCCCGCCGAAACCCTGCTTATGAACGCGGATAAAACCGTGACGGCGGTATTTGTCCAGCTCCCAAGCTACACCCTGACCATTGACATTGAAGGGGCCGGCACAACGGTACCGGGGGAAGGCGTCCATGTATACAATGAGGGCGATCCGGTTTCCATCGTGGCCACCCCCGCCACCGGATGGCACTTCGATCATTGGTCGGGCGCCCTGACCGGCACGCAATTCAACGGCCAGCTCACCATGAACGGCAATCTGCAAGTAACCGCGCATTTTGCGCGCGACCAAGTCACCTACACCCTGAACGTATCCGCACAACCCGGCGCGGGCGGCACGGTTGCCTTGTTGCCCGCCGGCGGCGAATACCCCTCCGGCTCCTCTGTCGTCGCTTCCGCCACGCCCGCGCAGTATTACCGCTTTACCGGATGGACCGGCGGCATAACAAGCGCGGACAACCCCGTTTCCATCGAGATGAACCAAGACAGGGCGATTGTCGCCAATTTCGTCTATGAGCCGCCACAGTTCACCCTCGATACCTGGGTCCAGCCTTCCACGGGCGGTGCTGTTACCCTCAACCCCCAACAACCCGAGGGCGGATACTTGGTGGGCACCACGGTCACGGTCACCGCTGTGCCCGTAACCAATTATCTGTTTACCGGATGGCTCGGCAATGCCAGTGGCAACCAAAATCCCCTCACTATAACCATGGATGCCAACAAGACCTTGGCGGCGCTGTTCGAATTCACGCCCGCGCGCGTCAGCGTCACCGCCTCCGCGCTTCCCGCAAATGCGGGCATGGTGATCTTGTCCCCGCCGGATATCCTCTATATTCCGGGGACGGAAATCAGTGCCGCGGCCCTGGCCGATGATGATTTCCGCTTTGATGGATGGGAAGGCGATATCACCGGCACGTCCAATCCCATCACCTTCACCGTATCCGCCAACATGACGATTCGCGCCCGGTTCGTGCCTCGCGAGATGCTGCTGGCCACCAGCGTCGAACCGCCTCAAGGCGGCTTTCTCACCCTCGATCCCCCGGGAGGAAGCTACCTGATGGACACCATGGTCAACTTGCTGGCCACCGCGCATCAGGGGTACTTCTTCAAGGAATGGCAGGGGGATGCCACGGGCACGTATGAATCGGTGAGTGTGAAAATGAACAGTAACAAGCAAGTGACGGCCCTCTTTGACTGGGAGGTCAAATTCCCCGACGCCAACCTGGATGCCGCCGTGCGTGAAGCCCTGGGCTTCAAAGGAGCCGGGCCGTACTATGCCTCCGACTTGGCCAGTCTCACCACGCTCAACGCGCAAGGCCGGAATATTCAAAGCATCGAGGGCCTTCAAAACTGCCCGAACCTCGTCTCCGTGAACCTTGCCAACAACAAAATCACCAATCTCTGGCCGTTGGTGAACAACCTGGACTTCGGCGCGGGCTGTACGTTGATTATCACCTCGAACGCGCTGACATGGACCGCCTGCGATCCGCTGGACCGGCTCGAAGCCCGCGGCGTAACCGTTTTCGCCGATGACGTATGCTCGGGATACCAGTTCGTATCCCTGCGCGATTACTGGCCCATGGAAACCGGCTCCGCCTGGCCCAAGGCACTCTTTGGATGCGGAGCCACCTTGCTGTCCCCCGCCGGAGCCGCGCTTGCCTCGAATAAGACGGTTGCCGGTCACTACGAAATTAACGGGCATACCGTCTGGAAATTGGAATATCTTCCGGCTGGTGCATCCGCGCAAAAAACCGCCGAGTATTACACCTTTGCGAACGGCGGATTGTACCTGACCTCCGACCCCGGGGACTTCTCCTATCTCCCTGAGATCACCTTGAAACCCATCCTCCCCGAAATGATTGCCCTGGGACAGCCCTGCTACCAGTGCGACCGCACTTTCGGCCTGCCCACCCTCCAGCGGGGAAAACTGTCCTCTTTCCTGGCCAATCTTGCCGGGTTTGCCCCCGGCGATCTGGACGATGTGCTCGCCTGCTCCTTTACCCAGGAAACCGTTGCGGCGGACGAGGGCGAAATCACTGAAGAAGAAGGCGAAGGCGGCGAAATCGTCTATTCGCCCATTTTCGGGCGTTGTCTTGGGCCCATCTACACCTGTGTCCTCGCGGCGCCCGCACGAATCGAAGGAACCTGTGAATAAACGCGTGAAAGGATGAAAACAATGACCCTGTTGATGCGTTACGGAAGTGTTGTAGCGTTATTGGCCACCGTCTCCGCCCCGGGATGGGCGCAGGACGCGGCGAAATCTTTTGCCGGACGATGGGCGCTCGATTTGCCCAACAACGGCGCGGGCTGGCTGGAAGTCAAACTGGACAACGGATTCCTTGAAGGCAGCCTATTGTGGTACGGCGGAAGTGTAAATCCGCTCGACAGCCTGTATATGGACGGAACCGCGCTCATCGCCACGCGCAGCCGTGAAGTGGAGCGTAAAGACGCCTCGGGCAAGCTGCTGCTCAAGCAACGGTTCACGGAAACCTTCTCCTTCACGGCTTCCGGAGACACCCTGAGTGGTACGCAAACCAATCCCCGCAATGACGGTTCAGGAGTGGATAAGAACACCTTCACCGGAAAACGGATTCCCCCGCTGCCCGCCAAACCGGATCTTGCTAAAGCGAAACTGGGCAAACCCATCAGGCTTTTTAATGGAAAAGACCTGAAGGGCTGGAAACTGACCAGTGACGGGGCCGTGAACGGCTGGCGCGCGGAAAACGGACTTCTCATCAATGATCCCGTTCAAAAAGAAGGACAACCCCACATCAACTACGGCAATTTGCGCACCGAACAGGAATTCGAGGACTTCAACCTGACGTTGGAAGTGAATGTGCCGCCCAACGGAAATAGCGGCATTTACCTGCGCGGCATCTATGAAGTCCAGGTGGTCGACAGTTTCGGGAAACCGCTCGATCCCCATAACATGGGCGGCATTTACAGCCGTATTGCGCCCGTTGTGGCCGCGGAAAAACCTGCCGGGGAATGGCAAACCTATGACATCACCCTGCTCGACCGCCACGTTACGGTGAAGCTCAACGGAAAAACCATTATTGACAACGAACCCCTGTTGGGTTGCACCGGCGGCGCCCTCTGGTCCAATGAATTCATCCCCGGCCCCATTTATTTGCAGGGCGATCACACCGGCGTGCAATACCGCAACATCGTGTTAACCCCTGTCCTGAAATAGCGGTTCCGTTTTTTGATCAGATTTTGACTCACGCGCCATAGTACATCACATGGACGGCTACGAGGAGAAATTGCCATGGCGTTGAAAAAGTCCGAACGAAAACTGCAAATGCGCGATGAGGCCCGGCGGAAAATCAAGGGGGCCGCCGGAGGGGTCACCGGAAGCCGGGAATACCGCGAAAAAGTCGAGCAGGGCCGCCGTCAACTCATGGTGAAAGCGGCGGAAGGCGGTGACTCGCGCGCCCAGCAATATAAAGCGGAAATCCACTACCTCATCAACAATTACGTGCCCTCGTATGACGCGCGCATCGAGGCCCTGATTGACAAATGGCGCTCCAGCGGCGATCCCGCTTACGACCCCGAAGTGCGCGTCGAACTCCGAAAAGCCCGCCAGAAACACATGCAGAGCAATCCGGCATAACCTCACGAATAAAGGGATTTGAAATCCGCGCCCGCCCTTGCCCCGCGCTCAAGAACTCCCCGGTTTGTTCGATCAGTACCCGCGTGAGCAGGAACAGTGGAGGAAGAAGCTATCAGGGACGTCCCGCAACACTCTGTGGCGGCGTTTCAAGACACATCCCCATGGCGTCCACCGGGCCATTCACGGGATTGCACCGGGCGGGTGCATTTTGCGGAAGAACAACCTTATACCCCGTCTGGGGATGCGCCTCACCCTCCGGAAAATCCGTGCTGATGATCTGCGCGCCGCAGTGCAGCGCCGCCTCGCGCGTTTCAACCTCATTGCGCACTCCCTCCACCAACCCGGAATCGGCACGCGTCCGCACCATATACCCTTGTTTCACCAACTCGGCAATGCCCCTATCGAAGGGATTATTCCGGATAAAAAACGCGGCATAGGGCTTGCCCGGCTGCGATTCCAAGAACATCGCCCGTCCCTCCAGCGAGGGCCGCCCCTGGGTGTACAGGTCCGCCAGCCGGCCGCGCGTGTGGAACACCAGCATGACCTTGCCCCGCGCGGCCTCGAGCAAGGGCCATCCTTGTTCCTCAACCGCCTGCCGCAACGTGGGCAAACCGCCGCGCACCACATCCGGCGTAATCAGGCGTTCCGGCGCAAATACCGACCTGATTTCCTGGTCCAAAAGCTCGATGGCGGCCCCGTTGTAATTGCCCATTTTTATTTTCAGGAAAGGAATCTCATCATTTTTCGGCTCCACCAGCAGGATAATCGGCACATGCCTCGGATGCTTGTCCGACCACTCTTTTACCGTCTCCAGGCATTGCGTGAAACGCGCGCACGTCGAACCCTCGTCAATCCCCGGCACATGCATCACCCGCGTTCCTGCCGGATCCGGATAAATATCCAGTTCCAGGTTGCGCACCCCGCGATCCAACTGGACATCCAGCGGCGCGTGCGAATAATTGAACGGAGCCAGTTCATTTCCCACATGCTCCTGGCCCTCGGGCTTCACATGATAACTATTGTGCGTGCCAACCACCTGTATCTGGTTCATGCGAAGCCCATCGGACGCCGCCGCCGTTTGAACGTTGGCCAACGCCAGCAGAGCCCCTGACACCACTACAACCAAGGACACTTTTGTCAATACTTTCATCGTATTCCCATAACCTTCTATATTCGTGGAGTTTAGCGGCTGTGTGCGTCCGTGTTTGTCCGTGTTTTCCCGTAAATTTTCTTGAATATTTGACGCCGCCCCCCGCCCCCCGGTTTCGCTCTCCCAAGACACCGTCCGCCTTGCGCCCCAACCCTCTGTTTGTTAGGCTATCCCCTGAAGCAAAGGAAGAGGGCCGGCGCATGAAATATGTTCTGTTAGGCATTCTGGCCGCACTTGCGGCCGCCTCGCTGGTGCCGGTGTTGTGGCGGCCCCGTGCGCAGGATGACCGGTGCCCAATCGTCTGGGCTGCGGACGACAACCCCATCCGGCGGCATCAGATCGAACTGTTCAATGCGCTGCATCCCCAGTACCGTGTCGTGCTTGACCCCGCCAACAACGCCATTGAAAAAATCATCGTGCAAAGCCTCGCGGGGGTGGGCCCGGACGTATACGACTGCTATGAGGGATTTTGGCTGCCCGCCTTTGTCCATGCCGGCATCGCGCTGGACTGCACGGAGGAGATGGCCAAACGCGGGGTCTTCCCGGAAAGCATGTGGCCGTGCACGCTGCCGCACACCGTGTTCGAGGGCCGGCTGTACGGCCATGCCGGAAACGCCAGTCCGCTGGCCATGTGGTATAACAAGAAAGCCTTTCGCGAAGCCGGCATTCCCGAACCTTCCGCCGATTGGAGCTGGGAGGAATGCATCAACATTGCCAAACGGCTCACAAAAGTGGACGCCCGCGGGCGGCCCGTTCAATTCGGGCTTATGATTGACAAATATCAATGGCGGCTGGTTTTCCTCGGACAATGGGGCGCGAATATTTACTCGCCCGAAGGCACCCGCTGCATTCTCGATCAACCCGCCGCGCAAGAGGCCATGCAGTTCTACGCGGATTTAATCCATAAACACCATGTGATGCCCACCGTTTCGGAGGAGACCGCCTTGGCCGCCTCGGGAGGGTGGGGGAATTCTTCCACCGCGCAATTCGCCGAAGGGCGCGCCGCCATGTCCGTTGGAGGGCGTTGGTGGTTGTGCTTGCTGCGCAAACCGGACTTCGCCGGATTGGAACTCGGCGCGGTGACCCTGCCCCATGGCCCCACCGACCGCCTCTTCGGCGAGGGACGCGCCAGCATTGTCAATACGTTTTCCAGGAATCGGGAGGGCGCCATCGAGTTTGTCGCCTTCATGAACGGCCCCGAGTGGAACGAACTCGTCAACAAAGAGGCGGATGCCCTGGGACCGGTCAAAAAATATCACTATGGGGAATATGAACAAGGCTTCCTGCACAACCCCGAGCATCCCGAAGAAACGTACAACCTCGTCTGGCGCGCCGCCATGGAGAATTCGGTTCCCGAAGTGCACAGCCCCTTTGTCAACGGGAATCTCGCCTTCCGCATCATGTTCAAACATACCGACCTGATGCGCGAAGGCGGAAAATCCGGGCGGCAATCCATGGTGGACGCCGCAAAAGAAATTAATGCGGCCATTCTCGAAACCCTGAAATTGGACCCGCGCCTCAAGGAGCGTTACGATGCCCTCGTGGCCCACGGCGCGCCCTCTGCGGAAAACTAATGGCCATTTACACGCCTGCCCTCCATTCTGGATGCTGCCAGATGCAAGTATATATTGAGGTTATGCCTGTGATATCTTCTCTTAATCCATACTCTGTCCGTGATTGTCTTGAAGGCCGTTGTTTATGAAAAACGGGATAAAAAAATGTTTTCCGCGCGGAGCCGTGGCCGCCGCGCTGTTCGGTCTATTTCTGTATAGCCAAGGCGGGTGTCCCAGGTTTTGGGACCACCCGGGTTTCTGTTCCGCTTTTCTTTTTCCACTAGTTCTGTCCGCCCCGCTTTTACTTCTGTCCGCCGCCGCGTTCATTGAACGCTGGCGAATTCTCCTCAAGAAGCAAGGGCTTCTTTTCCCCTGGTTTTATCTGGCCCGGATTTGGATTTCCGCCCATTTCCTCGGATTCTGGGCACCGCGCGGGCTTGGCCGGGACGCCGTTCGATGGTATGCCACGGCACATGCTTCCGGCGACGGGGTGCGCACCGGCGGGGTGCTCCTCCTGGAACGCGCCCTCGGCTGGGTTTCCCTCACCGTGTGCTTTGTACTCTTTGTTCCCGGCGGATTTTGGGCCTTGGGCATTTATCCCGCCAAACTGCGTCTCGGCGGCCTGCTCTTCGCCCTCTTACTGCTTTCTTTCCTGGTGCTGTCCCTCCTTCTCCAACCACGCCTTCTCCGAGTCATTTTTTCGATTCTTCCCCTGCCCCTGCGCGCCAGAAACACCGCCCGCCGTCTGGTGGACGCCCTGCTCGCCTATCGCGAATCACCCTCCACCCTGGGTATCGCGGTGGTGTGGGGCGTTATCGCCCAGGCATCCCTCGGATTCATGCTTGCGCCATGGCTATTTTGTTACAACGTCCCATGGTTCAAGGCGCTGCTTATCGCCCCGCTTTCTCCCATCAAACACCTCATCAACATTGCCCTTGTCAATACAACCTTTGAGAAAGTTCTTGTAAAGGTGTGCTATGGCATTGACATGACGGTTTCGTATTCCCCTCTGCAACACCCGCCAATCATCACGTATAACATTGATCTTCTGCTCCCGCTGGGGGCAATCGTCTTTCTGCTTTGGGGAGTGAAACCCAGCCGCGTGCAGCACATCCTGCGGCCCGCGTGCGATTACCGGCTCCCCCCGGAAGAAACCTCGCTGTATCGAACCCGGATTTTCAATGGCCTGCTGGCGGGGTTGGGCGGCGGTTTACTGGGCGGCGCCCTGGCCGGTCTCGCCGAGGCAAGCTGGACCTATGGATGGTTCATGAAGGGTGCTGAGGAATTGCGTGCGTTCTGGTGGGGGCCGCTCACCTATGGAATCGTGTTCATCCCCATGGGCGCGGCCATGGCCTTGTTCTTTATCTATCTCTATCTTGCCGCCGGGCGTTTCCGGCGTCCCGGCGGAACCTTCGCCGCGTGCATGGCCGGGGTGTTCTCCCTTCTCTTCCTTGTGGTGGGGCGCTTCCGTTTCGCCCGCGATGTCCTCGGCGATCACCCGCTCGCCTTGCCGCAAATTGCCGCTCTCCTATGCCTGTCGGCGGGGCTGTTCCTGCTCTTGGAACGGGCGGGTTCGTTCTGTTTCAACCGCTTCCACGGCGGCCGCCTCAACGCCGCGGCACTGACCCTAACCCTATTTGTATCTATTGTGGGAATTGGCGCGGCACTGGACAACACCCTGAGCGCGCCCGTGAAACCAGTGCCCTATAGTCCCCTGAAGACCGCCCAAGGGCCCAACGTCTTCCTCATGGTGGCCGACACTCTGCGCGCGGATTATCTCCCCCTCTACGGCGCAAAAGACAAGGCCCAAACCCCCAACCTCGACGCCTTGGCGAAAGACGCCGTCGTGTTCCGAAACAGTTTCGCGCAAGCCTCCTGGACCAAACCCTCGTTCGGCACGATCTTCACCGGGCTATATGCCGGCATCCATGGCGCCACCGGAAAAGCGTCCATCTTGCCCTCCGAGGCCGTGACCTTGGCGGAAATCCTGCGCGATTTCGGATATTACACCCAGGCCTTCCCCAACAATCGCAACCTGCTTCCCAGCTATGGTCTTGCCCAGGGCTTCACCGGCTACACCTACCTGATGCCCCACCTGTACTTCGGCGCCTCTTTCTCCGCCGAGCGTCTGGCCATCTATGAAGTGTTGCGGCGCGTGTGGATTCGCGTAAAGCTGCCGCACATTGATGTCGAGCATTTCTATCAGCCCGCCCAAAAAGTCATTGCCGCCGCCCTGGACTGGCTGGACCACAAAAACATCCCCAGCAACACACCCTTTCTCCTCTTCTCCCATTTCATGGACCCGCACGATCCCTATATGACCCAAGACCCGCGCGGCATCGGCTACGCCTCGATTGTACTCGGCACGAATCCAGATCCCGCCCACTATCTCGAACCCATGCGCGCCGCGTATATGGATGAAGTGGAACGCGTGGACCACGCCATGGGCGAGTTCCTCGCCGGGTTGCGCGAGCGCGGCCTGTACGAGGATGCCATGATTATCTTCACGGCGGACCATGGCGAGGAATTTTACGAACACAAAGGCTGGTCGCACGGCCCCACGCTCTACGAAGAAGTCACGCATGTGCCGTTGCTTATCAAATTCCCAAAAAACCAGCGTGGGGGAGAGGTCAATACCGGGATCGCCCGCCACGTGGACCTCATGCCCACCATCCTCCATACGGTGGGCGCGCCTCTGCCCCAAGGCATGTCCGGCATCCCGCTGCTCAATGCCGCCGGGGACTTTACGAACCAACCGACACCCCATAGCCTTGCGGAAACGGATTTTACCGGAAACATTCTGGAATCCATCCGTACCCTGGATGAAAAACTCATCCGCGCCAATGAAAATAATCCCCGCGGCCTCGCCCCCATCGAGTATTATAATCTCCGGCAGGACCCCGGCGAGGTGAATAACATCGCGGGCCAAGGCGATCCGCAGGAACCGGCGCTCACGCGCGAATTGAATGCTCAGCTTGACTTTATTCGGGAACAAGCGATGCAATAGCAGGCGGCAGAAACCAAACACGGTGAAAACAGAGCCATGACGGAAACGGAACGCGTCCAATTTCTGAAAGAACAGGTACCCCTTTTTCGGGAATTCAGCCGGGCGCAACTGCAGGCACTGCTCGGCAGTTCCCGCGAATGCACCTTCGAAAAAAACGAAGCCCTCATCGAATTTGGCGAAACGGGCCGCTTTTTGGGCATTCTCCTGCAAGGTTCGGTGGAGGTTTCCATTGCCGATGATCAGGGCGACCGGCATGTCCTGACCCAGCTTCAGCCCGGCGATGTCTTCGGGGAAATGGCATTGATGACGGGCGACAAGAGCACGGCGGACGTCATCGCGCGCGAACGCTGTTCCGCGCTCATCATCCCGCAACCAGTGTTCGCCACGCTGATCGCCACGCAACTCACCGCCGTAACCAGCCTGTCCAAAACCATTATGGACCGCCTGACGAAATCCGGGGGCATGGAAAAACGGCAACAACTCGCTCAGGCCGCCTTGCGGCGCAGCGAAGACCCGTATGGTTTCCAGCTCAAGACGGACCGGCCCATGAACGTGCTGGTTGTGAATTGCGGCTCTTCCTCGCTCAAATACAATCTCTACGACACCGCGAACCCCGCCAAAAATTTCGGCGGCTCGATTGATCGCATCGTGCCCCCGGGCGGGCACGCGGAAGCCTTCGGCGCCATGCTGCGGGACATGCGCGAGCAGGGCGCGTGCGCTCCCGAAGAAATCGACGCCGTGGGCCATCGCGTCGTCCACGGCGGGATGAAATATGGGCATCCCGTGATTATTACCGATGCGGTAATTGCGGACATTGAGGCCGCATCCCGTTTTGCGCCCCTGCACAATCCCGTGAACCTGCTCGGCATCCGCGAAGCCCTGCGCTGCTTCCCCAGGGCTGCCCACGTGGCCGTCTTCGATACCGCCTTCCACCAGAACATGCCCGATTTTGCCCAACTCTACGGGCTGCCCTTCGAATATTACCAGGACAAACAAATCCGCCGTTACGGATTCCACGGCGCCTCGCACAAATACGTGGCGCTGAAAGTGGCCGAATTCCTGAAACGCCCCTATAACGAACTCGAAACCATCGTCTGCCATCTGGGCAACGGCGCTTCCGTGTGCGCCGTGGACCATGGCCGCTCGGTGGACACCTCGATGGGGTTCACCCCCGCCGAAGGCCTCCTTATGGGCACCCGCTGCGGCGATCTCGATCCCGCCATACTCGTGCATCTCATGCGCACGGAAGCACTCGACGCCGAAGCACTCGATCAACTCATCAACAAGCAAAGCGGGCTCAAGGGCCTGAGCGGCATCTCCAACGACATGCGCGAAGTCGAGAAGGCCGCCGAAAACGGCGATCACCGCGCCATGCTTGCCCTCAAAACCTTCTCCTACCGCGTCCGGAAATACCTCGGCGCCTACATGGCCGCCATGGGCGGTCTGGACGCCATCGCCTTCACCGGCGGCATCGGCCAGGGCAGCGCCGGCGTGCGCAGCCTCGCCTGCCAGGGCCTCGAACCCATGGGTGTCCGCATCAACGAAGACAAGAACCGCCAAGCCCGCGGCTTCGACGAGGTCTGTGATATTTCCACCGAAGATTCCACCGTGAAAATACTCGTGGTCCCCACCGACGAACAGCGCATGATCGCCCGCGAGACCCTGCGCGTCCTCGACCGCCACTACGTCAATGAAATCCTTCGTGAACAGAAACCCATGCCGGTCCCCGTCGAAGTCTCCGCGCACCACGTGCATCTTTCCCAGGCGGATGTCGATGCCTTGTACGGTCCCGGCCACCAGCTCACCCCGAAACAAGCACTCTCCCAACCCGGCCAATTCGCCTGCGAAGAACAAGTCACCCTCGCCGGTCCCAAAGGCCGCGTCGAACGCGTCCGCGTCCTCGGCCCCGTGCGCAACGAAACCCAGGTCGAAATCTCCATGACCGAACAATTCAAACTTGGCATCCATCCCCCCGTCCGCGAATCCGGCGACCTCAAAAACACCCCCGGACTTACCCTCGAAGGACCGAACGGCAGCGCCGCACTCGGCCATGGCGTCATTTGCGCCCTCCGCCACATCCACATGACCCCCGAAGACGCCCTCCAAATGGGACTCAAAGACAAAGACATCGTCAACGTCCGCATCGAGGGCGACCGCGAACTCGTCTTCGGAGACGTGCTTGTCCGCGTCCGCCCCGATTTCAAACTTGCCATGCACATCGACACCGACGAGGCAAACGCCGCCCACATCGCCGGAGACGCCATCGGCCACGTCGAAGGAATCCAAAGCCGAAGATAACAAGCCGGCAGCCCGTTCATACTTTGCCATGGTCTCCTTCCTGATTTCCTGATTTTCAGATTCCACTTTTGTTTCTTGCCCATTTGTCAGTTGCCATTTCGCGTTCCATCCCCATTTCATGCTACAATCCTCTTGTAGTGTGAGAATTTTAAGTATGGGCACGAAATAGTGGAAGGGGATTCTATGAAGTACTACTCTCTGAACAACACACGCATCATCCGCTTTTTTCAACACATCCAAAACTTTCTCCTTCCCCTTCTCCCAAGACCCAATCCCCACTTCCAAACCCGCCAAACGTCGTTTCCTTCTATCTCCCATCCTCTCCCTGTCGTTTTGCCGTCTATAGCCTCTCTTTTTCTGCGCTCTCTGCGCTCCTTGTGTCCAAATCTCCTCGCCCCCCAAACCCCGAACCCTGTATTTTCCCGCGTTCCACGTTCCGCAATCCGCATTCCGCGTTTTTCATGTTCCGCACTCCGCAACTTGCCACGGCATAGCCTTGCGAAGCCGGGTCCACAATCCTCAATCTCCAGCCTCCAGCCTATAGCCTCTCTTTTTCTGCGTTCTATGCGCTCCTTGTGGCCAAATCTCCCCGGCCCCCGAACCCCGAACCCCGGACCCAGCTTTTTCCATTCCGCAATCCGCAATCCGCAATCCGCAATTCCCTACAGCCTAAGTTGCTCTTTTCTCCTCCTCTTGTTGTCCCTTGCGTTCCCCGCCTTCCCCGCCACCTACTCCGGCGGCGCCGGCATCGAAACCGACCCCTACCTCATCGCCAACGCCACCGACCTCCTCACCCTCGCCGACCCCGCCAACAACGCCGACTGGTCCGCCTACTTCCTCATGACCGCCAACATCGACATGACCGGCATTACCACATTTACCCCTATTGGGAACGGCAACATACAATTCACGGGTATTTTTGATGGCGGCGGGCATACGGTTCAAAACCTTACCATCAATCTGCCTTGGCAGGACAACGTGGGCCTTTTCGGGTCTGTGGGAAGCGCATCTGCGAAAATTAAAAACGTGGGCGTGGAAGGTTGTATCGTTACGGGAAAAGAATATGTCGGGGGACTGGTTGGCCGAAATTATGGTGCGGTGACGTATTGCTGGGCTTCTGGGACGGTGATGGGGACATCAGTCGTCGGAGGACTGGTTGGAAGCACTTACGACGACAGCATAATTACGGCTTCATATGCAACATGTAGCGTAACGGGTACAAGTGACGTAGGGGGGGTCGCAGGAAGTAATGCTGGCGAAATCGAGGCATGCTATTCGATAGGCACTGTTACAGGAACAAGTGGTGTCGGTGGTTTTATAGGGTACGACGTAGATTCATCTGTCTTATCATCATTCTGGGATATGGAGACTTCGGGATTAACAACCAGTGCAGGAGGTATAGGCTTAACCACAACCCAGATGAAAACACTTGCGCTTTTTCAGAATGCAGGTTGGGCGCTCTATGACTGGGTGATGACAGACGGAGAATACCCCCGGCTAGCTTGGGAAGGAACTGGCGCGGCGGCAATTCCTGCGCCGTTCTCAGGAAGCGGCACGGAAGCGGATCCCTGTTTAATTTCTACTCCTGAAGATCTTCTCGCTCTTGCCGCCGCCGCTCCCTATTGGATGAAGTATTTCCTTTTGACAAATGACATTGACATGAGCGGCATTACCGGAGTCACGCCTATAGCGGCATCGGACGCGGATCCGGATGCATACGGTTATCAGGGTCCGGCCTTCACGGGTGTTTTCGACGGTGGTGGGCATAGTATCCGGAACCTGGCTATCAACCTGCCCACTCAGAGATGTGTGGGTCTCTTCGGGTATGTGGAAGGTGCATCTGCGGTAATTAAGAATGTTATAGTGGAAAATGGCGCCGTAACAGGATTTAGAAATGTTGGCGCGTTGGTGGGGTACATCAATGGCGGAAAGCTGACAAACTGTTCCACTTCGGGCACTGTTTCGGGCTCTGACCATTACATTGGCGGGTTGGCCGGTTATGCGAGATACGGAACCGTGACATCCTGTTGTTCCACGGCTTCGGTGAGTGGATCGAGTTCTGTTGGTGGATTGATCGGTCAAAGTCACGAAAATCTGGTGTCCTCTTGTTATACAACAGGCGTGGTGATGGGCTTTGGTGGCGCAGGAGGGCTGATTGGGTCTAACCGTTACTGTAGTGTGATTGCCTGTTACGCTTCAGGTGCAATCTCAGGAGATGGCGGGCTGATTGGAAGTAGTTGGATCCAGCCTGGTGCGATGAGTGCGCTGAGAGTAGAGAGGTCATTCTGGGATGTGCAAACATCTGGGCAAATTTCCAGCAGTGGCGGAATCGGATTATCCACTACGCAGATGAAAACGATAGCTACCTTTCAAAACACGGGCTGGGCGGACTATGGCTGGGTAATGGAAGAAGGGTCGTATCCAAGATTGCCCTGGGAAGGAACAGGCGCCAGCCCCGTTCCGCCGCCAGAACCTGTTCCGCTCTCCGGAAGCGGCACGGAAGCAGATCCCTATCGAGTCGGGACCATAGAGGAATTTATACTATTGAGCCAACGTGCAACCATCAGCGACAAACACTTTCTGCTGACGGCGGATCTGGACGGCACGGGTGTAGCGCTTTCTCCAATAGGCGAATTAACTCCGTTCACAGGCGTTTTCGACGGCAATGGTCATGCCATCAGGAATGTAACTTTCGAGGATCCGAGTAATATCGGCATCTTCTATATTTTGAATGCAGAGGGCGAAATCCGTAATTTGGGCATCCAGGAGTGCTCTATATCAGGCTCGAACCTTTTGGGCGGGGTTCTGCTTTTCCACAATAATGGCGGTAGGGTGACGGGTTGCCATGCGGCAAGTAACATTTCCGGCGGCTCATGGGTGGGGGGGCTCGTGGGCACCAACGGCGGTACGGTAACAAACTGTTACGCGACGAGCACGATCTCCGGCGGAGACTGCGTTGGTGGGCTCGTGGGTGACAACTACGGCGGCACAATAACAGGTTGCCATGCATCCGGCGGCATCGTGTATCCGGATGATTTCGATTCCTTTGCCATGGCTGGCGGGCTGGTGGGCCGGAATTACAATGGCACCATAGCGGATTCTTACGCTGAAACCGAGATTCGTGGAGTCAGGCTGGCCTTTAGTGGACTACAGGCGGGCGGGTTGGTTGGCAAAAATGAAGAAGGCTCACTTTCCAACTGTTATGCCACTGGTGCCATAGTTGGAACCCTAGATATTGAAAACAATGGCGCAGTTGGGGGGCTCGTTGGTGCTAACGAAGCCACGATAACAGGCTGCTACGCCATGGGTGCGGTATCGGGAGTGAGGAATGTCGGAGGGTTGGCTGGAATGCACGGTGGCACAATCACGAACTCTTATGCCACCGGAACGGTTTTCGGTAAGTATGAAATCTATGGAGAATGGTTTGGATCAAGGATTGGCGGGCTAATTGGCAGTAATAGTGGCACCGTGACAGGTTGTCATGCCACCGGCATGGTAACCGGAAAGGAATATGTCGGTGGCCTGCTCGGCGAAGCTGGTGGTACGGTGGAGGATTCTTATGCGACGGGCATAGTGATTGGGAATGACAGTGTCGGTGGTCTGCTGGGTCGTGGACCTGGAATAACGCTAACGAACTGCTATGCCACAGGTATGGTAAAAGAAGGCAGTCCCGCCGGCGGTTTGGCCGGTAGTTGCCAAGGCTCGGTGATAGGTTGCCATGCCACGGGCACCGTAAATGGATGGGGTGATGTCGGCGGATTGGTTGGCGAATATGATGGATACATGTTTAATTGTTATGCGACAGGCGATGTGTGGAGTGATGGCACTGCCGGAGGGCTGATTGGTGGGGCGGAAGGTGGAGAAATAAAGTATTGCTACGCCACAGGCGATGTATCGGGTGTTGTGGAACAACTTATCGAAGGTGTTGGGGGACTCATTGGATGCAACGAGTGCGGGTTAACCTCCTGTTTCGCCTTGGGCAATGTGACAGGCAGTTCGTATGTTGGGGGACTCATCGGCTTTAACATAGGACCATGGGGGTCGTATTGTTATGCCACAGGTACGGTTGCCGGAACGGTCTCCGTTGGCGGTCTCATTGGCTTTGGAACTGCGCATACGGATTCGTTCTGGGATACAACCACCGGCGGCCCGGACAACGGCATCGGAACAGGTTTGCCGACCGCGCAGATGAAACAACGCACCACCTTTGAATCGGCAGGTTGGGATTTTACGGGTGCGCCGCCCCCCTATGCCCATCCGCCGGTTTGGGCCATTGTAGAGGGCAAGTCGTATCCTTATCTTATTGATTTGCCCATCCCCCTGAATTCTATCGAAGCATTGCAAGTAATGGCTGTCGTAAATAATGGTGCATTTTTCTTGACGTGTGACTTGGATGCCCGCGAAACGGTGAATTGGACCGATAAATCCCCTCACCCCGGTTTCCTGCCCATTGGCACGGCTTTGCAACCTTTCACCGGCACGTTCGACGGACAAGGCCATCGAATCCTCGGACTCCACATCTACCGGCCAACATTAAACGAAACAGGTCTGTTCGGGTATATTGGAACAGGCGGCACGGTCCGGCGTGTGGGCCTTGAAGATGCGGATATTACCGGAGGCGCTCAAACTGGCGGTCTGGCTGGGGTCAACCTCGGCACCATCGAACAATGCTATGTGCGCGGTGCAATTTCAGGCATCACCACCCTAGGCGGGCTTGTGGGCATCAACGGAGGCATTGTCCACGAATCTTATGCGGCAACCACGCTTTCCGGGTCCGCGCCTGGTGGACTGATCGGCCTGGCCAACGGCGGTTCGGTTTCCATCTCGTTCTGGGACGCCGCTCTTTCTGGCGTGGCCTATTCAGGCGGAGGCACAAGCCTGACCACACAGGATATGCGTCAACGAAACACGTTCATCAGCGCGGGCTGGGACCTGGCAAATACCTGGTCCATTGTTGAAAACTACTCCTATCCCCTCTTCCAAAGAGAGATTCCATTGCGTGTTACGGCCTTTCCTCCCCGTCTGATCAACGCCGCTTCCGTGACAATGGAAGTGGAAACTTTTGCGCCGGGCCTCTTCGTCACGGTGGGGGGCGGGGCTTACCCGGCGTTTGAAAAAGTCATGTCCTTGGGAATGGCCGAAGTCGAGGTGTCCTTGAAACAGGAAGCGGTCAACCGGTTGGTTGTCTCATCGGTTTCAGAAACCGGCGTGGAAACCATAATCGCACAGTATGAAGTCTACGAAAGTGCACAATTTCCCTCCACGCCCACAGTCGTGACGGCACTTACCCTGCAACCGGATTCCGTCGGCCTTGCAGCGGGTGATTCCCAGGAATTTACATGCACCGCCACGTTCGCGGATGGCACCGTGGGCGATATCACACCTGCCGCAACCTGGAACGCCAGTAACGGAACCATTACCTCAAGCGGACTGTACACACATAGGCCGGGAACATCGGGAACAATATCGGTACGCGCATTATTGCAAACAGAGGAAGGTTGGCAATACAGTAACCCCGCCACGGTAACCACGAGTAAGAATACATCCGAGCCCAAGGCGGGTGATGGTCTTGTGAGCGGTGTGGTCCGGTCCAACTATACCGGTCTGGGGCTTCCTGGTGGCCGGATTACAGCCTATAAAATTATAACGCCAACCGTCGCAGCACAAAATTCCCTCCTGGATGTCTTGGGCAACTATGCCTTTTTCATGAATGAAGGGAAATATCATTTTGAGGGATCATGTACAGGATATCGCTCCGAGTTATTTCGCGGCGGCATAGTGCTTGAGCCGAGAACTCTCATTAATCCCGGCCCTCCGACGCAGTACTCAGAACCCTATTACTCCGGCCAAATCAAAGCCAACCGCCCGCTCTTCTATAACTTCGCCCTGCGCCCCAACGACGACCAGGCCCCCTGGGTGGTTTTCATCGAACCCGTGGCCAACACCACCGTCAACACGGAACACATTGTCGTGACCGCCATTGACGCAGACAAATACTCGGAACTGGGCGTCGCGCAATACACCCACAACACCGTGGACTACGACATCCCGGATAAAATCTCCTCCACCGGCTTCTACCGCGACACTTGGGCGCTCAAACTGGGTGTGAATGTCCTGCACCTCTACACGATGGACACCGAGAGCAATGCCTCGGAAAAAACCATACAGATCACTTACGACCCGGACTATAACACCCCCGGCGGCGACGACGATGGCGACGGTTTGCCGAATCAATGGGAAACGGATCACGGTCTGGATCCTAATTCCTCCTCTGGCGTCAACGGCGCGGATGGCGACCTCGATAACGACACCCTGACCAATCTCGAAGAATACCAGCGGGGCACGTTGCCGAATTCCCCGAACAGCGACTCCGACACCCTCACCGACGATTTCGAGGTCCAACTCGGCACGAATCCGCTCGAACCGGACACGGACGGCGACGGCATTAACGACGACATCGAGTGGCAGCGCGGCAGCGACCCGCTCCACGACGACCGCATTAAAATGACCATTGTCAATTTGAAGGACGGCATGTCCGTGCGCGGCGACGCCGTCACACTACTCGCGGAAACCCTCCCCGGCTACAACCCCGGCCTCGTGGCTTCGGTCTCCATCGAGGTAAACGGCCCGGGCACCGGCAACGCTTGGCGCGTGCTGGGCACCCCCGCCTCCGCCCCCTTCACCGCCACCTGGGACACCACGAACTTTACCGTCGGCTCCTACCTCGTTCGCGCCGCAGCATCCTCCATATTGGGCTATATAGACTCAGAACCACAATCCATTGTGGTTGTAGTCTCCCCAACCGCCTCCTACTTCGAGCGCATCCGCTCCGGTCAGCACCGCCTCACCGCCCCTGTACCCCTCGTTTCCCAAACCGTCCTTGCCCTGCGCGAGGGGGCTCGTTTCGCAAAGATTACGATCCCCGCCGGAGCACTCGCTTCGGACGACATACTGACCGCCTTCTTCCCGGTCCCCTCGTCCTTCACCCCCTCGTTTTCCAGCCTCCAGCAAGACGCCCGGCTCTACCTCGACCTGACCCTCGTTTCCCATACGGGTAATTTCATGAACGGCAAGCGCGTCACCATCGAAATGAACTACCCCGACGCGGACCTCGACGACCACCTCGACGATACCGGTCTCCGCGTTCCTTTCCTGTCCATGCGCTACCTCCCCATGGCCACCTCGGCCTTTGTACCCCTCGTTTCGTCAACCCTCGACCGGTCCATCCGCTGCATCCGGGGCGAAACCACCCACTTCAGCACCTTCGGCATCATCGAAGAACAACCCGCCGCCCCCCTCAACCTCCTGACCACTTCCCTGCCCCAAGGCACCGTTGGTGCCCCCTACACCGCCCCCCTCACCGCCGACGGCGGTTCCGAACCCTACACGTGGTCCGTGGATGGCATATTGCCCGATGGCCTCGGCATTGTCGGCAACACGCTGACCGGCACCCCCGCCGCCCCAGGCTCGTTTCCCATCACCCTGCAAGTGGCCGATGCCCAACTTCCCCCCTTCACCGCCTCCCGCGCGTTCACCCTCGAGGTCTTTGCCGCCGACCAGCCCACCGTGACCCTGTCCCTCCATCCCGGTCAATCCAGCATCACCAACACCCTGTCCGCGTGGTGGGACATCACCTTCAGCGAGCCCGTCTCCGGCTTCGATACCAGCGGCGTCACCCTCACCGGCACCGCCTCCCCCGGCGCGGTTTATGAAGTCGCGGGTTCTGGCGCATCCTACACCCTCGAAGTCAGCGCCTTGACCCGCGACGGCACGCTCCATCCCACCGTCCCCTCCGGCAAAGCATCAAGCATCGCGACCCTTGCCCCGAATCGCGCCTCCGTCAACGAACAGGAAATCTGGGTGGACCAAACCAAACCCAAGGTCCAGATCTCGTCTGTCTACTCCGGCCTCCAACAATACGGGACCTCCGGCCCGATTATTCTCAAGACCCTGCCCATCCTCTTCACCCTGTCCTTCGATGAGTCCGTCACGGGCCTCGACGACGCAGGCATCACCTTCTCCGGCCTCACCCCCCAACCCGATTTCCACATCTACGGTACCGCCAAGAACTACACCATCCTCATCACCAGCGCCGCCGCCGACTCGATCTTAACGCCCACCCTGATCGCGGACGCCGCCACAGATGCCGCCGGTAACGGCATGGCGGACACCGCATACGCCGGACGTGAAGTGCAGTACGTTCCCGAAACCCGTGCCACCGTGACCCTCAACCAGAAATCCACCCAGGCCGACCCCGCAAAATCCTTCCCCATCCTCTACGACATCGTCTTCAGCGCCCCCGTCACCGATTTCACGGAAGACGATCTGGTCTACATCGGCACCGCGCCAGATCCGGACTACGATCTGGATGTCGTTGATGCCACGGCTTATACCCTCACGGTTAACAGTTCGACCGGCGATGGCCGCTTCGCCTTCTACATCCCCGAAAACGTCACCGCAGAAGGCAATGCCGCCTCCACCAGCACCGACAACATGGTCACCTACGACGCCACCCCGCCCGCGATTACGATAGGCGCGCCCTCGCCTTCCAAAACCCGCCAAGGCCCCGTCAGCTTCGCCATCACCTACACTGGCGCGAAAACCATCACCCTTGCGCCCGCCGATGTCCTGCTCAACGGCGCCCCTACCGCTACTGTATCAGTCACCGGTTCCGGCACCCAGACCCGCATCGTCACCCTTTCCGGCATCAGCGGGGCCGGGCCTCTCGGCATCCGCCTCAAGCAAGGCACCGCCGTGGATAGTGCGGGCAACCTCGCCCCCTCGGCAGGCCCCTCCGCCACCACGGATGTTGACCCCCGCCTAACCGTCACCATCAACCAATCCCCCGCCCAACACGACCCCAGCAATCATCTTCCGCTGTACTTCGACATAGAATTCGTCGAAGATGTCACCGGTTTCGAGTACGGCGACATCACCCTGGGCGGCACGGCCACCGGCCTCGACTACGAACTCACCGGATCCGGCGCTTCCTATATCCTCAAGATCACCGCCGTGGCCACCCCCGGGACAATCAGCCCCCGCATCGAAGAAGCCGTATGCCAGGGCGTGACTTCCGGCGCACTCAACGCTCCTTCCACCAGCGCCGACAACACCATCACCTATGACCCCGCGCTGGCCCAAGCCCTCTTTACCGCCACCCCTGTTAGCGGCCCCGCCCCCCTGACCGTCCAATTCACCGACCAGAGCATTCTCGGCTCCGAGCCCATCGACGCCTGGGACTGGGACTTCGGCGACGGTGCTACCAGCGATGAACAAAATCCCAAACACCTTTACACCGCCCCCGGCACCTATACTGTAACCCTCACTGTCACCACCCCCGCCGGTTCCACCACCTGCACCCAGGCACACTCCATCCACGTCCAGAGCAGCATGCCCCTCTTGAATGGGATGGCGCTTGCCCTGCTGTCAGCGCTATTATGTCTGGGAGGCTACAGGGGCATACGGCGCCATGCAACGCCCCACGGAGACAGACAATGATCGGTGCATGTAGAAGAAAATCCTTGTGTGCCTGTGCTTTATTGTTCATCCTGTATCCGGTGTGTGGCCATGCGGCCATCAACATTTACCGGGTGGATGCGGATTCCCCTTGCCCGGCGGCTGAAGCGGATGGGCAGTCTTGGCCAACCGCCTATGCGCATCTGGAAGATGCTTTGGCCGTGGCCCAGGCGGGAGATGAGGTTTGGGTGGCGGAAGGGACCTATCGTCCGGGTCCCCAGGGGGAGACCGATCCCCGGCGCGGGTCTTTTACACTGAAGGAAGCGGTCGCGGTCTACGGCGGTTTTTCGGGAACGGAGAACGTGTTGACGGAACGTGACCCGGTTTTGCATATAACCATTTTAAGCGGCGATATCGGCAACGATGATTCTGTTTCCGGAGAAGCCGGACGGGTAAACAACACATATCATGTGCTTCAATTAACGAATGCGGCGTCGGACATGACGCGTCTCGAGGGTTTCACCATTTCGGGCGGGTATGCCATCTCCCCATTGCAGGGAAACTATGTGATTGGGGGGGGATTGTATCTTGAGGCGTCGCACCTTGTCATTGCGCACTGCCTCTTCACTGGCCATGCCGCGCAAAACGTGGGCGGGGCCATATATGCCAAAGACAGCGCCCTGACTCTGTCGGATTGTTCCTTCACCTTCAATCAGAGCGGTGGATTCGGCGCGGGCGTGGCGGTGTATCCCGATGATGCGCAAACACGCACCGCAACGCTGCACGTGGAGCGCTGTATATTTCAGAACAATCAGACAAATTATGCGCTTGCCGCGGCCCATGCGGAGGTTCAGTTGAATGAAAGCATGTTTATCGGCAACGAGGGCGGGGGCTTTTGCGCCGTTGATCGCGTATCACTGTGCGCCACCAACTGCGTGGTCACCGGAAACGGCGGGATGTGGGCCGCGGCCTATATCGGCGCGCGGAGCAACGCGGAACTGGTCCACTGCACCCTGGCCGATAATTTAACTTCGGAAATGAGCGTGGTTTCAGAAACATTTGCAAAAAGCACGCTCGAAATCACCAATACCATCCTTTGGAATGACACTTGGCCCGTGCTTGATTATGATCCCGCCGTTTCAACGGTTGCTATCGCCTATAGCCTGGTTCATGGCGGTTTTCCGGGAACCGGCAACATGGATGCCGCGCCCCGGTTTCGTCTTGCCGCTCCGCCGTGTCAGCCCAGTTGGGATTCCCCGGCCATTGACGCAGGAACGAACGCGGAAGTCGTGAAGGATGTTCTGAACGCCGTGCGCCCCCAAAACCATGGATATGACATGGGCGCCTATGAATTCGGTGTGGATTCGGATGAGGGCGGTCTGCCGGACGCCTATGAAGATGAGTATGATTTGAACAGCGATGACCCGTCCGACGATGCGGTGGATTCCGATGGCGATGGCCTCGACAACCGGGAGGAATTCCGGCGGGGTACGAGTCCGCGCGATCCCGGCGAGCCGCCTTCACACTATTATGTGAGCATCACCGGGAATGATGAAACCGGCGACGGCTCGGAACCCGCCCCCTGGCGGACCATTACTCATGCTATTGCCTCTGTGCCGGAAGGGAGCGAAACGTTCCCGATTACCATTCACATGGGTACGGGAATCTTTGAAGAAAAGATAGCGTTGCGCCCCTATACCCGGCTCACGGGCACGGGCACTCAAAACACCATCCTAAGGTACTATCAGGCCGGCGATGATGTGCATAGCGTGGTTACGGCCGCGGAAGGATCGGCATTGCGTGATTGCACAGTGACGTTTCCCGCACCGGTGACGGCCACGGCGGAATTGCTGCGCGCCGAAAATGTAGCGGTGGAAGTGGACGGGGTGATTTTCAATGGCATGGACAGCCCGCACGCCATCGCGGTGTTTGTCACCGGGCCGGCGTCTTCCGCCTCCGTCATACGCAACAGCGTGATTCGCCGCGCGGAATATGGCGTCTTCGCGGTGGATTCCGGCGTGAACGTGACCCGGAACACGTTCGAGGATTTATTCGAAGCCGGCATTTTCATCCGTCCGCCGGAAGGCAAACAATCGAGTGAAAGTGAAACACCGCTTTTGGGCGATGCCGAAGCCGCCGCGCAAACCGGATTCAACCGCTTCCGCATGAGCACCGGAGTATTTGTGAAAAACATGACGGCGAACACCGCGAAAGCCGAGTACAACGATTGGGGGGTATATACCGGAGAGGCCATTGCGGGACGCGTTGTGACCAGCCCGGGCGCGGTGGACTATCAGCCCTTCTTGGGCCAGGCCTTGCTGGGCATGACAATTGCGGTGAGTGTGGTGGACGAAGCCACCGGCGAACGCATCCCCGACACGGCACATCCCGTGGTGACGCTGAGCGGGTCGGAGGTTACGCGGGATGCAGCCAGCAGCCTGTTCCTCTTTACCGTGGAACCCGGCGGCTACACCTGCTCCGCGTCCGCCGATGGCTATTCCAGCGCCTCGCAGGCGGTGCAAGCGGACCTGAATGGCGCGGTATCCGTTGAGTTGGCCCTGACCCGAACCGCCCCGGAAGGTGAAGGCGCGGCGGAAGGCGTTCAAGAAGGGGAAGGCGAAAAAGAACACGCCGTGCTCGGCTGTCATGCCGAACAGCGCCCTTCTTCCCGCCAGAGCGATTGGGGGATGATGGTGGTGTTGATTGCCGTGCTTGGTCTGGCGCTTCGGATGTCTCCCAAAACCGGTTCGGAGTAATCAGAACGCGCCGTAAATATCATCAATGGCCGTGAGGATATCGTGCGGGGTGGCAATCACGGGGGATAAAATGCGGCGGGTCACATCTTCGATTTTTTTCGTGGCGGTTTCATCCAGTGGATTCGCCATCGCCACCACCAGTCGTTCCGCCGTGGCGCGCATGGGAATGCACACGTGCCAGGTACAAATCTCCCGCGTGAGCAGGGCCGCCGCCGCACCCTCCACCGTGTCCGCGTTTGGACGCACCACGGGCATGCCGAGTTGACACGCCAACGCCTGCGCTATCGCTTCTTCCGTGGCGTATTCCAGCCGGACCAGCACGGCGCCGAGCTGTTGGTCCGGGGTGCGCCGCTGTTCCTTGAGCGCTTCGCGCAATTGCTCGTCCGATACGATGCCCGCGCCCAATAAAATGTCGCCCAAGGGGCGTATTCCGGGTCCCTGCGCGATTTCCGAAACCACAATGCGGTGCTGTTCGGCGGCGGCACGCGCCTGATGCGCGGCATGGCTGGAATCCGATTCCATCCCCGCACTGCCCGCATACGCGCGTCCGCGCGCGTCATTTTGCGCCTGCGCGGCGTTCAGGGCCTCCCTGAGTTCCGCAAGGGCCTTTTCATATTCCGCAATGGCATCGTCCGGAAGCATGGCGGAGGCTTGCGCCTCCTGAAGCGCCTTGCGGGCTTCCAGCGCCGCCGCGCGGTCCGCCTCACATTCCGATTGCAGACGCAACAGTTCTTCTTCCAGGCCGGACGCGCGCGCGCGCCATGTGTCCACCAGGGATTCCAACTCGCGCCGTTGGGTGGAGAACATCTCTTTTTCCGCCGCGGACGCCGCGCGCTCCTGCTCCAGCCGCGCAAGGATTTCCGTGTGTTCAGCCAGTGTTTGAAGACGGATTTCCTCGCTTTGCCGCATGGCATTCAGCGCGCCGCGCAATTCATCAATCATTGCCGCCGCGGATGCCGCCTGCTGCCGGGCGTTTTCAAGTTGGGCCTCCCGGTCAGCAACCTGATCACGAAGAGACGCAACAAGGGCGGTGTGCTCATCCAGGCCGCTTTGGTGGGCGCTCAACGCGGACCGTGTTTCCGCCAACAACGTGGTGAGTGTGCCGTTTTCCTGGTGCAACTGCTCCAGTGCCTGTTGCCGTTCTGCGCCGATAGTTTCCATTTGGGCCAACTGTTCCAGCAAGGGGAGCATCGTGTCCATTTGCGTGTGGGATGCCTGTTCGGTCAATTCCCCAAGGGCCTGATCGCGCTCCCGCAAGGTTTCTTCAAGCGCGGCAACGCGTTCCCGTGCCTCGTGCAACGCCGTATCGGACACCTGAAGATCAATCCGTGCCTGAGTCAGGGCATTTTGCAGCAGGGCGGATTCTTCCAGTGCGGACGCCAGCGAGGTGTTGCTTGCCTCTGCTTCCCGCTGAAACGAGGCGGCTTGGCCGCGGCATTCGTCCAAGGCCGTCTGCAAATCGGAAAACTCCGCCTGGAACGCGCCCAGACGTTCTTCCAGGGAAGTACTCCTCTGTTCGGACGATTCATAGTGCGCTTGATAGGATTCCGCGCGTTCCCGCCAATCGCACACCTGTGTTTGTGCTTGTTCCGAATGCTGAATTTGTTCTTCCAGCGCCCGTTGCACGTTTTCCAGTTGCCGGCGAAGCCCGTCCTGTTCTTCAATGGAATGCAGTGCGTGTTCATTCAACGCCTGGGCAACATGCTCGTGTACATGCTGGGCGTTGGCCAGCAAGGTTTCGAAGTCCTCCAATTCTTGACGCATGGCGGAAATAATCCACAACCAGGCCTCACTGCCGAAGGGAATCCGTGCCTGTTCCTCCTGTTGAAGGATGAGCGCATCCACCTGCGTTTGCAATGCCGCGCACTGTTCTTGAAGCATGTCTGCGCGCGCCGCGAGTTCATGGTGTTCCTGCTGTAGCGCATGATGCCCCTGCAGGCGCTCCTGGAGCATGACAATCTCGGAGTTTTTCCCCTCAATCACCTCTTCCAACGCCACAGTCTGTTGTGTAGCGGCCTCCAATTGCCGCCGCAGGGTTTCCGTCTGATCCGTCAGATGCCGGTACTGCTCTTTCAGGGCTTGATGTTCCCGCAAGTCTTCTTGCAGGCGTTCCTGAAGCGCATGGAACCCGGAGGTCTGTTCCGCAAGCCCCTCTTCCAGGGAAGTTTTTTGGGACAAGACCGTCTTCAGGGACTCTTCCTGCTCCCGCAGGCGGTCTAGCAGGGTATCGTGCTCGAACGAGAGTTTCGCAATATAGTCCGCACTGGAGGATTGCGCGTCGCGCAGGCGCGCTAGTTCTCCTTCGAGACAGGCCAATTGCGTTTTATACCCGGTATTTTCCTCTTTCAATGAGTCCTGCCCGCGCACCGCCTCTTGGACAAGCGCCTCGAGTTGAGGAAGAGTCTGCTTGTATTGCGCGAGTTCCTGCCGTAAAACGGTGATTTCGCTCATCAGCCCGCCCGTGTGCGTTTGCAGCGCGGCATTTTCGTCACGCAACGAACGAACGGTATCCTGCGCCTGTTTCAGCGCGGCGGCGAGAGGTGCGTTTGCTTCCTGGACGGGTTCCGGGGGTCTGGTGGAGTCCAGCAGCATCAAGAGCCTGTTCAACTGTTCACTGGCCGCGGCCAGTTGCTTTGACAGTCCGTCGTGCGCGTGCGTTACTTCCGCGGTCCATACGGCGATGGCGGCGGCAACGCTTTCTCCCGACGAAAGAATATCCCGGCGTGCATTCTCCAGTCCGAGGGGCGGCGGCAGGGGCAACCGGCGGTTTTCCAGCAGCGCCGTGAGACGGGCAACCTCCTCGCGCGCGGCGGTCAGCGCAAGGGTATGTTCCTCGCGCACTTCCAACACTTCGAGCAAGCGCGACAATTGCCGCCCGGCGGAGTCAATATGACCCTGCAATACCTCTTGCCCGGCGGATACTTCGGCTTTCCATCCGATGATGGCGGTGCGCAACCGGGTGAGTATGTCTTCTCGCGATACAGTCATGGAAGGCATTATATCTGTCCGCCAAAGACAGATGAAAGCCCGGCGGATAGTTGCGGCATTGGAGTTATTCCACCTGCTCCATCGTATAGTTCCGATTCCCCAGCCCGATGCGTTCGGCGCAGACCACCTGCAGATAGGGGTCCTTTCCGTGGATGCGTTCAAAGAGATGCGTGCCTTCTCCAATCGTCATGGGCGCGGGCAGGGCCGATGGAATAAAATCCTCGACGCGGATGAGGTCCAGGCTGGCCTGTTCGATGGACACAATGTCGGTGGAAGCCGTGATGCCGATGTCCGGCACGAGCGCGGGCGTGGAAAACCCCCAGCAATCGCAATAGGGCGTGACATTCAAAAGCGCGGTGATGAACAGCACCGTGTTTTCCGCAAAGGTCTCCAACACTTTCTGTGTGGTGAGCGCCATGCCCATTTGGAAGTGCTCAATGCCTTCCGTGCTCAGATGGATGGCATGCTCGGGACAGGCCAGATCGCAATGGCGGCAATACCGGCAGTTGTGATCAAACCACTTGAGCGTGTCATCTTCATCAAACCAAATCGCGCCGGTAGATGGACAATTATCCACGCACGTATGGCAGTGGTTGCACTTCTCCGAATCCCAGGTGAATTTCTCTCCTTGCAGCCGGTGAATTTTGCCGCGCGAATCCTTGGCCACGCATCCCATCGCGAGATTCTTGATGGCACCGCCGTATCCGCAATGACCATGCCCTTTCCCATGGCTGAACACCACCATCGCCTCCGCATCCGCGATATTCCCGCAGATGTCCACCGTATCAAGCGTTTGATATCCGATTTTGTGCGCATAGGAGTATTGATTCGCTATCCCCGCCGCCTCCACAAACGGCGCCCCCAGCACTTCTTCCGTGTAACCACGCGCCACCGCATTCTGCTGGGAGCCGCTGCCGTCCGTAATGAACGGTTTTCCCCCGGCGTTTTTAATGGCCTGCACCAGAATCCGCACAAATAGCGGGTGAATCGTGGTGTAGCCCAAATCTCCGCCCACATGCATTTTGATCGCCACCTTACGGTTGCCGAACATGTCCTTCAGCGGATAAAGCTCCAGTAAACGCGCAAACTTCGCGGGCAACGTGGCATCCCGGCGCAATTCTTTGATTTTGCACGACGCGAAACGCACGTGAGACGGTTTTTTTTCAGACATGCCGTTACTCCTCTTATTTTCCCCGGCCGTTTCCAAAACTATTCTTGCGTCCAGATTGTAGAGAGAAGATAACAAGGAAGCAAACCAAGTTCGAGAGGCAGCATTCACGTGAAAAGCAGGTGCAAATAAAGGTGAAAGTCCGGGCAGAGACATGCCCGCGGCACCACCGCGCCGTGAATGAGGCATAGGAAAAATATCCGGCCAAGCCCGCGCCCGCGTCGTTGTTGATGCTCAGCGATCCGGGCGTTATCGTCACCTCGGTACGCCCCACCCGTGACGGCAAGGCGTTTCTGGTGCGCTTGTTCAACACCACCGAAGAAACACGCTCAGTTACATTGACATGGGGAAGGACAATTTCGCCAACTCGCCCTTGGCCTCCTCGGCGCTTTCTATCCTTTCACAACGCGAATGCCCAGAGGGCCTTTTTCGATCCCCAAGGGCACGGCATCGGTAAGGTTCTTTTGTGCGCAATAGGGGATATCCGCGTCAAGTCCAACCCGGCGTAATTTTTCGGAATGCGGCGCACCGGCAAACAACGCCTCAAGCCCTTCCTGCTCGATTCTGGGCCGCCAATAGTTGAACAATGCCGCGCCTTCGCCTATCTTCGCTCCGGCGGTCATGGCAATGGCCACTGCCGCTACCCGGTCTTCCTGGGCATCAAAATCAGGATCGCCGTACAATCCGGCGGGGATGAGTACCACTTCTTTCTGGTGACGCACTGCCGCCTTCACCACCGCGGAGGCGTTGATGGTGGTTCCCATATATAAAGCCGCCGCGCCCCAGGCGGAAATCATCCGTTGCGCACCCGTGGTCGTGGTGAATATCACACGGCGGCCTTGGGCCACAGCGGTATCGCGGGGGCTGTTGCCGTAATCAAATCCTTCCGGCGGCAATCCTCCGCGCTCACCGAACAACAATGCATCGGGCCATTGCGTTTTCGCCTTGAAGGCGTCTTCCACCTCGCTGACCACCCAAAGTTCTTCCGCGCCATAATGCAGCAACATGGCGGCGGTCGCACTGGCGCGCAAGGCATCCACCACCACGGCCACACACCGATGTTTGACCGCAAAACGGCAGCCCGCTTCGCCTTCGATAATATGCCAATACATACTGTTCCCTTATTTCAATTTTACGAAAGTATAGTACCATGCTGTAATTGCCGAAGACTTCTTGAAAATTGTGTTATGGCATGATGACCTTTACAATGTCATTTCAAGCTGAAATAGGAGATATTGATATGCAGTTAACCCGCCGTCAGTTTTTATGGACCTTGGGCGCTTTGGGAGCAGGGGCGTATGCGCAATCCCCAATGCCTGTGCCTGCGGATGCGGATCGCTTCACGGTGGCGGCGCTGAATGATATTCATATTTTGGATGCCGCCGGTGGTGAGTTGCTTAAACGTGCCATTGACCGCATAAACACGATTCCCGAGGTTCGTTTTTCCCTGGTTCTGGGCGATCTTTCCTCCAGTGGGAAACGCGAGGAACTGGGGTTGGCCAAACAATGTCTGGATGTACTGAAAAAACCGTATTTTGCGATTCCGGGCAACCACGACGTCGTGCCCAAGGCCGATGACCCGTATGGCCCCTTTAAAGAGTCTTTTGGCAAAATCCAGTGGACGCACCGGGAAGGCCGGTGGTTGTTCATTGGTCTGGATTCGTGTGTTGGCACGGCCAGCGATATCACCTTGCCGCCGGATCGTGTTGCCTGGTTGAAAGAGCAGTTGCCCAAAGACACTCCCTCCATCCCGATAGCCCTATGCTGCCACCACCCGCTCAATCCGAACACGAAGTATCGCATTCAAAACGCGGACGAGATTCTTGGCCTCTTCAAAGGGTTTAATCTCAAAGTGGTAATGTCCGGGCATTGGCATGGAAACCAGGTGGAAGAGAAAGACGGCGTCGTGTTTGTCACTACCGCCTGTTGCAGCACTACCCGCAACAATTTCGACAATACCCCGGCCAAAGGCTTCAGGTTATTCCACATGGAGGACGATACAGTCAAGACGGAATTTGTCGAGCTGTAAGCTGTGGCTTGTCATTGCTCCCTTCTTGTCAATGCGAGTTACCCACCCGTCGGAGCGCCGGGGTGGATCGGAAAGAAACACCCGAAAAGTCTTGCAGGACGCCATCTTGGATCACCCAATCCCCGTGTGTTTTTCCACGAAGTGGATGAATAACTCAGCCCAGCGGTTGCGCTTCGCTACCCTGGGTACACTCGCCTTCCTAAAATACCTTCTCTAAAAGAGATAAATAACCTTTCCATCATTTGCCTTGTTTCTAAGGAGGAGTCCCCGACGAAGCAATCGCGGCATAGTGCCAACCCTCTTGTCATTGCGAGGAGTCCCCGACGAATCTCAGCATAGTGTCAACCCTCTTGTCATTGCGAGGAGTCCCCGGCGAAGCAATCTCAGCATAGTGCCAACCTCCTCACGATGACGTGCTGAGATGAAGAGTGGCGAAAAATCCGGATTAATTGCGAACTACCGTGTTTACCGGCGGCCCTCATCAATCAAACCACACGCGGCCAGCCCGCGCACGCGGGTCTTCTTGCGGTGTTTGAACATCGCGTCCACCGTTTCCTCGATGGAACGCGGGGAAGCTCTGTCCGCTGGAACCAGCGTTGCCATGGGAATGCCATGCTTCGTGATAATGACCCGTTCGCCTTTTGCAACGCGCCGCAATAACCCGGATAACTGATTTCGTGCCTTGTCAACGCCCACGGTAACCATGCGTTCAGCCCTTATTTCCTGCCTGTTAATTAGCCTAATACAGAGAACGCGGTTTGTCAAGAAGGTTCTTTGAATTGGCGCCTGTTTGATGATATTGTGCGGCAGACACCAGGAAAGCGCACTCTGATGCGCCGGTGGCGCCAACACAAGATAGCCTTGACCGAAAAGGAAACCGTCTGATGCGAACATGGCCTAATTTATTGATTTTTTTGATTGTTGTTCCGTTTTGGGCCGGGGCACAGGAGGGTATTGCCGTGAAAGGGAAAGACGAACTGGCCCAGCCCAAGGTGCGCATGCATTTGGGGGGAGAAACCGGCAACCGGATGGACGCCATTTTGCATAACTGGTTGCTGACCACGCCGGACGCCAATCCCGGCATGCTCGAAATGATGCGGCTGCGGGACCGCACGCCGCCCTATGAGGATCCCGTGCCGTGGGCCGGCGAATTCATTGGCAAGTATCTCACCTCCTGCGTACTGATTCACCGGATGACGGACGACCCGGCGCTTGACACCCTGATTAAGCAGGTGATGGCGGAATTGATTTCCACCCAGGCCCACGATGGGTATATGGGGCCGTTTCCCGATAAACACCTCCTGGACCGATGGGATTTGTGGGGCCATTACCATTGCATGCTCGCACTGTATCTATGGTATCGCGACACGGGCGACCGGACCGCGCTCGATGCCGCGCTGCGGGCCGCCGATTTGATGTGTGACACCTTCTTGGACACCGGGAAGCGGGTGCACGACGCGGGATCACACGAGATGAACATGGCGGTAATCCACGTGCTGGGCCTGCTCTACCGCGAGACGGGAAAAGAACCCTATTTCCGGCTCATGAAGGAAATCGAGAAGGATTGGGAAAAGCCCCCCGCCGGAGATTATTACCGTCAGGCCCTGACCGGCATTCCGTATTACCTCACCCCCAAGCCGCGTTGGGAAAGCCTGCATCCCATGCTGGGCCTTAGCGAACTCTACCGTATAACCGGTGAGGAGACTTACAAACAGGCCTTGCTGCACTGGTGGCGGAGCATTTATGCCACGGACGTCCACAATTCCGGAAGTTTTTCCACCAACGAACAGGCGGTGGGGAATCCCTTCCAATCAGGGTCTATCGAGACCTGCTGCACCGTCGCCTGGATTGCCTTGAGTGTCGAGGCCCTGCGCCTGTCCTCGGACAGCACGATTGCCGATGCCATCGAGCGCGCCACTTGGAACGCCGTCCTGGGCTATGAACACCCCAGTGGACGCTGGTGCACCTACGACACCCCCATGAGCGGAAAGCGGCTCGCCTCGGCGCATGCGATTGTGTTTCAATCACGCCCCGGCACCCCGGAATTGAATTGCTGCTCGGTGAATGGCCCCCGCGGCCTTGGATTCATCAGCGACTGGGCTGTTTTGGGCGATAGCAAGGGCTTGTACCTCAATTATTATGGTCCTTGCACGCTGGAAGCCACGCTGGAAGACGGCACGAAATGGTCCTTCATCGAAGATACGCGGTATCCGGCGCAAGGAACTATCCGGATCACGGTAAATCCCGCCAATGAAACCACTCTTCCGATCTATCTGCGCATCCCGTCTTGGTCCAAAGAAACCCAGGTGCAGGTCAACGGGACGGCGGTTCCTGACGTTAAGCCGGGAACATACCTATCGCTGGATCGTGCCTGGAAAGCGGGCGATATAATTGAACTTGCGCTTGATATGCATGTGTGGGCCATTCGCGGCGACCAGAATGTCCAGTTCAACACCTCGTTGTTTTATGGGCCGATTCTGCTCGCTTACGATCAAAAATACAACAGCTTCGAGCCGGATCAGATTCCGGAAGTGGATATTAATGACCTCGAACTCGCACCCGTCTCAAGTGAAGGCCGTTTCAATCCCATAGTGCTCTTAAAGGCAAATACCCCGGATAAAAAAGGCCTCGTCCTGGTGGATTTCGCCACGGCGGGCGTGCATGGCACCGCGTACAAGTCCTGGTTGCCGGTCAAGAATGCCCCGCCCGCGCCCTTCCAACTCAAGTACCCCGAAACCAACGCCCGCCTGCCCTTGGAAGAAGTATTCATGATGTGGAACGCGGGAGAACCCGGTTCCACCTACGAATTGCGCATCGCCAAGGATTCAGCCTTTTCCGATGTGATTGTTCATGAGGAAACATTGGACGAGTCCGAGTTTAGGTGCACGGCGCACTTTGAACCCGGCGTTACGTACTTCTGGCAGGTGACCGCGCATAAAGGCGGGCAATCCATTGACAGCGCAAACGGTCCGTTTGAATTCACGCTCGACCCCGATGTGCCCACCAGCATGAAGGGGACAGTGCTGAACGCTTCCCTGGCCGGGACGCCTGAGCCGCAAGAGGGCAAACTCCTGATCGGGGACAATGCAACCCCCGCAGCCAATTGGAACAATGATGAAAACAGTGCGTTATATTTCAATGGTGAAAACACAAAGCTTGTGTACGACGCGCCCCAGTTCCCGTTGCGCACCTACACCTTCAGCGCCTGGTTTCAGCCCAAGGGTTTGGAGGCCGATGGAAAACGCTGGCATCATATTTTCTCCGCATGGTGCGCGGGGATGAATGACGCTTTGCGCGTTTCCATTCAGGATATGCAACTCGTTGTCAATATCGAACAACCAACCGGGGGATATCACGTGTCCGGCGGTGAAGTGAAAAACGAGGAGTGGTTCCATGTCGCCGTGGTTAAACAATTTTCGGAACTCACCCTTTATGTGAATGGTAAAAAGGCGGGCGCTACGTCCGTTCCGGCCTGTTTACAGTCCGGCGCGAAAAATCTCGGTATCGGCTGCAATCCCAATTATGGCGAGCTTGAGGGATTCAAAGGCGCCATAGCCAGCGTGCTCTTTACCCGCGAAGCGCTGGACGAGAACGCCATCCAAAAACTCAGCAAACACTAACCAGCGTTTTTCGCCACCCATGGCGGATATCCCCCGCCTTCTGGAGAGGATTTTTTAGAGTGGGGGAGAGGCTGCACTGTCCGCTCAAAGCTTTGTCCCCAGGGCGATACGTAAGACATCGTTCATTCGTGAAACAAAATGTACCTTAAGCTTGTTCCGTATCGCCGGCGGGATTTCATCCAGATCATTTTTGCACCGCTCCGGGAGGATCACTTGGCGGATGCCCGCGCGCGCGGCCGCGAGCACCTTTTCCTTAATGCCTCCGACGGGAAGCACATTGCCCCGCAAGGTGATCTCGCCGGTCATGGCAAGATTTCCCTTTACCCGCTTTTTCGTGAGCAGCGACGCAATGGCCGTGAGCATAGTCACCCCGGCGCTCGGGCCATCCTTCGGCACCGCCCCCGCGGGAACGTGTACATGAATATCGGATTCCGAAAAGGCCTTTGGGTCGACCCCCAATTTGTCCGCATTTGCGCGCAGGAAGCTCAGGGCTGTTTGCGCGGATTCCTTCATGACATCGCCCAATTGCCCCGTAAGAATGAGATTGCCCTTGCCGGGCATGCGGGTGGCCTCGATGAACAGTATGTCTCCACCCACCGCCGTCCAGGCCAGCCCAATGACTACCCCCGGCATGCGGGTGCGCTCGGCGGTATCATAAAAAACCTTAGTGTTGCCGAGATATTCCGGCAAGTTCTTCGGCGCGATGCAAAGCGGGGTGCGCCGTCCCCCCGCAAATTTCCGCGCCCCGCCCCGGCACACATGGGCAATCTCACGCTCCAAATTGCGCACGCCCGCCTCGCGGGTATACCCAGCCACAATGGCCCGCAGCGCGGGCAAGTCTATCCGCAGTTTGTCCGCGTTAAGGCCGTGCTCTTCAAGCTGCCGGGGCACCAGGTATTTTTTTGCAATGTGCAATTTCTCTTCCAGTGTGTAGCCGGGGATCTCGATGATCTCCATGCGGTCCCGCAGCGCCCAAGGAATTGTATCCAGCACATTTGCCGTGGCAATGAACATCACCTTCGACAGATCAAAGGACACGTTCAGGTAATTGTCCATAAAATTATTATTCTGCGCGGGATCGAGCACTTCCAGCAGCGCCGACGACGGATCGCCCCGGAAATCATTGCCCACTTTGTCAATTTCATCCAGCATGAACACGGGATTATTCGATCCTGCTTTGCGGATGCCCTGAATGATGCGGCCCGGCATCGCTCCCACATATGTCTTGCGGTGACCGCGGATTTCCGCTTCGTCGTGCATTCCTCCCAAGGCCATGCGCACAAACCCCCGGCCCAGGGCGCGCGCGATGGACTTGCCCAGCGAGGTTTTGCCCACGCCCGGCGGCCCCTGGAAACATAAAATGGGTCCGTGCGCATCCGGCTTGAGCTTCCGCACGGCCAAGTATTCCAAAATGCGCCGCTTTACTTTTTCCAGCCCGTAATGGTCTTCATTGAGGATAATTTCCGCATTTTGAATGTCCAAGAGGTCCTTTGTCGACTTATTCCAGGGCAGTTCGAGCAGAATATCAAGATAGGTGACAACGACCGAGTATTCGCCGCTCGATTCGTGCATCCGCGCCAGCCGGTCCACTTCCCGGAGGGCCTCTTTTTTCACCTCCTCTGGAAATTTGGCGGCCTCGACTTTTTTGCGGTATTCCTCCGCCTCCGCGCGCTGGCCCTCGCCCATGCCCAATTCATCCTGGATTGCTTTCATCTGCTGCCGGAGAAAGAACTCCCGTTGCCCCTTTTCAATGGATTCCCGCACCTCCTGATGAATCTTGCTGGAGGCCTTCAGCATCTCAATCTCCCGCTCCAGAAGATGCATCAGCCGCATCAGCCGCGCTTTCACATCGAGCGTTTCCAACAGCTTTTGCTTTTCCTCGACGGGGAATGAAAGATTGCTGGCCACCAAATCCGCCAGGAAACTCGGATTGTCTATATTGTCAATGATGTTCTGCGCCCCGTCCGGAATCGCCGGGTGTAATTGAATCAAGGTGGTCATTTGCGTCTTGACCGTCCGGGCCAGCGGTTCCAGCGTGTCCGGGTCGTGGGTGATATCCTCCAGCGGCTTGACGCGCACCACAAAATACGGATCACGCCGGATCAACCCCGCCACGCTGAAGCGTTTCAGCGACTGTGTCACCACCTCCAGCTTGCCATCGGGCGTGGGCTGCATTTGCAGAATACGCGCAATACACCCAATCTCATACGCATCGCTCAATTGCCGTCCTTCCGAATCGCCCGAACGCTGCGCCACCAACGCCATCAGCCGGTGCCCCTTGATGGAATCCTCGATGAGCAGCCGCTCCTCCTTGGTCGTCAGGCGGAACGGCACCAGCGACATCGGAAACACCACCTGCCCGCTGAGCATCAGCAGTGGCAGGGAATCCGGAAAATCCATCCCCGTCTGCGCCGGTAAATTTTTAGGATCGCCATTCTCACTCATATATCATGCCTCACGTGTTGCATCACCTATTAAGTATACCTTGGAACGAAAAAATCATGCAAAAGCCAAGGTTTGAAAGGAGCTATCGGAAATAGCGCCCGTCCCCTGTTATTGCCCCGCTATCCCTGCCGCTTCTATTGTCTTTGGCGTCCCTGATGTCCTTGCTGTCGTTGGCGTCTTTGCAGCTTACCGTGCCACCGACCGCGTAAACACCACATTTACCCCCGTGCCGTGGAAATTCTCCACTAAACACTCCCCGGCTCGAATCGGCGGCTTCACTTGTTTCTGATAAAGCGCATGGAGCAATTCCGGAATTAACGGTTTCACCAGCGGCGCGGAGGTGCGTACCGGCACATAGGGCAATTCCCGCGACGCCGTCTTCACCACCGCCGTCACCACGCGCTTCGGTTCCAGCAGTTCCTCGCGGCCATAATCCACCCCCCGGTCGCATTTGTTACCGGTGACGTCCACCACCTTATCTTTTTTGCTCGTGCAGAGCAGATGGCAGCCGTTCGGGCAGCCGAGACAAATGATTTCCTGTTCCGTGGCCGCTGTCATTCCAATGCAATCTCCAATGGCGCTGGTTCGCCTTCCATCACGGGCAAATCGCTGCCGCGCATCTTGAAGTAAATCATTTCCGCCGGTTTGACGTGTTGAACCGTCTTTTTCTTGATCACCGCGCCCTGCCGCTTGATCAGCAACGTGCCGCGGTCTTTCACGATGATGGATCGCAACGAAAAATGGGTGTCGCGCCCGGGCACATACCGATGAGGCACCACATACCGCACATTCGCGCCCGCCGTCACCGCGCCCTGCTTTTCCGCGCCAATCTGATGGCGCAGATAATCCACCACATACCCGCCACAGCGCGTGGATTCGTCCGCCACAAAGTCCACCAGATCATGAACATGCAACACGTTTCCGCAGGCAAACACGCCTTCGACGCTCGTCATCAGGTGTGCGTCCACCTTCGGGCCGCCCGTGTCATGGCCGATGGTCACCCCCGCCTTTTTGGAAAGTTCATTCTCTGGAATCAACCCCACCGAGAGCAGCACGGTGTCGCATTCGACCCGGAAACTTTTCGACGGTTCCGGCGAGCCGCCTTCCAAGGGGGTAATCGTGACCGCTTCCACGCGGTCTTTGCCCTCGATACGCGACACGATGTGGCTCAGATACAAGGGAATATTGAAATCGTGGAGGCACTGCACAATGTTGCGCGTAATCCCGGACGGATGCGGCAGAATCTCGACTACGGCCAGGACTTTCGCGCCCACCCATGACAAGCGCCGCGCCATAATCAATCCGATGTCGCCAGAGCCGACAATCACCACCCGTTTGCCCGGCACGTATCCATCCACGTTAATCAACCGCTGCGCCAAGCCCGCCGTGAAAATGCCCGCCGGGCGCGTGCCCGGAATGCCGATATTCCCCCGGTTCCGCTCGCGGCATCCCATCGCCAGCACCACCGCCCGCGCGTTAAGCTGCATCACGCCTTGTTCCGCATTGCAGGCCATCAGCGTTTTTGTCCCGTTGGACACCGAAAAATCCATTACGGTGGTGTTCAGGAAAACATCGATGCCCGCGGCCAGAACTTTCTCCGCCAGCCGTTCCGCGAATTCCGGCCCGGTCAGTTCCTGCTTGAACCAATGCAAGCCGAAGCCGTTATGGATGCACTGCATCAGGATACCGCCCAGGTGATCCTCGCGGTCCACCAAGGCCACCCGGAATCCGCCTTCCGCGATGCGCAACGCCGCCGCCATGCCGGCCGCGCCCGCCCCGATGACTATCGCCTCGTATTCCAACTCACGCATAGTACATAACTCTTGGTTTTCGGCTGAATTTACCCTGCGGATTCAACCGGTATTTTGCCCAATAACAAACGGCTTCCGCCGCCGCGTTTCGTAATTTCCTCGATGGGTATCCCGGTTTCCCGGGCGATGATCTTCATCACGCGGTACGAACAGAATCCGCCCTGGCACCGGCCCATCCCCGCGCGCGTGTAAAATTTGATGCCGTCCAGGGTCGTGTGCCCCTTGCGAATTGCCTCGACGATCTCCGCCTCGGACACCGATTCGCACCGGCACACCATGTGCCCATACATCGGCTCTTCCTTGACTTTTTCATCCAACGCCGCCGGACTCAATTCCCGCACGCATGTTTCATGCGGGATGAACGGATCATAGTCGATTTTTTCCGTCAGCCGGAGGCCATCCTGCTTGAGCAGATCCTTGACATATTCGCCGATGGCAGGAGAGGCCGTCAGCCCGGGTGATTGGATGCCCGCCGCCTGGATAAAATGCGGGGCGGCCTTCGAGATGCCAATGTAAAAATCATTGCCCGGCATGGTGGCCCGAGAACCGGCGAATGACGTGATGATTTCCCGTTTCGAGATCACCGGCACCATGTACATGGCCTGCGCAAACACTTTATCGAGATTATTGGAGGATGTTTCACTGTCATCTTTGTCGTTCACTTCAATCGCCGTGGGCCCCACCATCATGGTGCCTTCCACCGTCGGAATCACCAAAATCCCCTTCGAGACACGGCTCGGCACCGGGAATATCACATGATTCGGGAATCCCGCCGCATTGCGTTCCAGCAAATATTCCTCGCCTTTGCGCGGCGTAATCACGAATTTTTCCCCGCCAAAAATTTCGGACACTTCGTCCGCGAACAAGCCCGCCGCGTTAATCACGTGCCGCGCCTGAATGCTTTCCTTCCGGCTGGACGTGATGGTGTACATGTCATCGTGGTGTTTCGCGGAAACCACCTCGAAATCTGTCTTTACTACCGCCCCATTGCGCTTCGCAGACTCCACCAGTGCGAATACATACCGGTATGGCTCGATAATCCCGCCGGTCGGGGCGTAGAGTCCGCCGACGGTGTCCTGGTTCAGTTTTGGTTCCAGCATGAGCATACGCTCACGCCCGCATACCTCAATCAATGGCACGCCATTCGCCACCCCCTGCTCGTACAACTGCTCGACCGTCTTCATTTCTTCATAGGAGAAGGCGGCGACGATAATGCCGACGCGCTTGAAAGGAAACCCCAGTTCATGCTGGAGTTGGTCGAACATCAGATTGCCACGGATTTCCAGCCGCGCTTTCAGCGACGTGACCGGATGATGGAACCCCGCGTGGATGATGCCGGAATTCGCCTTGGACACCCCGAAACACACATCCGTGCACTTTTCCAGCAATGCCAACCGCAAATCATAGGCGGACAACCGCCGGAGAATGGATGCGCCCACCGCGCCCGCGCCGATTACGGCAACGTCATAGACGTCATTTTTCATGAACCACTACCTGCTCCACTGGTGCAAAATTCAATAAAAAGCCGATTTTAGACCGCCCCCAGGGGGAATGTCAATTTGTGGGCAGAATTTTATGCAAGATACAGAGAAAGCAGGGGTTCGCAGGGGAAAAAGAGACAAGGGCTTTTTATCTATCGGCTTGTCCATAGTCTCCCCGAAGCAATCCGCTAAAAGACAGATCTTCATCCAGGTCCGGCCAGTGGAGCCCATAGGGGGATAATTCAATATTGTTCAATTGCTGGTCAGTGCCTCGTGAGAGGCGTTTGTTTTTACTTACGGGAAACCTGATTTCCACCCCACTTTCCATGCGGACAACAATGTAACCATTGCTGTATAGTGCCTCTACTGCGGTATCAACCAATGTGTGCATGCCATTTCTCCACTATCAACGCCCGGTTCTCTTGAGCCAGCTCATGTGCCTTCCTCAGTTCACTCATTTTCATGGCATGAGATTCCCGGAGCTCCACATCGTTTTCGACATCAAAAACCGCTTCTCCATCTCCATGCCGGACATGTATATGAATTGGCACGTGTTCATTACTATAGAAGAAGAATTTATAGCCATCTTTTTCAAAAACCGTTGGCATTGTCATCTCCACTATCCGTAGTATAACCATCGCGCCGTTTGGATAACAATAACAATCACTCTTTTTCTTACGTTCGGTTTAATCTCCCTATGAAGAACGTCTCCCCGGCTCTGCGTCCTCGGCGGCTTTGCGTTGCATATCCCCCAAGTCCGGTCACTCTTGCATCAATGCAGTGGCCACCGGCGTGATCCTGTCCAGCCGCCGCATTTCATACATTACCCAAAGCGCCGTTACTCCTGTGGATAAGGCATCCGCGATGGGGATTGAAACCCAAATGCCCCACAATCCCAATATCAGCGGCATTATCAATATGAGCGGTGCGAGAAACAACACCTGGCGGGTCATCGAGAGAAACAGTGCAGGCCATGCGCGTCCCAGCGCCTGAAACAAACTCGCGCCAACAATCTGATACCCCACGAACGGCAGCCACAAAATGGTCACCCGGATAATGCCCGCGCCCTGATCGATCAAGTCCGGGTCGCTGTTAAACATGCGAAACACCAGCCGGGGACAGGACATCAAAACGATAAAGGCCACCACGGAAAAAAAAGCCCCGGCCACGTTGGCCCGGTAAATGGCCTCTTTCACCCGCGCCATATTCCGCGCCCCATAATTAAATCCCACAATCGGCTGCAATCCCTGAATCAGCCCGAACAACGGCATCAGGAAGAAGACCATCATGCGGTTGATAATCCCGAGGATCGCCAGATGCAAATCCGAGCCATAATGGGCAATCGAGTTGTTCATAATGATGGCCAGAACGCTGCCCGCCGCCACCCGCGTAAACGATGACAATCCCACGCTGAACATTTCCGGCAACAGGCGGAAGTCCGGATGCAGGTCCGCCCATCGAATCTTCAACATGCTTTTTCCACTGAGATAATAGCGCACGAGGAAAAACGCCGAGCACATATTCGCCAGCACCGTCGCCACCGCCGCCCCGCGAATCCCCATGTTCAACCCAAAGATGAAGATCGGGTCCAATAGTATGTTGCTGATCGCGCCTATCAACATGCTGGTCATCGCCAACCGTGCATTGCCTTCCGCCCGCACAATGGAATTGGTGGAAACGGCGAACGCAAAGAAAAAACATCCCCCCAGGATCACGGACAAATAATCCGCCCCATAGGGGAGGACATTGGGGGTGGCCCCGAAAACACGCAACAGCGGGTTCAAAAACGCCAATCCGATGATGGTCAGTACAATGCTCAACGCCGTGACAATACTGAACGATGTTCCCGCCATGCGCTCCGCCTTGCGATGATCCCCCGCGCCAAGGCTCCGGGATATGATGGAGGATGAACCGATCCCCACCACTTGCGCTATCGCCAATATAAACATCTGAATAGGAAACGCCACCGCAAGCCCCGCCAGCGCCAGCGGCCCCGATGCTTGCCCCACAAATATCGCATCCACCAAATTATAGGTCGAACCCACCGTCATCGCGATGATGGACGGCAACGAATACTTGAGTAATAAACGGCCCACCGGTTTGTGGCCCAACTCGAATTTGCGGTCTTCCATGGGTTTTCCTGATTGAAAGGGAGGGTAGAGTACCGTTATTCCCAGCCCATGGTCAATGTCAGCCAAACAGGGATGTCAGTCCAATCCGACCTGCCAAGTTGACCGAGTCCATGGGGTCCATGGGGTCCATATGCCCTATCCGTTCAAAAAAGGGCTTTACTACCCGCCCGCCCGAAAGCGGAACTGCGCCCCAGCACCCTCGGCGGCGGCGGCGAAAACGCCGGATAGTCCATTCATCAGGCAACCTCGCCGGGGCAGCCCTTTACCGCCACTACCTCAATGAACGACGACAACGCCGATGTAACCCTCCAAACCCGGCCCCGGATGCGGCGCCTCATCAACCGTTTCCCTCAATCGGAGGGGCTTGATTTTTTGAGCGCAATGCCGGGCACAGCGGCAGGCAGTGTTGGCCTCTTGAATCGCTCCACCTGTTCAAGAATGTCGCAATTATCTCCAATGCGGAGCGAATCCCGGATAGACTCTTTTATTCCTTCACGAAGTCCGGTACAATGAAGATTCAGTGCAAGCGGGACCAACGGAGGATGTGTCCATGAATATGCAGCAATCCACGAGCGGGAAGTGCAGTTGTTGTTCCATGTCGCGCCGGTGTTTCTTGGCCAGTTCGGTGGCGGGCCTCAGCGTGCCCTGGGTGGCGGCGGCGCAAAGCGTCCCTGCGGCGGAGGTCAACCTTGGAGAACCCCTTGATTTGGCCTCCTTTCGGCCCGCGCCCAAGGTGCGGGTGCTGGGGGCGTTGATTCGTGAAAAATTAGGCACGATCCCCACCACGCAGCAGCAAGGCTATTGGCTGGGATGGCCGGGCACTTCGTATGATTTGGACCAGCACCGCCACGAGTATGAACAGGCGTTTGTGGAATCCGGTCAACGAGTGGGCGTGGACCTGAGCTTTGAAACAACCCCCTTGGAAGACGATGCGGCGGTTCAGGCGTTTGTGAAAAAAGTTCAGGCGGAACAACCCGATGCCGTGCTGGTGCATCTGCAACACTTGGGTTCATGGACCAAAGCGGAAGCGGTGGCGAAATCGGGTGTTCCCGCCATTGTGTTCGCGCCTGTGGGCACCGCTTTTACCGGCCAGGTGAATATGTTTTCCCGCCTGCCGGGCGTGCATGTGATTTCCTCCCTGGAAACCAAGGCCGTGGAGCAGGCGCTGCGCATGGTGCGGGCGAAGAAACAATTCGCGGAAACGCGGCTGCTGGTGGTTCAGGGCGATACGCGGGAAGAAACCGTGATGGAGCATTTGGGGACGAAAGTGCGCCGCATCCCCCGGGACACCTACCACGAATTGTTTCAAAAAACACCGGAAACGGAAGAAGCCCATGAAATCGCCAAGTCCATGCGCAAAGGCGCCAAGGACATCATTGAACCCTCCAAGCAGGACACGATCAATGCGGCGCGCTCGTTTGTTACGGCCAAGCAGTTGTTGAAATTGGAGGAATCAAACGCCCTCACCACGGACTGCCTGGGCATGGTCACCACGCAAGCGGTGCCGACGCCGCCCTGCATGGCGGCCACGCTGTTCCAAGACGGCGGCGTTACCTATGGTTGCGAGGCCGATGTATTCGGCGCCATGTCGCTGATGCTCACCAGCTATCTTCTGGACAAGCCCTCGTTCATGAACGATCCGGTCCCCGAAACCTACAAAAATGCGCTTATTGTGGCGCATTGCAGTTGCGGGGCGAAGATGAACGGATTTAATCAGGAATGTGAGCCGTATATCCTGCGGTCCCATTCGGAGTCGAATATCGGCGTTTCCATGCAGGTGTTATGGAAAACCGGGCAGCCCGTCACTTTGGTGCGCTTCAATAATCCGAAGGAACTGATTCTGGATACCGGAACAGTCATCGGGAATGTGAACACGCCTCCCGCGGGCGGATGCCGAACCAGTGTGGAGATTCAGATGGACCGCATCGAGGATTGCCGCGACGTGCTGGGCTTTCATCAGGCCGTTTTTTACGGAAACCACCGCCGGGACATCGAGGCCTTCTGCCAACTGTACGGCATCAAGGTCATTCATTCGCCGCGCGAAGCCCAGAAAGGACCTGTGGCGTAAGGTGTAAGCATGGCCAAGGTGAAATGCCCACGGTGTTTTTATGTGAATCCTGACGGGCAGGAGACGTGCGTCAACTGTAACACGGCCCTTCCCAAGATCAAGATTGAGGCGGAGGAGCCGTCCGTGCCTTACTCCTCCCCTCCCAATGCGCTGCAACTGCGCCGGGGCCAGGTGGTAGCGAAGCGGTACACCGTGTTGAATCTGATAGGCCGGGGCGGCATGGGCTGCATCTATAAAGTGCACGATAACATCCTGGGCGAGGATGTGGCGTTGAAAACGCTCCTGCCGCAGTTTGTCCAGGACAAATTGGTGGTCGAGCGGTTCTTCAACGAAGCGCGCATCGCGCGGCGTCTGGCCCATTCCAATATTGTCCGTGTGCATGATATCGGCACGGCGGAAAGCGTCGTGTACATTTCCATGGAATTCTTGCAGGGGAAATCGTTGCGGGCCATCCTTGAAGGGTTGCCGCCGGGGAAACGGTTGCCCATCAGGCAAACCCTGCGGATTATTGACGAACTCTGCGCGGCCCTCGAATATGCCCACCAGTACACGATCCACCGGGACATCAAGCCGGAGAACATCATGGTCGATGTGGATGGTTCCATCAAGCTGATGGACTTCGGCATTTCCAAGTTAATGGACAACAACCGGCTCACCGGGGCGTCGATTGTGATGGGGACGCCGTTTTACATGTCGCCGGAACAGGTGCGCAACAGCCGGGATGTTGACGCGCGATCGGATATTTACAGCGTGGGGGTTGTCCTGTATGAAATTCTTACCGGCAACGTGCCGACCGGCGTGCCGCGGCCCGCGTCACAAATCATGAAAGACATTCCACCGGCGCTGGACGCCATTGTTGCCAAGTGTGTCGATCCGGATCCGCGGCAGCGTTACGCGAATGCCTCTGAATTGCGGGCGGCCTTGCTTCCCATCATCGCTTGGGTGGAAACCGGGATGACCGCGCAATCCAAGCCAAAATCCGTGAAAACGGCTCACCCGTGGCCCGTGCGTCCCTTGGCTGGCGCGGTGTTGGCGTTGTTGGTCGTCGCGGGAATGGCGGTGGGAATGTTTGGACTTGAATCACGGCGCAAGAGTTTAATCGCGGAACCGCCTCCCGCCGCGGTGATGAGTCTTCCCAGTGCGGCGTCGCTGCAATTTTCGGACCTGCCCCGTCTGGTGGAGCGCATCCACGCGCGCGCCAGCGTCAACGCGAAACTGTCGGATACCGCGCAACGGCTTTTTGACGAGGCGGAAAAGCAATGGGCCATGGCGCAAAACGAAGCAACGAATGGGGAAGAAAACGCCCTTGCCATAGGGCTTCAATCCATTGAAAAATTCTTGGGCGCGATCCTGTTTAGGGACGGTATGTCCTTTATTTCCTCGGGTTCCATTGAGATTGACGGCGTGCAAGTGAACACCCCGGCATTCCTCATCGATACCGCCGAAGTGACCCTCGGCCAGTTCCGGACGTTTTGCCAGAGTGTTTCGGGGGGGTGGCGTTTCCCGCCTGAATTGGAGGAATCCGAAAATGAAAAACTACCGGTGACCTTTGTGTCCTTTTATGATGCCCAGGCCTTTGCCGCATGGCAGCGCAAACAGCTTCCCACCGAAGCGGAATGGGCGCGCGCCGCCTATGGCGCGCCCAATGTCCCGGCGGTCTATCCCTGGGGCGACGCCTGGCTGGACGGCGCAAGCAATCTTTTTGACGAGGAAGATTCCGCGGCCCCCGCGCCGGTCATGTCCTTTGAAAAGGACCGGACGTGGTCCATGTGCCATGACATGGCGGGCAATGTGGCGGAATGGACGCGAAGCCCTGTCTCCGGAAGTGGTGGCACGTCTCCCGCGTTTGGCACGGTCATGGCCGTGCGCGGCGGGCATTATCTCTCGCAAAGCGCGGCGCTCAATGCCCGGGATGCGCGTCCGTTTGAAACCCGTGAAGCCACGCTGGGATTCCGCTGTGTGATAGAAATTCCCAATGACCCCAGGACCATTGTGGACCTTTTGGATCGCGTATAATCATACAGACGCTCCCAACGCGCATAGCGTGCAGGACTGCTCCGAGGCATCTGTCAATGGCGGAATCGCTGGGATATAAACAGAAACCTTGAAAGGTGCCGGGAGTGTATGGTACTATCATCCAAGCGGCTTTCGTGCGCGTTAAGCCGCGTGGAAACGTTGAATCAGCCTTATTTTCAGCGAATGAAGAAATGTTCATATTGGAAATGACTGAAAATAGAGGACTTAAATTTCTGGGGCTGTAGCTCAGTTGGGAGAGCGCTTGACTGGCAGTCAAGAGGTCGACAGTTCGATCCTGTTCAGCTCCACCATGAATTTATGCAAGCGCCGGCGGACCGCACATCCACTGGCGCTTTTTTAGTGCTATATTGAGAATAGGTTGCTTCTTGTCATCAACCCCATTGCCCCCCAAACCCTAAACCCCAACCCCGCGACTTTTTGTCCTTGATGTCCTTGATGTCTTTGATGTCTTTATTCTAAGCTGACTGCTGAGTGCTGACTGCTGACCGCTATTGGAGACTATACATGCGAACGAGAATGTTTAACACGGTTTATTTTGTGGCCTTGGGGTGTTTGTTTATCTTTTTGATGCCGTGGGGCTGGGCGGAAGAAACCCCGGTGGACGGGGTGATGAATGCACTCATTAACCGTCTCTATGCCACCTTCAAACCCGCGCAATTGTTCACCCTGGACGATGCCATGCTTCAACCGCTTATCTTGCCCGGAGAACGAAAGGTGTTGGCCTCGGAGTATTGGTGTTTCGAGGTGGATGCACCGGCCGTCGTATCCGTATTGCGGAACGTGGACCAGAAAGTGGTTCCGTTCTGGCTGGCGGACTCGGGTTTCACGAAAACCGGCATGCAGGTCAAGAATGTGGAAGATTGGACCTATGAGGTCTGGCAAAAAGCCTTTCCCAAAGGCCGTGTCGGACTGGGCATCAACGGATTCGATAATTTCCGCCCGCATTACTTGGTGTGTGTAGGGCCGCAAACGCCGGGAACCAAGGTCGCCTTGTCCGGGTTTTTCCCCAAGGAACAAATTGTCGAGGAAATGAAGGACGGGGCGAAAACCTACCTTGACTGGACGGAACTGGTATTGAAGGAGGTTCCGGAAGCGTTTCAGGGCCAACAACTTCTTACGACGATCCGGGGCCGTGCACGCGAGACGGCGCTGGTAGATGGCGCGTTTCGGAAAACGCCTTTTCCATCTTCGGACAAGCCGGGCCCCGTCTACCTTACCTGGAGCGAGGATCCCCAGACTACCCAGACCATTCAATGGCGAACCAATGCCGCCGTTTCCGATGCGGTGGTGCAGTACCGGAAAAAGCACGGAAGTGCCAAGTTTGAACGGGTCAACGCCATGTCGCAAACGATGGACGACAAGATGCTGGCGAATGATCGGCGGTGTACGTGGCACACCGCGGTGCTGCGGGGGTTGAACTCCGGCACGTCGTATGAGTACCGGGTGGGCAGTCCCTCCAAGAATCAATGGAGTGAAATCGCCGAATTCACCACCGCGCCCTCGAAGACCAAGAGTTTCACCTTTTTTTATTGCAGCGACACCCACAGCCACAAGGATTGGGGCGATCTGCTGGCAGCCACGTTCGAGCGCTATTCCAAGACGGCGTTCTGCACGGTTTCCGGCGACCTCGTCGGCACGGGGTTGGAACGCGAAGATTGGGACATGTTTCTGACCTATGGCGCGCCCATGTTCCATAAGCGGCCCATCATGCCCGTCATCGGTAATCATGACGCACAGTTGGGTCTTGGCCCCGGCATGTATCTGGATATTTTTACCCTCCCGCAAAACGGCCCGAACGATATCGGTCCGGAACGCGCCTATACCTTCGCCTACAGCAACGCCCAGTTCTTCATGCTGGACGTCATGAGCGACACCGCCCCGCAAACGGCGTGGTTGCGCGAAGAACTGGCGAAAAGTTCCGCTGCCTGGAAATTCGCCGTGTTTCATTTTCCCCTCTACTCCCAAGAACTGGAATATGAGGCGCTGAAGCAGGAGTGGGGGGGGGTATTCGATGAATTCCACGTGGATTTCGTTCTCACCGGGCACGTCCATACCCATCTGCGCACCTATCCCATGCGCGCGGGAAAACGGGTGGAGTCCCCGAAGGATGGCACCATCTACATAACCTCCGTCTCCATTCCCAGCGATCCCCTGCGCGAACCCAAGCCCGATTTTGCCGAGGCATGGAAAGGGGGCGGCGGTTTCTGCAACATTTTCGAGGTGGACGGCAACCACTGCAAATTTCAGGCGGTCACCGCGGATGGCACAGTGGCGGATGAATTCAAAGTGAAGAAATGACCCTTGGACCGCAAACGGTATCCAACAGTTTAGAACTCCACACTCTCCAAACCCGGAATGCAGGAATCCAGCGGCACGGTCTCGATGTAGGTCGCGCCGAGATTGGCCAAATCCCACCGTACCTTCGCCAGGGGCAGTTCGGGGTTGCTGGTGTCCATCTGCACGCTGAATTCGGTGAAGGTGGTGCCTTCATTCATGGTGGGCTCATCGGCAAACAGGTGATTGGTCCGCAGATACCCGAGAATACCCATCACGTGGCTCTTCTTGGCGTTGAAAAACAACAGCACTTTGTTCTCAGCGTACATCGCCCCGTACAAGTTCAGTAGAAACATCTTGGCCAGTTCGTATTTTACGGGGTTTTCCTTGATGCGCGGATTGGCGTAAATGCCGGTCTCCGATTCGAGCACGGTATCGCTGATTTGCAGCCCGTAATTCCGGATGGCGCTCCCGCTTTGGGTGATTTCCATCCCGAAATCCACGGAACCATTCAACACCTTCGCCTCGGTCTTGCCCCACGTTTCGTAAATCACCAGGCCGTGCTCGATCTTGGGCGGCATGCAATACTTCTGCACCGACCACCCCGCGTGCGTTCCGGTGAATCCGAGCGTGTGAATCTTCCGTTGAAACCAGTCGAGCGCCAGATACGGCATCTCGGACACCATGGTCACCAGGGGTTTGCGCTGCAACAGGTCCTTCAGCCAGTGGTCGAAATCCAGCCCATTTTCAATCGGTTTGTGGATGATCACAATGCGCACGCCGCCCCGGCCCAGGGACATGATGCGCTTCAATTCCCGCTCGTGGCCGTGTTCATATTTGAACTCGAGCATCCGCTCCCGGATCCAATCGTCGCCGCCGATGGCCAGATCGATTTCCTCGAGCGCGAGTTGCGAGCCGAATTCCTGCGGGCGCCCGTCCCAGCCCAGCAATACCGTGTTTAGCGGAAACTTGGTGGGGCCGCCCTGGTCGTAGCCTTTCGTGGGGAATCCCGCGTCCTTGAGCAGATTCACCAGATTGCCGCCGCGCTGCGGATCCGCCAGCGACCCGGCCGGCATGCCAATAATGAGCTTGTCTGAATTCATGTCTTTTTTCCTGATAGTGCGCGTGCTCAGATTTTCCTGCCGAGCATCACATAGCCAATGCTAAAGGGAAGCACGCCGAGGGAGAACAGGATGCGCCACGAATCCCACGGCAGTTCAAACCAGGGATAATTGAAGAAACTATGGGCAACCACTCCCAAGGCCACACACGATAGTATAGCAATTTCACTGACTGTTTTTATAGGGTGCGGCCACGGCGTCAATCCCGGACGCGGCCGCCGCTCCAAAAAATAGCCGAGCCCGAATAACAACAACCCGATGAAAAACAGCCCCACTTCCCCCCGGCTGAACCAATAGCCCCAATGGGTGATGTTCAGCCGGTCCACCCCGAAATTGACGTCATACACCACCCACTTCGCCATGGTCCCCGCAAGCGCCAGAAACGCTCCCTCCGCCTGAAACCGCCGCAGCCGCCCGCCTTTCCGGCGCAACCGTTTCACGGAACCGGACAGCAGCAGCCACCACGGGGCCAGCAGAATCAGCACGCATAAATAATAAAACACAAACACCAGCACGTAGCCCATGGGGTCTCCTCGCTACAGCGACTGCCGGAACAGCATGTAGCCTTCCGCCGCCGCCACGGATATTTCGCTGCCGCGCAGCCGGGCCATGTATTCCACGTTCTGGATGCTGGAATGATGCACTGAATCCCGCATCTGGGACGCATGCAGCGACAGCGCGTGCAACTTCTGTTTCAGATAATGCGATATGTCGATGTAAAAATTCGGGTGAAACTTCTCCCGTTCCAGGCTCCAGAACAGCGATGTGTTATTGTACCCAATCACAATCGGCTGAAACGCCTTGTATTGCGGCACCCCCGGACGCGCCGCCGTGAACGCCGCCCGGAACACCGCCTCATGATCCTGGTTGTACGACGAAACCGGGATCGCCAGCATGGACGGCTTCAGCCGGTTCAGCGCCAGCTTGCTGTTTTCCTCGATATGCGCCACCAGTTCCCGCCGGGGCAGGGCATCCAGCCGCAAATGCGTTTCCGCGTCCCGGTACAGGATGTCCCAGTCATCCACCTTGAGATATTCCATCACGGCCTTGAATTCATGCTCCCGCCGGTCCCCGGTCACCTCCTCTTTTTTCCCGTCATAATGCTTGAGCGTCCCCACGGACACGCACAGCACATACACTTTCCCCCCCAAATCCTTGATGCGCGCAATGGTCCCGCCGCATCCGAAACTCTCATCGTCCGCGTGCGGCGATATGATTAGCAACCGTTGTTTCGATAAAAACTCATCCGCGGGGGTCAACGTTTTTTTCATGCAGCAATTCCTCGTATACGGCTTCGATTCGTTCAACCATTTTCTCCAAACTGAAATGCGGAACCACCTTCGCCCGCGCGGTCGCGCCCATCCAGCGCCGCCGCTCCGGCGCGCGCGCCAGGTCCAACAGCGCCGCCGCCAATGCGGCTGCATCGCGCGGCGGCGTCAGCAGCCCGGTCTCGCCGTCATCAACGATATCCGGAATGCCGCCCACGCGGCTCGCCACCGCCGGTGTTCCCGCCGCCCCCGCCTCCAACAACACCCGGCCCATTCCTTCATTGATTGAAGGAACCGCCAGGATATCCAGCGCCGCCATCAACTCCGGCACATCCCGGCGCCGGCCCAGGAACTGAAACCGCGCGCCCAACTCCGCCGCCTGCGCCCGAAGCGTTTCCCGCTCCGCGCCATCGCCTATCAAAACAAACCGGGCATGCGCATCCGATGCCGCCACCGTCCGCGCCGCCTCCACAAAATACGTGAAACCCTTCACCGGTTCAAGACGCCCCACCCCCCCAATCAATACTTCCTCCGGCCCCGCGCCCAGCGCCGCGCGGGTGGCCTCACGCCGGGCTATCGCCGCCTCGAACGGGGCGGTATCAATGCCGCTGAAAATCACCGTGAACTGTTCCCGTTGCCCAATCCCCTCCGCCAGATGTTCCTCGACCCCTCCGGCGGTTAATTCGATAATCCGGTCCGTGCGCCGCGCACAATGCCGCTCCATCCACACAAAAAGCCGCGTTAGCCATGGATTAAAATAACTGTGGAACACATTGCCGTGCGGTGTATGCACGACCACCGGCACCCCTGTCCGTTCCGCCGCCAGACGGCCCAACACCCCGGCCTTCGAGGTGTGCGTGTGAACGATGTCGTACCGCCGCTCCTGGAACAACCGGATCAACTGCCGCAGGGAGAGCCAATCCCGCACCGGCGCGGGCTGCCGGACCAAAAAGGGCATCCGCACAATGGGAATTCCCGCCGCCGCCACCTGCTCCTCGATGCTTCCCTCGTGGCCCCGCGTGGGTCCGCTAATCAAATCCGCTTCAAACCGGTCCCGGTTTGCCAAACGCACCGTGTGAAACGTGTTTTCCTGAGCGCCCCCCGCGCACAGCCGTGTTATCACATGCGCCACTCGTATCCTGCGTCCGGCCAAAGTCTAAACCTCCTCGATGCCTTTATCCTCATCCGCCGAAGGGTCATCCGCGATTTCTATCGACTCCAGAAGAAATTCTTCTCCATGAAGCGGGTGGCCTCCCGCCGCCCCGCACCCCGGGCATACCCAAAACGCATCCGCAGGCTCGTATTCTTTCGCACACTTTGCGCACTGCACACACGCTGGCAGAACCCGCCATTCCAGCACCGCCTTGTCCGCGATCGTGCCCGCCTTCAGCGCATCAAACGCAAACACCAGCGCCTCCACCGCCACATGCTGCAACGCCCCAATCTTCAGCATTACCCGCTCCACCGGGCGATTGCCATGTTCCCCGGCGGTTTTCACCACCTGCTCCAACACCGAACTGGCCAGGCTGAATTCGTGCATGATCAAATATCCTCTTCGTTGGAATCACTCTACCAGCCTTCCCCCAGGCCCATCAACCGCGCTCATTTCCGCGCTCTGCCCCGAATGAAACTGCCTTAATCATTAGAGAGTCTAAACACTAAATTTGTACCCGGCCCAGGAACATAATAATGTCTACAAAGAACAGTCCAGAAATTCTCTCCTCACCCCCCCGCTTTGCCCCACCCTTGGTGTTGGTTTTCATACTCCTCTGTGTGGCGCTTTCCCTCTTTGTGCAACGTCCGCCCAGGTCCCTTCCTGCGAACGCCCCCGCCGATCAATTTTCCGCCGAGCGCGCCCTTGCGCACATCCGCGAAATCGCGCAGCGGCCCCATCCTCTCGGCTCGCCGGACAATGCCCGCGTCCATGACTATCTGGCCGGGGCCATCCGTGCGATGGGGTATGAACCGGTCCTGCGGCCCACCCAATTATTGGGCCGGGATGCATGGCCGGATCAGCGTGTGTTTCATACGGAAAACATCCTCGTGCGTGTCCCCGGAACCGCCCCCACCAAGGCCATTGTCATTATGGGCCACTACGATTCCACGCCCTATGGCCCCGGCGCGGCGGACGATGGCGCGGCGGTCGCCAGCATGCTGGAATCCCTTCGCGCCCTTAAAAATGCTCCACCACTAAAAAACGATGTGATTTTTGCCTTCACCGACGGTGAAGAAGGCGGGCTGCTCGGCGCGAAATCCTTCCTGTTGGACCCCTGGTACAACGATGTCGGGATGGCCATCAACTTCGAGGCGCGCGGACATTACGGCCCCTCGCTCATGTTTGAAACCAGCCAGGATAACGCCTGGATCGCCCGTGAGTTCCTGAAGGGCGCGCCGTATCCCGTGGCGTCGTCGCTGATGTTCGATGTCGCGGGGCGCATGCCCACGACCACGGATTATGAGGTCCTCAAAAAAGACGGCGTGCCCGGTATCGGCTTCGCCTTTATCGGCGGCCTGATTTATTACCACACGCGTAATGACAATCCCGATAATCTGAGCCTCGCCTCCTTGCAGCATCACGGTTCACACGCCCTCTCGCTGGCGCGGCATTTTGGCAACCTCGACCTGAGCGCCCTCAAACGAATTGACCCTGCCCATCCCGGCAAGGACAACCTCGTTTATTTCAACACGCTCGGCTTCCATACCGTGCATTATCCCATGGCCTGGGTTTGGCCGCTGGCGGGGATGCTCTGCCTTCTTTTCGCCGGAGTGACCATCCTGGGATTTTCCCGCAACCTGCTTTCCACACGAGGACTCCTCTTCGGCCTGTTCATGCTGCCCACGGGCATGATCGCCGCCGCCCTTTGCACCGGCCTCCTTATTTTCATGGGATTTCTGTTCCACAACGAGTATGTTCTCTACCGAAGCTTCGAATACCTGTTCGGTTTTCTTGCCCTCACCCTCGCACTAACCTTCTTCATCTTCCAACTCTTTGGACGCCGCGTCCGTTCCCAAGAAGCAGCCCTCGGCGCGCTTGCGTGGTGGGTGGCCTTGAGTGTGGGTATGGCCGCCTCTTTCCCTGGGGGAAGTTTCCTGCCCCTCTGGCCCGCCGCCTTCGCGCTCGCCGCCCTTGGACTCCTCTTCGCCCTCCATGGACGCATCAGCGCCTTGATGCAACTGGCCCTTGTCCTCGCAGGAGCCGCACCGGGCATCCTCCTGTTTTCCCCAATGATCCTCCAGTTTTTTTATGCTCTCACCGTTATTTTTACGCCGGGCATCATGGCTGTTGTTGTCCTTTTGGCCGGACTCCTCGCTCCGGCCCTGTTGCTCCTGAACCGGCCCAACCGCTGGTGGTTTTCCACCGCCACACTCGCCTGCGCCGTGCCCCTGTTGGCCATCGCGCTCTACGGACGCCCCTTCTCTCCTGAATACCCCAAAATGAACAGCCTGTGCTACGCCATCAACTGGGATTCCGGCCAAGCCTATTGGCTCAGCAGCGACGCGCGGCTCGACACCTGGACCCGCAGCTTTTTCTCCCAAGGCGCTTCCCGAGAATCCCTGGACCCCTTCCTCCCCAACGACCCCCACAAATACATGAAAGCCCCCGCGCCGCTCTGGACTTTTGATCAGCCCGTTGTTAAGGTACTCGAAGATCAAACCCAGGATGGGCAACGGACGCTCCACCTCAAAGTTATTTCGCTCCGGAACGCCGCCGAAATGGAACTCTTCACCAAAGAACCCACCCAAGTACTGGCCGCCACCCTCAATGGGACCAAGCTCGGCGAGGACTACCAGAACCCTCAAAAACGCTGGCGGTTGTACTATCGGGGTTTTTCCGGCGATGGACTCGACTTGATTTTAACGCTGAAAGCCGATGCCCCGGTCAGTCTCACGGTCCGTGAAAAAAGCTATGGCATCGAGGACCTCCCAGGACTGAGTATCCCCAGCCGCCCCAGCAACATGATCACGGAGCCCAATACGGTGCGTTGGTGGCGCGATTTCCGCAGTAACGCTGCCTACTCTGTCAAGACCTTCACCCTGTAATATTCGGCACTTTCACCCGGAGTATGCCATGATGAAAGGATTCCCAATTTGCGCAATTCCATAAATACGCTTCTACCAATGAATACTTGATTTTCGATCTCGTGGCCCTTTATACTCAGGAAGTACAGTATAGTTAACGTGAACCTCGCTTCCCCCTCTGGGGAATGTTGCTACTATCGAAACAAGGACAAATGCCATGAGTTCCATCGCCGTTACCTGTCCCTCACAGGACTCGTTTTTAAGGATGTTTTTGCGGGCACTATTAACCCCCAAGCGCGGCAAAGTCCGCCCCGGCAACTTTCCCCATTTCATCACTGAACGCCAGGGCATTCGCGTCCGTCCAGAACAACTCGCCGCGTACCGCGAAGTCTGTGGCTACCCCCAGGATGCTTTTCTTCCCATCCTGTTCCCGTACATCCAGACGGTTGGATTGCAGATGAATATCCTCACTCACCATGACTTCCCTCTGCGCGCCTTCGGCCTTGTGCATGCGCGAAACCAGATTACGCAGCACCGACCCCTCGGAATCGCTGAAACCTTCGACGCCACCTGCCAGGTACGGCACAGCCGCATTATCAAAAGCGGCCTCGAATTCGACATGGAAGTGTCCGTGTATGCCGACGGAGCCCTTGTATGGGAAAACATCAGCACCTATCTGTGCCGCGGACATTTTGGAGACGCTGATCACAATGCGCCCAAGCCTGCACTCTCTGAAATTCCTCCCAACGCCGAAACCATCGAATGGACCGTTCCCAAAGACATGGGCCGCCGCTATGCCCGCATCACCGGTGACTACAACCCCATCCATGTTTCCTCCCTGGCCGCCAAACTCTTTGGGTTCCCCCGCGCCATCATCCATGGCCTATGGTCGGCGGGCGTATGCGCCGCGCGCCTCCCCGGAGCGTCCCTCACCTACCCCGCGAAATACGACGTCCTCTTCAAAGGCCCCGTATTCCTCGGCAGCACCGTCAAAACCCTCGTCGAAGACTCCGAACACGAATGCCGCTTCGACCTCTACTGCGGCAACAACCCACGCCCTTGCCTCTGCGGATTAATTACCACCAGCGGAAAATAACGTTCAAGAGCTACTACTTGTGTTGCCAAGACCCATGGATTACAATCCTTCCAGCCGTGGGCCTTTGGAGTCATCTCAGCAATTACTAGGTTTTCAATGTGAGAGAGGGCGGTCAAATGTGCAAGCATATAGGTATTCCCTGTCTTATACTGGCGGCACCGCTACTGTTCGCAATGCCAGGTTGGGCGGATAGCATAACCGTCAACGGAAAAACCTACACGGATGTGCACATCAAGGAATCCGATCAGCGGTACTACTTCCGAGGCCAGGATGGCCATGCAATCAGCGTTAAAAAATCGGAGGTGAAACCGGACGATCTTCACTTTCAAGGATCAGAAAACCACAGCACGGTCCCGGCCACCCTTGACAACAAACCAGAAACTCCTCCTCATACCAGTTCACACGGAAAAACAGATGCCGCACAATCTAAAACCCGTGCGCCACGCGTGCTTCTCGATATGAGTCATGAGTTTGGTTTTGAAGCAGGAAATGGAGTCTGTGGTTCGGACGGTTATCTTCGTCCTGCAGGCTACATTGTACTAGACTTGGAAAGCGGTTTGCGCGAGACTATCGTGCCCGCGTTTGACGTGCTCGTTTTGTATCACCGAGGCTCTCCCGCCCAGTATTCCGATAAAGAATTGGCGGTGATTAAATCCTTTGTGGAAAGAGGAGGCGGGCTGTTGTTTTACGCAGATGCGGGCAGTTGCCCCACCGCCGCCGCCTTTCCTCTGAACCGTGTTGCAAGGGAGATGGGGATTGAGTTCCTGCCTGATGTCGTTGAACATCCCGTCCCAGCATCAACACTTGGCATAAGTGAAATGCTCGAAATGAATGCTCGGCGGCTCAAGGTTCTTGATGGCTTTACGGGCACTACATGGGCGCATGGGGCCAATGGAGAGCCGATCATCGTTGCCCTGAACCACGGAAAAGGCCGGGTGGCAGCTATCAGTGGCGAGGATTTCTTTACGAACCCCGCAAATCACGTTCCCCTCAAAAACCATGCATTTATACAGCATATCTTCAAGTGGTTGAGTTGCGGGCGCATGGCCGATACATCTGTCGATGTGGAGTTTATGCAAAAGACCCGAGGCACGCGAATCGATCCGGACCGTGTAATACAAGTGCCAGGGTTTCGCATCCTATATCCGGACCCGCTTCCCGCCAACTCAATTGCTTTTCTTCAAGAAAAACTACCGCTCATTTACCAACAGGAGGAACAATTGTTCGGATATGGAATTAAAGAAGAAAAAACAGTGATTGCTTTGATGTGCGGGGGGGCGGGCTGGACGGCGAGCAACAAACTCGTTGGCCTCGGGGTACTGGGGGATGAGATAGTCGTCGCCTCCGTAATGATCCATGAGATCAGCAATTCCCTGTGTGTGGAAACGCCTATCTGGCTCGGTGATGCCGGTTGGTCCGCCTATGCTCAGATAAAAATCAAGACAGCTCTCGGAGGAAAATTTGCCGAAAGCGTGCGCGGCGAATTAGAGAAGCGGATACAAGATTACCAATCCTGGGAACAGGTCAATGGACCTTACGATCTGACCAAGGAGACCAATCACCATATTGGTGGCGGGAAAGTCATGGCCTTCCTGTCGGCGCTCGAACAGAAGTATGGCGAAGATATTATGAAGCGATACTTTGCTGCGGCAAAGCAGTGGAAAGATCACGCGGACGTTAAAAACACCCCCATCGTGGATCGTGTCGTTTTCTACTTTAGCAAAGCCACCGGTGAAGACCAGATACCCTTCTTTCGCTCCTTTGGCCTCGAGGCCAAACCCATCCTTATCTCGGAAAAATAGGGACGGCTATTATTAGTTGAAAACGACTGCCGCTTCATATGCAGCAAAACTCTTGATGACCGGCTCGTCCGCTGCTTCGGTGACAACCAGACGCAGGCCTTCCACTTCTGCTGTATCCATCACGTCTATTTTTTTGTAGCCGATGGAACTGCCGTCCACCAATTTTTTCCACGCGCTGTTTCGGAGCACTTCGAGGGTATATGCGCGCGCAATATGCCCATGGTGGATAGCTTCCATGGTTACCACATGATTGATGCGGGTGGGGTGCTCGAATCGCAGTTCCAGCATCTTTCCACGGCCCGAGGTTTCGCCTTTTTTATTGGCGTAAATGTTCTGAATGGCCTGGCCAAATTCCTGATAACGCCGCACATGCGATTCGGGAATGCCTCCGGTGGTATCGGGTGTGGCGTTGAGCAGCAACACACAGCCCCGGCCCACCGACGCATAGTAAATTTTCATCAATTGATCCACAGACTTCATCATCGAATCGGTGTTGGGCGCCCAAAACCATTTGTGATCGAGCAGGGGGGTGTCCATCTCCATGGGCAGCCACACCTCCCCGTTGGGGTCGCCGTCGCGGCCCGTGGAAACGCCGCTCGCCGCCGCCGCTTTGCGCACCGTTTGCCATGCGGGGTAGGGAGCCATGCCGCTTTCACTGCCCGGCCACCGCAATGTGGCACAGGGACTCTGAAAGACCATCGCGTTCGGGGCGTATTGTTTGAGCACCCCGCGCATGTCCACCACGCAACTTCCGTCAAACCAGACCTCTGAAATCTCGCCGTAGCGGGAAAGCACCTCGGTCCATTGTTGCCGCAGCACGGCGCTATAGGCCTCCTGCTTGGACGGGTCTTTCGTGCGCCCGCCACTGCCGCTGTCCGAGCCCCATTGATCATCACTGGGCGAGAGATAGATTCCGAGTTTCAGCCCGAACTTCCTGCAACTCTGTGCCAGTTCCGCCAGTACATCGCCTTTGCCTTGCTTATAGGGTGTGTTTTTAATGCTGTAGGCAGTGGTATCCGTTTGCCACCAACAAAACCCCCCCGTATGTTTCGCCACAAACAGGATCTGTTTCGCGCCGAACGACTGCGCCGTCCGGCACCACTGTTCCGTATCCAACTGCGCCGGATTGATCTGGTCCAGCGGCGTGCTGTGGTCGTCATATTCCCGCCCCTGCCACGTACACGGGTCCAGGCATAGGAACATTTCAATTTCCATTTCATGCCACGCGATCTGGCCCGGTGTCGGCACCCCCCGCGCGGCGACAGGCGCCGTTTGACCGACAGCATTCAATGTGGCGCATATAACCAGCGCCGCCATGATGATTATTGGATAGTTAATGTATTTCATCCAGCCAGTATAGGGAAGATTCTCCAACCATCGCAACGAAAATCCACCCCCCTTCTTGATTTCCTGAGTTCCAGATTCCAGATTCCAGACTCAGCAACTTGCCCTTCTTCCGGATTTTCGCGATAATCTTGCCTCCGCCGGTGGTATTCATTCCAGCGGGACAAAATATGCCGTGACAAAGGAAAGGTTGGTGCGAATGACGAAGTATGGTTCTGTGGTTCTTTTTCTGGCGCTCCTGGCCGGGATGTCGTATGCTGCGGATTCGCCGCAGTTTCGCGGGGCTAACCGGACCGGTATCTTTGAAGAAACGGGCCTGATGAAAGCGTGGCCGGAAAACGGCCCGCCGAAACTCTGGGCGGCCACGGGGTTTGGCGTGGGGTATTCTTCCGTGCTGGTCAACAAAGGCCGCATCTACGTCACCGGCACCCTGGAGGAACAGGACAGTTTTGTGTTCGTGCTTGATCTGGATGGAAAACTCATCGAAAAGATTCCCTATGGCAAGGAAACTTCGGCGACGTCGGCGCCGGGCGCGCGGTGCACTCCGACCATTGACGGCGGCCGGATGTATCTGTTGTCCGGGCTTGGAGTCATAAACTGCATCGATCTGACCGCGAAGCAGACCGTGTGGCAGGTGAACATCTTGGACCGGTTCAAGGGTCCCAACAACGAATGGCATCTGGCCGAGGCGCTGCTGCTTGACGGCGATCATGTGATCTGTACGCCGGGCGGCCCCGATGCCGTTATGGCGGCGCTGGACAAGAAGACGGGCGATACGGTGTGGGTTACGAAAGGCATGAACGACATGGCGTCGTATGTCGCGCCATTGCTCGTGAACCATAACGGGCGCCGCATCCTGCTCACGGAAACCTCGAAGTTCCTCATTTGCGTCGACGCGGACAGCGGGGCGCTGCTGTGGAAGCATGAGCACATCACTGAATACGATATTCATGCCGTGACCCCCATCTATAAGGATGGCTGCGTGTATTATGTCGCCGGCTACAAGTCCGGCGGCGGCCTGTTGAAATTGTCGGAGGACGCTTCTGCGTACACCGTCCTCTGGCTCGACACCCAGCTCGACTGTCAACACCACGGCGTCGTGCTCGTGGACGGCTATCTGTACGGCACCTCCCATCATCGCGGGGGCGGGCGAATGGTGTGCCTCGAATGGGCCACCGGCAAAGTCATGTGGACCAGCAAGGAAATCACCCAGGGCGTGGTGGAATATGCCGACGGCATGCTCTACACCTACGAAGGCGCCAAGGCCGGTGTCGTGAGCCTCGTGAAGCCGTCCCCCGCCGGACTCGAGCGCACCGGCAAATTCACCGTCACCGAAGGCACCCGCGAACACTGGGCACACCCCACCATCGCCAACGGACGCCTCTACATCCGCCACGGCGACGCCCTCGTCTGCTACGACATCGCGCAGAAGTAACCGGGTTTGGGGTTTCGGGTATCGGGTTTAGAGGAAGAAGAGGGACCACAAAATGCCCAGCGCGGCATAGCCGCAACCAAAGAATGGAACGCGGATAACGCGGATTTAGCGGATGTGAAAGAGGTTCAACAGATTCCACAGATTGGCACAGATTTTTTAGAAGTATCTCGCGCGGAACTGCGGAAGAGTGGTATCGTACGGGTTTGCACAGATAGGAATTATTGCATGTCGGCATAGCTATTTATGTAAAGCAGAAATGCAATTTCTTTGTAAAATACAAGAAATTGACAGGTAGTAGTACGAAAACGGGAATGATGTCAGCCAATTGTGAACTTGCCAATTACAATCATTTCGGTGCTGTCATCGAAATGATCCTCCCCCAAATGGACGCTGTTGATACAGGTACGCGTGTGTGAACAGATATTCTCCCAACTTCATACCGAAGGTGTGATAGACAGTAGCCGGTGGTTGAGTCTTCGATACCACCGGAAAGCGTCCCTCTTCCTCCCTCCCCATGCACCTTGGAGAGGTGCCAGAAAATAACCAAATCCCTTCTTGACACCATGTATAGAAAAATTTTTGAAAATAAAAACTATCTTTGGCACCTATGAAAGCGGCGAGGACGCCGCTTCTACGTAGACGGGACGTCCACGTCGAGAACTTAAAAATGGTGGAAGATGACGGATAGTAGTACGGACGGGCATGGACAAATCAGGCTGGAGGTTATAGGTTGAGAGGGCGTCGGTTATGCGTGGAGGGTGGTGAAGTGGTTTGCGGCGCGGGCGAGGGCGTGGTGTTCGGGGAGGGTGAGGGAAGGGTCGCGGGTGAGGATTTCTTGGGCGTCGCGGCGGGCGTGATCGAGGAGGCGTACGTCGCGGATGAGGTCGGCGACGCGGAGGTCGCTGAGGCCGGCCTGGCGCACGCCGTAGAATTCGCCGGGGCCGCGCATGAGGAGGTCCTGTTCGGCGATGTCGAAGCCGCTGGTGTGTTCGCAGAGGATGTCCATGCGCTGTTTCCCTTCCTGGGTGCGGGGTGCGCCCACAAGGAAGCAGTAGGATTGTTCGGCGCCGCGTCCGACGCGTCCGCGGAGTTGATGGAGTTGGGTGAGGCCGAATTGTCCGGCGTTTTCGATGATCATGGTGGTGGCGGTGGGGACGTCGATGCCGACTTCGATGACGGTGGTGCTGAAAAGGACGTCGAGTTGGCGCGCTTTGAAGGCGTGCATAATGGCGTCTTTCTCGGAGGCGTCGAGGCGTCCGTGGAGGAGTTCCATACGGAGACCAGCGAGGGGTCCGGCGGCCATGTCTTCGTAGTGACGGAGGACGGGTGTCAGGTCTTCGCGTTTTTCGGATTCCTCGATGAGCGGGCACACGATGTAGGTTTGGAATCCGGCGGCGGCCTGTTTGCGGACGTAGTCGTACAATTCCGGTAGTTTTCCCTCGGTAATCCGGCGCGTTTTCACGGGGAGGCGTCCGGGGGGGAGTTCGTCGATGACGGTGATGTCCATGCCGCCGTAGACGGTGATGGCGAGGGTGCGCGGGATGGGCGTGGCGGTCATGTGGAGCACGTCGGGCTGGGCGCCCTTTTCGATGAGGCGTGCGCGCTGCATTACACCGAAGCGATGCTGCTCGTCCACAATGACCAGGCCGAGCCGGTGAAAGACGGTCGCTTCCTGGATCAGCGTGTGCGTGCCGGTCACGACATGGAGGGTGCCGTCCGCGATGCGTTCGCGCACCGCGCGCGTGTTGCGTTGCGAGCCGGTCAAAACGTCCACGGAAACGCCGAGGGGTTCGAGCAGGGAGCGCAGGTGCAGGCCGTGTTGTTCCGCGAGAATTTCGGTGGGGGCCATGAGGGCGGTCTGGTAGCCGCCGTCCACCGCGGCCGCGATGGCATGCAGGGCCACGGCGGTTTTTCCGCAGCCGACGTCGCCCTGGAGCAGCCGGAGCATGGGCCGGGGCGACGCCATATCCTTGAGGATATCGGACACAGCACGTTCCTGCGCGGCGGTCAAGGAAAAAGGTAATGCCTTGCCCAGTGCTTTCAGGCATGGGCCGTTGATGACGTGCTGGTTGCCGGTTTCCTCGTGGAGTCGCGCGGCGCGTTCCCGGAGGATGGCCAATTGGATTGTGAGCAGCTCTTCGTAGGCAAAGCGTTCCCGGGCCGCCTCGCCTTCGGCGATTTCGCCGGGAAAATGCACTTGATGGATCGCCTCGCGTACCGGCGGGAACTGATAGGCCGCAAGCAAGGCGGACGGCAGGGTTTCGTCCAGGGTATCAAAGAGCGATTCCAGTGCGGCATAAATCCAGCGGCGGAGCATCCGCTGGCTCACGCCTTCGGTGAGCCGGTACACGGGCACGACGCAGCCGGTGTTCAGGCGGTCTTCCTCATCGCCGTTGAGCATTTCGTATTCGGGATTTTTCAGGGATGGGCCCTTGTAGGTGCCTACGGGGCCGGTGAAAATTCCGCGCGCGCCGGGGCGAAACGCGGTATTGGCCATGAAGCCGCGCCCAAAAAACGTGGCGGTAATGGTTCCGGTGGCGTCTTGAAGTTTGACGGCGGCGATGGACATCCGCCCGCGGAGTTTGACGTTGCGCGAGGAGATGATTTCCGCCTCGACGGTGATCGTTTCGCCTTCACGCGCTTCGGCGATGGGGGTGACGTGGCGGCGATCCTGATAGCCGCGCGGGAGATGAAAAAGAAGATCACGGACCGTGGTTATACCCAGATTGGCGAGCAACTTGGCGCGTTTGGGGCCGATGCCGGGCATGCAGCCGATGGAGTCGGTTAAGGTGTATTCGGTGTAGAGCATAGTTGTTCAGGTTTAGGGACAAGTCCGAAAAGCAGGGACTGTTTTTCGGACAACTATACACGGTGGGGTGTGCGTATGCCCAATTTGCATGTTATTGTTTGAAAACGAGATTGTTCGGTGCAATGACAAGCGGGGTTGGCACTATGTCGAGATTGCTTC
>CAYYRW010000008.1:0-123214 GCA_964474205.1 uncultured Nitrospirales bacterium | reverse complement strand
GTCGGGGACTCCTCGCAATGACAAGAGGGGGTGTGGTTGGCACTATGTCGAGATTGCTTCGTCGGGGACTCCTCGCAATGACAAGAGGGGGTGTGGTTGGCACTATGTCGAGATTCGTCGGGGACTCCTCGCAATGACAAAGAGGAGACTCCTCGCTATGACAAGACAAAGCCGTGACAAGTTAGCAATAATGGGTATGAAAGAAGTATTGTGAAACATGCAAAATAACCATGCGGGAAAATGAGCCATGAAGAGCAAATTAAAATTTTTCATCGTATTGATGTTTCTCCTCGAGGTGGTGTTTCTGCCGCAGGCGTGGGCGTTTAATCCGCCGGAGGATACGGCGGGGCCGCTGACGGTTCGCATGGATGGTCCGGCGGTAATGACGGAGCATGTTTCGGCATTATCGGTCACGCTGGCGAATAAAGGAAATGAAGCGATTCAAGGGCGGCTGCGATTGGGTGTGGTGGATGATTGGAGTTTTACACCACAGGAGCCTGTTTCGTTTGCATTGGGCGCGGGTGAGCAAACGCGGCAGGAGTTCACGCTGAAGTGCGGAACAAATACGTACAATGCATTGTATCCGGTGCATGCGTGGGCGGAATGTAATGGATATGCCGCGCATGCGGTGCTGATTGTCGAAACACGGCTTCCGGACCCGCCGCAACCCGCGCTTAGCACAACCTGGATACCCATGGCGCTGGGTCCCGATTCGGCGCTGCCCTTATGGCGCGTGCCAGTGCACCGGACGGTCCTGAAGTTGTTTGCGGACAACACCACGCTCGTGGAACCGGTGGGCTGGCAGGGCGAGGAGGGCGGCACGCGGACATGGGTCGTTTTTGATCAGACGGTGGATCGCGGGGGCGCGCGTCAGGCGATTTCCGTGCATCCGCCTTGGAATGGCGGGCGTGTGGGCACGGCACTGCTCGAGTTTCCGCTGAACCTTCCCGCGCAGACGCCGTTGCGGCTCCGGTTTGCGCATGCGATTCGTACGCATGACGCCGCACGGGGTGAGCCGCCGAGCGACGGTGTGACGTTCCGGGTGCGGGTGGCACCCATCGAGGCCGCGCCGGAAACACTTGGCGAGATACTTTTTGAACGGCATAGCGCCGCAATGGAGTGGCAGCCGGCGGAAGTGGATATGAGCGCATTTGCCGGAAAAAGCATTTGCCTGCAATTGGAGACCCATCCGGGTCCCAAGCAGGACCCAACCTGCGATCAATCCTTCTGGGGCGCGCCGGAAGTGGTGGCGGGAACCCCGCCGGAACCCAAACCGCCCACGAAACCCGAGGGGATGGGCACCCTGATTGGCAAAACGGATGCTGACGTGGAAATCCGGGTCTGGACGGGCGCACGCGGATTACTGGACAGCGTGGTCGGATTTTGCAGTCCTGAAAAGAGCCTGTATTTTCGGGGTTTCCAGGCACGCGTTGAGCGGGACCCGTTGGAAGACGCACGGAGTATTACCCGCCTGATTTTCACACGTCATGAAACCGGTATTCATGGCGCATTTGCCGTTATGCATCGTTTTGAGGGTATTTGTGGCGGTTTTGATCTACTGGGCGAACTCTGGGTTGAGGGGAATGCCCTGCGCGCAAAGTTTCAGTTGGAGAACACCCCCGCACCGCAACCCTGGCAAAACCTGCATCTGGAAGATATTGCGGTGGGCCCCTGGAGCGAAGCGGTGACGCGGGTGTACGCGGGCACAGGCAACGTACTGGTAAATCCGGAAGCGTTTTCACTGGGATGCGACGGGCATCAACTTGCCACCTCGTTCGTTGGCGCGGAATTTACCTCGGGCATGGCGCTGGTGCAGGGGGTGAATACCCCCCCGGAACGCCTTGAGGTGAACCCGAACGAGAATGTGTTTTCCTTGCATGCGGCGCATGCGCAAACCATGACCTTTATTCCCGCCCTGACGGTGTGGGATGGGGTGAAGCAGTGGCGCGCATTGGACCCGCGGCCCGCAGCGGGTGGCGTGAAGAAACTGGCCGGACGTTTTGTGTTTGATTTATGGGGAGGCCGGTATGGCGAGAGCGCGGCGGCGTTGAAGCGTGCATTCCGGTATGGCCTGACCGATTCCATGGTGGTATGGCATAACTGGCAGCGCTGGGGCTACGATTACCGGCTGCCGGATATTTTCCCGCCCAACCCGGACTTGGGGACTATGGAGGACTTCAAGAAATTGGCGAACACCTGCCGGGACGCCGGGGTGCTGTTCGCGCCGCACGATAATTACATTGACGTCTACCCGGACGCGGATGGGTATTCATATGCGAACATTTCCTTCACGGAGGGGCGTCAACCGGTGCGCGCGTGGCTGAACGAAGGCAGGCAAGCGCAAGCATACCGCTGGCGCGCGGATGTGCTGCGTCCGTATGTCGAGCGTAATTTGAAACTCATCCGGGACGCGTTCGCGCCGTCGGCATATTTCATTGATGTGTGGTCTTCGATTCGCCCGTATGATTACTGGACCCGGGACGGCCAGTTTTTCGATTGTATTTCGACACGGAATACGTGGGGCGAGTTGTTCTCGTGGATACGGGATTATCTTGGGGAGGATGCGCCGCAAATCAGCGAGAGCGGACATGATCAGTTAATTGGCTGGTTGGATGGCGGGCAAACCAACCACTTGCGGGTTGATGCGGATACGCAGGGGCAGGATTCCTGGTTCACGTGGCGGGTGCGCGCGAAGGATTCGGAGCGGATCCCCTGGATTGATGCCGCCTATCATGACCGTTTTGTCCTGCACGGCGCGGGATACGATGGCCGGTACCGAGCGGGGTCGGATGCACGTTTGCATGGCATCAACAGTGACGATTATATGGCCACCGAGGCGCTGACCGGGCATCCCGCCATGACGCATGCGCCATTTGGCCGGGATGTTGTGCGGAAATACTGGCTAATGCACGCTCTGGGCCGTGCACTGGCGTTAAAGGAAATTGCGCGGGTCGAATTTGACGGGAATAATCCGCACCGCCAGCATGTGACATGGGACAACGGCGCGGAGGTGTGGGTGAATCGCGGAGCAGAAGAATGGACGGCGGCGGAGCATGTGTTGCCGCGATACGGATTTTATGCGAAGTCGCCGGTGGACGGCGGAATCCTGGAAACCGCCATTGAGCGGCGCGGGGGGGGGATTGCGGAATGGTCGCGCGGTCCGGACGGTTTCTATGTGAACGGGCGTGTGGAACCGCTGGTGCGCGTGGAAGTTGCTTCGTTAAAGTTGACCGGTGAACGCACCCTGGAACTGGCCTTGAATTGGAATAGCGTCCAGCCGCTGGAAACGGATTGGATGGTGTTTGTGCATTTTGTGGATGCGAAAGGAACGATTTTATTTCAGGCGGATCATGCGCCAGGCGTGCCTACGACTCAATGGAAGGGTTCTATGCAAACCACCGCGCGCGTGGAGGTCCCGGCGGTGCTGCCCCTGGACCGTTGCGTGGAACTACGCGTGGGGTTGTGGCGCGAAGGTGTGGGACGCTGCGGGTGCCTGGAGGGACTGCGCGACGGGCAGCAAGGCCTTCGTTTGGGACAAGTGGAATGGAAACAAACAGAGGGACGGCTAAGCGGGATCAAATGGTCGCCGTATCCGCTGCCGGAAGAATCGTATGCCGCGCGGGTCAATCCGAATGGCGAGGCGGTGGATTTTGGCGGGGTGATTACCGCGGGGGCGTGCCTGATTCGGCCGGAAGGGGACTCCTTGGTGGTAATGCCGTTGCCGGATAGTAAAACGTTTACGGTACGGCTGGACTGGGAGAAATTGCCGTGGAACCTGCAAAAACCTGCAATGGTCGAATTATGGGATGAAGGGGGGATGCTCAAAGAAACGCGAACGGTGGGGGGGGAGGGCGGACCAATTACATTGACGGTGGAGCCGGGTGGTTTTTCGTATTATTTTAAGTCTTGAAGAAAAAAGGGCCTAAGTTAGGATAAAAGGACTCAAAGGACGGCATGATGTGGAGAGCGGGGATGGGACGTTGGCGGTGAAGCCCATCCTCCCTGTAACGATGCGCATGATGATGTGTAGCGAAAAAACGAAGGATTGATGAGTTGAAGAAGCAGTTGTTCATATTCTTTGCAGCGGTTGCGGCAATCTCGATGGGCACGGGCATCCACGATTCCATTTTTAACAATTTCCTGTCCGACACGTTCCATCTCACGGCCAATACCCGCGGCTGGCTGGAATTTCCGCGGGAATTGCCCGGATTCCTGGTGGTCGTGATGAGCGGGCTGTTGTGCATGCTCTCCATCACCCGGGTGGGTTCTGTGGCGACGCTTTTCTTTGCCACGGGCATGGTGGGCATGGGGCTGCTCGGCACGCATCTGCCCACAATGGTGCTCATGATGTTCACGGCCAGCGCGGGGATGCACCTGTTGATGCCGGTGGCGGGCACGATTGTGCTGGGCTTGAGCGATGAACACAACCGGGGAAAGCGGATGGGGCAGGCGGCCTCCGTGGCGACGGCTTCGTCGGTGACCGGCGCGGCCATCATCTTTTTTTTCTTCGATAAAACGCATCCGCAATACCGTACCGGATTCCTGAGCGTGGCGGTGCTGTGCCTGCTGGCCTGTTTGCTGTACAGCCTGCTGAATATCCCGCATCTGCATCAGCCGCGTTCCCGGTTGATCGTGCGCAAGGCCTACCGCCTGTATTACCTGTTGGAGCTCCTGGCCGGGGCGCGTAAACAAATCTTTCTGACCTTCGGCCCATGGGTGTTGATTAAAATCTACGGATTGCCCGCAACCTCCATGGCGGGACTGTTGATGATTGCCTCCATCATCGGCATTTTTTTTCAGCCGCTGGCGGGCATGGCGATAGACCGTTTTGGCGAGCGCGCCATCATGATCGTGGACGGGTTGGTGTTGATTTTTGTTTGCCTGGGATATGGCTATGCGCAAGCTGTTACGGGGACGCCCGCCATGGCGCAGCATCTCGCGTGCGGATGCTATATTTTGGACCAGTTGCTTTTTTCGTTGAGCAACGCACGGGCCGTGTATATATCGCGGCTGACGGATTCCCACCAGGAATTGAACTCGTCGTTGTCGCTGGGGGTCTCCATCAATCATATCGCCTCAATGACCATTCCCGCGTTCGCCGGGGCGCTGTGGGTGGGATTTGGCTATGAGCGCGTTTTTCTGGCCGCGGCGGCGCTGGCGGCGCTGTGCGCATTCACGTCAACGTTTGTGCCTCGCAAGGGCGCCTATGCCGTAACCCTCCCGCCGGAAACCCAGGCCATTTACGCCAGCGAAGAGAATAAATAAAGCGTGGGGGAGTGATCGGACGGAGCGGGCCGATCAGACGGATCAGACCCGGTAAAAGGCCGGTTTTTGTTCATTTTTTTGCGGCGCGCCCTTTACGAAGCCCGTTTGTTTTGCCTTTTTATTCCGGGCTGCGTATACTGCCTTGAAAGAACAGGTGTTTAACCAGGGAACAGAATATGCGATATGCCGGTTTGTCTTTTATCGTTTGCCTAATGGTGCTGGCGTTTCTTTGCGCGGGCGCGCACGCGGGAATACCCAGTGCGGATACCCAGGCGGTCTTTTCGAACACGCTCCTTTTTTCAAGAACGCCCGTGTTGCAGGCGCAGGCACTGCGCATGATGGCCGAAATCGCTCAGACGTACGAGGGCGAAGGTTCGGGTGAAGGCGAAGGCGAGGGCGCGGTGGAGGGTGAAGGAGCGGTGGAAGGGGAGGACGCCGAAGAAGGCGAGGGTGCGGAAGAAGGAGAAAACGAGTACTGTCCGGACGATTCCGCCTATAGTCAGGCGCCGGGCAAGATTTCCAATGAATGGAAGCTGGCGAGCAGTAAAGCGGGGGTGGACCGCGCTTCGGAACGATTCGAAACCGCCTCCGGGGCGGTGTCGGAAATCCGGTGGTGGGGAACCATCGAAGATGAAGCGGGGGAACCCGCGGGATGCCAGAGTTTTGTAATTCGTTTCGCGGATTTGGGGGATGTGGGCCCCGGCAATACCGTGTGTGAATACACGGTGCAGGCGATCACCACGTCCACCACGGAGTTTGTAGGCAAGCTGCCCGTTTCGCAATTCGATGTCAGCTTGAATGAACCCTGCAGCCTGGCCAACGGTTGGATATCCATTCAGTCGAATGAAACCGGGAAGCTATTGCGCTGGGTGGGTTCCCCGGAAGGGAACGGGAACCATATCTATGAAACATTAGGGTCCACAACCGTTGGCGGGTTTGATTTGAGCCTTTGCCTGGTTACCGAGGACATCGAGGGGGAAGTGGAAGGTCAAAACGAGGGGGAGACCGAAGGCGAGGGCGAAGGCACCTATTCGATTTGGGACTATGCGTGGATTTGGGTTGCGGTAATCATCCCCGTAATCATTATTCCGTTCATTGCGGGCGGGGTGGCCGCCAGCGGGGGATGGGACCCGTGTTTCATCGCCACGGCGGCCTATGGAACGCCCTTGGCTTCGCAGATTGATGTGTTGCGGGCCTTCCGCGACACGTATCTGCTGGATAACGCGCTGGGCACCGCGTTTGTGGACTGCTACTACCGGTTCAGCCCGTTCCTGGCGGACGTGGTGGCGCAGCATCCGTGGCTGGCGGCGGTGGTGCGGGTGTTGTTGATGCCGGTTATCCTGATGGCGCAGGTATCCATGAACATGCCGCATTTGGTAATGCTGCTCGCGCTGGCCCTCGGCGCCAAAATGCTCTTCTGGCGGAAACACCGCGCGGGAAAATAGCACGCACCTTAAGGTGAAAAATCCGCATCAGCCGCCGGGCGCGCGTTCCGTGATAAGCACCGGCGTGCCTTCGGGAAGTTGTTCAAACGCCTCGATGACATCATCGTTGAGCAGCCGGATGCACCCATGCGACACCGGCGTGCCGATGCGTTCCTCGGCATTGGTCCCATGAATGTAGATGCAGCGTTCATTGCTGTCCACACTGACGCCCGCGGCGTTTCTGCCCATGTTGATTCCAGGTTCCTCTCCGTCAAGCACGATCAGGCGGGTTAGTACCAAATCCTCCGTGACGGTATCGCCGGGTTTCCACAGTTCATGGCCGTTTTTACGGGAACGGAAAATCTGGCCCCAGGGAGCGCCCTCGCCGATGCGTTGCGCCACCCGGTGCCAGCCGAGCGGCGTCTTGTTGCTGTTGGCTTCGGCGCCGGTGCCGGCGGCGGCCGTGGAGCACCGCGCCTGCCACACAGGCTGGAGATTATCCAGGATATAAACCATTTGCCGGTCCACGGACACCCATACGCCGCGCTTGGAACCCACGCGCTGTATCCAGCCTTTTTCCGCGAGATGCTGGAGGTCCGAGGGGGCAATCGATGGAGTGGCATGGGATCGGGACTGATGAATCATGATATGCGTTCCTTCCGGGGCTTGAACTTCGACAGGGATCGTGCTCGGAGCCGTGACGGTGTATCCTGCTCCGGAGGTATACCGTGCGGATATTTTCCCGCCGGGAATGGGCACCGTCAGGGCGATATTTGGCAGTGCGGTGATTTTGGCGGGCGCGATGCGGATTTTCTTCCAGCCGGGTTCTCCGGGACGAATGCCCATGACATATTCGGTTACCAGATAGATGGGGCTGCTGCTCCAGGCATGACACCAACTGGTATTCCATTTCTGATCCGGCCCCCAGGCTTCCATGCAGGTGGTCGCGCCGTTTCGGATCATTTCGCCCCAGGAGTGCTGATCCGACGAACTTAGCAAATCGTATCCCAAGTCTCCCTCACCGTTCTTAAAACAGGCTTCAATCACAAACGACGCGATGTAGACGCCACAGTTCAGCCGCTTCTGCCTGATCAGGTCCAGCATGGCGGCGCGGTTCGCACCCTCCGTCAACCCAAAGAACAAGGGCACGGCGTTCGCGTGCAGCGAACTGTGGGCGGAGCCGGGCGCATCCACATAGAGGCCGGTTTTGGGGTCCACGAGACATCCCGCGAATGCCCTCGCCACACGTTCGGCTTTGGCGTCATATTCGGCGCCGTCCCGGCCCAGTTCCCGGCGCAATCCGGCGGCGGTGCGCAACGCGCCGTAATAAAAGGCATTCAGCACCGTGTTGGCCTTGTCGAGGGAGTAGTCATAATCGTAATCGTCCCGCAGGTTTTTGGGCCAATCCACCAGCACCATTTTCTCCGTCATGTTACTGACCAGCCCGTCCTTATTCTCGAATCCGGCGAAATAGGAGAACAACCCGTTAAACACCGCATCCGCGAGGGCTTCCGTCAAGGCACGGTCGCCGGTGTGCCGGTAATAATTGTCCAGCAGCAGCGGCCATTGCAGCGAGTATTCCGCAATTTCCTGCATGAAACTGCTGGGGGCAACGGCCATGAGGCCCGGATGAATGTGCTGCGAAAGCTGAAAGTCCCTCAGGGCTTTGCGCGTCAGCGCGGGGTCGGCGGTCAGCCAGAGATGCGCGCGCGATTCGATGAGGGTATCGCCCAAGTACTGGCCCTTTTCGCGGGTGGGACAATCCACAAACACGCCCTGGGCATTCATTTCGACGCCGTTGCGGCAGATAGCCCAGATGTTTTGCAGCAATTCGTTGCTGGAAGTGAACTGGCATTTGGCGGGGTCAAACGGATGCCGCCGAACATCCACCCAAACCTGCGGCGGACTGGGCGCATCCAGAATCTCCATGTACCGGAACGCGCGATAGTCATAGAACTCGATAAGGTCGTTTCCACCGGATAGAATGGGTTTTTCCTCATACGTACAATTGGCGCGCAGTTCGAATCGCGGCTGGTCCGGCCCGTTGAGTTCTTCCGCGTGGCGCACGGTGATGGTGTGGCCACTGGCTCCCTGAATCCGGATGCGGGTGTGGCCCACGATTTCCCGCCCGAAATCGTAAACATACCGGCCCTTTCCCATGTCCTTCATCGTGGCGGGCTTCGCCACGGTGTGGTACAGCGGCGGGGTAAGCTGCTTGACAAATACATGGTCCTGCTTCCCGGTGAGCGGGGCAATCCAGGCGGAATCGTTGAAACCGTTGCTCCGCCACCCCGCAGGCATCAAGCGCATGTCCATATTTTCCGTGAACTGTGTTTTATAACCGATGGTGCCGCCCGTGGGGAAGGCCTGAAGCTGGAAACACTTCCACGAGGCATCGGTCGAAAAGCGCTCGGTGGTGTTGTCGGGATAGACAACGTCCAATGCCAGCATGAACCCGGAACGGTTGTCCGCGCTGACCCACACCCGGTTGCACAGGCCCTGGTAATAACTGTGGCTCGCCAGGCAATTGGGACCCGCTTCGAGGAATCCTGTGATGTCCAGATAATAATAGGGATAGGCTTCGGGATAGCCGGCTTCGGGACCCTGCACCACAAACGATCCGTTTACATAAAACTTGTAATAGTCGTCACCGGTGATGTAAAGCACGGCGGAAACCGGCTTTGCGTGAAGCGTGATCTCCTTGCGGAACAGGGTGTGCACATTTTGCGGCCCGCGGAATTTTGGGTCCGATTCCTTCTCCCGGTGATACGTGTTTATCACGGACACGCCATTGAACACCGGATCGCGAATCCATTCCGCCTTGTCGAAGACATCTTCCGTTGACGCGGAAAGGGCGGTAAGCACACACCAACCGGCTATCAGGCAAAAATTCATGACGACTCCTTACATGTCCTGCGGACGATGTTCACTAATTGGCCGGAATTATGACGTACTGCGCCGCAGACTACAAACCGCAACCTGAAGGTCGGGGCCGGTGTTGTTTTTATGCGGAAAACACGATAGGCTTTAGGGGGCATGGCGCAAAGCGAAGCTTTTCATACACGTGTCTTCCCAAGTATACCTTGGGAACGGGGAGGAGTGGTTCGCAGGGTGGTTGGACCCAATGGACAGGAGTAGACTTGGCGGGAGGCCGCTGAAAGCATAGAAAGGAAATATATATGGGCAAGAAGGCAGTGGACCCGATTTGGGAATCCATTCGGGAAGAAGCCTCGGAAGCCGCGAAGAACGAACCGATGCTATCGAGCTTTCTCCACGCCACATTGTTGGCGCATAAGCGGCTGGAGGACGCACTGAGTTTCCATCTCGCGGGCAAGCTTGAAAGCATGGCATTGCCCGCCATTACCCTGCGCGAACTCTTCGATGAAGCCTTTGCGAACGACCCAACCATCGGCGTGGCCATGCGCGCGGATTTGAACGCGGTCCGCCAGCGCGACCCCGCGTGCCGGACCTACGCCCAGCCCCTGTTGTATTTCAAGGGCATCCATGCCATCCAGTCCTATCGTGTCGCGCACTACTACTGGAACCACGAACGCCAGCCTCTGGCCTTATATCTCCAGAGCCGTATTTCGGAAGTGTTCACCGTGGATATCCATCCCGCGGCCCGCATTGGCAAAGGCGTGCTCATGGACCACGCCCATGGCATCGTGATTGGCGAAACGGCCGTGATCGAAGACAATGTCTCCATGCTGCACAACGTCACCCTCGGCGGAACCGGAAAAGCGGTTGGCGACCGGCATCCGAAGATTCAAACCGGCGTCATGATCGGCGCAGGGGCCAAAATCCTCGGCAATGTCACTGTGGGAAAAGGTTCCAAAATCGCCGCCGGGGCCGTGGTGCTCACCGACGTGCCGCAGCACACCGCCATGGCCGGTGTTCCGGCGAAGGCGGTGGGCCCCGTGAATACCAAGATTCCCGCATTCGAGATGGACCAATATTTCCATGAAGGCGGGAGCGGGTTGTAGCGCTATACGGTTGATGCGCAGAGTTCTTATTTATCGCGTAATGCGAAATTACTGTCCAGAATCATTTCTTCGGGATTCCAGGAAACTTTCCAGTATGCCCAAGGATTATGGGGAAGAGGGCATTTTTATGCCCAAATCATGGAAAAAGGAGAAGTGCCATGAGGGCGGGGTATATAGCGGTTGGAGTATGTTTGCTGGCGGGATACGGAGTGGCGGAAGGCATTGATGGCGCCGCATGGTGTATCACCGGGAAAAATCCCGAGGGAAAGGGGATTACAGTGCTGGACGGGGGCGATGGGTGCTTCATGCTTGGTGAAAAACTGGGGCAGCATTTTCTCGCCAATAAACCCGAAACCAACCCTCCTTCGGTGTTTTTGTATTTTGCGGTGGACGATGCGCTAACCGCCGAAGTGAAGGGGCCGCTCTATGTGGAGGTTGAATATTTCGATGCATCGCCCGGCGGCATGCTTACGTTGCAATACGACAGCGCGGGTGGTGATACCCCGGATTTCATTTTCCGGGAAAGTGAGGATCAGTGGGGTGGATGGATGTCCGACAAGAATAAATGGCGGCGCGCCGTGTTTTTTCTGGAAACTCCAGGCTTCAAGAACCGTCAAAATCAAGGGGCGGACTTCCGGCTTGGCGGCGCGATCCTGTACCTGCGGCAAATCCGCATCCTCGCCAACAAACCCGAATTGCCCAAGGACGATTCCGGCGCGGGCGGCCTCAAGCAGCGGGTACGAATCGGCAAGGGCGGACAGCTCATCATCGGCGGCTTTGACCCCGAACGCGCCGGTGATGTGAATAAACAGATTAAAGCACTTAAAGGCGCGCTTCCCGCGATGAAATCCCTCGGCGTGACCAGCCATGAAGGGTATGTCCGATGGAACCTCTGCGAACCCGAACCGGGGAAATACGACTGGAGCGTTTACGACGCCTTTGTCGAAGTTTACAAGCAAAACAAGATCAAGTGGGTGCCCTTCCTGATCGTAGGCTCGGCCTACAGCATCCCCGATTGGTTTTACAAAAAAGAAGGCTTCCAGGGCTACGTCTGTCTCGAACATGGCGAACAATCCGACGTCCAATCTCTCTGGAATCCGGTATTGAAGGAACATGTCGCCCGCTTTATACAGGCCTTCTGCGAACATTACCGCGACTCCGGCGTAATCGAATCCATCCTGCTCGGCGTCACGGGCAATTACGGCGAGGCCATCTACATCGCCTCCGGCAATGACTGGACCGCCAATATCCACGGACAGTACCACACGCATGAAGGGTATTGGGCCGGAGACCCGTTCGCACAGGAAAGTTTCAAGAAATGGCTGACGGCAAAATACGCCGATGCCGCGAAGTTGAGCGACGCTTGGAAAACGCAAGTGGCCGATTTGAACGCCGTGAAACCGTTCTTGCGCAAGGACGCGCCGAGCGACCGCGCGTGGCTTGATTTCTGTGATTGGTATATCGGTTCCATGACCGATTGGTCGCGGTTCTGGCTGCAGGAAACCCGCAAACATTTCGCCGGGAACATCTATCTTTGCACCGGCGGCAACGCCACCCCCGAGCATGGGTCCGATTTCGGGGAACAATGCAAGGCGGCGGCGGAGATCAAGGGCGGCGTCCGCATAACGAATGAAGCCAGCGACCCCAAAGGAAATTTCACCTTAACCCGATGGGTGGCCTCTGCCGGAAAGCAATATGGGGCCTACTACTCGTTTGAGCCGGCGGGGGAGGTGAATTCCGTCGGCGTGATTGCCCGGGTGTTCAATGCGGGCACCTCCGGCGCGCGCGGGTTGCACTATTACTACCCCAACCTCTTCGGCAATGAACAATCGCTCGAAAACTTCGCGCGGTGGGGCGCACAATTCAAACAACGCAAGCCCATCGTCGAAGTGGCCGTGTATTATCCCGAAACGTATATTAAGTTAAACGGGAATAAATTCCTTGAAGCCATCGCGCCCCTGCGCGATTGTTTCGACTTCGATTTCATGAGCGATGGGCAAATCCTGGACGGCGGGCTCTCTCGCATCAAGGCGTTGATATTGGTCCAGGGCAACATCGCCGAGGCGAATGTCTGGGGGAAGATCACCGAATGGGTCCGCGCGGGTGGAGTGCTCACCTACCCCGACGGCATGGGCCGCTTGCGCACCGTGGAAGGCGATGAACGCGTCCATGACGCACTCTTCGGGACCGAGGCCGATCTGGGCAAAGGCCGCGTTTTGCAATTTTCCGGGCTCGGCAACAATGCCGCCTACCGCGGGTTTCTCGGCATGAACCTCCCCAAAGCCCGCGAACTCGCGAAAGGCACCCGCGCGATGATCAAAGCCGATGGCCGCGAAGATAACGTATTTGTGGCATTAGTGGGACCGCGAAAACTGATCTGGTTCAATGGCACCGGCCGCGATATCCCGAAAAATGGAAAAACAATCCCCCCTTACTCCATTGCCAAACAACATATCCCGCTGTTCCAATCAAGTCAGTGAACGGATTCTTGACTGTTTACGCCTCCGGGCGCAGGCGGTCCCCGGTGGACCAAAGCCCCGCCGAGGGTGTGCTGATGAAGAAGATTTCCTCCCCGGACGGAAGCAGATTAAACCCATTTTTAAGCGCCCTGGGATTGTAACGCGCCATTGTGCTCTCAAGATTTGCATACGCGTAATTCACCCTCCGGATTTCATCTTCACCCAAGGCACCCGGCGCATAGGTGACCGTAAAACGCCCCTCCGTGGAACCATGAATAAGATGCGCGGTGGCGTGCGCAAGATCGCGATAGGCCCCGCCGGGCGGGCAGTCGTCCCACAAGGCCATGATTTTCTCCGTTCCCACATATCCTGTCCGCCGGATCAGCGCATCCACTTCGGGCTGTTCCCCAAACCGCTTCAAGCCAGGCGCCAGGATTATGAGTTCCCCTCCATCGGCCAATGCCTTTCGTGTACGGTAGATCGCCTTGTTCGCCACCCAGGTGCTGTAAAATTCATCCCCCTGCATTACGGCCACCACTTTTTTCAAAGGCGGTACAATGGTGATATTTTTCCGCTGTGAAGCGCGCGCGGCCGCCAGGTACGTTTCTATGTCATCCCCCGCGTACACCCCGGAATGCACCAGAGCCCCGGAATCTGTATACGCCATGACCATTTGAAAATAGGCGCCGGGGAGATGTCCGAGATATTTTTGTTCCGCATGCATGAAACAGCGCCGCAACGGAGTGACAAGCCGTCCAAGGTTGTTTTCAATCCCGCAGACGGCGGCCAGCATATGCGAGGCGCAAATCATGTCCTTTCCGCCAAGGCCGATGAAATAATTCTTGTTATGATTGGCGAATCCCAGCACTTCATGCGGAACCACATGCCCGATGTGCAGAATCAAATCCCATGGTTCTTCCATTAAATACCGGTTCACGGAAACCGGGATGGGCCAGTCCACTTTCCCGACGGTGGCCTCCCGCACAAACTGCCTTGGAATCTCCCCCAGCGTCACGACACCGTGCCGCCAATCGTGTTCGTGAATGCGCTCCTGCGGGATGGCGCCGAACATCCAGCGGTTTTGTTCTGGCGTGTGGGGCACATGCTGGCCGAGCGTGGGAATCACATGGACATCCGCTTCTTGGGCAAACAGGCGGTATAACGCCTCGGTAATCCATCCCGCGCCACAATGTGCGCGGGTTATATCAGGGGGCAGGAGCAGCACCTTTTTCGGCGTGGAACAAAGCCGCCGCTTTGCCTCTGCCGCAAATCCGCCCACAAGCGTCAGCATACGTTCCCGCGATATGGAGGCACACTCTTCCGCAAACCACATACCACATCCTCTAGTGTAAAAACCGGTTTGAACGAGGGTCTTTTCAAATACCCGCTAAAACACCAGCTTCGCCAGGGCCAGCGCCCCCCTTTTCCACGGAACCCGGTGTGTAACGCCCGATTTTCCACCGCGTCCATGGACATGTTCCAGATACCATTGATAGTTGCGCAATAAGGCATCCCGGTTGGAATAGTGCGGGCAAAACCCCAACCGTGTTTCGGCCTTTTCCGTGGAGACAAACGACTCCTTGCCCACGGTTTCGTATATCCATTTGTACAAGGGAGAAATGCCCAGCCATTCCAATATCCTGAGCATCATAATGGCGGGACGCTCGGGTATCGAAATGACGCGCCGGCCATGTCCTGCAAAATCCAATACGGCCTGAAAATCTGTTTTGGGCGTTCCAAATTCCTTGGCCCCAATATTAAATACATCATTCACCACCTCACAAGGAAGAACGGCACACTGCCATATGGCTTGACACAGGTCTTCAACATCCAAATATTGATAGCGATTGTTCCCCGGACCGAGAATTGGAAAATGATGCCCGTCCCTTGCCCATTCATATAAAATCGCGAAAACGCCCAACCGTTCAGGCCCGATAAACGACTTGGGCCGCAGGATGGGAATGCACATCCCCTTCCCTTTAAATTCCTGGCATACCGCTTCTGCCTTCACTTTGCCAATCCCATAAGGGCCGACCCCGGACAACCGATCCGTTTCCACCAAGGGATGATGATCCGGAATTCCATAAACCGCCGTCGAAGATATGTGTATCACCCGCTCCACCCCCGCCCGTTGGGACTCTTCGAGCACAATGCGCGTTCCGTCTATTTCCGTGGTGAGGATATCTTCCCGGCTGTAGAGGGGCAACGCCGCCGCGGCATGAATCACTATATCAACCCCGTCCATCGCCTTCCCGACATCCAAGGAGTTTCGTATGTCGCCATTCACCTCGGTGATTCGCCCCTGGACATCGTCGTGCGCCATGGGCGCAATGTCCAACGAAATCACCCGCTGTCCCCTGGATAGCAAATACCGGATTACGTTGATGCCAAGAAAGCCCGCCCCACCGGTTACCAAGAAGCATTTTGTCATATTAACCTCTTCCTTGTGCCTGGATTTGCTCGATAATTTTCGTGCTGGAACGCCCGTCAAAAACCGGCGCCGCGACAACCCGCCCGCCAGTGCCCTCAATGAATGCACGGCTTTGAGGGCAATTCGACCAGTCTTTCCCCCGCACAACAATGTCGGGGATAAGCAGTTTCACAATCCCTTCCACCTCTTCCGCATTGGCTATCATGATGTAATCCACGTCCGCCAAGGCGGACAAAACTTTCGCCCGGTCCTGTTCAGAATTAACGGGATGCCCGGAGCCTTTGGTTTTCCGGATTGAGGTATCCGAAATCAATAGGACGAGCAAAACCTGGCCTTGTTTTTTTGCATAGGACAAGAAGTCGACATGTCCGGTATGCAAAAGGTCAAAACAACCATTCACCAGCACTAATCGCTTATTCATCCCCCACAAACAATCACGCAGGGAAGACATTTCCTCCAACGTCAACAACTTGGAGGATGCTGCAGGTTCTGTTTTAATCATGCCCGTTCCTTATTTTTTGAAGCTATGCATTCGCACCATGCACGCTGCCTGTCTAGTGCAATTTCCGAACCATCAATGTTTTTGGCCAAGCTCCCGGCAAACACACAGACCGTGAATCGGAAACCCGCTAGGTATTACGATTTTATCATTCGTAATACTGCCTGTCAAGCCGCCGCTGCGGCGCCTTGCCCGCGGTTTTGGGGGAAGAACGCGCCGATGAAGGATATCGCTGCCCGCTATTCGATGTTGGCCAATTCTTACCTTGACGGAAATCGCTTTTGCACAAGATTGGCAATCATTTCACCAATGGCAATGGAAGCGGTTGCGGCGGGGGACGGAGCATTCAGAACATGAATCATCCGGTCCGCTTCGACAATATGAAAATCATCGAGCAGCCTGCCCGCGTGATCAACGGCTTGGGCACGCACCCCGGCGCCGCTTGCGGCCAAGTCATGTTTTTCGATAGCGGGAACAAGACGGGCGAGCGCCCGGGCAAAAGACGCCTTGTTGAAGGAACGAAACGCTTCGGCCATGCCCGTCCTCCAATAGCTCATCCCCATACGCCAGAACCCGCCATAGGAAAGTGTTTCAAAAGCATCTTTGGGGGATACGGCCCATTTTGTATACCCTTCGCGTTTGAACGACAACACGGCATTAGGCCCGGCCTCGACATCCCCGTGGATAGTACGGGTGAAATGAACCCCCAGGAAAGGGAATTGCGGATTCGGCACGGGATAGATGAGGTTTCGGACCAGGTTTTTCCGCTCTGACGACAATGTATAGTACTCGCCCCGGAAGGGGATAATCGTGACAGGAGGCCGTACCCCGCATAAGCGGGCCACCCGATCACACTGCAATCCCGCCACGTTGACAATACATCGGCTGCAGAAATCTCCCCGTGCCGTTTTCAGAATGAATTCGCCGGAACGTTGTTCCACCTGCAGCACGCGGGCACCCGTAATGATTTTGGCATCCTGTGCCCGGACAACGCTGCCATACGCCGCTGTGACGGCCCTATAATCGACAATGCCCGTCTCCGGCACCCACAACCCGCCAAGTCCCGTCGCATATGGTTCATATTCCCTAATCCTGTCGCCCTTCAGCATCTCGATTCCCCGGATGCCATTCGCCGCGCCGCGCCGCGACAACTCCTCCAAGAACGGCATTTCATGTGACCTCGTTGCAAGGATGAGTTTGCCGCATCGTTCATGGGGAATTGCATGTGCCTCGCAGAATCGGTAGAGGGCGTTGCGTCCGTGAACACATAGGTTGGCTTTGAGCGATCCGGGTTTGTAATAGAGGCCAGCATGAATGACACCGCTGTTATGCCCTGACTGATGCGCCGCAAGATGATTCTCCGCTTCCAATACGGCAAGCGCGCCGTGGAAACGAGGCGCCAGCGCCAGCGCGGTCGCCATGCCGACAATTCCCCCGCCAATAATGGCCACATCAAAATGTGTATTCATCATTCTAATTATACCTCAGTGCTCCCGGATGTCCGAATTCGCCGCGATAAACGTGAAAACATTGTTCCGAGGCAGACCGTTGCGGCTTCACTTTTCAGATGGTGCATAGACAGGCGCCCGATTCCTCCTCGTTGTACTTCTTGCCCGAGATGCTTTCCCAATACCCTATCCGGCGTTGAGGATACGGCAATTTTGCAGTTTGGGCAATTTGGTGCTTGACATTGCCGGTAGAAGATGGTATATTTCGCAGTATTACGAAAGTGAAATTCGTAATAATATTGTTTCCGTTGAACACTTGACCTTGGAGGCACCTCATGGCACGAATTCTGATTGTGGATGATGACGCCGATATCATTGAGGCCGTACGGCTCTTTTTGGAACGGGAAGGCCACGCGGTAACTTCGGCGCGGAACCGCCAGGAGGGCATGCAATTGGCGGTGGAAAAACCGGTGGACCTGCTGATCCTTGACATCATGATGGAGGAACCGGACGATGGCATTGCCATGGCGCAGGATTTGCGCCGGACCGGTTTCTCTCAACCAATCCTGATGATGTCGAGCATATCGAAGGTAACGGGCTTGTCGTATACGCGCGACGATGCGGTGACGCCAGTGAACGACTTCGTGGAGAAGCCGGTGGAACCCGGGCAATTGATTAAAAAAGTTGCGGAACTGCTCGCGGGCACGGGGGGAGGGGGGCCATGCTAAACACACAAGAAAGCAAATTGCTTGACCGCATGGCGCAGTTAGTGGAACGCCACGGACGCACCCGCGGCGCACTTCTGCCCATTCTTCAGGACATCCAGTCAGAGTGCCACGCCGTCAGCAGCTTTGCCATGCAGGCGGTGGCTGACATGCTCGATATCCACCCGGTCGAAGTGTACTCGGTGGTAACGTTCTATGCATTTCTAAACGAGTGTTACCACGGACGCTTTGTTATCCGGCTCTGCCGGACCATCAGTTGCGACATGGCGGGAAAGGATGCCGTGGCGCGGCAACTGGAGAACGACCTGGGGATAGGATTTGGCCAAACCACCCCCGATGGCCGGTTCACGCTCGAATGGGCCAACTGCATTGGCATGTGCGATCAGGGCCCGGCGATGCTGGTGAACGACCAAGTCTTCACGCACGTCACGCCGGAGAAGGTGCACGACATCCTTCAGGCCTGCGAACAAGCCTTCGGCCCTCACACTCCCGAACCCAAGGAGGTACACTCGCTATGACGCTGCGCAACGATATGACGTTGGCCACGATCGAGGCCGGCGCGGGCCTCAGCGCCGCCTTGGCGGAGGACCGCGCCAGGGTGATTGGCGCCGTTCGGGATTCGGATCTGCGGGGCCGCGGCGGCGCGGGCTTTCCAACGGGCGTTAAGTGGAATCTTGCCGCTGCTGCACAAAGTCCCCGCAAACGCGTGGTGTGCAATGCCGATGAAGGCGAACCGGGCACCTTTAAGGATCGGGTGATTCTGACGGAATGGCCGGATTTGGTCTTCGAGGGGATGACGATTGGGGGGTATGCCATCGGCGCAGAAGAGGGGATCGTCTATCTTCGGGGTGAATACACGTACCTGCGCCAAGGGCTCGAAGCGTGTCTCACCAAGCGCCGCGAAGCGGGCCTCCTTGGAACCAATGTGCAGGGTAAGCAGGGTTTCTCCTTTGATATCCACATCCGCATGGGGGCGGGCGCCTATGTGTGTGGCGAAGAAACAGCCCTTATTGAAAGCCTCGAAGGGCACCGGGGCGAGGCGCGCAACCGTCCGCCTTTCCCCGTCAACACCGGACTAAATGGACTACCCACCATTGTAAACAATGTGGAGACCTTCGCCTGGGCCGCCGCCATCTTAGCCAAAGGCGCAGGCTGGTTCAAGGCCATAGGCACAGGAAATTCCACTGGGCCGAAGATGCTGAGCATCTCCGGGGACGTCCAGCGTCCGGGAGTGTACGAGTTTGCTTTGGGCACTCCTATTCGGGACGTGCTGAAGGCTGCCGGCGGGGAAAACGCCAAGGCCGTCGTGATTGGCGGGGCCTCGGGCCGGTGTGTGCCGGCTTCCGAGTTTTCACGGACAATCAGCTATGAAGATGTGTCCACGGGCGGCGCGATCATCGTCTTTGGCCCACAGCGGAACATGTTGTACGCCGCGGAAAATTTTCTCGAGTTTTTCGCCGAGGAATCCTGCGGCCAATGCACACCTTGCCGCATAGGCAATCAGAAACTCCTCGAGGGCGTACGCCAACTGCAACAAGGCGTCTGCTCCACAAAATACCTCCACGAACTATGCGCGCTGGGGGAAACCATGCAACTTGCCTCCAAGTGCGGCTTGGGGCAATCGAGTCCCAACGTCTTTCTGTCTATTGTCAAGCATTTCCGCCACGAGATTCTCGGGCGCACCAGCGTGGCGGCAACCGCCTAGGAGGGACGACATGAATCATACTCACATCCATACCGATGACGCCTGCCGCGCTCCAGTCAGCCAGCGTTCACAAATAGTGGCGCCCCCGGAAGACGCTGGTGCTATCGGTGCAATGGTAAAGGTCATCATTGACGGCCACGAGGTGAAGGTGCCCATGGGTACGACCATCCTGGCGGCAGCCCGGAAACTCGGCGTCCATATCCCCACGCTGTGTCATCACGATGACCTCTGCGTGGCGGGTGTTTGCCGGGTCTGCGTCGTGGAGGTTGAGGGACAACGCACTCTTCAAGCGAGCTGCGCTTATCCCATCATCCAGCCCATCACCGTGAAGACCCATTCGCGCAAGGTGCGCCAGGCGCGGCGCCATATCATCGACCTGCTCCTGTCCGAGCATGTGGGCGAGTGCTACGCCTGTTTCCGCAACAACAACTGCGAACTGCAGGCCCTGGCCAAGGAATACGGGGTTGACTTCTTCCGGTTCGGCCACCCGCAAAAACCCCGCTACGCCATCGATCGGTCGAGCTATTCCGTCGTGCGCGATATGAACAAGTGCGTTCTCTGCCGGCGTTGCGTGCGCACCTGCATCGACTTGCAGGAAGTGGGGGTGCTCGAAGCCGTTGGGCGCGGCAGCGAAACGAAGATCGCCACGTTTCTCGACAAGCCCTTGGCCGATGTGGTGTGCATCAATTGCGGTCAATGCATTAACCGTTGTCCCACGGGGGCGTTGCGGGCAAACGATCCCACCGATGAAGTGTGGGCAGCCATTGACGACCCCGCAAAACACGTGGTGATTCAGACGGCGCCCAGCCCGCGCGCGGGCATTGGCGAGGAGTTCGGACTTGAACCGGGCATCCCCATGACTTGGGAGATGAACACGGCCCTGCGCCGATGCGGTTTCGACAAGGTGTTCGACACGAACTTTACGGCCGACCTCACCATCATTGAAGAAGGCACGGAGCTTATCCTGCGGCTCTACAAGAATCTGGTCAAGGGAGATGCTTCGCAACCGTTGCCCCAGTTCACATCGTGCAGTCCCGGCTGGGTAAAATATATCGAGCACTTCTACCCCGAATACCTGCCGCACGTTAGTTCGGCCAAGAGCCCGCAGCAGATGTTCGGCGCCCTCATCAAGACGTGGTATGCCGCGATTAACGGCATCGATCCTGCCAACATCGTCTCGGTGGCGCTGATGCCGTGCTCGGCGAAGAAATTCGAGTGTAACCGGCCCGAGATGTGTGACAGCGGCTATAAAGACATCGATTACGGCCTTACCACCCGCGAACTGGCCCAGATGATCCGCGAGACGGGCATCCACCTGCCCGAGATGCCTAAGGAAGACTTCGATGAACCCTTTGGAACGGCCAGCGGCTCAGGGGTCATTTTTGGCGCCACGGGCGGCGTCATGGAAGCGGCGCTACGGTCGGTTATTGAGTTCGTCACAGGCAAGAACGTCGAGAATTTTTACGACCATGCCGATATTATCCCGGTGCGCGGCTTCGACGGGGTGCGGCTCGTGGAAGTGCGCATTCCTGGGGAAGTGGGGCCTGTGCCCGAACTGATTCGCCATTTGGTGCCCGATTGGAACTGGCTCAAAGGCGCCACATTGAAGGTAGGCGTGGCCCACGGTACTGCAAACGCGAAGAAGGTGATGGAAGATATCAAAACCGGCGGGCCTTTCAGTGAGTGTCACTTCATCGAATTCATGGCCTGTCCGGGCGGATGTTTGGGCGGAGGAGGCCAGCCCATCCCCACGAGCCCAGCCATCCGTGCCGCCCGGGCCCGGGCCATCTATGCGGAAGACGCCGCCTATGGCGAGGCGGGCAAGGCGCGCAAGAGCCATGAGAATCCGGCCGTGCTGCGGCTCTATACTGAGTTTTTAACGGATGGGCCGTGCGGGCACACGAGCCACAAATTACTGCATACACACTATACACCGAGAGGAAAATACATCCCCTAACGTCCTCTGATCCGCCAATGGGGCCCAGTAAAAATGAGACGTTGTTCCCAAGGATGAAAATACCGCGGAATGAGGAACTCCATCCGCTCCGAGTTCGATTTCAATACCGCCACCGGCGTTTGGACGGCTGTTAAAAGCGTTTGGTTACCCCAACGGTAAGCTAGGAACGGGTGTGGCACGGAATGTATCCAGAAGACCATGCCGGAAGCGGGAATCAGCGGCGGCGGCAATCATGGCGCCGTTGTCCACGCAATAGGCGAACGGCGGCAGAAACACGTCAATGCCCAGTTCATTCGTCAAGCGTTGCCGTAACAAACGGTTGGCCGCCACCCCGCCGGCCAGCACGAGCCGTTGCGCGCCCGTTTCCAAAATTGCCTGTTTTGTTTTTATCAGTAGCACATCCACGGCGGCGTATTGGAAGCTGGCGGCAAGGTCTTCCACGCGCACGGGGGCCTTCGCATCGCGCAACGCATACAGCACGGCTGTTTTCAGGCCGCTGTAGCTGAAATCGAGAGAATCCTCGCCCCGCATGGCCCGGGGAAATGTATAGGCATTCGGGTTCCCGCCCTCGGCCGCTTTCTGAATCGAAGGCCCGCCCGGATAGGGCAGGCCGAGCAGCCGGGCCACCTTGTCAAACGATTCGCCAATCGCGTCGTCCCGGGTCGAACCCAGCATCTGATATACGTGCGGGGCGGGACATTGCATCAGTTGGGTGTGGCCTCCGCTCACCACCAGGGCGAGAAATGGGAACACCGGGGGCGGTTCGCAAAACATGGCGGAAAAGATGTGTCCCTCGATGTGGTGAATGCCTAAAAACGGCTTGGACCATGCATACGCCATCGCTTTCGCGAAACTCAATCCCACCAGAAGCGACCCCATCAATCCCGGCCCGCGTGTGGCCGCGATCGCATCCACCTCCACCCCTGCATCCACTATCGCTTTCCGTACAAGTTGCGAGATAATCCGTGTGTGCTGCCGCGAAGCGATTTCCGGCACCACACCGCCAAATTCCTTGTGTACATCAATCTGGGACGCGACCTCGTTGGAAAGAACGCGGCATCCGTCTTGCACCACGGCAACGCCGGTTTCATCACAGGAGGTTTCTATGCCCAGAATGATGCTCATTGCAAAAGTTCCGACACGTGCACCAGCGTGACGCCTTCGGCCTTGAGCTTGGGCAACTCTTCGCTCAGCACGGCCACGGTCTTTTCCCGGAAGTGGCCGATCCCGATGGCCTGTCCGTGCGTTTTGGCACGGTTAATCAATTTCTGAAACGCCGCCCGTATTTGGGCCGTATCCCCTGAGTGGTCCAGGAAAATATTCCGCTGCCCCGCGCGCACCCCCATGGCCCGCGCCACCGCATAGGCTTTCGAGGTGCCCAGCGTGCGGCTGTCCACAAAGAACAACCCCTTCTGCTTCACCACATTCATGAAATAGGTCAGCCCTTCCACGTCTTCAGTGAATTTGGACCCCGTATGGTTATTTACGCCCGCAATCCCGGGGACTTGGCTGATGGCCTCCGCGGTCAGCCGCTCGATCTCCTCTTTTCCCATGTTTGTATTGAGCTGGCCCGGAAACGGCTTTATGGTTTTACTGTGCGTTTGCATCGGCATGTGCAGCATGATCTGGAATCCCTTGGCGGCGGCCCGCGCCGCCGTGTCCTTTACATTCGGCGTATTGGGCAGCAAGGCCAGTGTGAGCTTCGGGTCCAGCGTGTCTATAATTTTGTTCGTGGTGCTTCCCCCATACCCGCCGTCGTCGAGGATGATCGCGACGCGGGTTACCTGATTGGGCGCCAGGGGCGCGGGTGTATGCACCAGCCCATTGTCCGGTCCACTGTGCTCGATGGAATCCAGCGGTAATTCATCATCGGCGGGCAGCATGATGTTGAGCAGGTCATAGTGACCGGTGCTCTCCGCAAGGTCTATCAGCGGCACGCGGTAGGATTCCTCCAGAGAACCTTCCCCGGAAAAATCCACCGGCCCCGGCGGGGAACTCGGCGGCAGGACAATGCAGGAAAGTTCCACACAACATTTGCCCATGTACAAAACGCTCACCCCCTCCCCGGGCAGGCCTTTCACCGCAATATTCGGGTCTTGAATCGAATGGCCCACTTGCGCGGCAAACTCCTCAACGGTTCGCGGATCGCTAAAGGAGACCTCGCCCAGCATGAAGGTCCATAAGGCCTCCGTGTCCGACAATTCCTCCCACGCCCGCCAGAACAGGGTTCCCCGGGGTGCGATGATTGGTACTATCGCCTGCTGTACACACTGCGCCGCATACAGGCTTGCCCGATGCAGCTCGGCGGGTTTCGGAGGCGGCGGCACCGTGCCCAGCACCGCGATGGAGACAAATTCACGGGTCCCCATGGATAAATGCAGTTCCCGCCGCGCGTCTTCCATGACCCCGTCGCTGATGCGAAGCCCCTTGTCCGCGACCGCCGCCCGAAGGAATTCCAGCACACGATTGGGGTCCTGTCCCTCGGGGGTCTGCACATCCAGTGAATAAAACAGCCAAATAGCCGCCTCGTCCCGGCGCTCGACGCCGGGTTGCCGCCGGATATTGTCCGCCGGAATCCCATCCTCCGCCAATGATTTCTCCAGATAGGCCACCCATTTGAACGCGTGTTCGCGTAAATTGGCCGGGCGCTGTTCCATAAAATAGGCCAGCAGCACGCCCATGGCGACAGCGGCGCCGATCAGCACGACAAAGCCCACACTCAAATACACCCAGGACTTGGGCTCGGGAACATGCGGGTTCCTGGGCGGCGGCGAGGGTTGTTTATTCGAGGTGGCCATGACTATTCCAGCAATTCCCCATGTTCAAACCAAGTGCTTCTCGACGGCCACCGCCGCTTTGAAGGCCGGCAATTCCTTGACATAGTCCGTGCCCGGCGTTTTGAAAATGCTGGCCGTTCCCAGCACGAACACTTCCGCGCCGAGCCGGGCGAGTTTGGCCGCATTGGCAACATTGATGTTCCCGTCCACTTCTATTTTGGCGTTGTATTTGTGGTATTGGATGTTTTCGCGAAGGATGCGGACCCGCTCGAAGGCCGTGGGCAGAATCGTCTGCCCCGCATACCCCGGGTCCACCGTCATCACCAGCACGCGGTCCGCCAGGGGAAGCAGATAGTCCAGTTTCGTCAGCGGCGTGGCCGGATTAATCGCGATGCCGGGCGAGGCGCCCATGTCCCGGATTTGCGCCAGCAGGCGGTGCGCATGCACGCAGGTTTCCACGTGAATGGTAATGATGCCGCAGCCCGCCTCGAGAAAACGCCGCAGGTAGAGTTCCGGGCGTGTAATCATCAGATGGGCGCTGCACGGCAGGCCGCACACGCGCCGCGCGGCCTTGATGAAATCAAAACCCAGGGTAAAATTGGGAACAAACAGCCCGTCCATGATGTCAAAATGCAGTTCATCCGCGCCGGCCGCCTCCAGCGCCTTCAACTCCTCCTCGAGCCGGGCCAGATTCGCGCACATCACCGAGGGCGCACTGACAAATGTACTCACGCGATCATGTTCCTTCTATGCGTTCGAGCGTAAAAATGTTTCCACCTGCTCCAGCGAAGGCATCGACGGTTGAGCGCCCGCCACCGTGGCGGCCAGCGCGCCCGCCGCATTCGCGAACAGCAGGGATTCCGCCACCGGAAGATGTTTCCACACCGCGCCCAGGGCCGCCGTGAATGCATCGCCTGCCGCCGTTGTGTCCACCGGTGTCACCTTGAAGGCGGACGCATAATGTTCGCCTTCGCCCATATACAACGCGCCCTGCGCGCCCAGTTTCATCACCGCGTGCCGCGCGCCCATACCGAGCAGCGCCCGCGCCGCCCGCCGTGCCGCATCAACGGAATCCACACGAATCCCGGTTAAGGCTTCCGCCTCCGTTTCGTTGGGCGAAATAATGTCCGCCAACGCCACCAGGGAGGATGGAATCCGCTGGGCGGGCCCCGCGTCCAAAATGGATAACACGCCCAATCGCCGGCACATTTCCAGTGTGGCGGCAACGGTCTCCAGGGGAATTTCCAGTTGGAGCAGCACCACGTCCGCTTTTTGGAATAACGCCGCCGCCCCGTTGATATCCTCCGGGGTCAATCCGAAATTGGCGGAAGGGGTCACCACAATTGAGTTTTGGCCTTCGTCCGATACCAGAATCACCGCGGTTCCGGTCGCTTCCTCCGGGTGCACCTTCAAATACTCCAGGTGCACCTTCGCGGCCCGCAGGCTTTCCTGTTGCAATACGCCAAAACCATCATTTCCCACACAGCCGATAAAATGCGTTTCCACGCCCAACCGTCCCGCCGCCACCGCCTGATTTGCGCCCTTGCCGCCCGTGATCGTGGCAAAGGACCGCCCGATCACGGATTCTCCGGGCTTGGGGATGCGCGGGACGCGCGTCACCAAGTCAATATTGGCGCTGCCAACGACAATCATGCAGGTCGGTTTCATCAACACTTTTCCATTATGTAGCAGGGAAGCCCAGGGAAAGGGATATTTTACTATGTACCGCCCGCAGAGTCCATTTCGGGCCAATGCCTCCATTTATGTGTGTTTGGCAAGCCCATGCGCGTATACTATTTCCGCTACAGCGTCGTAGAGGTATCGTTACGTGTATATTGGGTTTACAAAAATGTCGCTTCAGAGCCAGCGTGTTTGGGCCTGGGAAGAGCAGGCGGAAACCATCGCCGAGGCGCTGGTGGACGGTGCCGGGTGCGAAGCCGTTTCAGAGGCAGGCCGGGGCGCCGTCTATCGTTTTGCGTATCCCGGCGGGCACGGAATCGTCCGGCGGTATGTGCGGGGCGGGCTGGTCCGGTTCATACTGAATGACGCCTTCCTCCTCGTGAACCGGCCCTTGCGTGAATTCGGGCTGCATCTGCGCGTACAACAGGCCGGATTGCCCGTGCCCCGGCTGTTGGGCGTGTGCTGGAAGCGCAGCGGGGCATTGGTGCGCGGCGCGATTGCCACCGAAGCCTTGCCCGCCGAGAATTTATACGAATTCCTATCGGGCGGTCCGGCAAGCCCCGAAGAGGCCTTGTTTCAGTGCGGCGGGCTGATCCGCCGCATGCACGACTTGCACGTGTGGCATGCGGATTTACAGATTAAAAATATCCTGGTGGGGGAGGGGGGACCCTGGTTGATAGATTTTGACAACGCGGTCCGCCGCCCCCATCTGTCGCCGCTGCTGCGTGCGCGGAATCTCCTGCGGCTGCGCCGTTCGATTCAAAAGAACGGGCTGCCGCTGGACTATTTCAAACCCATTTGCGAAGGCTATGGCGTGGACGCCCTGCCGGAGTGGCTGAGCCGGATTTATGACGTGAAGGGACGCATCTCGGACCTCAGCGGGATATCGGGGAAGCATTGAGGCACAATGAATCCTTTGCTATGTGATGAAAGCATCCACGTACACCGCCGGGGAATCCAATGTGTTTTTTTGGCGGCGGGGATTTCCTTGGAACAGGTGGAAGATGCGCTGCAAACACCGGGGACCGTGCTGAAGTGCTCGTCAAAAGCGCGGGTAAGGCGGGTTGGGAATTGGGTGGCGAAGGAGAGCCAGGGGCCATGGCTCACACGATTGCTCCGGCACACCGCGCGGAAATCCCGGTACCGCCGGGCCTGGATCGCCGCGCATTATTTGCGGCGGCATGGGGTATTGGTTCCCGCGCCCGTGGCGTTCATGGAATTTGGTTATTGCGGCGTATTGACCGGCAATCGGATGATTTCCGAATATCTGGACGGTTTTGTCAATGTCGAGAAATACGTCAAAGAGCAGGTGGAGCGCGGCGTCGAAAAAGAAGCCTTGCGCACTTTCTTTGAACACCTGGCCGGGGCGGTAAATAGTTTTTTCGCCAGCGGCGCGTATCATGAAGACCTTTCGGGGAAGAATATCTTCACCCGGGACGGCCAGCAATTTTACTTCATTGACTTGGATGCCGTGGCGATAGGGCCGCCGGTCAATGAAGCGCGCCGGTTAACCAATCATGTTCAACTGTATGATTCATTTTGTGATTTTACGGACGAGGCCCTGCTGGCTTCTTTTATCGGCCGGATGACCCCTTCGGCGTATTCATTTCCCGCATGGCTTGCGCGGGTGCGCGCGGGGCAACACGCGCGCCGGGACCGTTATCTCCGGCGGCGGGTAACGCAAAAATAAAAACTATGGTGATGAGAGGAAGTTTCCATGGATAAGACTCCCCCCACGTGGGGCGGCATTACACGTGAACGCCCCTTAATCGTGCTGCAAACCAACAACCGGTTTAATGATTCCGATGAGCAGTTCGGCGGGCCAAGCAATCCATTGGAAGAGGCGCGGGCCCATGGCCGTGAAGCGGTGCGCGCGTGGAACGAGGCCCTTCCGGACGAGTTGAAGCCGTTCTGCCACATGCAGATCGAATTGCGTGTGCAAAATCATCAAGCCCGCTATGATCGCTTCCGCGCGCTGTTCGATGAATTGCAGCAGGCGGATGTTCCGGCGAATTTCCAGTTCGCGGACCCGCATGATCAGTATGTGTTTGATCCCGAATACGCGGAGAAGCTGCTGCGGGAGTATCCCTGCATCCAAAGCATGACCCTGACGGAAATCAATTACGAGCATTACCGTTCCTTCAATGTGCCCCGCTATGTGGTTTCGCCGGAAGCCCGGTATGCCATGGACATCATTGAAATGGCGGGCCGGCATGGGAAATACCTGAGCATCTCACTGCAGGGCTTGAAGTGGATGCATATCGGCGCGGATGTGTTGAACCAGCCCCTGCTGGAAAAAATCCGCGAATACGGCGCATACGTGCTGCCGGTGAACGAACACATCGGCCCGCAGCATCTCCCGCGGCAAACCTCCGTGTGGGGAATCTGGATGGCCGGCATCACCGAACACTGGGGCGTCGAGCCGCAGTCCTGGTGGTTTGAAAACGCGCGCATGATCACCCCCGGCGTTTTCGGGCAATATCAGGCGGACAACACCCGCGGCATGCCGCCGCAACTGTACCGCGCCATGATTTTGCAGGGGGCGCTGCTTGGTGCGGCGGTCTACCAGTTTGAACCGTTCTGGGATTTATTCGATTACGATAATGCACGGTGCTGGCGCGACGTGATCGCGCCCACGCTCTTGGAAGTGATTCAGCGGCGGCTTATCCCGGACAAGGAGGAGTTGTTTGAGAAGGCCAAGGTGGCCTATCAATACCAGGCCGCGCGGGATATCAATGAATTTCATGAAAATCTCCGCGATGTGGATTGGATTCATGAGGAGGGGCATCTCGCGCGCGCGGCCTATGGGTTGTGGGAGCGGTTCCTCGAACATGAACTCATCCCCAATAAGGACCGCTATTTCTTTATCCCGCTGCTTCCCCCGGCAACGTCTCCCGAGATTCTGGAACGGTTCGAACATGTCATACGCCCCGGTGAATGCGACTCGGAGCAAGCGTATCAATCCCTGCTGGACAAGTATTATCCGCCGAAAAACACGGGAACCGCGTGGGTGTGCGGCGTTCACGGCCACACCTATGTGATGCAATCGCATGAAAACCTCTACGAACAGCAGACCTACCGGGTTGAATTGCCCACGGCGGTGCGCGGCGCACACGCGGAATGGACCGATGCGGGGTTGCTTCTGCGCTGGCCGGAGGATGCGGGAGCCACGGAGTATCTTGTATACCGGTGGCAGGGTGGTACGATGCCTGAGGTTCTCCGTGCGCGGCAAGCGGAGTTTTTGGATGGGGAAGCCGAAAAAGGCAAGGAATATGTGTACGCGGTCCATGCCCGCACCTCTTCCCGCGAAGTGGTGGAAGGCACGGTAAATTATCTGGATTATCTGGTGTTCAGTGAAACCGTCAGCGCCCCCGCCGAACTCATCCGGGTGAATTCGGAGGGAATGAGCCAACTGCAGTCCTTGGGGCAACCTAAAGATGACCGCCCCGTGCAGCAGGAGGTCTATCCCGCCTTCGAGGGCGCGGAAGGCCCGCACCGGGAAATCGCCGGGGAAATTGTCCAGCGCATTGACATGTTCAAAGCGGCCTATGACGCCGCGGACGGACGCAAACTCACGGCGCTTTACGCGGAAAAATATCAAGACCCGAATGGCTACCGCCTGGAATACGCCGGACGCGCCTGGAAATGGTGGTTTTTCCGCAATAATGCCTTTTGTTTCTTGCGCCAAATCCGGCGCTGGGATTTCAGCGGATATGAAGCCACCGGACAGGTGCGCGTGCATATGTTCGCGCTCTGCCGCGCCCTGCGAAGGGATGATTTGCCGTTTGGCAGCGGCTATGACGGCACGCTTCGCATCCCGCGCACCCCCACGGAAGAAGTCTGGTTTACCTGGGTTCGGGAATCCGATGGGCAATGGCGCATTCTCTCGACGGACCCCGCGCTGCCCAATTTCCAGGAAATGCTCTGGAACAGCCGGGGCTCTGATAAAACCCGCGTCAAGCTCAGTCCGGGAAAGGATGGCGACACGGAATATCTTCCCGAGGGCAAGAGCAACCTGTTGCCCATCGAAACCAACTGGCTGCCGGAACACTGGAAACGCACGTAAGGACAAAACATGGGTGCACCCAAGGATGAGGCATACCAGGGCTTTGAACAAGGCCCCATACGCCCGCCGAGCGAGGCGCAAAGCCTGCTGATCCGGGTGTCGCGTAATTGCCCCTGGAACCGGTGCACGTTCTGTCCCGTATACAAAGGGGCGAAATTTTCGACCCGCCCCGTGGAACACGTCAAACGCGACATTGATGCGGTGCACCGGCATCTCGAAAAAATCCGCTCGCTGTGCGATGCTTCGGGCCGCCCGTCACGGGACACCCTTCAAGAGGTCCTGCGGCAGGTCCCGGCAGGGGAAGAAGAAGCCTTCAATGCCGCCTTCCATTGGTTTCGGGCGGGAATGCGGAATGTTTTTTTACAGGATGCCAATGCGTTGTTCATCCGCCCGCCGCACCTCATCGAAATTCTCACACACCTGCGCGCCTGTTTCCCACATCTGCGCCGTGTGACCTGTTACGCCCGGTCGCAGACGGTGGCGGCATGGAAAGAGGACGATTTGCGGGCTGTTCACGCCGCAGGCCTTGACCGTGTCCATATCGGGTTGGAATCCGGGTCGGAGGCGGTTCTCGAACGGGTTCATAAAGGCTCCACCAAAGCCCAACATATCGTGGCCGGGCAGAAAGTGAAGGCGGCCGGGATGGAACTCTCCGAATATTACATGCCGGGCCTGGGCGGACAGGATTTCTGGGAAACGCATGCGCGCGAATCCGCGGAGGTCCTGAATCAGATTAACCCGGATTTCATCCGCCTGCGCTCCCTCGCCATTCCCAATCATGTGCCGCTTTTCGAGGAATGGTGTTCGGGCCGGTTCAAGAAATGCCCGGATGTCCTGGTGGCACGCGAAATCCGGCTCTTCCTGGAATCCTTGCAGGGAATTACCAGCAGGGTGAAAAGCGACCATATTCTCAACCTTTTCGGAGACCTCGAAGGCCGCCTCCCCGAAGCACAAGCCGATATGCTCACCCTGCTCGATGCCTTTCTGAGCCTGCCTCCGGAAGAACAGGCGCTCTATCAAGTGGGCCGCCGCATGGGCGCTTTCTACTCCCTCACCGATCTCAACACCCCACAACGCCGCGCCATGGCGCAGTCCGCCTGCCGGGAGTACGGCATCACCCCGGAAAACGTGGACACCATCATCGATGAACTCATGAAACGGTTCATCTGAAAACGGGAGTGAACGGGTTGAATTGCGGAGGGTGGATTATGGATTGCGGAACGAGGGGACTTTCGAGTGCGGCGGCTTGCCACCGCTTTTCATACCTCCCCAAGCGCAGGGTGAGCTATGGAGAACATGGCCAGGCCGTGATAGGACGTCGACCAGAGTTAGAGTTCGTAGAATTTTTCGTGACAGGACCGGCAGCTTTTCGAGCCGAGGCAGGGGGCTGATGCGGTAGCGGAGAGTGTGGCAGCGGACATGCAAAGCAGGAGTGATAAAATAGAACACCGATTACGCGGATGTCACGGATTTTTTATCGCAAGAGAAGGAACCACCGATAGACACCGATAAACATGGTTGTTGAAGATATCGGAACAAACTCCGGAGCTACTGACCTCAGCGTTCATCTCCGTGTTTTCCCTGCCTTCTGTGGACCCTTATAACTCTAATAATTCAAGACCATATCCACAGATTCCACCGATTAACACAGATTGTGAAAAACGAGTATTGGGAAATTCGTATTTCGTTTGTTTCGCACTACTACCTGTCAAGTTCTTGTGTTTTTACAAAGAAATTGCCCTCATGCTTCACATATATAGCTATGTCGGCATACAATAATTCTTATCTGTCCAAACCTGTGCAATACCGCTCTTTCGCGGCTCCGCGCGCGATACGTCTAAATAATCTGTGCCAATCGGTGTAATCTGTGGATCCTCTTTCTTATCCGCTCAAATCCGCGGCATCCGCGTTCCATTCTTTGGTTGCGGCCATGCCGCGCCAGGTAGTTCGTGCATTTCGTGGTAAAAAATCAATCCACACAAAACCCATCCTCGCCATCAATACAGGCATGGTGAAGCGGGACATATATTAATGTCATCGTCGGTTACAATGACTCCTCTTGAACATAGACAATTAACGTCCTCTTGAATATTTGTTAAAGGAATGTTTTTCACCTCAATTTGAGAGCCAGCACGCAATGATTGATTTGCTACAAGGCTGTCCAGACTATCAATACCCGTACAACCAGAAAGATTAAGCTTTTCAAGATTACTAAAATCCATCCGAGCAAACACACTGATACCACAATTTGTTAATCCCGTACAACCAGAAAGATTAAGATACCGAATATTACTAAAATAATAACCATTCGTCACACATGGATCATAAAGCGTTCTATTAAGACTGTAAATGTTCCAACAACCGGACAAGTCCAATATTTGAAGACTATGCAATCGTTTTAGTCCGGTAGCATCGCCTTGTAATCTCGTACATCCCGACAAATGGAGTTCGACCAAACTTGATAATGGAACGGGGGAACCTAATCGACCAATAGTCGTAATACCTGTATTCCCATCCAACCAGAGTTTTTGGAGACCGGTCAGGTTTTCTATTCCGGTCAGGTCAGCAATTTCTAGATTTTCAGCATGGAGTTCTTGGATGCCGGCGGCTTTGCAGGGCCATCCGAACGCGCCGTAGGTTACACCGTAGGTGGTGTTTATGGCGTTGCTAATCGCTGTTCGCAAACCTGCATCGCGCACGGCATCTTTGAACCGGTATTCAAACTTTAGCGCCGGACGGCTCATCAAATGTTGTTTTATTATCCCGCAGCAGGCGTTTGTTGGCTGGCCGCCGCCGTCATAGCAATTATTTTCATGACCGATAAAATCAAACTCCTGGCATTACAGGTGGTGGTATCGTCAAATTTCATGTAAGCGTAGTCATATGTAAGCGGGTCTGTTTCAATTTCAACCTGTGGCGGCAACGAAAAATGCACCACGTCATTATTTTGTGATGGTCTTGTATTCATTTTCTGTCTTTTTTGGAGGCGTTGTGTGGGGGGCGTCCGATGGGCAAGGGCCGGAGCCTCCGTCCGATTGGGGTTTCGATTTTGCGGATGAAGCGGTCGGAGGTGAGGGGTTGCCCGATACGGGTGGTTGATGTGCTGCGCGTATCCGAAAGGCGGGTGGCCGAGGGTCTTGGTGAATCGGATCGGGCGTGTCTGTTTCATGGCGTTAACCCCTATCACTAAACTGTATCACCTCTACATTCGCTAGTATACGCTTTTGGGGTGTTTTGCACAAATGTTTTCGGTTTTAAGCGAATGCGCGAAGGGGGCGGGTTTCGGGCCGGACCGCGCGATTTTTGTTTTATGTTGCGGATACCGCTACGGCAGGCCAAGGGCTGTCCTGTGTGCGGTTCTGTTTTTCGGCGGGTTGTTTACAGGACGACGCGAAATCCGACATTGGCGTCGCGGAGGTCCGGGGCGAACGACATGCGGTAGGCGGAACGGCAGATGTCGTAGTTGTTGTACCAACTTCCGCCGCGCACGATCCGGTAGGAACCTTCGGGGGATTCCCAGGCACTGCCGTCCGCGGGCGCCCCGGTGTAGCTGCTGTGGTACCAGTCCTGACACCATTCCCATACGTTCCCGCTGGTGTCGTAGAGGCCCCAGGCGTTGGGCAATCGTTGCCCCGCCGCATGCGCGTACTGGCCTGCAACCGCCCAGGCGTTGCCCGACCACCAGGCATAGCCGCTAATCAATGAATGGCCCGGATCGTTGCCCCAGTAAAAACTCTCCGTCCCGCCGGCCCGGCAGGCATATTCCCATTCGGCTTCGCTGGGCAAACGGAACGAGTAGCCGGTGGCCGTGCTTAATGCCACGATGAAGTCCTGGGCATCACTCCAGGACACATGCACCGCGGCGCTGTTTCCGTCTTCCAGAACATAATTCTTGCCCGACCAAGGCGTCGTTCCCATGAGCGCCGTCCACTGGGCCTTGGTTATTTCATACTTCCCCATCCAAAATCCCTGGGAGAACGTCACTTCATGTTGGGGGGCTTCGTCCGTGTTGCTATTGGGTTCGCCGGGGTACCGGCCCATCATATACGACCCCGCCGGTATTCTCATCATGACCAGAGGCACGCCGCCGGTAAGCAAAACGGTGGCTGTCTCGATTTCCCCTTCCGCGGCCCCTTCCGATTCCCCCTCTCCGGTGTCAGGGGTGGTGGCCGCGGCGACAAACTCGGCACGGCCCCGGCCATCCGCGATGGCCGTGGTAAACTCCGTCAGGTTGGTCAAGCCGTCTTCGTCGAGGTCGCCTTGCGCGGAGAATGGCTCGGCCCCATTTTTCGTGGCGATTTGCGCCACCACATAGGTTCCGGCAAGGCCCAGCGTTTTTACCGTGGTTTGCATTTCGGTGTTCAACGACAGCAACGCCGCGACGACGTATTCGGAACTTTGCACCTCGCTGTAGTTGGCTTCGCCGCGCAGCGTGGCCAGGTTGGCTAGGTAAGCACATATGGTGGGATCGGTGGAGGAGGCTCCGGCACGGCACAGCACCTCCCGGAACAAGGCAACTTCCCAACTGTCGTACATCTGCGAATTATCAATATCTGTGTTGGACCAGTAAATGGAAACCCCCAAAAGCGAGGAGAGGTGCAGGTAGAAGGCCGTTCCCGCATTGTCAAAGTCCGGGCAGGCGGACAAGGTGCATTCTTCGCCTTCCGATTCCCCTTCCGGTCCGCCGGGGGTCAAGGCCGCGCTGACATAGTGATCCCGGCCTTGGCTCGCCGTAATCGTGTTGGTGAATTCAATTTCATTGACCACACCGTCGCCATCCGGGTCGCCTTGCGCGGAAAACGGCTCTCCGGCGGCTCTCCCGGCCATGTGCGCCACTTCATAGGTTCCGGTCAGGCCCAATGTTTTCACCGTTGTTTGCATTTCAGTGCTGAGGGACATCAATGCCGCGACAACGTGCTCATACGCCTGAAGACTGTCGTATGCGGACTCGCCGCGCAGGGTGTGCAGATTGGCAAGGAAAGCGCATACCGCGGGATCATCCACCGGCGCTTCCGTCCGGCAAAGCACCTCTTTGAACAGCGCCACTTCCCAACTGTCATAAATGTGTGAATTGTCAATATCCGAGGCGTCCCAGCTTAGTGGAATGCTCAGAAGCCCGGTAATCCAGGCAAAAAATGCCACTCCTTCCGCGTCAAAGTCGGGGCACGCGCCCAAAACACATTCTTCACCCTCGGCGGCGCCTTCCACGCTTCCTTCCACGCTCCCTTCCATCATTCCTTCGGTGGAGCCTTCCACCGTTCCCTCGGCGGAACCTTCTGTTTCGCCTTCCGGGATGTTGGGAGTCAAGGCCGCCGTGACATATTCGGCCCGGCCCAGGCTGGCAGCCATGATACGGGCGAATTCCACTTGGTTTGTCAGCCCATCGCCGTCCGGATCGCCTTGGGCGGAAAACGGCTCTCCGTCCGCCTTCGCGGCCATCCCGGCCACCTCATACGTCCCGGTCAGGGCAAGCAGGTCCATTAGGTCTTGCATTTCCGTGCTGATGGACACCAGCGCCGCGAGGACATGCTCATAGCTCTGGAGCAGATCGTAATTGGGTTCGCTGCGGACAACCGCCAAGTTGGCCAAGTAGGTGCATACGGTGGGGTCCGTGGTGGAAGCATCTTCGCGGCACAGGATTTCCTGGAACAACCCGATTTCCCAACTGTCGATAATCTGCGAACTGTCAATATCCGATTGGAGCCAGTCGATTGGAACGCTCAGCAGGGCGGCCAGTTGCGCATAGAACGCCGTCCCTTCCGTATCAAAATCCGGGCAATCGCCCAACACACATTCTTCTCCTTCGCCCACGCCCTCCTGTGTACCTTCCACTGTTCCTTCGGATTCGCCTTCCGAAACATTGGGCGTCAAGGCTGCTCTGACATAATTGTCCCGGCCCAGCCCCACCGCCACGGTGTTGGCAAATTCCATTTGGTTCGTCAGGCCGTCGCCGTCCGGGTCGCCTTGGGCGGAGAACGGCTCCCCTGCGGCCTTCGCGGCCATCCCGGCCACTTCATACGTGCCGAACAAGGCGAGCAGGTTCAGCATATTTTGCATTTCGGTGCTGATGGACAACAGGGCCGCCACCACGTTTTCATAACTCTGCAATTGGCTGTAATTGGGTTCGTTGCGGAGGGTATCCAAATTGGCGAGGAAGGTGCATACGGTTGGGTCTGCGGGAGAAGCTCCCTCCCGGCACAGAATTTCCCGGAACAACGCAATTTCCCAACTGTCCGTAATTTGAGAATTGTCGATATCCGAGTCGCTCCAGTCGATTGGGAGGCTGAGCAGGGTGCTCAATTGGGCATAAAAAGCCGCCCCTTCCGTGTCAAAGTTCGGGCAAGCGCCCAAAACACATCCTTCTCCTTCAAACAACCCTTCGCCCTCATTCACGCCTTCGCCTTCGGCGGCACCCTCACCTTCCGCAGCGCCTTCCCCTTCCTCGACACCTTCTCCCTCGCCTTCCGCGACGCCTTCTCCCTCGCCTTCCGCAGCGCCTTCTCCCTCGCCTTCCGCGGCGCCTTCCCCCTCCGGGCCACACGGATCATGGGCGCCCGGCCCCGGCGCAAAGGTATCTTCGGAGTCGCATTGCGTGTGATATCCCAAGGTATTAAAGAACTGAATCACCCGGAGCAATTCAGAGAGGTTGATGCCCCAATCCTGGGGAGTATAGTCGCTGTCGTGGGGCGTGCATCCATACTCCCCTGTCCCAGGCGCAAAACCATCTTCCGTGCCGGCTTGACAATGGTATCCGGCGGAATTGAAGAACTGGATCACCCGCAAGAGCTCGCTCAGATTGATGGCGTAATCACGATTGGTGTCCGAGGAATGATAGTATGCCATTGCCGGCGAGGCACAACACGCCGCCAGCAACGCTATTAAAAAAATCCTCCCCATCGAGCCGTGAACGTCCATGATTTCATCCTCCTTTTGCGGACTTGGCACAAACGTTCCCGCAAGCCCTGTGGTCTGCTTGTACCCGTTCCTTATAAATTCTATATGATCCTGTGTGGATTGGCAACAAAACCTTTGCCCGGACCAAGAGGAGGCACCCATGGATGACGGGCTCATCCGTAGTGGGAAGGACGGGCATCAAGGGGCGCGGTCTGGCGGACGCTTTACCCGGCTATGGCGCGCCCCCCGCGCGTTTATCTCCTTTTCCCGGTGGTGCGGGAAAACCTTAAAGCCCTTTGGTGTCATCGAACGAGTACCAGTTGGGAAGATGTCCGTGCGTCAAAAACTGCGATGGAGCCACTCCTTCAAAGCATTCCAGCGGATCATTGTCACGGTCTTCTTTTGGAATTACCAGCCGCGATCTGGATGGCAATCCACGAGCTTGATACCCCGCGAAAACAGCCTCCGTCATGACCTGGAAATAGGAGTACAACCTATCCAATCCCCGGACCGCGATACTGGTTTCTTGCGAGGAGAATTTTCCGAGCGGCTGGCCCGCCCGCACACGGGAGCCCTCCGTTATCGTGGGAATCAATGCCACATGGAAAATATGCACCCGGTACTGGGGAAAATTGTTCACCACTATCTCGATCTGTGTGCCGTTCTCTTCCGGGCGGAGCCGTGCCACCACCCCGGACACGGGCGCATAAATCGTCTCGCTTCGAAAATCCACCTCGGGATAAAGCTCAAAATAGTGTTTCATGTTCCGGCAGCTTTCAGGAGTCCCTTCCGAGTAGGTGTGATTCCCCGCGGAAGAGCGAAAATACGAAATGCGCTTTACATGCTCCACGCGCACCCAATCCGCCTCCACAAATTGTGGAGGCGGTTCTTCCTGGCTCTCCGGCGGAATATACTCGCCTTCGCCCAACTCCTCGCCGATGCAATACCAGCTTGGCAAATGGCCCGTCGTCAGAAATCTCGGCGGCGTGAACGTGTACAGACATTCCAGCGCATCCACATCACGGGCCGATCTTGACAGAATCAACTGTTCCCGGAGGCCCACCCCCTGTGCTTGATAGTGTGCAAACACCTCATTCGTCATGACTTCAAAGTAGGAATACAACGCACTGGGCCCATGCACCGCGATATTCATGCTGTCCCCAAAAAATGTCCCTATCGGCTCCCCCGCAACAACCGCGTCTCCCACGGAAAGAGAAGCCATCGGCTCCATATGCGCGATAATCACATGGTAATCCCCCTGTCCCGCCGCCGCTATCGTCATCCTGGAACCCAATCGCTCCGCCACCAATCCCGTGATTTGTCCCGTCACCGGCGAATATACCGGTTCAAGCCGCCAATCCACGTCCGGTTCAAGCGTAAAATAATGCTTCATGTTGCGGCATGTTTCCATGCTCCCTTGGGAATAATCGTCGCCCGCGGAAGAACGGAAATACGATATGCACGAAATATGATCCGCGTTTACGGCATCCGCCGTGATGAACATGGGTGGATTTTCCCCTTCACCTTCCGACGGCGCTTCCCCTTCGCAGAAGTCATGATCGCCCGGGCCCGGATCGAAAGAATCCTCCGAATCGCATTGGGTGTGATAGCCCAACGATTCAAAATATTGGACTAACCTCAACAATTCGGACAAATTTATGCGCCAATCGTGCGGAGCATAATCACTGTCATGCGGCGTGCATTCTTGAGGACCCATGCCCGGCGCGAAGCCATCTTCCGTTCCCGTTTCACAATGACAGCCCCCCGAATTAAAAAATTGTATTACCCGCAAAAGTTCGCCCAGGTTAATCGCGTAATCAAGGTCTATATCCGCGGAATGGTGGCGGGCCACCGCCGGAGAGGCAACCCCTGCGGCAAGAATAATCAGGGTGAGAACCGCACGGACGCCAAACTCCCTTATCACTTCATCCTCCCGTGTAAAGCAATCACATACGCTTCTTCGCAAGCTCCTGCGGCGCATTTGTCCGCCTGAAAAATTCTAACCGTTATCTGTCAGACACTGCAACTCATTTTATGGTATGATGTGGGGCACTAACCGAATCCCAGGAGTTCTGAAATGCGAAATTGTACAATCCTCGTGACGCTGTGCGGTTGCCTGATGAGTCTCATGCCCGCCCATGGACAGTCCATAGATGCCCGGCAGGTGGTCATGGACGCCATGAATTACGTAAAAGGGCTCCCTTCCCTGTCGGTGGAGATGGTGGTCAATCAAAAAATCAATATTGGCGGCAAGAACCAGGAAATGGAGCTTAAGGCCACCCTGATGATGCGCGGGGAGAAGGACCTTTACCTCCATGTCGGCAATCCCGCCTCCGAAGCGGAGTTTTTCAGCAACAGCCAGAAACAGATCGCGTATTTGGTGACAGAGAAGCAATATTTGGAAAAACCTTCTCCCCGGAAAGAGCTCCTGGGGCTGGTAGGGGGCGGAATGCTCAATTTATGTTTTGTTTGGCTGTCAAAATTCCTCCATGCGGATGATTCCCTGCTAGCCGCCGCTTCCAGTATCGACTATGCCGGGGTGGAACCCTCCACGGCGGAAGCCGCGCCCAAGAACCAGCATATACGGATAAAAACCGATAAATACGACTTGGATGCCTGGTTCAGCGAAGGGGCGAATCCTTTGCTCCAGCGGTTTGTATTACATGTTTCTCAGGGGATGGGCGCGGGAAGCACCGCCACGGGAGAGGTTGTCCTTTCCAAATGGCAAATCAATCCGTCCATTCCCGATGATAGGTTCGCGTTCACCCCGCCGGAGGACGCCAAACCCTATGATTCCAAGAACGGGGACGGCGGCAAAGACGTCATGATTGGAAAACCGGCTCCTCCTCTGGTGCTTGATCTCATGGGCGGAGGAAAACTCGATTTGGCGAGTCACAAGGGGAAAAACGTGGTGATCCTGGATTTCTTCGCCACATGGTGCGGACCCTGCCGGATGGCCATGCCGATTGTGGCGGAAGTGGCCAAACAGTATGAGAGCAAGGGGGTGCTGCTGTATGCCGTGAATCTGGGCGAACCCGAGGAAAAGATAAAGGCCTTTCTGGAGAAATCGAAGATTAACGTTACAGTGGCGCTCGACAAGAACAAGCAAGCGGGCATGGACTACCGGGCCAGCAGCATCCCGCGCATGGTAATTGTGGACAAGGAGGGAATCGTTCGCGAGGCCCACAATGGCCTGAGCCCCACCTTCAAAGAAGACCTTCCCAAAGAACTGGACGCCATCCTTAGCGGAAAAGCACCGGAAGAGAGCAAATAACGTCCTATTTTTCCAGGGCAATACGGTCGATGCCAACCTCCATGCCTGAGGCATTGCCCGGATCAAGGCGCAATCCTGCTATACGGCCCCGCCAGCGCGGACGGCTCTTTACATCCACGGTATAGTCATGAAATTCTCCGTCATTGCGCACGGGGAATGAAATGCTGGCCGCTTCCGACATGCCAGTGCCCCCCGCGGACCAGAAGAGTCGGGCCGGGATCTCCTTGGGTCCGGGACCGGTCATTTTCATCCGCAGGGCAATTTTGGGGAATTCGGACGCCCAAACACGCTGCAGGGCGACATTGATCGCGGGGTCCTCCGTGGTGGTCCGGAACCACAGACATCCGTTTTCGCATCGCAGGTCCGCAACGCCCATCATGCCGTTCCATCCGCCGGTGTCTTGGTCAAATTCCCATGCGGTCTTTGGGGGTAATGCCGGGAAATCATACGGGCCAAGGCCCACATCGGCCGGGCCGATATTGACCGGCCATGAGGCGGGATCGCCTTGGGCGAAAACCGTTCGAATCGCCTCCATCATCGCAAAATCATATTCCGTGCAGGGTTCGACATAACTGCCTTCCCCCCATTCATTGGAAGGCCCCACCACCACCAATCGTTTCCCGCGCGCTTCGCTGAAGGCTTTGGCATCCCGGAGGGTGCGCTCGAACAGGGCGGGCGTGCGCCCCCCAATAACCAGCGATTTGCCGCCATGCCAGGGACGGGAATCCCACCCGCTCTCCACCACCGGGAAATACGTCAATGAGGCGGACATGGCATCCCGCTTCTCCCAGGTTTCGGGCGCCGTGGCCACCACGTCTTCATACCGGGCGCGATTGGGGACCGGGGACATCTCGACCGCCCGGCCCCATTCATGGTAATTCGTGGCCCCGGAATAGCCTTCGTCTTCGAGCAATTTGACCAGGGCCGGGGATTGGTCACCGTTCACCGCCACAAATTCAACGCCGGGATACCCTGCGGCCCGCGCCATGGCCTGCGACTCCGCCAAGGCGGCTTTGGCTCCTTCGGAACCGCCGAGGTCATTGCGCAGATTGTCGGGCGCCCAGAAAAACAAAGCGGGCTTCCCATTGATCCGGTAATACGAAGGGAGATTAAAGTAGCGGTCAATCCACTCTTGATTGACCTTGCGCCAATCCTCCATCGAGTGGGAATTGGGCGGATTATGGTTGGCCCACATGATGGCAACGTGCAGCAGATCGCGGTATTTCGCCTTGCGGTAGGCCTCGAACCAATGGGTAAGATGCTGATTCCCCTTCACCCAATACCAATCCACGAGATAACATTTCACGCCGTTTTCCGCGGCCCACTTGATTTGCCAATCCACCACATCCACACGGGATTCATCATAATAGCCCAAAAGCGGTTTGCGAATGGGCGCGGTCCGGCGAATGCAATCCCAGGACGCCTCCGATGCCCATCCGGGGAAATAATACATGCACACATCAATATCCGTTTTCACCGGACGGGGTTCGGGTACATAGTCTGCGGCGGACTGTTGGAGCGGTGCCAAAAAGGACAAGGCGGCTTGGGCGATCTCCTGATTCTCCGGCGTGGCGGAAAGAGAAATGACCCGCGTTCCGGGAGCGTCCGCCACGACTTCCCACGTTAGTTCAACGATATCGCCGAACCCGGCGGGCCCCACGGAATCTTTTGGCGGAGCGGCGGAAATGCGAACCCCTTCGGGAACATGCAGTTGGACCTTCTCCAGCGAACAGGCACCGCCGCCTTTATTTTCGAATTGCGCCAGCACCCGGCACGTCCGGCCCGCCCGATTCAGGCCGTTCTCGAATCCCAAGTAATTCACCACCATTTCGCCCGGACCTTCGGGGGCTTCCGTGATGCTCACCGATTCGAGCCGTTGCAGGGCCTCTTCCGGCAACCGCACCCCAAAAACCGATAGATGGCCGCCCCACGAAGGATAACTGGCCACTTCAAGCGTATACGTATGGACCTTGCCATCGCCCCGGAGGGTGAAGGATTCACTTTGCACGCCCAAGACGTCCTTGGATGCCCAGAGTACAGCGCCTTGCGCGTCCTTTGAGGAACTCAACCGCACATTCACCCACCCGCGTTCACCCAGGGATACATCCAGCGGCGGGGCAAAAAAGTCGGAACACCCCGTATGAATCCGCCATGCGTCCGGTTTTCCGCCCTCGAACGTCCACGAATACACATCGGCTGCCGGCGTCCGGCCTTCCCCCCATTCCAAAACACGTATCCAATCAATGGCAAATTGGGCGTCATCATACAAATCCAGGCGAAGCTGGCGGATGGCGCCTTCTTTTTGCCAGAACGGCATGATCGTGATTTCTTCCCATTGATTATCGCCGCGCACCTTGAAGGGCGTGCTCTTTTCCTGTGATAGGCCGCCGAACTTTCCTTCCAAATCCTTCGACCAGAACAGTTCACCCTTGCCCGGCTGGTTTGCCTTGAGACGCACCACCACATACTGCCAAGGGGTGGCCGGAAGTTCTTGCGGCCGGCAACTGAAAAAGGGGTCCCAATCCGTGGCGCGGGCATGAAGTACACCGTCCTGTATAGCAACCTCGGCAAGCTGCTGATTGGGCCGCCACACCTCCAAATCCGCCGGGGAATCAAACTCCCAGGCAGGAAGAGGCGAAACACCGGCCAATGCACTTAACAGAAGAGAGATAACCATGCTCGATTCTCCTTAATACGCGGCGTCCTTGCTGTCTTTTACTGAAAACCCCGCTCTTTGGGTTGTGGCCACACTACTCTCAATACTATGGAGCCTGGTTCAACTTCTCGCCCAACAAAGGCGGAGAAGCGCTGTAACAATCATCGAGATCCACAACACCCGCACCCAGCCGCATCCCCGCATACCTTCCCTTCACTTGATAGGCAATCGGGTCCATGGTGATAATAGCCACGGCTACTTCGGCATTTATGGGAATGGCCGGGGCATAACGATTAAACAAAGCGTCCCGCACGAGCAGGCGGTTTGCTCCCACAGACCGGCAGGCCATAACGGGAAACGCGCGTGGCACCCCATCGGTATCTCGGAAGGCCATTGCGCGCACCGCGCTCATGCGCCGGAATTTTTCCTGAACACGATCCGGCATGCAGGCATCATGCCCCTTACCATGATGTAGCAACGGCATAGTGAAAAAAATGCGCGCGAAGGCGGTTAACAACCGTATTTTTCCCAGTGAGGACATCGGTGATACATCGGTTATCCGAATGGCGCCCGCGGCACGGATCGACGTATACGCGTTATAGCGGAACATGGGCTGCCGGTTAATAAATTCAACTTTTTCGCCGGTGGTCTCGAACCCCAGAAATTCTCCTTTAAGACTCCATCCCTCGAACGCATCGTTGAGCACGGCAATCCCCACCTTGGGATTCTCCAAGAGATTCTTCCGGGTCTTGTTCATGAAAAATTCGCCAAAAATCAGGGTATCTTCGCTGTAGGGGGTGAGGGTAATAATCGGTACGCAATTCGGGCGGCCCGATGCGTCCAGGGTGGCCAGGAATTTCGGCGTGCGGTCCCCCGATAAAGCGCGCTGCAACTGCTCGTCAACTCTACCGCTCATCCGTTGGAGACCTCCGCCGGCCGTATGGGACCGCTCCAATGAACATGGTTCGAGCCTGCTTCCCGGGCCACGTCGCAAAAACGTTTCATGGCCTCCACCCCCAACAACGGCGCGCCCGACAAGGCGAACGTCAAACCAAGCTGCTGATATTTGGCAATGCAAAGATTGGAAAAGGCCAGCAGATCATGCCGTTCACACTGATGCAGGGCGCCCGCCACAAACCGGGCAACCCCCCGAATAAGGGATTCATCCGCCGTGTAGCCGGGAATTACCGGGGTGCGCACCCATACCGGCACGTTCGATTCTTCCACAATACGCGCCGCCTTCTCCACGGTTGAAAACGGCACGCCGGTCCAGGCCAGATGCCGGTCCACATCCACGGTCTTGATATCCAAGAGAACCAAATCCACCCATTCCAAGGCCTCCCGCAAAACCGCTTCCCGGGCTACGCCACAGGTATCCAGGGCGGTGTGAATGCCGGCATTCTTCAATAAACGAAGAAGAGCCAACACCGCCTTGGCTTGCGCCAGCGGCTCACCGCCCGACAAGGTTACCCCGCCTCCGGAATTTCGATAAAAAACGGCATCACGGGAGACCCGTTCGAAAATTTCCTCCACCCCGATTCGGCGTCCGTGAATCTCTAATGCGGACGCAGGACAGAACGCCACGCATTTCGCACAACCTTCGCATAAACTTCGGTCCACCACAATTCCCCCGTCATTGGCAGACAACGCGCCGGCGGGACAAACTTCCATACATCCTCGATCCCTTAGACAACGGCCTCCATGCCAAACCACCTCCGGCTTAAACTGCTGCGACTCGGGATTATGGCACCATGGGCAGCGCATCGGGCAGCCTTTGAAGAAAATTGTGGTGCGAATGCCCGGGCCGTCCTCCGTGGAGAACTTTTGCATGTTAAAGATGACAGCGTCCAAGTCAGCCATGGCATCCATACTACCATAAAAGGAGAGTGTTTGGTGTCTATTATGGCTCCTTATGCCGCGCCTTCCGCCAGTAGCGTCATTTCGTACGGTTATAGCACGTATTTTCAGGAGGGGCACATTCGCACAGCGATTCTGGCAGCGTTTTCACGGACCGCGCCCGCTTCGATAAAGCCCTTTATCTCAGGTCGTTGGAAGATACTTCAAAACCTAACGGCGGAATCGCTGCGCAATCAAGAGGCAGGAAAACGTTCATGGCGCCGCTGGGCCGATGCACAAGGCGGCCAGCTTCCATTCGTTTTGCTCCTGAACGAGCGAGGCGGTGAAGGGAAAATCACCAATGCCGAAAGCAAGCGAGGAGAATTTCCATACGCCCCGGACCGCCGCCACGTCTTGTTGCAGCGGGCATTCTTCGATTTTCATGACCGACTTGGCGGCAGGCCCCCACAATACGGCCGTATTCAACATGGTGACCAGATAGTCGAAGCGATCAAAGGTGAAATATTCTCCGTTCATGGTGGCCGCCGCCACGGAACAGGGCGTGGGCCGGAAAGTGTCATAAAGTGCTTCCGTCCGGGCTTTAAGGAAGCATTGTTCCCAAACCCGCAACACCGCATCCACGGCGTGCGCTTTTTCAGGTTCCGGAGCAGCGCCTTGGGGAATCAAAGTAAGCGCGGTGTATCGCCAGGAATGGCCGGGGCCATCCTGCACGGCGCCAAATACCGCCCGCCATTGTTCCCGGCCGTCGGCGAGATCAAACGCGCCAACGCTGAAACATCCTGCGGGCTGTATTGTTTTCCGTATTACCTGAAGGTTGGCCGGAAATGGAAACGGCGCTCCGCCGCCCCCCAGCGATTTCAGGCTGGCGCGTGTGAAAACCGCCGTTTTTCCGGCTTGCGGGAGGAGCAAGGCTGCCGTCTGGGAACTGAACAAGGTCCACAACGCCGGGGTATTTTTTGCGAGCGCGGCACAGGTGTCCTCCAGCAGTTGGTCCACGGCGGGAGGAGTTGCGGGAATTGTTTCAGGAACAGACCGCAACGCCTCCATCAACGCGGAGCCCTCATGGTCTCCGGCAACGAGATACACCGGACTGCGGGTGGCGTTTTCCGGAGGTGCAACAGGATTGCCAAAGCGGTCGAAGCATTGAAGGGTGGCCGGGAGGGAACGTGGGAGTTCTTCGGGGTCTTCCCCATTGGCGAAGAGCGCCACCACCGTTGCCGGTGCAGGCGCAAAGGGCCGGTCTTGGTTATGGTGAAATACCATCGCGGTGATGTCATGGGCGGGTGCAAGACGTTCTACAAATGAGGCCCCATCCACAAAATGCGCCAGGGCCGCGAGCGCACTATGCATGGGCCGCATTAGGAATCCGGGTTCCACCATCATATGCGTGGCGGTTCCGTGCCGGGGTTGTTCATGCATGGAATAACTGATGAACCGTGTGTTGCCCGAGGCCATGATGCCAAGATACATGCGGGCATAGGCATCGGCGCCGCGCCGCCAATCCCCCATAATGGCGGGGTCGGCGAAGGAGAAGAAAGAACCATGAAACATGGTCACGTCAATACCGCCCTCGGAACAGAAAAGCGGGCGCGGCGGACCGTATTTTGACTGTTCGTTATTGATGCGCGCGGTGACACGGGCGATGGAGTCGTTGGGACGCCCTTGCAGATTGGGATCGTACCGGTGCCAACTGGCGGTATCATAATACGGGTATGCGCCAAAGGAAAGCACCGCGGCCTCCCAAAAAGGCGGGTAGGTGTCCAGACCCGCTATGGTGCACTCGGGATTAACTTGTTTTGCTTCTTCGCAGGCCGCTTTCAGCAATTTGCAATATAACGGGGGAGAACCCGCCTGAAAAAACCGAAAAAGGTCCCACGGCTCATTCCACACCTCCCATGCATCAATCATCCCCCGGTAATGCCCCGCCATGGCGCGCACATAGTTTTTCCAGTGCGCAATATCTTTCGGTGCATGGTAAATGCTCCAATAACCGCTGTCGGTGTCTCCGCTTTCCCAGGCGGGCGCGCCATCCAGCATCCCCAACACGCAGAGTCCGTGTTTCTTCGGCAAGGACAGTTTTTCATCAAACCACACCCATTTTCCCGGCTCCGGTTCGGCCACCCCCCACTTGGTGCTGGCATCCGCGTCGTGGATGCGGCACCATTTATACCCCAGTTTTGCGACGGCGGCCAGATCGGGTTCGCGCAGTTTTACATGCACGCCAAAGGGGGAGTCCGGCATCGGGCCGGGAAGGGGTTCCGGCACATGCGCCAGAAGGGTTTCGCTCTTGGGAGAAAGTGCTTTACCCTCCGGATCGGCCAACACTGCTTCCACACGCAGCATGCCGAAGGGACATCCGATATCGCCGGTGACCGCAAAATTTTCTTGCCACAATTCCACGGCAGGCAGGCTCAGCGCAGGCAACTCAGCCGTTTGGCCATTAGTGTGAAAGGCCTGAAACCGCAATCGGCTTCCCGAAGGCCATGCCCCTGACACGGTGGCCTTAATGCGCAAGGGTTCATTCCCCGTCACCACCCCCCAAGCCGCTTCGGGTTCCAGCACCACGCTTGCGGAATAATAGGCGGGCCGCCACTCCTCCGTAACCGGCTGTGTCACCTCTCCCAGCCACAAACCATCCGCCCAAACGCTGCACGCCTCGCCGGAAATTCGCACTTTTAGGAAATAGCGTTCCTTGAGCGACTTCTTCAGTACGCCCTGACAAATCACACGTTGCCAGGATTCCCGGGCAATGAAGGAATCCCCCAGGAAACGTTCGTCTTCCCGGTCGTTGTCATGCAACGACAGTTCAATTTTCCCGCCAGGCGGTTCCGACCGGACATAGAGCGCCACCGCATACTGTGCATCCCGCTTCAGAAATTGCCCGGGAGACCGAAGTTCGATATACCCCGGGCCGGGAAATTGGAAACGGGCGGCACCCACCCCCAGCGGCCCCGGTTCCTGCTCCGCATGCCAATTACAGTGTTCCTTCTCCACCCGCCATCCCCCCGGCGCGCCCGCGCCCATCCGCTGCAAAGAAAGCACGCTCTCTTGAGCATTCACAAAAACAGGAACACACCCCAAAAACAGAATCATGCACAGTCCGATGCCCCCTTGCGTCCCGTGTGGAAGCCTATCGTTTAATCCTGCGCGCATAACCCTTCTTTCCTGACACTCCGCGTGCCTGTGGCAGTTTTCACATAGACTCGTAAAAACAATGGATGGTGCCACGCCCCAACCGAATAGGCATGCAAGACGGAACCGAAACAAGGAAGTTATGGCGTTGGGCCTCGCTCCCGAATACCCGTCAGACTTCATGTACAGGTTCCTCTATCCCGGACATTTCACCGTCCTTCTTGTATGTTTGTTATTACGGGTGACCAACCGCCTTTGGCTACGATTCAGGGAAGTCAGTATGTGAAATTTCAAAGCACAGCGTGGGGCTAAAGGGCGTTCCCAAGTGCGACGTGGGAACGAAAAAAAATTTCCCTATTAATAACGCAAGTTATTTAATATAAACAGGTTAGGAAATTCTGCGTTGCATAAATACATTGAAATATCATAATTTCATATTGAATTTTCAATGTATTTTTGGTAGTATTGAGTCATGATAGCCCGGGTTATAGATCAGGCACAGCTTGCGGAACTGATGCTGTCGTTCCCCATAACGGCCATTCTTGGGCCGCGTCAATCGGGCAAGACCACATTGGCGCGCACATTTTCTGCCGATTACTATTTTGACTTAGAAAATCCTCGGGATGCCGCCATGCTGGCGGAGCCGCAGTTGGCATTGGAGCCACTTTCAGGGTTGATTGTCATCGATGAAATTCAGCGCGCACCCAATCTTTTCTCCCTGATTCGTCATTTGGTGGATACCCACAAAAAACAGCGTTACTTGATTCTGGGCAGCGCCTCCCGCGATCTGATTCGTCAGTCTGCAGAATCGTTGGCTGGACGTATCGCCTATCATGAACTGGGTGGATTTCGCCTGAGCGATACTGGTGCGGAAAACTGGCGGACGCTATGGCTTCGCGGAGGCTTGCCTCCGTCCTATACAGCACGAAATGAGGCATCAAGCCGGCAGTGGCGCGAACAGTATGTGGCCACCTTTCTGGAACGCGACATTCCCCAATTGGGCATAAATATCCCGGCCGCCACCCTGCGCCGTTTTTGGACCATGCTCTGCCATTACCACGGACAAGTCATCAACTACTCCGAATTTGCCCGTTCCTTTGGTGTTTCCGACATGACGGTTCGCAGGTATCTCGATATCCTCGAAGGGACTTTCATGGTACGTTTGCTGCAACCATGGCACACCAACCTCGGCAAACGCCTGGTCAAGCGTCCCAAGCTTTATCTCCGCGACTCCGGCCTGCTGCATTCACTGCTGTCGATCTATTCACTCCCCGACCTTTCGTCGCACAACAAACTCGGCGCTTCCTGGGAAGGATTCGCCCTCGAAACCGCCGCGCGAACGCTCGGCAAACGCAACGAGGAACTCGCCTTTTGGGCTACCCATTCCGGAGCGGAGGTGGACCTATTCTGGCAGGACAAAGGAAAAAACTGGGCCATCGAATGCAAGTATGCCGATGCCCCGCGCCTGACTCCCTCCATGACCAGTGCCCTCAACGACCTCGAACTTGAGCATCTCTGGGTTCTATATCCCGGCGACCGCGCCTACCCCCTGACTCCCAAGGTCAGTGTCCTTCCCCTCACCGCATTGAAGGATGTTTGGCGGTATCCATAAAGTACTGCGCATTAACACTGCGGCCAAGGAAACCAAAAGATGATCTGTGGGCTCATGACTATTGCCTCTTTCGGTGCTGTGCACCCTGACGTCTCGGGCTGCCAGCAGATGAGATATTTCCGGCCCGGCGGCGAATATTTCGTGGGGGATTGCATGCCATTCTTCCATGATGGTGTCTTTCACCTTTTTTACCTCGTCGATGAAAATCATTATCAGGGACGGAACGTCCGGGGCGGACATCAATGGAGGCATGCGGAGACGACGGACCTCATCCATTGGAAACACCGTCCCATGGCCATTTCCATTACGGACGATTGGGAAGGCTCCATCGCTGGCAGGCAGGGGAGGATGCCTCGCCCACCTCACCTCGAACGACCTGCAACAATGGAAGATGGAAGAACCTTTCAAGGGACTGGACTATAAAACAAGGTTATAGGTTCAGGGGACGATGATCCGGCTGATCCGTCCGATCCGGCTGATCGGACAGAATCGGAAAAATCCGACTATAAATTGACATCGCTTTTCTTATTTTGAGCCAAACCCCAAAGCTGCTTGTTAACCCCGCTTTACAATTGACTCTCAGGCTGTTACGTGCTAAGCTATTTAGTCAACAATTAACCGGAGCGGCCACCTCATGTACGAGACCTTTTATGGGCTGAAAGAACGTCCGTTCAATCTTACGCCCGATCCCAAATATCTGTACCTGAGCGACAAACACAAGGAAGCGTTTGCGCACCTGCTCTACGGCATCCAAAACCGTAGCGGCTTTGTCATGGTCACCGGCGAAATCGGCACCGGCAAAACCACCATCTGCCGAAACCTGCTCAATCAACTCGACCCCAATACCGAACTCGCCTTTATCTTCAATCCCGCCCTGAACCCCGTCGAACTTCTCCAAAAAATCTGCGCCGAATTCGGTGTGGTAACCCAAGCCACCTCGGTCCTTGAACTTACTGAACTTCTAAACACCCACCTGTTGGATGCCGCATCTCAAGGACACAACTGCGTTCTCGTCATTGACGAAGCGCAGAATCTTTCTCCCCAAGTGCTGGAGCAAATCCGGCTTCTGTCCAACCTCGAGACCGAATCGGAAAAATTGCTTCAAATCATCCTGATCGGGCAACCGGAGCTGGCGGAGAAGCTTGCATTGCAGGAGTTGCGCCAACTCAATCAGCGCATAACCGCCCGATACCATCTCAAACCGCTAAATGATAAGGAAACGCTTCAATACATCGCCTATCGTCTCCATGTGGCCGGGGGACGCCGGAAAGTACAGTTTTCCCGTTCCGCGATTCGCGCGGTATACCGCTTTTCCAAAGGCACGCCCCGCCTTATTAACGCCGTTTGCGACCGCGCCCTCCTCATCGGCTACACGAAGGAAACCCAGATCATCACGGCTAAAATAGTCCGTCTGGCGGCCAAAGAAGTGCGCGGAGAGAAGATTGGCCAGAGGAAACGTTTACGCCGGGCATTGAGCCGCTTGACGCCCAGTCCGGCGCTCATGATTGCCGCGATCCTGGTGATTGTCATCGTGCGCTTTTTCGCGGCTCCCATGGAAGAAGCAGCACGTGAATTGGGCGTCTTCAATCAATTTTTAACCGGCGACAAACCTTCTCCGCCCGCCCCTGCCGCGCCTTCCACGCCCTCCGTTAACGCCACCGTGCAGGACAACAAAGGGTTGGAGCAGCAAGTGGCCGACGTATTGGTCAATTCGGACGCGGCCCGCAAGATTTTACAGCGTTTGGTGACCCCGGAAGGTGGGGGAGAGGCCGCTGCTGAAAATCTTGCGTTGCGTCTTGCCGCACTCGATCCCAAGGCCGCGCAACAAGCGGCCGCCGCCGCCCTGCTGCATGCCTGGAACATGGCGCTGGTGGGAGGACTGCCCGAAAACGACACCCCCGACAGCTTGGTGGCCTTTGCCCTGCAAAACGGGCTTGCCGCCGAACCGCTGATTCCCGCCCTTGAACAACTCGCCGCCATTGACTTGCCGGCCTTCGTGCGCATGCGCGCCGCGGACAAAACCATGTGGCTTGGCCTTATGAACGTCACGGCCAGCCGCTGCACCCTCACGGCGGAATCCGGCCAGACCATGGAAGTCACCCGTGAAACCTTTCGCGAACATTACACCGGCGAAGCCGTGGTCTTGTGGCGCGATCCCATGCCCAACACGCAAACACTGTTCTCGGGACAATCCGGGAAACCCGTGGCGGTAATGAAAGAACAATTGCGCCGCCTCGGCCGCATCACCCCCGACAACACCAATGATATCTTCGATAAAAAAACCGCCAGCGCCATTTCCCGTCTTCAGGCGGAAACCGGTCTTTCCGTGGACGGCATTGCCGGCAAACAAGTCCGCATGGTCATCACCAGTTGGCTCGGCGACAAAGACACGCCCTCATTGACCGGTAAAAAGCCCCAACTTCAAACCCTCGCCGAAGTCACGCCGCCTGCCGCGGCCGGGAAAACGGAACCGGCTCCTAAACCCGCCGCGCCCCAAAAACCGGCGGAACCTGCCTCTGCTGCGCCCCCAAAAGAAAAGCCAGCCGATGTACCGGCGGAAAAACCCGCCGATACACCTGCGGAAAATCCTCAACCGTCCCTCACCAACACCCCCGAAGCCGCGCCCCTTCCCCCCAATGCCCTGGAAGGAATGGCGCCCCAAGTAAAAGTAAACGATTTGCCGCAACCTGAAAATCCCCCCAACACGCTACCCCCCGCCAACACAGACACCCTAAAAGAAAGTACGCCTCCCGCCCCCGGCAGCCCGCCGCTCGTGCCCCACGAATAAGATAGTCCTTTTTATAGGTCTCCAGGAGTTAAGTCAGTATGCTTGGCAATTCGCGCCAACATCTTGGGACCAATTTCATCCTGATCATGAAAAGCAAAAACAAAATCTGGCCATTCGGGTTTGCTCAATACTTTATGAGAAGTGCCCGATGAACGCTTGATTTCCCAACCATTGCGAAGTAATGCCCCCAATACTAGACGGGCTTTGGTAGAAGACCAATAGTTCATACGGGAACCGCGAAAAGACGGTCCAATTCGGGGATGGTTTCTCCATGATCAATACGGTCCGCGATGACACGGAGCGCCAATGCTTCCGCCCGGATGATGGCATCCTTCTGGGTGGTTCCGTATGCCATCACCCCAGAAAGTTCCGGAATTTCGGCAACCCATCGCCCATCGTCTTCGCGTTCGATTTCCACCTTCATTTCTGCAGTCTCCTGTGTTGAGAAGTATCCCCTCATTTTTTAGAATTGTCAAGTTAGAATATTTCAGGCAAGTGCCGGTTATTTCAGCAAAATACTGATCACCCGCTGCAAATCCAGCGCGCCGATATGCCCATCCTGGTCAAAATCCACGCTTTGATCATAGTCTTTTCGCATGAGTGCCATCTCGCGCACTTCAAGGGCTTCACTGGAACTCACCTGGCCGTCATTATTCAAATCCCCCGCGCGATGCTCCGGCGTGTCATAATAAAAATAGGGGTCGGTTCCCGCCGCCCATTCCTCCATATTGGTGAATCCATCGTTGTCCCAATCCAGGTCCACGGCGTCAATGAATCCGTCTCCATCCGAATCCTTGGGTTCATTTGCATCATCGTTTTGATTGCCGTTTTTATCTGAATCCACGGCATCCAGGATACCATCCCCGTCGTCATCCTCGTCATAGTAACTGGGAATCCCGTCATTGTCCGGGTCCTGGAGTTGATACGCGTCCAGCCATCCATCGCCCAAAGCGTCCGGATCTATCGAATTCACCAGCCGGTCATGATCCTGGTCCTCCTCCGAAGCATCGGGCACGCCATCCCCATCCGCATCGGTATATTCATACACCGAAGAGCCGCTCAACACGCCGTCCACAAAGGTAAACGTGCCCAAGGGTGTTCGTCCGCCGGGCACCGTGTTAAACAATGGTGTTTCCATAGGATTCCCGTTAAAACGGGCTGTGGCCGTATAGGTTTCCCGTCCACTGTCCTCCCGCAGCGTTGTGCACATCATGTAATTCCCCGCCGGAACCTCTATATCAAAGGTGGCCAGTTGTTGCGCTTCGCTCGTGCGGAACACCCGGCCCCGCGCATCCATCAGCACCACCGTCCGCCCCGGAAGCGACGTGGGAAGCATCCCTACTGCAATTGTGCCCGGCGTTCCCGCATCCGTTGCAGAACGTTTTGCCCAGGCATAGGGGTCCGTCCACAGGCTGCATACACCCGCCTCGGAGAAAGCAGTTGACGCCGTCCCCATGAACACGGGCCCGAGCGGTCCAGATCGCGTAGTTTCCGTCGAAGTGTCCAGCGCGCCCGCCGGAAAATCCCGCTGTCCCCATGCGCCGGCAAAGAATAACCACGGCTGCACCTCCGCTTCCGTCAAGCGCGGCAAGAACTCAAGCGTCAGCGGTTTGATGTTTGTATAGCTTGTGGTGACCGTATAGGCACCCTCTATCGAGGGAATCAGCCATTCCCCCAGTCCGTCGTGTGCTTCCGGCCCCATATCATACTGTACCGAACCCGGCGCGAAATACAATGAGTGCCCGCCTCCGCCCGCAAACACCACCGGATGGGTGTTATCCATTTTTTCCACATCCTCCCAACCACGGCTCGCTCCCCCCGGAATGCCGCCGTCGCGCGCCATCTGCCACTGTTGCGTCAAGGTCATCTGATACGGTTGCAGCGAGTTGTTCAACAACACCTGGAGCATTTCCCAGTCCCCTTCATGCCGATGCCCGCCCAACATGGAGACGGCCCACTCATCCGCAAAGAAGTGCATATAGTATTGAATCACCACGTGGCCCGCAGGCGCATTTTCCTCCACGGAAGGTACGCCCATTTTTGTGACGGTATAGTATGCAACCGGATCAGGCGCTTCTTGTGTATCGGGATACAAATCACGCAATGCGTTGGTGGTTGTGCCCGGCAGATCAAGTTGCGCCTCCGTTTGGGCGGCTTCCGCCAGATCAATGGCGGCGGGATGGGCCCGCAACGCCCCTGTATTGCCCCTATCCAGAGTGGCCGTGTTCATCGTCAACTCCACCGGGTCCACACGGTAAAACTCGTCCCGGTGGAGACGAATCACCGGCGCATACAACGCCGCCAGGGCTTCCGGCGTAGTGGAGGCGCCGGCCCCTGTTGTGCGAATATCCACCACCAGTACCGCCGTCAGCCGTCCCACCACCACGCCGTCCTTGCTCAGGTGGAACGCACACTGTCCATGGTCCGTGAAGGGTGTTACGGGAACCAAGGGTGTCATGTTCACTGAAAAAACATGCGTGCCCGTTTCCAGATTCCGCGCGGCGGAGCCATCACTCAACGCCGCCTGCCAGCCTTCCGGCGGCTGCCAGTCCGATGGTGTGGCGCCATTCAACCCAAGTGTGTACTCACCCGGTTGCCGGACAAATACATGCACGTTCAGTTCGCCCGGCCGTCCTTCCCGCCAAATTCCATATTCCAACCGGAAAATGGCCGTATTTGGAATTTCGGAGGCGCTGTTTCCACTGCTGCCCAGATACCACTCCGCGCCATCGTCCGCGCCATCTCCATCCGTATCCGTTTTCACGGGACTTGTTTCCCCGGCATCCTGCACGCCGTCATGATCCTGATCCTCGCGGCCATCCAACAGACCGTCCCCATCGCTATCACTCAGTTTTGGGTTCGTGCCCATCACGTGTTCCAACTGATTATTCAGTCCATCCCCATCGGGATCGCCCCCGGAGCCGTTGTCCCCCGTGCCATCCACCGCATCCAACCCATTCGCCAGTTCCCAATCATTTGGAAGCCCGTCCCCGTCCATGTCGGCGGAACCCCCTGTTATGCGCATGCCGTAAATCCGCGGCTTGAGACCGCCCTCCTGCCACACCGCGAAAAATTCATTCGCCTGACTGTTGTATGCCATTTCCGGGCCGCGTTGCGGCGCTTCATGCACGGGAAAGGCGGTTGCAGAACCCAGAAAATAGCCCCCGGAGGTGACGCGCCGCAAATTCAACGTCTCGCCCGCGCCGGCCACCGGCCACACTGGAACCAGTTGTTCTCCCGTTACACTATACCCCAGTGCATGCGGCGCCTCCGGCGTCTCCGTGGATATCGTGCTCCAACGCAAATTCGGATATGCGGCCCCTTCCGGCACGGCGTCATCCACCGCCGCGAACCGCGCCATCCGCAAGGTAAAACGGGAGGCCGTGGACGCTGCCGCGCTCTTCCAGACTACCGCGTACTCGCGTGTGGCGGCCATATACGCCGCCTTGGGCGCCGACTCGTACCGGGGTGTTTCTGACGCCGGGTCTTCCAACAGCAGCGCATCCGCCGCCGATTGTCCTGTAGCGCTGGACAGCCGTTGCGCATACACGCGCGCTTCCACTTGTTTGAACGCATTTTCATACCGGTCGGACCACACCGCCAGGTATTCCCCGTCCCTGGCATTGAACGCCAGATGCGGTTCGAGCCCGTCGCGTTCCACATTGGACACATAGGTGTTGCCCACGGCGTTCTGCGTTGACGTATCCACCCGCAACAGCTTCACCATGCTCGTCTTTGTCCCCTGTACTGTATGCAACACCGCCATTTCATGCCGCGCCCCGTTATAGGCCGCACGCACATTCTCCATGCTGCCTGTTCCCCCCGCCAAGCCAAATACCGAACCAAGCGCAAAGGTTTGAAGATTGATGGTGCGTGCCTGGATAAAGGCCGTTCCGCCCTCCGCGCTCCGCTGTTCCCAGACCACCCATGCGGTTCCCGTGGTGTCATCCACCGCCACGGCGGGCTGGCCCGCCGGACCTTGCTCGGGAAGCGACATCATTCTGGCCTCCATTACCGGCAAGCCATAGGGATTAAATACGGCCGCGTGTACTTGTGAATTGCTTGTCCATGCCGCCACATACAGTTGCCGGAGCGCACTGTAGCCCGCCGCCGGTTCGGATTGTTCCGTCCCCGAAGAGTCCAGTACAAACGATAGTCCCGGACCGCGTGGAGGAAATACCGTCAGTTCCACCGTCAGCGTGGTCACCGGAGAACCCGCCACCCCGGCGACAAACTCCACGGTCCCTTGATACGGCGACCCCGCCGAGGCAAGTCCTGTGACATTCACGGCAATTGACAGGGACTTCGGGCCGGTTCCCGACGCTGGCGTCACGGTCAGCCAACTGGCCTTGGAAGTGGCGGTCCAGGTAAAGGAAGTGCTTTCCGGGCTTGATAGCGTCACGCTCTGCGGCGTAGGTCCCGGAGCCCCTTCCACCGCTATAAAACGCAACGGATTTTCCGATACTTCGAGGCGCACGGGCTTCGGCAATACAAAAACCGTCACCGCCACCGGCGGCGTGGTCTTCATATTCGGCGCGGTGATGGTCAGCATGCCCACGTAGGGGCTGTTTTTCGCGTTGAGTCCGGAGGAATTGATCGTCACCGAGAGCACGGCATCCCCCGTTCCGCTGCGCGGCGTTATTCCCAGCCATGTCGAATCCGAGGCTATGCTCCAGTTGAAAAAAGGGAAATCATTGGATTCAAGGGCCAATTCTATGCCTTCCGGCGCGGGTTCCCCCTCGGTTATCGTGATTTCTTCCTGGTTCAGCGTGGCGGTGAATACATTGTCCGCCTGGAGCGGACGCGCATCCACCCCGTCCAGCAAGCCGTCATTGTCCGTATCGGGATCATTCGGATCGGTGCCCCGGTTATGCTCCTCGACGTCCGTCAACCCATCGCCATCCGTATCCACGTCTGTTCCCGCGCCGCCCGCCGTCCGCACCCAAATCTGCATCCACGCCGACCCCGAGGTGCCCGTCATCACCCCGTTCTCCAGCGTCAACACCGCAAAATCGCCCCCCCCTCCAATCGTTCCCACCGGCCCCGAATCCTTCTTCAAATGGAACACTCCGCTCTTCTCCAGCGTAAGTTGATCTTCGTACGCCGTTCCGCCCAGCGTTCCGAAAAACTGGCCGTTGCCCCCCGCCGTAATCTGACCGGAAGCCGCCGTGTTCGCGCCATTGGGGCCTATGCGCACCTCATGCACCCGGTAGGTGCCCCGAAAATTCCCTATCGGGAAACCGGACGCGGTTTCATTACGGCGTACGCATACCGCCAATCCTTCATATCCCGATAAATACAGTGGATCTTCCCGCATACCGTACGAAAGTGTCCGGAACAACACATCCCCATCGGCCGTAAGGGTTGCGTAATTCGCTCCATCCTCGTTGATGTCCGTCTGTCCCGTGCCCGACACCTGATAGGAGTAGCCCAGAACCGGCGTGCCCGTCCGCAGCAGCAACACCCGTCCCTCTCCGTCCGCCTCCGCGGCGCCGAACATCGTCCACCAGCGTTTCCCATAATAAACCAGGGCGTGGTAGCTGTATCCCCCCATAAAGTCATCATTCCGGTAGCCCGAACCCTGCTTTACCGACAGTTGGAATGCCGCGCAACCTTCCTCGATTAGCGGATGCTCCCCTGCTTCGTAATAGGGCGAAAAAACCGCGCTCCCGCCGCCAAACCCCACACTCCCCGCCAGTCCCGCGTCAAATCCCGTCTTATACATCCGGAACGCCCCCGAAGTATTCACTTCATAATTCAATGGCGTAACCGACGCATAGGTGGTCAAGGCCGTGACCCGCCCGTCCCCGTTAAACGTACGCACCCCCCGCGCCGTATGGCCTGTCCCATCCAGCAATGCAAACAGATCGTGGACATAGAACGTCCCACTCAATGTGCCGTTATCGTAGGCAGCCCCTTCCGCCAGCGATGCAAGGCCCAGAAGACACAGGACCATGGCCCATGGGCTTCGTTTGCTAGAATTCATATTCAAAGCCGATTCCTTGTTTGTCACCGCAACACGGCACATCACCGAATGACTACAGCATACCACGAACCACTCGAAAACGGTGAAGCCCAGTGCCCCTGGACCATTTCCTTTTTTGAAATCCGTCTGATCTGATTTGCCCGATCAACCCCAATGTTTCTTGTCCCGAATGGCACTTTGTTTTCCCCGCTCCCCGCTCCCCGCTCCCCGCTCCCCGATACCCGATACCCGATACCCGATACCCGATACCCGATACCCGATACCCGATACCCGCGATTTCACATCACCCCGGCATCCGTGTACAATAGACTTTGAACCTCAAACTCAATTCTGGCAGCGTTGGAAAGGAAAGTGCAGTATGATTATCGGCGTCCCCAAAGAAATCAAACCCGGTGAAGCGCGCGTGGCCATGGTCCCCTCGGGGGTCGCGGCCTTTGTAGCCCACGGGCACACGGTGCTCGTTGAAAAAAGCGCGGGCGTGGGAAGCGGCATTCCCGATGCGGCCTATACCGCCGCTGGCGCCACATTGATTAAAAGCGCAAAAGAAGTGTGGAAACGCGCGGACATGATCGTCAAGGTCAAGGAACCCGTCGATCCCGAATTCACCTATATGCGTCCCGGGCTTATCCTGTACACCTATCTTCACCTCGCCTCCAGCGAATCACTCACCCGCAAGTTGCTCGAAAAACGCGTTACCGGCGTCGCCTACGAAACCATTCAGCTCGCCGACGGTTCGCTCCCCCTGCTTACCCCCATGAGCGAGGTGGCGGGACGCCTCTCCGTTCAGAAAGGCGCACAATGCCTGGAAGCGCCGTCCGGCGGCATCGGCATTCTGCTCGGCGGCGTTTCCGGCGTGAAGCCTGCCAAAGTCGTCATTCTCGGCGCGGGCGTCTCCGGAAGTAACGCCTGTTACATCGCCGTTGGCATGGGCGCGCACGTCACCGTCCTCGACATCAATCCCGCGCGCCTGCGCTATCTCCACGACATCATGGGCGGCCGCGTCACCACCGTCATGTCCAACCATGCCACGATTGCCGAGGAAGTCACCCAGGCCGACCTTGTGATCGGCGCGGTGCTCGTCCCGGGCGCGAAAGCCCCCAACCTCATTTCCAAAGCCATCATCAAGCAAATGAAACCCAATTCCGCCATCGTGGACATCGCCATCGACCAGGGCGGCTGCATCGAAACCTCGAAACCCACCACCCACGCCAACCCCACCTACCGTGTGAACGATGTGGTGCATTACTGCGTGGCGAACATGCCCGGCGCCGTGCCCCGCACCTCCACCTACGCACTCACCAACGTTACCCTCGGCTTCGGACTCCACCTCGCCGACAAAGGCTGGGAAAAGGCCATGGCCCAAGACCCCGCCCTGAAGAAAGGGCTCAACGTCCTCAACGGAAAAATCACCTATCAGGCTGTGGCCGATGCTTTCGGCATGCCCTGGACGGAGATCTAGCGGATATCATTATCCCCTGCACATAAATATTGTGCATAATAACAATATAACAATTTGACGGGAGGCAGCGATAGGGACTTGAGTGAACGTATTGTTGTCGATCCAGGAGTACTTACGGGGAAACCTGTAATTAAAGGCACGAGATTAGCGGTTGCGTTTATTATTGATCTCCTGGCTGAAGGTTGGACGGGAGAGGAAATCCTTGAAAATTATCCTGGAATCACAAACGAAGATATTCGCGCATGCTTAAGCTACGCCAGTGATATTCTTCATGCTGAACCTTGTAAAGCGGGATTGCGAAATTTACTGAATACTCGCCTGAGCTAAAATCAGAGAGATTAAACGTGGTTTACTGTATGCGCGTGCGCTTTATTCACCCAACTCCACAACGGCTTCTTTCATCAATTTCGCTATCGGCATTTTTTGCGGGCAGATAGCCTCGGCCGCCGAATAATCGCTCGTGTCCATCTTGCCGCGGATATCCGGGGGGATTTGCGCAAATAACTTCGCGGCGAGATCCTTCATGCCGTATCCTCGTAAATACATGAGCATGTCCATGATCCTGAAAATCGGGATCGTGTCCGCATTTTCCGTTTCACACCCGCCGCAACGGCGGCAGAAGTATCTCCCGGTGTTTTCAGCATAATTTTCCAGCAATGTTTCAATTTCAGTATGGAGAGGACGCTCGTCTCTCGCGGCGGCTGCATTGGATTGCATAATGGCAATAGTGGGCATGAGCGAGCAGATAGAAGTCACATGCGGATTTCGCCCAATGGCCTTCAATTTTGCCTGTTCGAAGGACATGGCGTAATTGGCCGGCAGGGAGGACATTTGTTCCCTATTTTGCAGAAACGCAGGCAACTCAGTTTCCCGTTCGACACAAAGCCCCATGGACTTGATGGCAAATATCCCGATGCCGTTCGCATGGCACTTTTGCAGCGCGTCTTCCATGCTTTTTATTCGCTGCAACCGGTAGTTGTAAACAGTCTGAATACCGTCAATCCAGCCAAGGTCCGCAGCACCATCGAGACACTTATCCATATTCTTATGGGTACAAAATCCAAAAAAACGTATCTTCTTTTCCTTTTTAGCCGTATCCGCCCATTTTCGTACTTCATCCGTGAGCACCGCTGTGTTGTCAACCGTATGGATGGCTAAAAAGTCAATATGGGAAATCCCATTCTCGTTGAGCGCTTTGTCCAGATGTTCCTGCATGATAGCGGGAATCGCCGAGAATACCTTTCCTGAAAGAAAGAGGTTTTCCCGTATTCCGGGATGTTTTTCAAAGTACTCGGCATATGCTTTTCCAGTAAAAGAACCGATCTCCCAGCAATCCACGCCATGCCGCAGGGCCTCATCCAATAATGCCTCGCTGTCCGCGTGCATAAAGGAACCGCCGCCCAAACAGAGTGTGGAAATGCTCACACCGGTATTGCCGAACATCCGCTTGGGAACCGCTGCGGTTATACTCATTTTCCCACTGTCTCCAAAAGAAGGTAGTACGGCCAACGTTGCACCTGTTATGACCGCACCTATCAATTTTGTCCGTTCAGTTTCAGAAAATCAAACACGCCAATCTCTGGTTCATAAGTAACTTGAAAGGCGCCGCCGGGTGCTGTATAGTGGGTAACAGTTCAATTAATAGCGGCGGCCCTCTTCGGAGAGCCTAACAGGAATTGGAGGCGCAGATATGGCTATTGTCGTACATCGTGCGGTGCCGCGCCCCCGGACGGACTGCTGAGGTTAGTGACTTTTCTCGCCTTTCAGCCGCCTGTTCGGGGTGGCTGTCCTTTTTTCAGCCTGTGAGTGTGCCATCGCGCGTTTTCCGTTTTTTCCCAGAACATGTGTGTGTTTACTAACGGAGAATAACCATGAGCATCATTCATGATGATGATTTTCAGAATACGAGCGTTCGTCCTCGAACCATATTGGAAACGCTTGGTTGGAATGTCCACTGGGCAAAGCAATTCGCCCCGTTTCTTGAACAGGAACTAAAACCAGCCCGGGTGATCTGTGAACACCGTGAAGCCTATGACCTTTCGGGAGAATCAGGCGAACTTCGGGCGGAGATTTCCGGCCGTTTCCGCCATGAGCACTCTCTTCACACGGAATGGCCCGCCGTGGGCGACTGGGTGGCGATGGCACCGCGTCCGGAAGAAGGAACCGCCACCATACACGCGGTGCTTCCGAGGCGGAGCCGCTTTTCCCGCAAAGCGGCCGGAGACCGGACGGAAGATCAGACTGTTGCAGCAAACGTGGATGTCACCTTCCTGGTGACCGGCCTCGATGGCGACTTCAATGTACGGCGCATCGAACGCTACCTGACGGTGGCGTGGGACAGCGGCGCGCGTCCTGTCATCGTGCTGAACAAAGCCGATCTCTGCGCCGACGCCGCCACGTACGTTTCCGAAGTAGAGACCGTTGCCATCGGTACGCCGGTGATACCATTGAGCGCGGTTACCGGCCAGGGATTGGAAGCATTGCGTGTCCTATTGCCGCCGGGAGCCACGGGCGCGCTGCTCGGCTCCTCGGGTGTCGGAAAATCGTCGCTGGTGAACGCACTCCTTGGCAAGGCGCGCCAAACCACCCAGGCGGTGCGGGATGACGACAGCCGGGGCAGACACACCACGACAAACCGGGAACTCATCCTGCTGCCCAACGGCGGCCTGCTCATCGATACACCCGGCATGCGGGAACTCCAGATATGGGACGGCGAGGACGGACTGGAAACGGCGTTTCCCGATGTGGAGGCGTTGGCGTCACAATGCCGATTTGGCGATTGCACGCATGCAAATGAACCGGGATGTGCGGTTCAGGCCGCGCTGGAAGACGGCACGCTGAAACAGGATCGATTCCGCAGCTATGCAAAATTGCAGCGCGAGATCCAGTATCAGGCACTGCGTCAAACCCAGAGCGCACGCCTTATCGAGAAGAATCGCTGGAAAAAGATCGCCAAAGAAATCCGGCGGATTGAACGCGGTAAAGGCTTCAAGTAACGGGCATAACAAATAGTATTTCTGGAACGTATGCAACAATTCCTTACCGCCAGCGGGTGCGAAGAGGCGATCGAATGCCTTTGAGCCTTTTTCTGACGTGATGCCCAGGCGGGGATGGTGTTGCATTGTGGACATAATGTCGTACTGACCGGGGATGTCTGACCGCTTTTCCGAGTTTTCTTGGGACACGCTTGGGTTCTCGCCGGAGTTGACACACGAGTCTTTGTAGTGCATACTACATGTGGGCACTAAGAAGGATTTGCGCGACATGGAAGCAACCATCCTGAATATGCGCCGAAACCCCAAGAAGATTCTTGAGGCTATCGCGCGCAATGAATCCGTCACGCTGACCAGGCGGGGCAAGCCGGTGGCCCGTATTGAGCCCATCGGAGGCCGCAAACGGTCCAGCGCCGCCGCGCATGAGGCGTTCGGTATGTGGGCAGACCGTGATGATATGACCGATCCCTCGGCGTATGTCCGTGAAATGCGAAAGGGGCGCTTTGATGATTTTTGATACCGACGTGATTGTCTGGGCGCTACGGGGAAACAGGCGCGCAACAACAGCAATTGACAGCGCCGAATCCCTTGAGATATCGGTTGTAAGCTACATGGAATTGCTGCACGGTGTTCGCGACAAAAAGGACTTGCGGTTGACGAAGGCCTTTCTAGCCGACCTTGGCTTCCAAATCGTTCCGCTCTCGGAGAACATCGGCCACCGAGCCTCGATCTATCTCGAAGAATATGGATTGAAGTCAAATCTTGGCGTCCCTGACGCCTTGATCGCGGCCACGGCCGTTGAAAACGACAGGGTGCTCTGCTCCGGAAATGCCAAAGACTACCGGGAAATCGCCGAAGTCGAGTTGAAAGTATTCCGTCCATAATCACTCGATCCCGCCTGCCCTTGGCGAATTCGAGAGAAGAAGCATCCGGGGGACGATTTGAACTCTTGAAAAGCCGGATTCGGGAACGCCAGGGGTGTGAGGGCGAATTACTGAAAGAAATTGTCTCTTTGACCGGGCCATTGGCCCCGCGCCGCGCGGGAGTAACAGTTTTTCGCTCTGTCTACACCAAATGCCACCCTAAAGGGCGTGGGACGCTAATTCGATAAGTTTTGTGCTGGTTGCGATTACTGCGGGCGGACTGTATTCCGGCTACGGGCGGCTCATTATCGCCGGATTGATCGCTTGCTGGTGCGGCGATGTGCTCGGGTGCAATACTTCCTTACCGGTGTGTTCGCGTTGAAAACGCGGTGAAGAGGGGATTACCGGGCGACTTGGAAAGTAAAGAATTGGCATCAAATGAAAAGGCTTTGCCGCAGCCACCCTCAATGTATTGAGGTGTGGTTTCATCGCGCCGGAATGAAGACTCGCCCCCAAGCACCCGCTATCGTTATCCCGTTTCGGCGGATATGGGGATTGGTTTTATTGTTTCAGGCCGGTGTCTGTTTCTTGTCCCTTTTCCGCGCTTCGGTAGGCCGCGTCCAGCACTTTATGCAGCCGCAACCCGTCCACCAGCGACGGATTCGGTGTCCGATCCAATGCGATGCTTTCCAGGAAATTGTACATGCAATGCATGTGCGCGCGGATCCAGCCCACGCTCACCTTGGGCGCGGGAAACCCGCTTGCGGGCTTCGGATACTGCTGCACGCATTCGATTTTCTTGAAACCCCGCATTCCGCCCATAGGCCCCGCGGGATCGCGCACGTCGAACACTTCCAGCCAATTCGGCTCCATCAGGTTGAACCGGATCGCGCCCAATTCCCCGTGAATCTCAAATCGAACCTCATCGCAAATGCCCGTGGCGAACTTGGTCGCTTCGACAGTCCCCACCGCGCCCGACGCATGCCGTGCCATCATCAGCGCCAGATCATCCGTATCCACCGGCACGCGCTGGCCGGTGGCGGCATCGGTGCGCTCATGAATAAACGTCTCTGTTTTGGCGTAGATCGAGCAGATATCCCCCAGCAGAAACTGCATCATGTCGAGGATATGCGATCCCAAATCCACCAGCGAGCCTCCTCCGCCGAGTTCTTTGCTCGATTTCCAGCTCAGCGGCTTGTTCGGATCGATATTGCTCGAATGCAGATAGGCGGCCCGGTAATGAAACACCCGCCCCAGGAATCCTTCCTCGATAAGCTGCCGCGCACGCATTGTCGCGGGCAAAAACCGGTTGTGAAGCGCCATCTGCGTCTTGCCGGTATAGTTGCATTCCCGCATCACCTCCTCCACTTCTTCCGCCTCGGCCACGGACGCCACCGCAGGCTTGTCGCAATAGATGTGTTTCCCGGCCTTGATTGCCGCGATGAGATGCTCCTTGTGAAACCGGTTCGGCGTCGCTACGCAGATCACGTTGATTTCCGGATCGTCAATCAGTTCACGGTAATCGGCCACCACCTTCCGGTAATACCCCATGCCCTCCGCCACCGCCCGCCCTTCCGCGTTGCGCCGGCACACCGAAATATGCTTCACGCGAAACGGCACGGGGTGATAATACAACGGGATGTTGATCATGCCATAGGTGTGCGCGCGGCCCATGAACCCAAAACCGATAATCCCGACACCCAGTTCCACCATGATTAAAACTCCTTCTAACGGTATCTATGACGGACGCGCCTGTTCGAGCAGCGCCACCCCATTGTTCCAAAACAAATCTTCCACAAATTGCCGTGATAATCCCAAACGTTCCACCGCTTTTTTGATGGCCCGTAATTCTTCATACAGGAACGAGGTAAACACGATTTTCCCATGATCATCCGAAATCGACAAGGCCCACGGCACCGGCGTCACATACGTGTACCCGTTGTTTATCTCCACCGACTTTCCCGGAGCCAGCCCAATCGGAATATCCGTCCCATACAAAATCCGGTCCGCGGGAAAATGCCCAAACAGGTATTCCAGCACTTCCCAGTGATTCAGCATCGCCAAGTCCACATACAAATTGGGCAGTTCCCGCAACCGGTCCAATTGCCTCACGACGTTTTTTATGAAATAGGCGCGCCCCACATGCGCCATGACAATCTTCGCTTTCGGATACCGTTCACATAACTCCACCAATTGCCGCTGATTCAATGCGTCCGCCAGACGTCCCTTGCGCGGGATATGCAGCATCACGATCAGCCCCATATCATTCACCATCTTCATCGCCCATCCCGGAAGCATTTCCGGAATCTCCACCGTATTGATATCCGCCTTCCGCACATACTCCGGATACGGCTTGATGCCCAGAAAATGCCCGTACGCCAATTCTTTTTTTAGGGTTTCCGGGGTGTCCTGAACCGGATCAAACAGCCGAAAAGGAAAAAAACGCCGCCGGTCGCATGCTTCGGCGAGATAAGAGTTGTTCGCATCCCGATCATACCGCACATCGGGAAACCCGAAACACACCGCCGCCGTCTCGCGCCCCGGATACATTTCTCTCAAGTCCTGTTCCAAATCCTTCAAATCATACCGGCCAATCGGATGTCCCGCACAGGAAAGCGGAGCCCCTTCCCGCGCCACCCCCGCGTTCATCACATGCACATGAAAATCCAATATCCGCCCAGGAAGAAAGGTCTCGAATTCTTCCTCGAAAATCTTCCGGTTCCGTTCGTGTTTCGTCGTTTCTCGCCACATGCTTATACCAACTCCGTTGGAAGGCCCAGATAGGCCCCGAAGGCCAATAGCTCGTCCACCCGGCTGCCCACTACCAACGCACTGTGGTGCGTGCCGCCGTGCCGCGAATATTCCTCTAAAAACGATTCAATACTGCCCGATGGCCGCACCCAGAGGCGAATGGCATCCTGCATGTTTGCCGCTTTATCATCCGCCAGCACCTCCACCAATGCAAGCAGCAAACTGAAAGTGTCGTTTGGCCCCGGCGCAAGATTTACCAGCACGGCCAGCCCCGGTTCCACCGAGCACGTCAACACCGCAGGATTTTGCGCCGCGGAAAAGGGATACGGCTTTTCAAATATCCTCGGACGTCCGCACGCCACTTCCGGATTGATCTCGCCCATGTGCGAAAGGAACAACGTATTCCCTTCCCAGTCCGGACAGAATATCTCTGTAAACGTCGTCTTTCCAAGGGCTGAAGAAAGCGCCCCCACCAAAGCCGCGGTCAGAACGTCGCCTTCCCCCGCATATCCCACGCCACGCGCCATCGCCTTAGACGCCTCCAGAAAGGGCACGGTATTCGCCGGACCTTCGCTCCGGTCAAACGCCTGAAAGTTCATGCTGAACGCGGAATATCCGCCCTGCTCCAGTATCCTCCGCAACCCAAGGCCCACCCGCAACGAACGCTGATGCACCTCCTCCGGCAGCGCCAGCGCACAGAGTTCTGTGTCGCGGTAACGTTCGGTCTCAATCTCTTCTTCCGTCACCGCCGCCGCTTCTTTTTCCAGATCGTCCAGGGTCTTTTCGTCCACCGTGATCCCAAATTTTTCTTTCAGCACGGCCTCCGGAACGCTGAAATCGCCCATGCCCTTGAAGGGCGTTCCAAGCCGCAACACCTTCATCCCGCGAAACATGTGCGCTGCCTGGGCCGCCCGTGCCATATCCGCCGCCCGCTGGAGTACCCCGGACTCTGTCAAATGTCCCGCCACAATCTCATACGGCCTCCCATTGCGCCGCAACACCGACGCCAAATCCTGCACCCCGTGAATACCATGGTTATACATAATGCGATCCGGGTCCACACCCGGGCCAAACGCATAATCCATGGTGGTATCCAGCAATAACAGGGGCAGCCTGGTTTCGCACAGCGGCCCCGCCGATTCTAATGACGGCGAATACGCCAGGTGCAAGGTAATAATCAGATCCGCATCCTGTTCCTCGAAATGCGTTATGGCCTGCCGGACTTCCGCCTCGACGCGGCACGTCTCGCCACGCACCACGACAAGCCCTTCCTGCTCCAATCCGGAAATCACCTCCCGCAAAAATCCCTCAAAATGTACAAATACTTCGGGCACCGTTTCATCGTACAATTTCAGATACAAAGGCAATAGGCCAACCCGTGCGGGACGCTTCATATGTTCATCTCCTGTTTTCGGTATATATCCAATGCCTGTCCGCCCGGAGGCGCGGGAAACATGCTTTTTATGGCCGCGCAATACCGCGCGTAACCCCGTTCAATCGCAAGGCAATCGGATTTTTTAGGCAATTTTACCCGTTCCAGGCGCAACCCCGGCATGTCCTGCAGGAGCGGATGCAACGCGCCGCGCGCCGCCGCAAAATCGCTCTCCCGCTGCCACAATACCGGCAGAGGGGCAAACAACGCCGCCAGCAGCGCCCGGAAATACCAGCCCTTGCTCGCGCCGCCCCCCAACACCAGTGCTTCCACGATTGACGTGGTTTTCACCTGCTCAAAAATCCGCACGAATTCAAAACACAATCCCGCCGCCACCGCGCGCGTCACATCGTCTCGGGACGTTCCCGGATGCACGCCCACAAAGCACCCCGCGCCATGGCACGAAACATCGATGGGATGCGGCAGGGTAAACCACGGAAGGCACATCAGCCCTTCGGAAGGCAGCAAGGCTTCCTTAAAAATCGCTTCGGCCGTCTTAAACGCAGCCACCGGTTTTTCCGCCACGCATTCCGCCAGCGCCCAATCCCACGCAGTGTTCCCCGCATAAATCGGAAGCACAATCAGCCGTCCTTTTCCCGTAGGGGAGGGCAGTGGTAATTGGAGCGACGCCCAACTCGCCGCGCCTTCCGGCAATACGAAATTCCCCACCCACGCCGTGCCCAGCGAACAGTGCAGCGGATGCGCCGCCGCGCCCAGCGCCGACATATACCCCGCTTCCTGATCGATATACGGGCCCGCTACCGGAATGCCCGGACGCACCCCCAGCAACTTCGCCCCCGCACGCGACAATGCCGCCGTCTCGTGTCCTTTCCGCAACGGCGCCACAAACGACAACGGCAGTCCGCAAAGATTAAACAATCCCGCGTCCAACCGCTCCTTCACAGCATGGTACGAACCAATTTGAATCGCATTCCCTGCATCCTGCCGCCACATCCCCGTCAACCGGTAAAACAGATATTCGCCTGCTCCAATGTGGATGTTATCCTTGTTTAATAATTCCGGACACCGCCCCTGCAACCATACCAGCCGCCCCAACCCCGCCGGAACCATGTCACTCATCAAACGTTTCCGCCAAAAACCGGCAGGCTGCTGCTCCTTCACTTTTTCCGTATGGGCAAACGTGCGCCCGTCATTCCACAAAATCATCGGTGTCAACGCGCGCCCGCTCGCGCGGTCCGCGATGATACTGCTTCCGCCCTGCGCCGCAATTCCAATCCCTGCCACCGATCTCCACCTCGCGCCGAGAGCTGTTTTCAATTCTGCCAACGCCGATGCGAACCTTCGATCAATCTCCACCAACGATTGCTCACGGCCGCCTCCCGCCACTTCACGAACTTGCAGCCGCCGCGACGCATGCCCCAACAACCGCCCTGTCCGCCCCTCAAACGAACACACCTTCAGCACACTCGTCCCCAGGTCGATTCCTAAATAAATGGTGGAATTCATTTTCGTTATAGTTTTCTCTGTGTTCTTTGCGCTCTTTGTGGTTAATCTCTTTTCTCTAGCCTCTAGCCTCTAGCCTCTAGTTCTCCACCGCCTTCTCCATCACTCCAATCACCACATCCACCGCCTCCTTATCCACGATCAGCGGCAGCTTCGTCAATGCACTCGGCGGACATCCCGCCTTATACGTCTGCACGCTGACATCCATTCCCGCTTCGTTCACATGCTTCACAAATGTTTTTGCCGTTTCCAGCGCGTAAAAATACACCCCCGCCAAATGACGCCGCCCCTCAATCGCGCTGATCCGATCCGGATACCGCGCGCCCAACTCCCGGAGCCGTTCTTCATAGTACTCGCCTGCCGCCCTCGTTGCCGCGCTGTTTGCCTCCGCCCATTTCATTGTGATCAGATAGGACAAGGACGCCAACTCCTCCTGGCCATTTGTCACCAGCGCCCCGAACTGCGGCAGCGTATCAAACGCCTCCGAGAATAGTATCCGCGACGCCGGATATTCGCCTCCGGGGAAGCCCTTGCCCAATGCCGCCATCGCCGGCTTCACGCCATATTCCCGGAACATGAACAACTCCGGACTCCAAATCCCCGTTTGGATCTCATCCACAATCGGCGGCGCGTCATGCTCCTCGCACAACGCATAGGCACGCCGCACGAACGCTTCCGAAAGACGTTTTCCCCCGTAATTCATCAACACCAGTTCATGGAAAAGTCCCGCAATCTTGTATGGCCCCGTGTCCCACTCCGCAAACACCCGTTCCAACTCCTCCATCGCATTCGGGCGCACGCTCCGCACCAGAAATAATTCCTGCCGCTCCGCGCGTGCCCGAAGTTCCGTCCACATTCCCCGCATCATCTGCGCCACTACCGTCGTTCCATGATAATTCGCCTGAATACCCCCCTCATCATCGCCCAGCACCACCAATACCGGAACCCGGCCCGCGTACTTCGGTTCCGGGGAATCCCCCTGCGCCTTGTAAAACCGGCCCAGTACCAGCTTAATCGCCGCCTCCATGGCCAGACTGCCCGTTTCAAGATTAATCACCCGGCGCAACGTCTCGCAGCCCGCCGCGCGCACCAGTTCCGCCTCCAGCAACCGCGTGATATGTCCCCGTGTATTGTTGTGCGTGGCATTGGGAATGCCAAGTTGCCGCGCATGCTCCAGGAGACGATACCCCGGAAACGCATGCCCCAACGGCGCATGATAATGCTCGCTCTTCGCAATCAGGAAAAGCCGTCCATCCTCGCCGATCCGGTAATATCCGAATCCGCTCAACGGCGCAAACGCACGCTTCATGGCCCCGTCAAACGCCGCCCCGCCCGCGCCCGCGCACGAATGTTCCAGCGGACCCACGCACCGTTGCCCAATCCGCGGCAATAACTCCCGTATTCGCTGCTGATGCGCCGCCGGGAAGAAATCCACCTGCTCCCGCGCCACGCGCAACAACGCCGCCTTGCTTTCTCCCGCAAGACACGCCCGCGCCGCGCACACCCCCTCCACATATTCCGCCCCCAACATATCCTCCAAACTCATTACAACTCGCTCAAACATACCGTACTTCCTGTTTTCTATGCGTTCTAAGCGCTCTTTGTGGTCATATTTCCTATAACCCCGCCAAAAATTGAAACGCCTGGTCCATAAACCCCGGATAGCCCTCATGCGTGAAATCCGGGTATACCACCGCCTCTTTCTTTGACGTGATTTTATTAAACGCCGCGAACTGACTCGACGGCGGGCAAATCTCATCCATCAACCCAATTGCCATCAACACCTCCCCCCGAATCAGGGGAGCCAGATGTTGACAGTCTATGTACCCCAATTTCGTGAACACCTCCTTCTCCCGGGCATGACGCGGATCAAACAACCGGAAGTAGGTTTTCAGTTCCTCATAGGCGTTCACCGCCAGGTCCATCTCCCACACCCGCTGATAATCGCACAGAAACGGACACATTGGCACCAGTTTCCGGATGCGCGGTTCCAGCGCCCCGCACGCCAGCGTCAGCCCGCCCCCCTGCGACATCCCCATCGCCCCCACCCGCTCCGCGTCCACCTCCGGCATCCCCATCACAATCTTCGCCAACTGCGCCGTATCCAAAAACAAGTGGTGGTACATCAGATTTTCCGGGACATCATCCAATCCCCGGATGATATGCCCCCGCAACGTATTTCCCTTAATCCCTCCCGTATCCTCCGAAAGCCCGCCCTGCCCACGGCAATCCAGTGCCGCCACCGAAAATCCCATCCCCACAAACCCCAGCTTCTCATGCCACTCCCCGCAATGCCCGCTGTAGCCATGAAACTGAAGCACCGCCGGATGCGGTTTCTTACCGTTATTCTTTGGACGCAAATACTTCGCATGAATCCTCGCCCCCCGCACCCCCGTGAAATACATGTCAAAACACTCCGCGAACGGCGTCTGAAACCCGCTCGGAACCAACTCCACCTTGGGTTCCACCGCATGCATCTCCGCCAGCGCCCGCTCCCAATACCCGTCAAAATCCTCCGGGCGAGGATTCCGCCCCCCATACGTCCACAACTCCTCCAACGGCATCTCAAACTGCGCCATAACCATATCTCCTCTGTTGAATCTCCCATTTTATGTATTTACCCACATTTGTTCCACTCCTCCCCGCCGTACGGATTCGCATTTCTTGTCTTTTTAACGATTCCTCCCCCCGATGCCCCATATAGCATTCTGCGGAATTGAGGGGTGGCATTGATTTTAGAGAATTTCGCATTGGGTATTCGCGTTTTTGGGGTGAACATCGTATAATAGGGGGAAGATATTAGGGTATCGTGGTATTAACGATAATAGCGAATGAAAATACCATGACATCACGATGACGGCTGTATCAGAATGAGGAATTTGCTGGGATGGACGATAGAAGATGGGCGCACGCAGAGGAAACGCACCAATCATTACAGGCGAAGTATGCGGGGCTTCTGGATCGCATGTTGGATGCATGGGTGATGGTGGATATGACGGGTTGCATTGTGGAGTACAACGATGCGTTTCGGGATATGCTTGGATACTTGGATGAAGAAATTCATGGTTTAGCATTTGAAGAGATTACACCTCCGGTATGGCATGAAATGGAGAGAACGATTGTCCGGGAGCAAGTGATCAAGAACGGCTCGTCTGAACTCTATGAGAAGGAGTACCGGCGTAAGGATGGCACGATTATCCCGGTGGAATTGCGCTCGTATTTGTATCATGATTCGGAGGGAACGCCTGTGGGGATTTGGGCGATTATCCGGGATATAAGCGCACGGAAACAGGTGGAGGAGATGGCGCACAGAAATGAAGAACGGTTGCGCAGTGTGGCGGACAATCTTCCCGTTTTGATGTTTCAATTTTATGCTACGGAATCAGGGGAATACGGAACGAATTACGAAAGTGGCCGGATACGGGAGATTCTCGGGCTTTCGGGGGATTCAGAAAGTTTTTTTGATGAATTTGCGGCGCACATCCTGGAGGAGGATCAGGCGCCTTTCATGGCTTCGATTCAACGTGCCGTGGCGGATTTCGCGCCGTGGGACTTTGAATTCCGCTATGTTAAACCCTGTGGGGGAATAATTTGGTTACACGGGATGTCCACTCCTTTCCGGGACGAGGGCTGCATTCTATTCAACGGCGTGATATTGGAAATTACAGAACGGAAACAGGTGGAAGCAGCGCTCAAGGAGAGTGAGTTGAAATTCAAGTCGATCATGGCGCAATCCACGCTGCCAATGTCGGTGTATGATGCTGAGGGTTTCCTCATGGAGGTTAATGCAGCCTGTTTGCAAATGTGGGAATTTGACGCCGAGAAGGCCCTTGGCCGATACAACATATTAACGGATCAAAATCGTTCGCTGGCACATCCCTATGTGCTTAAGGCGTTTCAAGGCGAACCAGCCAATTTGCCGGAACACTGTTTTGACCCTGGGCTTTCGGGGTATCCGGGGAACAAATGCTGGGTCACGGGCCGGGCGTATCCGCTAAAAGATCAGAATGGGGTGGTGAAGAATGTTGTGATTATTACGGAAGACATCACAGAACGAAAACATGCGGAGGAGGAACTGCGGAAGTTATCGTTGGCGGTGGAGCAAAGTCCGGTATTGGTGGTGATCACGGATCCGGAGGGAACCATCGAGTATGTGAATCCGAAGTTTTCCGAGGTTACGGGGTATAGCATCGAGGAAGTGCGGGGGAAGAATCCGCGGATATTGAAATCGGGCCATACGCCGGCTGAACAATATACGGAGTTGTGGGCGGCGATTAAGGCGGGCAAAACATGGAAAGGGGAGTTTCAGAACCGGCGGAAAGATGGAACGCTGTTTTGGGAACGGGCGCATATATCGTCAATCCGGGATGTTTCGGGCGCAATCACACACTTTATCGCGATGAAGGAAGACATCACGGAGCAAAAAGCGCTGGAAGTGCAGTTCCGGCAGTCACAGAAGATGGAATCGGTGGGGCGGCTGGCAGGGGGCGTGGCGCATGATTTCAACAATCTGCTGGCCGTCATCCTTGGATATGGCGAATTACTTCGCTCGGATATTCCCGAAGATTCGCCCATGCAGGAGTACCTGGGGCAAATTATGGAGGCGGGGGATCGGGCAAAGGCGCTGACCCGGCAGTTGCTTGCCTTCAGCCGCAAGCAGGTGCTCGAGATGAAGCGGGTGGATGTCAATGATGTGGTGCATGGCCTGGAAAAGATGTTGCGGCGGCTGTTGGGCGAGGATATCGCCGTATGGGTGCATTTGGTTCCACGGGCCTGTTGTGTGAAGGCGGATCCGGCGCAGTTGGAACAAGTGCTGATGAATTTATGTGTGAATGCGCGGGACGCGATGCCGGGCGGAGGGGCGTTGACGATAGAGACGGATTTTGTGGAGTTGGATGATGAGTACGCGGCCGCCCATCCGAATATCAAGCCGGGCATGTATGTGATGTGTAGCGTGAGTGACACGGGGTACGGGATGGATATGGAGACGCAACGGCAGATATTCGAGCCGTTTTTCACGACGAAGGGAGTTGGAAAAGGAACGGGGCTTGGGTTGGCCACGGTATATGGGATTGTGAAGCAGCATGGGGGGGAGGTATGGGTGTACAGTGAACCGGGCCATGGTTCGACGTTTAGGATGTATTTGCCTGCGGTGGCGTCCACGGAAGACTCACTGGAGCGCGATCCGAAAGATGAGGTGGTCCCCGGGCAGGGCGAGGTGATTCTCCTGCTCGAAGACGATACGGCGGTGCGGGAACTTGCCGGCCGCATGTTGGAACGCCTGGGGTATTCGGTGATCATGGCCAAAAACGCCCAGGAATGCCTCGCTCTGGCGCGGACGGCCGAGCGGATAGATTTATTGATAACGGATGTGGTGATGCCCGGACTGAACGGCCGCCAGGTAAGCGATCAACTGAAACAGAATCGCCCGGACCTGCGGGTCTTGTTCATGTCGGGATACACGGAAGACGCGATAGCGCATCATGGGGTGTTGGAGGAAGGGATTCATTTCATCAACAAGCCGTTTAATTTGATGAGTCTGAGCCGGAAGGTGCGCGAATCGCTAACGTTGTAAAAAACTTGATGCCGGTATACGCGTTTGGTATAATGCCGTTTCCTTTATGCAAGCACCCCAAGGAACAACGGAGTAGAAGCGCGTAATGGCTAATATCAAGTCACAGAAAAAGCGGATTATCACGAACGAGAAGAACCGGCAGCGGAATATCGCGGTGCGTTCGCGGATGAAGACCCTCATGAAACAGGCGCAGGCCGCCATCGACAGCAAGGATGCTGAAAAAGTGAAGGCGGCGATCCCGGCGGCCCTCTCGGAGATCGACAAGGCGGTGACGAAGGGGGTTCTTCACCCCAATTCGGCGGCGCGCAAAAAGTCCACGCTGCAGCACCGGGCCTCCTCCCTCTAATTGGTTTTTCAATCGCCGTACCGGGTTTTACGCCGGGTGCGGCGTTTTTTTCTTTGTGGGGGGCTTCTTTTGAAACACCCTCGTCTGTCTGTTTAGCATGGCGATTCCTAAAGAGAGGGAAGAGCGGAATGGCGATGACCAGTCAAGAGCGGATGCGGCGCATGCTGGCGCGGAAGCCGGCGGACCGGATTGGGGTGTATGAGCATTTCTGGGGCGACACGATTTCGTTGTGGACGCGGCAGGGGCACATCAAGCCAGGGGAGTGTCTTGAGGACCATTTTGAGTATGATCTCCAATCCTTCTGGCCGTTCACGTTTACCGCGAAGCTGGATTTCGAGCCGGTGACGGTGGAGGAGACGGAGGAGACGATCCTGGCGCGGGATGGGAACGGGGCGTTGTTGCGGCGAAGCAAGACACATGACACGACGCCGGAGCATGTGGATTTTTGGGTGAAGGACCGGGCGGGGTGGGAGGAACACATCAAGCCGTTTTTAACGGCGGACCGGGCACGGATCAATTTTGAGGGGTATCGCGCGGCGAAACGCGCGGCGGCGGAAAAGGGGCGTTTTTTTGTCTGGGCGGGGGTGGGGGTCTTCGAGCTGATGCATCCGGTGTGTGGGCATGAATACATGCTCATGGGCATGGCGATGGACCCGGAGTGGGTCGGGGAGATGGTGGAAACCTTTTCCCGGGTAACCGTGGAATTGATGGAGATTTTATTCGCCGAAGAGGGGTGGCCTGACGGATTTTGGTTTTATGAGGACATGGGCTTCAAGGGGCGGCCATTCATTTCGCTGCCGATGTACCGGGACATTATCCAACCAGGGCACAAGCACGCCATCGGGTTCGTCAAGAGCCGGAATCTGCCGGTGATCATGCATTCCTGCGGGTACGTGGAACCGCTGGTTCCGGGCATGATCGAGTCGGGGGTGGATTGCCTCCAGGTGATTGAGGTGAAGGCGGGAATGGATTTGCTCCGGCTTTACCGGGAGTACGGGGACCGGTTGTCTTTTATGGGCGGGATGGACGTGCGGGTGTTGTATGGGAATGATAAAGAGGCCATCAACCGGGAGTTGTCCTCGAAAATCCCGGTGGTTAAGCAGGGGTTTGGCTATGCGCTGCATTCGGATCATTCGATCCCGAATCAGGTGGAGTATGAGACCTATCGGTATTTTGTGGACCGGGGCTTGGAATTGGGGCGGTATTCGTAGTATAGTTACGCGAACTTCAAAGGAGATGCAACTATGCCGGACATGGAACTTGTTGACCAGATTGCAGTGTGTGTGGAACGGGGAAAGGTGAACAAGAATGCGCCTTATCCACCCGATATGAAAGGACAGGACGGGGTGCTGGAACTCACCGAACAGGCACTGGCCCAGGGTATTGATCCGAACGTGGTGTTGACGCGCGGTTTGATGGCGGGGATGAGCGTGGTGGGCAAGAAATTCAGCAAGAACGAAGTGTTTGTGCCGGATTTGCTGATGGCGGCCAAGGCGATGAACGCGGGTATGGACCAGCTTAAACCGGCATTTGAATCGGGCCAGGCAAAACACAAGGGCACGTTTGTGATTGGCACCGTCCAGGGCGACCTGCACGATATCGGCAAGAATCTGGTGCGGATGATGCTCGAGGGCGCGGGATGGAAAGTGGTGGACCTGGGCGTGGACACGGCGCCGGAGAAATTCCTGGCGGAAGTGGAGAAGAATCCGGGTTCGGTGGTGGGCTTGAGCGCATTGCTGACCACCACGATGGTGAACATGGAGAAAACGGTGAAGCTGGTGAAGGGTTCGGTGCCGGGGACGCTGGTGTGTGTGGGAGGCGCGCCGTTGACCCAGGAATTCTGCGACAAGATCGGGGCGGATGCGTATGCGCCGGACCCGCAAGGCATCATCGAGTGGCTGGACCGGAAGCTTGGTCTGAATTAATTCCCACTACAAGGCATTATCCAACGCCCATCGTCTTCGGAGGATGGGCGTTGCCGCGTTAAACTTGCCATGGTCCCGGCGCTTCGGTATCGTATGGGCATAGTCTGAAGAAACAGCGGCAATGAATGCATTTGTGGATGGACAATCCACCCAACAACGGAGGAGGCGCCATGAAAACCATTTGTGAGGAATTACGGGAACGAAAGGCGTTGGTGGCGGATGGCGGGTGGGGGACGTTGCTGATGGCCGCGGGTATGCAAGCCGGGGAATGCCCCGAACTGTGGAATGTCAGCCATCCCGAGGTGGTACGCGGGATTGGGGAGCAGTATATCGCGGCGGGGTCGGACCTGATTAGCACGAACAGCTTTGGAGGCACCCGGTGCAAATTGGGGCAATATGGGCTGGGCGGCAGGGTGGGCGAATTGAACGAGGCCGCCGCGGCCCTCTCACGGCAGGCGGCGGGACCGGACAGGCATGTGATTGCATCCATCGGGCCCACCGGAAAATTTTTAATCACGGGGGAGATTGCCGAAGACGAATTATTCGAGGCGTTCAAGGAGCAGGCGCAAGCACTGGAACGCGGGGGGGCGGATGCCTGCATTATTGAAACGTTTAGCGCCATAGATGAGGCGGTGGTGGCGGTGCGGGCGGTGAAAGAAAGCACCGGACTGGAAATCATTTGCAGTTTTACATACGCCAGCGTGGTGGAGGGCACGCCGCGCACGATGATGGGGGCGTCTCCCGCCGATATGGCGCAGGCGGTGCTGGCGGCGGGCGCGGATATCCTTGGCGCGAATTGCAGTTTTGGATCGGAAGATATGCTGGAGGTGGTGAAGGCGTTGCGTGCGGCCAACCACGGGGTTCCAATTCTCGTGAATCCGAATGCGGGGCAGCCGGTACAGACGGAGGGGGGGGTGGAGTATCCGGAGACTCCAGAGTATATGGCGGGTTTTGCACGGCAGTTTCTATCGGCGGGCGCGGGCATTGTGGGCGGATGCTGCGGAACGAATCCCCAGCATATTCGCGCTATTCGCAGTGCGGTGGACGGCTGCCTTCGCGGTTAAATAGGTAATTTCCAGAGAACGCCGGGAAATTTTTCACGGGGATGTACAAAATTCTGCCTCTTATGGTATAGTGGGGCGGAACGTTAATCATACGGGCGAACAGCCATTACAGTAGAAAACAGTGAAACCCAGAAGAAGTGGGGGTGACAGGGTGATGGGAAAAGTGAACAGGACCAGGCAAAAACAGACACCGCGCGAGTCTGGGTGGAGGCGGTGGCGGCGTCCTTTCGCGGTGGTGTCCTTGACGGCTGCGATAGGACTCACTTTAACCTGTTCCGTCTATTGGTGGTGTCTTCAACAGGCGTTGGGTACGTTGCAGGAACGTTTCGAGCGCCGTGCGACGGACCGTTGCCTGTTAATTGAAGATCAGTTCTCCGAGTCCGAATACCGTGTGAATGCGATACGGCGCTTTTTCCTGGGGTCGGAACGGGTGGACCGGCTGGAGTTTCACAATTTCGTAACCGCGGACCTGGAACCCGTTTCAGGGATTCATTCGTTGTCCTGGGCGCCTCGCGTACTGCACGCGGAGCGCGCTTCACATGAAGCCATGGCCGTTCAGGAGGGATTGCCGGGGTATCACATCTGGGAAAACGGCCCCGGAGGCGTCCCGACGCCCTGTGCGGTGCAGGAAGAGTATTATCCGCTGTTCTACCGTGCGCCCGCCAAGACGGAAACGCCATTCTATGGATTTAATCTGCTATCCGAGCCTATTCGAAAGGCCGCCTTGGAAAAAGCGCGAGACACAGGCACGCTGGTGGCGTCCGAACTGGTACATCTCTTGACGTCGGAGAAGGAACCGGGGTTTTTGCTTTTTGCCCCCGTGTACGCGCGCGGATATCCGTTGGACAGCATGGAAGAGCGGCGTGCCGCGTTTCAAGGCTGTGTGATCGGGGCGTTTATGTTTTCCGGTGTTATTTCGAAAGCGCTGGAAGGATCGTTGCCGGTCGGACTGCCTTTCGACCTGTGGGATTTGTCCGTCACCCCCGAGAAACGGTTGCTGTATCATCATGTTACGCGGACAAGGGGCGATGCTGTGTCCAAACAGTATACCCGCCTTCCTCTTCAGCATATAAGTCACTTCACCACGGGGGGGCGCTTGTGGCAACTGGTTATGGTTCCTGAAAACAGTTTTATCACTGTAAACCGGGACCGGTGGCCGGATGCGGTTCCGGTTATTGGGGTGTTGATTACCCTGGCGGTCTCCCTGCTGTTCTTTTCGTTGAGCACGCAGCGTGAGCGCGCGGAAGAACTGGCCGTCCGCCGGGAGCAGGAATTCCGGACGCTGGTGGAGAAGGTGCCGAGCGTGGTGTACCGCAGTGAAGTCGCGGCGCCGTGGACAACCCACTACATGAGCGAGGAGATCGCGGCGATAAGCGGGTATTCGGTGCAGGAGTTCCGGCGTGGGAGCCTCCGGCGCGGGGATATTATTCTTCCGGAGGATTTTGCCCGGGTGGAAGCGGAGGTTGCGCGCGCGGTATCGAAAAATCACCCGTTCGAACTTGAATACCGGATTCAACACAAGGAAGGGCCGGTACGGTGGGTGTATGAAAAAGGGCAGGCCATCCGCAATGCCCGCGGCGAACCGCTTTACTTGAATGGGATCATCATAGACATTACGCCCCGCAAAGAGGGCGAGCAGCGCTTGGCGGACAGCGAACAATGGTTGCGCAGCATGCTGCAAGGCTCGCCGGTGCCCGCGTTCGTGATTGACAAGGGCCACACGGTGGTGCACTGGAATCAGGCCCTGGCGGAAATCAGCGGATTGCCGGCGGAACAAGTTCTGGGCACAAGGGACCACTGGCGAGCCTTTTATCCGGAGGAACGTCCCTGCATGGCAGACCTTCTTGTGGAGGGGGCGTTCGATAAGATTTCCCAGTGGTATCAACACAAATTTCAGCCCTCGAAACTTATCCGGGGGGCGTATGAAGCGGTGGACTTCTTCCCGATGCACGGCAGCCAGGGGCGGTGGCTTCATTTCACCGCGGCGGTAATCCGTGATGCGTCCGGGGCGGTGGCGGGGGCGATAGAAACCCTGTTGGACATCACGGAGATCAAGCAAGCCGAAGAGGAGCGGATGAATCTGGAGCGGCAAGTCCTTCATGCGCAAAAGCTGGAAAGCCTGGGAGTGCTCGCGGGCGGGATCGCGCATGACTTCAACAATTTGCTGATGGCGGTGCTGGGGCATGCGGATTTGGCGCTCATGGACCTTTCCCCGCTGTCGCCGGCGCGCGGGAATATTCAGGAGATAGAAACGGCGGCGCGCCGCGCGGCGGAACTGTGCCGGCAGATGCTGGCCTATTCCGGGAAGGGGCGGTTTATCATCGAGAGTCTGGATATATGTGAACTGATAGAGGAAATGGTTCACTTGTTAAAAACTTCGATTGCGAAGAATGTGATGCTGAATTTGCATCTCGACAACAAAATTCCGCCCATCAGCGGGGACGCCAGCCAGATTCGGCAAATCATCATGAACCTCATCACAAACGCTTCGGAAGCGATTGGGGAGCGCCCGGGCTCCATTCGCATTACCACGGGACTCATGCACTGCGACCGCGCCTATCTGGAGCATCTTGCCTTGAGCGAGGAACTGGAGGAGGGGGAGTATGTGTATTTGGAGGTGTCGGATACGGGATGCGGGATGGACAAGGAGACCATGGGCCGGATATTCGATCCGTTTTTCACCACAAAGTTTACGGGACGCGGGCTGGGCTTGGCGGCGGTGCAGGGAATTGTGCGCGGGCATAAGGGGGCGCTCAAGGTCTACAGCGAGGCGGGCAAGGGCACTACCTTCAAAGTTCTGTTTCCCGCGGTAAACACGGAGGGACCAGTGCACCGCCACGAAGCGGTGTCTGACACGCACTGGAAGGGTTCTGGCACGATTCTCCTGGTGGATGATGAAGAAATGGTGCGTTCGATTGCGGGAGAGATGTTGGAACGGCTGGGGTTCCAGGTGCTCACCGCGCGGGACGGCGTGGAGGCATTGGAGGTGTATCAACAGCGGCATCCGGAGATAGCCGGGGTGTTGTTGGACTTGACGATGCCGCAAATGGACGGGGAGGAAACATTGCGGGAACTTCGGAAGATTCACCCCTCGGTGCGGGTGGTTCTCTCAAGCGGGTATAATAAGCAAGAGATTACGCAACGGTTCGCGGGGAAGGGGCTGGCGGGATTTATCCAGAAGCCGTATCGTCTGGCGGAACTGAAGACGGTGTTTCATTCGATGTTCAATGACGGGACGGCACCCGGTTGATCGTGCAAACGGCCTGTGCTCCGTGGTTCTTTTCCCCGGGTTGTCAGGGTTGGGCCAGCACGTGTTCATAAATAGCCGCAATGGCGGCGCTTTGTGCTTCGAGCGAAAATGAGGCAAGGGCTTTTTGGCGCGCGGCATGCCCCATGTGCACGCGTGCGGCCCGGTTCTTGCACAAACGTTCCATGCAGGCGAAGAGGGCCGTGGCGGAGCCGTCAAAGAGCAGCCCGTCGTGTTCGTGCGAGACGATTTCCCCCAGCATGCCGCGGTCCGCGGCGATCAGGGGTTTTCCCATGGCCATGATTTCACGCGCGGCGCGGCAGGTGCCGTCGCTGCCCGGAACAAGGAACACGCCGGCGTCGAAGGCTTTCAGCATTCCCGTGTAATTTTCGCCTTCGATGAATCCTGGGAAAAACACATTCTTTTCCAAACCCAGATCACGTACCGGCTGCCGGCCGACCTGTTCTTGTTTGGTGCCGCGTCCGACCACGATAAGGCAGGCGTTGGGCGCGCGGCGCACGAGTTGCTGGAACGCCTCGAAGAGATCGGCATAGTGCCGGTGGGTTTGCATGCGGGCCACAATTCCGAGCACGAAGGCATCCCGGGGAATCCGCAGCCAAGCACGCCCATCGGGGACATCCCGCGCGGGATCGAATCGGTCGGTGTCCACGGCGCCGGGCACCACCCGAAGGCGTTCGGGGGGAAGTCCGAACACCGTTGCATCATGTTCCAGGGCGCGGCGGGAAGGCTCTATCAGGGTATGCGTGGCCGCCAGCAGTTTCTCGTGGCGGGTATCTTTGGTGAAACCCTCGCCCTCATAACTGGACCGGAGGATGGGAAGGCCATGTTTACCGGCGGTGGCCACGGCGATGGCATGGTCGTTATCGAGGTGGCAGTGGATCATGTCATAGGATTGCTGTGTGAGAAAATGGGACAAGGCGCGCTGGTCAAGCCAGTTGAACAGGGGGTGGCGGTGTTTTTTCAGGTGAAATTTCAGAATGGGCTCGATGCCGCGGTCGCGGGCGGTTTCGACAACTTTGTTGATCGAAGCGCCGGCATCCGGGGCGCAGGCGAAATCGGCGTTGATTCCGCGGGCGCGCAAGGCCACACAAAGGTTCAAGGCGGGCTCGGCCGGCCCCGTCCATTTACAATTGCTGAAAAGATGAAGGACGTTCACACTAGTTGTCTTTGATGTCTTCGAATCGTGCGGAGACGATTTGGGAAACGCCGCGTTCCTGTTGGGTGACGCCATAGAGGGCGTTTGCCCGGGCCATGGTTTGCTTGCTGTGCGTAATCATGATGAACTGGCTTTGCTGGGAAAATTCTTCAAGCAGGGCCAGGAACCGCCCGATGTTGGCGTCGTCGAGGGGGGCGTCAACTTCGTCGAGGACGCAGAAGGGGCTGGGCTTGGCGCTGAATATGCCCATGAGCAGGGCAATGGCGGTCATGGCCTGTTCCCCGCCGGAGAGCAGGGAAATGGTTTGTGGCTTTTTCCCGGGAGGCCGCGCTTCAATTTCAATGCCGCATTCGAGGGGATCTTCTTCATCCAGAAGATAGATGCGGGCCTGGCCGCCGTTGAACAGGCGGCGGAAGTGGTTCTTGAAGTTCTCTTCAATGGTGCGGAAGGTGTCCATGAACATATCGCGGATGGTGCCGTCAATGCGCGCGACGACGGAGAGAAGGGTTTCGCGGGCCTTGCGGAGGTCTTCCGCCTGGGTGGTGAGGAAGGCATCGCGTTTTTCGAGCGCCTCGTATTCCTCGATGGCCATAAGATTAACCACGCCCATCCGCTGCAATTGTTTGCGTATCTCCTCGATGCGCTGTTCGCGCTCGTTTTCATCAAGATCGTCGGAGCCGACGTCGCCTTCGGACAACGAGACCAAGGCCAGCCCGTAGTCGGTGGCGATACGCTGCTGGAAGAAAGCGGCCTGGTCTTCCTTGTGGGAAAGTTCGAGTTCCAGGGCGTGCACTTCCTTTTGTGCCGTGGCGGTCTTGGCGCGCAGGTCTTTGAGGGATTTGCCCAGTTTCTCGGATTCTTCCTGTACCGCCTGACTGGCCTTTTGGGCTTCGAGCACTTTCGTGTGGGCTTCCTCCTTGGTTTCAGACAAGGCTTTGGCCCGCTCGATCTGGTCGGCAATCTGATTCTGGAGGACCGCTTCCTGGGCTTTGAACTGGGCGGCTTGTTCGAGGCGCCGGGCGCTTTCGCGCAACGCTTCCTCATGATCGCGCTGTTCCCGGGCTTTGTTGCGTTCGGATTCTTCGAGGCTCTGCGTCAGGCCCGCCAACTCGACGCGCAATTCGGTTTGTGCATCGCCGCAGGCGGAAAGTTCCTGACGCGCGTTGGCGGCCTGTTCCTGGGCTTCGGCGATGTGCTGTTGCAGGGTTTCGTCGTCGCTGAGAATCGAGTCCGCTTTTTCCTGTGTGGCTTCGCGCCGGGTCTCGAGTTCCTTGCGCTGGCCGGAGAGGCCATCGCGTTGTTCGCCGAGTTGCTGAATGGACTGTGTAAGATTGTCCAGTTCGGTGTTGAACCGGGCGGATTCCAGGCCGGTTTCATTCAGCGTGGCGCGGCAGGCGGTCTCCGACTCGGCTATGGACTTGATTTCCAGCGCGAGCGTGTTGAGGAGTTCCGTGGTGGCGGCGCCCTGTGCGGCGATGCCGGCAATGCGTTCAGCGGCGGACGCGACGCTCTTTTCGAGTTCCTCGATCTCGGCGCTGCGCCCGAGCAAGCCCCGGCTTTCATGCTTGGTGCGCCCGCCTGTGACGGCGCCGGAGGAGGAAACCACCTCGCCCTCGAGGGTTACGAGCCGGGGATAGCGGCGTTCAGAGCGCGCGATGCGGATGGCATCGTCGATGTTCCGGACAATGACGGTATCGAAGAGCAAGTATTGGACGGCGGGAAGGATGCGCCCTTCGCATTGGACGTAATCTATGGCCTTTCCGATGACGCCGGGCAATCCGCGCAGGGCTTCACCGTTATCATGCGACCCGGAGCGGATGGTGTCCAGCGGGAGAAAGGTAACGCGTCCGGCCTGATGCTGCTTGAGAAATTGAATGGCTTCCTTGGCGGCATCGGCCTGTTCAACGACGACATTGTTGATGTTGGCGCCGAGGGCGGCTTCAACGGCCTGTTCGTAGTTTTTTTCGGTGGAAATCAAATCCCCGACCGGCCCGATGATGCCCTTCATGTCCGCCAACCCCTGTTGTTTGGCGAGCATGACGGCGCGCACCCCCACGGCAAAGCCCTCGTAACTGTCTCTCAGTTCGCGCAAGGAGGTTAATCGCGCTTCCTGGCTGCTCCGCTTCTCGCGGAGTTCCTGCCATTCCGTGTTCAATTGTTGCATGGTTTCCATCGCGCGGGCGCGTTGGGCTTCGGTGCTTTGGCGCTGTGTCACGGTTTTCGCGAGGGACTGTTCCGCTTCGTTTTGGCGGCGTTGGGCGTCTTGCAGCAAGACAGAGACTTCTTCGTGACGGGCGTGGAGGGTGTGCTGCCGTTCATAAATGGATTCGAGTTGCGTGTCAACGTTCGACAGGCCCACGCTGATGGTTTCCAATTCGGTTTGGGCGCGGTTGCGGTGATTGATGGCGTCCAGGGCGCGGGCACGGAGCGATTCGACGGCCTCATCCGCGCGCGTTACGTTTTCCAGCAGGCGGTTGTATTGTTCCTGACGCTCCGCCAGGGCGGTTTGCAGGGCCTGGAGTTTTTCCCGCAGTCCGGAAATCTGCGAACCCATGTCCCCCTGGGTTTGAAGAATGCCTGCGGCCCGTTCCTTGAACTCTTTGTGTTCGCGGAGGGCTTGTTCCTGTTGTTGGGTGAGAAATTCGATTTCTTTGCGCAGAAGGGCGGTGCGGCTTTCGATTTTCTCCATTTCGGAATCGATTTGGTATTCGCCATCGCGGCGGGCCATCAGGGCGCGCTCCAATTCGATGCGCTTGAGGTTGAGTTCTTCCTCGCGGGCCTCCTCACTCATCGTTTTCGCGTTGATTTTCGCGAACGTGGATTGTGCGGTGGAAAACCGGTCTTTCAGGTCGGTGATTTGCCCGGCGAGCTCATTATAGCGCAGCCACGCATTCCGGATTTCGAGTTCGCGCAGGGACGCGGTGAGTTCCCGGTGCCGGATGGCGGCGTTTACCTGGCGCTTGAGCGAGCGCATCTGCCGCTGGACTTCCGCAATGATGTCGCCAAGGCGCAAGAGATTCTGATCGGCGCTTTCCAGTTTCCGCATGGCGACGCGCTTGCGGGTTTTATACTTGATGATGCCCGCGGCTTCCTCGAAGAGAAAACGGCGGTCTTCGGGCTTGGAACTGAGCACCAGATCGATCTTGCCTTGCCCGATCAGGGAGTAGGCGTTGGTGCCGATGCCGGTGTCCATGAACAATTCCTGGATGTCACGCAGGCGGCAGGCCGTTTTGTTCAAGAGGTATTCGCTTTCGCCGGAACGGTAAACGCGGCGGGTGATCTGGACTTCGGCGAAATCGACGGGCAATGCGGAATCGGCGTTGTCGAACACCAGGGTGACCTCGGCCATGCCGGTGGGGGAGCGGTGTTCGCTCCCATTGAAGATAACGTCTTGCATATGGGTTCCGCGGAGGGCTTTGGCGCTTTGTTCGCCCAAGGCCCAGCGCAACGCATCAAGAATGTTGCTTTTCCCGCACCCATTGGGCCCGACAATGGCCGTGATCCCGGTCTCAAAGATGACCTGGGTGCGGTCCGCGAAGGACTTAAATCCGGTTAATTCTATTTGCTTAAAATACATGGCCTATCTTTAGGTTTCCCGTATGAATATACGTTCAATCGTTCGTGCCCGGCCCGTGGCATCATCGGCGTCTATCACCACCGCGTTGAACATGGCCGGGCCTTTGGCGACTTCAAATTTCTGTGGCATGGCCGTCACAAAGCGCTGGATCACGCGGTCGCGGTCCATGCCGATGACGGAATAGACCGGCCCGCACATGCCCACATCGGTGATATAGGCCGTTCCCTTGGGCAATACCCATTCATCCGCCGTCTGTACATGCGTGTGGGTGCCCACCACGGCCGTGCATTGTCCGTCCAAACGCCATGCCAGCGCCACTTTTTCCGAGGTGGCCTCGGCGTGCATATCCACCAGCACGAGGGGCGTTTGCCGGCGCATCCGGGCGACTTCACGCTCCGCTGTCTCGAAGGGGCAGGCAAGCGGCTCCATAAAGACCCGGCCCAACAGGTTGACAACGCCCACCACCCGTCCGTCCGGCAGGGGGATCAAGGCCGCGCCTTGCCCCGGAACCATGGACGGATAATTGGCGGGCCGGACCACATCCGGAAGTCCGCCAATCGCGGGCGCGAGCTCATCCTTGCGCCACACATGGTTGCCCATCGTGAATGCCTGGATGCCCATCTTGCGCAATTCCCGGAGCACCTCCGGGGTTGCGCCCATGCCACCTGCGGCATTTTCAGCATTTGCGAGGACAAAGTCAATCTGGCGTTCCTCGCACAGGGCCGGAACCCGGCGCGCCACGCAGTGGCGCCCGGGACGTCCGACAATATCTCCCACAACCAGAATCTTCATACTCGCATTGGCTATTCTACCGGAGCAGCGTGCAGGACACGCCTGCCGTGTCACTCCAACTCGATCCCCCGGGCATACTTCTCGCCGGGGGCATGGCGTTATTTGGCCATTTCCACAGCCCGTGTTTCCCGCACGACGGTGACGCGGATTTGCCCCGGATAGGTCATTTCCGTTTCCACGCGCCGGGCAATATCCCGTGCCAGCATGGAGGATTCCGCGTCACTCACTTTTTCCGGCTGCACCACGACGCGCACTTCGCGACCGGCCTGAATGGCAAAGGACTTTTCCACGCCGGGGAATTGATCCGCGATTTGTTCGAGTTGTTCCAGCCGCTTGATATAGGTCTGGAGCGTTTCGCTGCGTGCGCCGGGGCGCGCGGCGGAAAGGGCATCGGCCGCCTGAACGAGGACAGCGATGATGGAGTTCAGGGCCATTTCCGCGTGGTGCCCGCCCACGGCGTTCGATATGAGATCGTTTTCACCGTAGCGTTTCGCCAGGTCGTGCCCCAGCACGGCGTGGGAACCTTCTACTTCATGGGTCAGGGCTTTGCCGATGTCGTGGATCAGGCCGGCCCGGCGGGCATCCTTGATGCTCACGCCCAGTTCCGCCGCCATGACGCCGCACAGATGGCTCACTTCGAGGGAGTGCTGCAACACGTTTTGGCCGTAGGAGGTGCGGTAACTCAACCGGCCCAGAAGTTTGACGATTTCGGGATGCAGGCCGTGGACGTCGGCATCGAGGCAGGCCTGTTCGCCGCGCTCTTTGATGCTTTGGGCCAATTCCTCCTCGACTTTTTCGACCATTTCCTCGATGCGCGCGGGGTGGATGCGTCCATCCTGAATGAGGCGTTCGAGCGAGAGGCGGGCGATCTGCCGCCGGATGGGATCAAAGCCGGAAAGAATTACCGCTTCAGGCGTATCGTCAATGATTACGTTAATGCCGGTGGCATTTTCCAGGGCGCGGATATTGCGGCCCTCGCGGCCGATAATCCGTCCTTTCATGTCTTCATTGGGCAAATCAACGACGGAAACGGTGGATTCCGCGACGTGGTCCGAGGCACAGCGTTGTATGGCTTCCGTAATGATCCATTTGGCTTTTTTCTCGGATTGTTCCCGCAACTCATCTTCAATGCGTTTGAGTTGCAGGGCGCTTTCGCGTTTTACGTCATTTTCGAGTTGCAGGAACAGTTCCCGCTTGGCCTGGTCCGCCGTAAGGCCCGCGATGGCCTCCAGTTTCCGGGTTTGCTCGGCCAGAATGGCGGCGATGCGCTCCCGTTCCTTGTCGAGCGATTTCTCCCGTTTTGCCAGTTCCCGTTCCTGGGTGGTCAGGCCGGCGGCCGTTTTGTCCAGGACCTCGGCCCGTTTGTCGAGCGCTTCTTCCTTGACAAGAATGCGTTTTTCGAGACTGCTAATCTCTTTTCGCAGTTCTCGCCCTTCTTGTTCCAATTTGGCGCGCAAATCAATTTCGAGTTCTTTAACGTGGGTTTTGGCATCCTTCGCCATGGCTGCGGCATCGCGTTCCGCGTCGGACAGGGTTTGTGCGGCTTCCCGTTTGGCCCGGCCTAGCAGATTGTTGCTGTGCACCCGGATGGCCACCGAAGCCACCACGGCACCCGCAATGGAAAAGAACACCACTATTCCCACAAGAACTAGTGGGTGTAACAACATGCAAATACCTCCTCAATGCCATTTGTAGTGAATGGTCCGGCAGGAGGTGCACGAAAAGACAGGGAATTATCAGAATCTATTGCGTATGAGTTTCTTCGATGGCTGTTTTACCCGATGGAATCATTCCTAACCATCTGAATTCCAACGCTATCCACATCGCCCGCGCCGGGCGCCTATTCGGTTTCTGAATCATTGTCCTGCTCAATTTCGATACCCTACTGACCGGTATACGGTTCAACTTCTGGGCATATTATAATGAGAACGTGATCCGGTGTCAATCTTGAAAATGGAGCCTTCAGACAGCGCTCTTTTCCTGGGAGAGTGTTTGCCAGGGCACGGGTTCCCTGATGAAATTTTGAAAAAGGCACTTAACCATGAAATACACGAAATATACGAATAACCATGGATTCCGTTTTTCACGGCAGTCAATCAGGTAATATGTCCAACTTGTGGCTATTACAGACAATCTGTGGCAAATTTAGTAGTATTGCGCGAAAGCGCCTGGCCATCGGTATAAATTCTCTTTGTTCTTAACATAGACGGCGCTTCCGTCGTCCATGGGAACTCCTTGTATCCAATAGTCTTCGATAAATTTGTATCGGCGCAGCAAAATCCCTTCCTCCAATGACCATAAGGCCGCCGTGCCGTAACCGTTTCCGTTGTAACAGAGCGCATAAAGCCCATTTTTGCTGAGAGTGATCTGGTTGTTGATGTAACCGTCACGGTTCCGCTTTTCCGGGAGCCCGGTATGAATGGTGCGCAGGAGGTTCCCTGAACCGGCATCCCAAACACGAATTACCTGCCCCACGGCATGGGTGATAAGTTTGGAACCATCTTCCGTAAAGGCAATTCCTAGAGTGGCGCCCGGCTTGAACTGATCGGTGACCCTGCCCACCCAGTCTTTGGCGGCGGTGGCTAAACCATCCAAGAAGTTCCTTCCTCCCCAAGGTTGGGCATACCGCTCGTTTTCTTCGAAGGTATGAAGGAGTGCCCCGGTATCCGCATCGAAGAGCCAGGCTGTGTTACGGCCTCCGCAGAGAAGGCGGGCGCCATCCGGAGAAAAACAGAGGCGATGCCCGGAAAAGTGCGCATTGGCTTTGGTGTCCATTTCCCGGACGGGATAATCATCGGTCAAATCGGTGACCTCGAGTGTTTTGGAGGTGTTAATCGCCATCCGCCGCCCATCCTCGGAAAAGGCCGCAACCATGTACGCGTCGTATTCTTCGTTCTCCCTGCCGGGGGCGGTGTACAGGCGGACCGTGGCGGCTGTTTTCAGGTCATACAGGCTGGAGGCGTTTTTGTCGCTTTGATAGAGAAAGTAACGGCCATTGGGGGAAATGCCCAAAGGCCTGCCTGTTCCGGAATACACGGCGGCTTCGTTGTCCGTGGCACGTACTGAAAAGCGGCTATTCTCCACGCTATATCCTTCATTCTGCTTGAGGGGATAGCTCAGAACGTGATAGGTGATATCCGTGTTGATGGTGGAGTCATACCAACTGGTTTCGGAGATAGAAATTCGCCATTTTGCATTTTTCCGCATGTCGTTCAAAGAATAAACCGTCTCATCCCATACGCCTTGTTTAACATAACGTTTGCAGCTTAAAAAATGTTGATTGGGTTCATTGATCTGGATATGGCCTGACGCCAGGCGATTCCCATCCATCAGCTTTTTAGGGATGCTGTCCAGGGCTATTCGCCACGCATAGAGACTGTTCTCCTCGTCTTGAGAAAAGGTCCAGGCATTCCCCTCCGTGTCTTCAAATATCCAGTAGAAGCTGAAACGATGGCCCTCTTGGGAAAGCGTGAACAGCACCGTGCCGGTCTCCACGTCAAGTACGCTTGTCTTGGTTTTATCCGGATTGGCGGAGACCAGGCGTTTCCCATCCTGCATCCACATGAGGTAGGTGCTGATGCCCGGAATATCGTTAAATTCCCGGAGCACGTTCCCGGTTTGCGCCTCCCGGATTCTCAGCGTTACCTTGTTTTCCCCGGCATCCACTCCCTCGGCGAATTGTCCCTGGGGAGACAAGGTGTTATATGTTTTCGGCCCCCATTCCCAGCCTTGGGTCACCACGCCGCTGTCCGCATCCATGAAAAGGAATTTATGAGAGCTATCCTTATCGTCGGCCCGTTGGCTGAAAACCAAAGATTTATTCCCCGGGAGCCAGCCCCGAAACCACGCATCGGGCACTCTGGGCCGCACGCGTTGGGATGGGGTGTTCACGGAATAGAGCACCATGCCGCGTTTACAGGTGAGGGCGATCTCCGTTTCATCGTAAGAGAGTTGGGCCGACTCTATGGGGCCGCACGGGCTATTATTGCGCCACCAGAGTTCCTTCCCGGTGGCCAAGTCCAGAAGAAAAACTTCATGGTCCGACCATCCAATTATCTTTTGCCGCCGGAAACTGGCGCCTTGCATGCCGTTAGTGGAGAACAGATACCGGTGCCAGCGCTGTGCGCCGGACGCCACATCGAAGGCGTATATCCCGCCATAGTTGATCACAATCATGAGATTTTCTTTTTGGAGGTAAGCCATGTTGTTTGGGGTGCCCAGCATGACACAGGCGTCCGGCTTTGTTACCAGTTCATTCCCCGGGGCCGCACCATCGCCATGGATTATCTCCCGCAATAACGAGTCCATGGTTAATTGTTCGGCGGGCTCGTTCGATTCACCACCCTGCTCCCCCGAGGGGGCGGAAGTATCGGTGGATGCGGCGTTATCCGCTGTTCCCGTGGGGGACACCTGTGGGGGCTCCTCATCCTGCACGGTCTCGCTGTGAGTGGGACTTGCCGCGAAGTACGGCGGCAGGAGAAGAAAACAAGCCGCAATGCCCAGGAGGATCAGTACAAGTATTGCACAGCCAATCCCCGCTTTTTTCATAGTGCTCAACACCTCTCTATGGAGTAATTCAGGTCCGATTATACCGATTTGAAGCTATACGCAAAATCTTCGATTTGTCAGCGGCCAATACAAATGCAGATTCTGATGCAAAGCGATCACTAATTCCAAGTAAGTAGAACACAAAACGGGCCCGGAATCGAGCTTATCCTTGGCGGTCTATAGGGAACGACGGAGTTTCTACCCTTCATTGCGGATGGAGCCAGGATATTCTGGTTTGGAAAACAAAACACCGGAAACCGTGGTTGTTATGCAGCCGGGGTTTGCTTCGGTTGATGGTCCGTACCGGGAGGGGTTTGTTGAGTGTTGGTCCCGGACGGGACAATCTTGCGGGGTTCTTCCACAAACCGGGTACCGTGAGGAACCTGCTGGATGTTGAGCACGGCCAGCGTGGCCTTTTTCGGGTCGCGGTTTTTGGTGACGACGACCACCCAATCCCCCAGCCGGTAGGAATGGGGCGGGGTCATGTGCAGCACCACGGGCGACTCGAAGATTTCTGGCGGTGGTTGCGGTTTCCAGAACACCAGCCCGCGCGAAGGTTGGATGACCTCTTTATCGTTAAAATAGAAGTTCAGGCCGAATTCATTTGGGACATCGGTCTTGTTCAGGCGGACGCTCATGGTCACTCCCGTGGGGATCGTTTCGGACTTCCCCCCATCACCGTGTTTGGGTAAATAATCCCTGTAGTCCATGATTAGCGCCGTCGGCTTGTCGTTTCGGAGGAAGTCCAGCAGCGATGCGCTGTAGTCGCCCAAGAAGTCTTCCTGAGGGCGGGACATTACCTCATCTTTTCCTGCCCCTTCCAGTATACCGTTGGCTTTGACCACCATTTTCAGCGGGTACGATCCCGGCGAATTCTTGTCTTCTGGCTTACCATCGGCTGATTTGAACGTAACGCGCGGCGCGCTAACAAGTTCCATGCTGGCGTTGATGTTCGTGGCAGCATAGACCTTTTTGATGCCCTGTGCATCATCGGTGCTGAAGATGCGCTCGGCTTCCGCGCCGTGCTCGATCTCCCGGCCAACCCGGAGCCCGGCGCAAAAGGCATCCACAGATTCGCGGGGGTCCGCCATGAGTTTCATTTCGGCGCAGTACTCAGGAGCAGTATCCGTTTCGGGGGCGGGGTTTTGCGCAAGAACAATAGCAGCGTCGGGCGCGGGGGATTCCTGATGGATGTCCGGATTGCCGGCCTTGAAGGTTATGTTGGAAGGACCTGGCAGCGACTGCTGTTTGGTGGCAGAATGCTGCTTGAAGAGTTCAGGGGTCAATTCAACCGTCTCGAGCCACTTGAGCCGCGGTTCACTTTCCATCGCTTTTTTAAGTTCCTTGGGGGCATCTGTACAAATACGGCCCACCAGCTTGCCGTCTTGCGGTTTTGTGCGGAAGTTGCCTGTCTTGACTTTGCAGACCGCATTGAATACATCGAGCAGTTCTTCGGGTGTCTTGGGGTGGAAGTCTCCGGCAGGTTCGAAGGTTACCAAGTGCGTATAGCCACCCTCAATAGCCTTGCCCGGCGCACTTACCGTAATTTTACAGTCGGTGTGCTGGCCGGGGACCAGGGAGATGTCCGTAATTCTAATTTTTCGGAACGGGCAGGACTCCAGCCGGTATTCGCGAATATCTTCGGGTTTCACGCCCTGGAAGTGGTACATGCTTTGTTTCACGTTGGCATTGCTGAGTCCGCCGCCATTTTCTTTATGAAGGCCTCCGGATTTATCCACGGCGATCATGCGTAAGGCATCTTTTATGATGTCCCCATTCAAGGTAATGGTGAGAATGGTTTCTCTCTCCTTTTCATAGGGTTCGGCGAAGGCCACAAAATAACCCTCGCCGGAATAGGCGGCGGTGGGGCCGTGCTCCGGATCGTGGGTAAGGACCGTTTTCCAATCCCCGGCGGCATAATCCATCTCCATGGTGTCAACAGAAGCATTACCGGTCAGGAATTTCACTTCGACCATAAATTCCATCAACAGGCTGCCATCTTTTGAAATGGGAGTATTGCCAAAACCTGCCGATCTGTCCGTGGTGAAGTTCAGCATGACATCTTTGTTAAGGCCGTTGACGCGCAGGACATATTCATAGGGTGTCCCTTGTGCGGCGACATTGCTTTCCACATGGTCATACAACGGCTCTGCAATCGGGGTGCCATCAGGCTGCCAAAAGGATTTGTCTTCGGCCTCACGTTTACGCACGCCCACGAGTTCTACATTGACCCCGCCGGGCAAGGTAATCGCCACATTCGATTTTGCTGGTGAGGTGGATAGTTTCGGCATGGGGATTGTAGCCGGAAGCGTCGGCCGGGAAGCCGCCACGGCGTGGGCAGGGTCTGTGGCGGTGAAACCGGATTTTATGTTTTGAACGAAACAAACCATGCCCCCCGTGGCTTCGGAGATGGCTTGGATAATAGTGGGGACCTTGGCGTTCTTTATAAAGAACCAGGGAGAGCCCAGATTTTCAGCGGTTGGGGGTATGGGAACAGGCTTACTGCCAGAACCTCCCCAGAATTGATTCAGCCGTACGGGCAGGGAAACCATAGTATCTTGTTTAAACTTCATCCCTGAAGCTGTTTCAAAAATGCTAAGGCTATCCGAGATCGTATTGAACTGGGCCTCGATGGGTTTCTTCTCCAGCGCTTGCATAAGGTCTTTGTCGACAGAGCCTGAATTCGTCGTGGGCACATTGGAATGTTGATAGGGTACATCGCTGGGAATAGTGGGACCGGAAAGAGTGAGGGCGGTTTGCCTTGAGGCGATGAGCACGCCATAGTCGCGGAAAACAGCACAATACTGGCCGCCAGTCATATCCGATATGGCAAGGAGGATACTCTTCCCTCGCATTTCATTGAACCGGTATCCGGGGATTTCGATATCCTGCTCCAGGACGAAGGAAAGGTCCGAGGCCATTCCCAGGGTTTCCACGACCTGCGACAAACGCGTTGGTTTACCGTCATTGGAGTTGATAGTGATGGGTTCACGGTTTAACGCCATTTCGATGGAGTCCGGAAGAGGCGGGCGCTGGGATTCGGTGGCATTTTGAGGCGGGGCATAGAGAATCCCTGCCGGAATTGAAGCCCCGGAGAAGGTGAGTGCCTTTTCGGGAGTGCTCACAAGAATTCCATACGGACGAACGATAAAACAGGTCTTCCCGCCAGACTTTTCGGCCACTTCCGCCATGACTTGAACGGGTTTCGCATCGGTGACGTTAATTGCTGAAATTGCTGGCATTTCCTGAACAACAAATGACGTGTGAGACGCCATGGCGAGGAGATCGAGCAATTCATAAGGGGCATTTTTTGTAGCGGTGATGGGTTCCTTATCCAAGGAGGTCTTTATGGCATCAGAAAGCTTCGGACGGCTTTGTGTTGAACGAGCCGAGGCAGGAGTTTGTGCGGACGGGGCAGTAGACGTTTCTGTTGTGCGGGAATCTACACGGACACGGAGGAACCATGCATCGTTTGTCCCTGTGTCAATTTTGACACCGTAGTCTTTCCCGGGCTGAATGCACATGCGGAACGCATAGTTCCGTTTCTCAAAGATTGGTTCGCCCATGTCTAAGGGAATCTCCGGGGAGGCTTTGCGCTTCTCGATGTGATCGACAGTGATTCGCATGTCTACAATCGACGCGCCCGCTGCCCCCGCCTCGCGCTCAAAGTCGATACCTAAATTTTGTGCCCAGAATTGAGACTCATGTCCCCCGTCAGACTTGGGAACAAATGCCTCGATTGGGGATGTCATCCCCAGTCCCGCGCCATGTTCCGCTAGACCGACAGGATGCGCACCGAAGAACTGTATCTTGGAGGGCGGGTCGGTCGGTGCCTCTTGATGATCTATGGCGATGGGCGTCCCGTCCAAGTTCCACTCATTGCCTTTGGCGATCAGGTGTTGATTGCCAAGCAGCGCGTCGGCGTCCGTGAAAAAGGTGAGCGCATCCCGATTCTTCTTGCCGGGGGCCTTCCCCTCTTTCCAGATGTCCTCCGTGAGAGAGAATTCGCCCTGCACGTTGAGATGAACCGCTATCCCTTGGATCTGGAGACGGGGCGCCTGAGCAGCCACTTGCTCTTGAGACTTGTTTGCCGCTTCGCTTGGACTCTGTATTGGCTTCGCTTCGGGAACTGCGGAAGGCGAGGAGTCTTCTTTCAATACGGTCTCCGTCTTTGCGGCGAACATGTGATCGAGAAGAGCATCCACGGGGTCTATTCTCTCCGGCAGATTGTGTTCTTGTTTCGTCTGCGAAGCCTTCTTCTTCATAACCTCATAAAGAGCATTGGTTGTGCGCAATTCCTCTTCCAATGGGGCGGGCAGGGGAAGGTACACCTTCCCGGATCGCATGGCAAGCTGCATCATGGCTTCGCCCATGGCGCGGTCCAGCGAAATAGCGGCAAACGAGTCTTTCTCGTAGGGATTCTTGTAGTGTTCCGGGTTCTCGATCTGCGTTGCATCCCTGATTGTCTGCATGTCTCGCGTCAGTTCAATGGCCGGCTCGCTGCCCGGAGTGAGGACTTTCAGGGCCTCTTCCAGTGTCGTCTGAAAGACGGCCCTCGCCACTTGGTTAATTAGAGGATGCCCAATAACATCCCCATCCCTAGGGTCCACCCTGAACTCCGGACCAAGGCTCTTGGGGTCCTGTTTTCCCTCGGCGTAGATTTGCACGAGTTGCCGGCGCGCCTTTTCCCCACATACCACAATGGGCATCGTAGCCTTCATGGCTTCCCGCCAGGCCTGGAAGGCAGGTGATTCCTCCCGGTATTTCCTGATCTCCGGTGAGAACACGGGAACTTGCTTCGCATAGAACGACTTGAGTTCCGAGAAAGACGCAGCCGCATACTGACTGGGTTCGAGAGAAGGTGCGGATGTCACTGTAGGCAAGCCTAACACACCAATCAGAACCAGTGAGGCCCCTGTGGTAAGACTTAGCCACAGGGTCATCCGCGTGCGGCGTCCGTTCAGGATGCGTCGTATGCGGCGATGAAAATTCGATTCAGCGGCGGCGAAGGTGTTGACCAGCAGCCGCCGGGTGATCCCGCATTTCATTTCGGCAACACGGGTCAGGCTGTCGGCATACGCCGCCGCGCCCGTGCCATCCGCTTCGCCATAGGCCGATACGACTACATCGTCGCACGCGGCCTCGGCCTCACGGCGCATCATCCATCCGCAAAACCACACTACGGGATGGAAAAAGAAGAACATTTCGGCAAGCCGTTGAATGAGTAATATCAGGTTGTCCCAGCGCCGGGCATGGGCCAGTTCATGCGTGATAACCAGCCGGAGTTGCTTTTCTGTAAGTGCGGCAGCCATGGTTTCCGGTAGCAGAATCAACGGGCGAAGGATGCCCGCCAGAACAGGCCCGTGCGCAACTTGTGTTGTGGCAATACCCACACGCCGCCGCATGCGCAGTGTGCCGCGCGACTCGGACACGAGATCGGCCAGGGTGCCGTCCCGTTGTGTTTTGGCCGTGCTCCGCAGGAAGGCCACATAAGCACAACCAAGCAATAAACGTAATCCCAGAACGGACACGATGATCGCCCATATCGCCGAGACAAGCCCGTAGCGATCCAACTGCTTCCAAAACGGAGGGATTTTTTGGGAAACTGCCTTGGGGGATGTTGATGCGTCAGGTAGTGGCGTGGCGGGCATGGGTGCGGCCAACGAGGGTGCTTCCATCTGAACGGTTATCGGTGTTGGTGTAACGAACACCTCCGGCAGCGGCGGCCAAAGAACAGCATATAAGGACAGCGGTGAGGCCACGAGGAACGTGACCACTGGCTTGGCCAGCAGGAGCCCCCAGAAAAGATGTCGTAAGGCGGGCGACTTTACCCGCAGAATATACAGTGTCACCAGCACGATTCCCGCGAGAATGGTCAACTCGATACTCATGCGCCCCAGTTGTGATACGAGCCACTGGCCCGATTCATTCAGCAACGCAACCATGGTATCCATCGGATAGCTCCTTACCAAGCTTTAATCCTTGAGACGGCGGTTTACTTCACGGCGAATCGCTTTAATCTCTTCGGAATTCACATCCTCGGAATCCAGTAATTGACTGACCAACGCAAACGCGGAACCGGCAAAGAACCGGTTCATGACATCATGAAGCAAGTGACCGCTCACCTGCTCCCGCGATACTGCCGGGCGGTACAGGTCGGTCCGTCCCTCGCGGACGCTGTTGAGAAATCCCTTGTCCCGCAGAATGCCCATCATCGTCAACACCGTGTTGCGCGCCATGGGCCGGGATGTTTTGAGATGCGCCTGAACATCCCTCACCGTCGCTTGCTGCAACTCCCACACCGCATCCATAATCACGGCTTCCAGTTCCGTGAGCTTCTGTGTATTCGGTTTCATTCTCATGTCGAGCCCTTTCATCGCCTAATGTCTTAGTCATAATCTATCACGAACTGTCCATCTTGTCAACTAATAATTTAGGCAATGAAAGCAGGCCCGTTTGCACCCGTATTTGTTGCCTTTAGTGCATATTTTCAGGGCTCCGGCTGCAGACCCTCCGGTGTCACGCGGATGCGCTGGAGCAGCAGGGGAAGGTTGCGTTCGGCGTTCATGTAGGTGGCAAGCACAACATCGGGTTCGACCTCGATCAGGGTTCCCATGGCCCAGGCGGGATAGTCAATGATGGTGCCCGCATCCCAATTCAGGCCGTCGTCACGGCTGATGTTCACGGAATAGAGGGGGAAGCGGTGCGCGCAGAGGATCGCGCCGGAACTGGTGCGGGTCATGGATTGGGCATACCCCGGGAAGGTGGCACGGGCAGCCGCGTCCCACGTTGCGCCACCGTCGTACGACCAGCATTGCCACATGGTCTGGCTGTATACTGGCCGGACCAACACCGTGACCTTGTCGCCGATGACGGCGGCGGTGGGTTCGGTAAGGTCCAGTGAGCCGGGTATGGTTCCGCGTTCTGTGCCGCTCCACGACGGCCGGTCGATCTCGATTGGGGCGGACCAGGTCTTGCCGCCGTCCGTGCTGCGAATGACGAAGGCCTTGCAGTGGATGGAACTCCAGGTGCGCACGTCGGTGAAGGTGTCATTTTCTTCTTTGATGCCGCCGAGGAGAAAACGCATAAGGACACCGTCTTTGTTTTCGGCTAACGGCCCATAAACGGCGAAATTCTTGGGTTGTGCGGGCCATTCCGGCGCCACTTCCGAAGGAATGGGATCAGACCATGTGAGCCCATGGTCCGTGGATTCGGAGATGGCGATATCGGGGGTTATTTTTTTCGTCTGGTTTTGTGGCGTGTATAGCATCGCAATCAGGCGACCGGCGGAGGTTCGGAAGAGACTGCTGCCGTAGTCGGTGATAGTGCCGAGTTTCTCCGGCAAGGTTTCGGGCGCGGCCCAGGTGCGGCCTTTATCCTTGGAGCGTACAAGTTGGTTGCCCGCGGCAAGGAGCACGTCTCCGTTGGGTGCAATGCACGCGCTCGGCATCTGTTCGCTGGTTAACCCCGCTGAAAAAGAATGCGATGGAAGGACGGTTTGTTTGTCCCACGCGGGTGCGGGCATGACAGTGCCTGAAATACGAATGTTCCGGAACGCATACCATCCGTATCCCGCCAAACCGGTGCATCCGCTGGTAAATGCCGCATCGGTAACATGAAGGGCGCGGCGTCCGTCCACCCACACCTGCATGTCAGGCCCGGAAACCTCAATGCGGACTTTGTACCAGCGGTCGGTTTCACTCGGAACGCCGGGGACCCATTCCTCCGCGAGGTTATGCCAGTAGCCGTCGCCGGCATTTTTCGCCAGTGCGGCCCAGAAATGCTTTGCGCGAAGTTGCTGCCCGCCCCATGGGAAATAGAGCAGATAGCCATGATTTACGTCCGAGGCGCGAAACACGAGTCCGGCGCAACCCGTTCCCGTTTCGCGGTAGTTACCGTTGAACTCGAATTCCGCGGTGAAGTCCTGGAAACCTTTTTCAGTATGGAAGGCACGGCTGTGGAGATTCCGCTGGTCCGGCGGGTGAATAACGCCTTCGCTGTCTTCCGTCCAGGTTCCGGACGGAAAATGCCACGCGGAGCCATCACCGATGTGCAACGCGGTTTCCGTTGTTTGGAGTGGGGGAGAGGTCACCGGCTGGCCGGCCACCTCTTTTACCCAGTTGGCGAACCATGAAATGGATTCCTCATCGTTGTTGATGGACAGGGGCACCAGACCCGCAATGTCGCCGGAATGAAGGAGCTTGAGCGCGATCTTGCATTGTGTTTCGAGGAGGTCCAGGGGCATGCGGCGGTTCTCGCCGTAGTCGTAGAGGTACAGGCAGAGCATGATCGGTTTGCCTGGGTATTCCTTTTGGCAACGTTGCACGTTCTTCTCGAGGTCCGGCAGTTTTTGGGCATGCCACTCGGCGAGAATGATGCCATCGAGCGGTTGGATGTATTTGGCGATGTCCGGGCGGTCCATGTTCATCGTATAGAGCACACCCCACAGCTTCAGGCGGCTGTATGCGCCTGAGAGTGCGGCGCGGATGCCCTGAATGTGTTCCGGTTTCATGCCTTTGTCAATGCCGACCGAACTCATGTCGTCGAGCAATGCACCTTCGATGCGGGGATGGCGATCCACGAGCATCTTGAGCCGGGCCAGGGTCTGGTCATACACAAAGGGGCGATTTTCGTCCTTAGCGTCGCCATCCCGCCCGATCTCCCAAATGAGGCGCGGCGCATGGGCGGCCTCTTGGGTGATTGTGATCGCCTTGGCGTCGTCGTTGGGGATGCCTAGCCCGGCCAGGATAATATTCGGCGCGCCCAGCAGGCTGGCGCGTTCCGCCGGGCCTGCCTGGGCGAAGGTGGCGAAGGAGTGTGTTCCCGGTTCGGCCATTTCAGGGTTGCCCCAGACCCAAATTAGATCGCTCACCTGAACGGAATCCGCAGCGGCGGGCAGTGGGTTGGAGGCTAAACAGACACTGGTGAACAAAACGGTCCAAAGCATGCTCGAACGCCGATGGAACAACATGTGCACTCTCCTTATGCTGTAGCGGCCCCGTTCCACAACCTTCTTTCCACTAGAATATAGGCCCGGCACCGCAAGGTCAACAAGGGTGTTGGGATGGATATTTTGGAAAGTTCAGGAAAGATGGTGTACATTTTGAGTCCATAGTACCTAAAAGGAGGAGTAAACATGGGACTCTTGATATTGCTGGCGATCTCAATTGTGTTCATCGTTTTTGTGACAGCCAAGGTGAAGCTGCATCCATTTTTGGCACTTCTGGCGGCGGCGTTCGGGTTTGGCATTCTGGCGCGGATGCCGCTGAAGGAGGTGGTGGCGTCGGTGAATGCCGGGTTTGGCGGAACGGTGGGCACGATTGGAATTGTGATCTTGGCGGGGGCGATTATCGGCGCGTTTCTGGAGCAGTCCGGCGGGGCGCTGCGGTTGGCGGAGCGGGTGTTGCGGATCACGGGGGAAAAGCAGACGCCGCTGGCCATGGCGCTTGTGGGGTATGTTGTTTCAATATCGGTGTTTTGCGATTCGGCGTTCGTGTTGTTGTCGCCAATCAACAAGGCGTTGGCACGCAAGGCGAATGTATCGCTGGCGGCGGGGGCCATCGCGCTCAGCCTGGGATTGTATTCGACGCATACGATGGTGCCGCCTACACCGGGCCCGGTGGGCGCGGCGGGGGTGCTCGGCGCGGACCTTGGGCTGGTGATTTTATGGGGATTGATCGTGGGAAGTGTGGCCACGATGACCGGGTGGTTGTTTTCAATCACCGTGGCGTCTCGATTGGACTTGCGGCATACGGAGGAGGGCACGGTGGAAACGTCCGGAAAGCCGGAGGAGATGCCTTCGATTGCCAAATCCCTGATACCGATTGTGCTGCCGATTGCGTTGATCTTGATCCGGTCCGTGGTGGAGCTTCCATCGAAGCCGTTGGGCGAGGGGGCTGTGGCGGCGGTGTTGAGTTTTCTTGGGCAGCCGGTCGTATCGCTGTTGATCGGCGTTATGTTTTCCTTCCTGCTCCCGAAGAAGTTTGAACGGGAGATGCTGTCGAGCACAGGGCTGGTGGGGAAGGCGATTATCTCTGCCTCCACCATTATCGTCATCACGGGCGCGGGAGGCGCGTTTGGGAAAGTGCTGCAAAATTCCGGGATCGCCGATGTGATCGGGAAAGGCTTCCAAGGCTATGAAGGCATTGGCATCTTACTGCCGCTATTGGTGGCGGCGGCACTGAAGACCGCACAGGGTTCTTCCACGGTGGCGATGATCACCACGGCGGGGCTGATGACGCCGCTCTTGCCCGCATTGGGTCTGGACACTGCCTCCGCGAAAGCCTTGACCGTGGTGGCGATTGGCGCGGGCAGCATGCTCGTATCGCACGCCAACGACAGTTACTTCTGGGTGGTCACGCAATTCTCCGGAATGACCATGAACCAGGGCTACAGGCTGCAAACGCTGGGAACGCTGGTCCAGGGGGTGGCTTCAGCCATCGCGATTGGAATCATCGCCGCCCTGGCTTTGTAGACAGGGCGTTCACACTATGGCGCGGTTCAAGCCGGAACAGTCCACTGGTGTGTTCGTCTTTACAAACGGCGATGCCGCCGATTTCTTTGTGAATCGTGTCCAAAAGAGGATGGAAGCCATTACCGCCATCCAGGAACGCCTTTTCAATGAAACATTTGGCGCGGAACGATACGAGAATTCCCCTCAGTCTTCATCGTCTTCTTCATCCGCCCATTGTGCTTCGAGTCCAATGGCAGCCATGGAGGCGGCCTCGTCCGCCGCTTCGGCAATGTCTTCGTCTTTGGAGACCAAAAATGGCTGGAGGGCTTCCAATGCGTCTCCAGGACTGATGTTCGCGGAGGATTCAATGGCGGCCAGCAGCAGGGCTTTTTCCGTTTTTCGTGAAGCCAGCAGTGACGCGATATGCGGCCATGCTTTTTTGATCTCCCAGTTTCCGGCGGCGCGAACGGCTTCGTAATGAATGTCCGGATTTGTGTCATTCAGAGAGTCCAGGATTTCTTTATCGAACCCGCGCACATGCGCCATGCCGAACACCGCCGTCAGCCGCCAGTCATCGTCGCCGCTGGTGTATGCGGTGCGTATGGCGTCGTTGTGCCACTTCTGGCTGCAACGCACGGAGGCTTCGAGAATCCGGCGCCGGACGTATTTCGGGACGCTCGCATCTATGTAGAGCCGCTGAAGCGTGTCTGTTATCCGTTGGAAGGTCTGAGGAGTAATCGTCTGTTCGTCCAGTTCCTCCAGCGAGTCCTGTCCTTCAAATTCATCGTACATCTCAAAACCGGTCTGTTCCAAAACCGGGCCCAGCGCGATGGCGGCCATGCCCCGGAGTTCTTCCGGCGCGGAGGCATCGCTCAGGATGGATAATAACGCGTCCACGAGTTCGTCATTGATCACCACGTAGTTGCCCGCCAACTCGGCGGCGATCAGGCGTTCCTCTTCTTTGGCTTCTTTGCCGCGGAGAACCTTCAGCAGGATTTCCGAGGCATTGGCCGGCCATTCCCAAGAAGGGGTTTCTTCGAGCGCGTTGAGGTCCATGGCAGTTTTCCTTCTATGGTGGGTTTATTTCCGTTCGCGTTCGGCGGCGTTAAGTTCTTGTTCACGGTTGCCGGAAAGGTCCTTGGCCGCGAACTCGTTGGATTCGGGCAAGATCATATTGAAGGCGCGAATTTCGCCAAGGGACACCTGCGCTGCGTCAAAAGCGCATTGGAGCGCATGGCCGCCTTTGGTATGATCCTTGGACAGGAAATGGAGGTGATAGCCGGGGAGATTAAGGCCCTGCATGTATTGGGGATACCGGAATCCCACCAAGGTGCCCTCGACATTCTTCCACTCGAAGACAGTTTGCGTCTTGGTCACTTCCACGAGCGGCGGATAGGGCTTGTTCTGTTTGGGGCAACTCCGGGCCTTGGCAAGACTGAACATGCCATCGATGCGGACCGCGTAAAAGGCGTTTTTGTCCTTTACAAAGGTGTCCAGCGTGGTTTCGAGATGCTCGTAGTCCCGGATGCCGGAGAGGGGAATGGTTTGGGTGGGGTTGAAATAGGTGATGGAGCCGAAGGGCAGGGTCAGATCGTCCGGGACCTTGATCACGGTGCCGTCCGCTTTTGCCTGATACGGAGTGCCTTCCAGAATGATTCCTTCCCCGTCCAGGCCGTCAAAAGTGCAAATGCCGAAATCGCCGTGCTGGAGCACGTCCGCGCAGCGCCAATGGCCTTGATACAGCCCATCGAGAATGGCGTTGATCGTGGAAAATTGCGTAATGGCATTGGGTACTGGGGACTCGGCGGCCATGACTCCCATGGAAAGGAAAAGCGCAATAATGCCTATTGCCAGTTCATGCCGCACGCGATGAACGCGTTCAAGTTTCATGGACACCTCCGTGCTGTTTCCATTACACCATAGTTATTGAACCAATCAAAGCATCCCATCCTTCGCAGGGATACTGTATACTATCTTTTCTTTGAATGGAAACCCTATTCAATTTGCAAAAATGCCTTGTGCGCGAAAGGGTGATAATGATTTCCTCCATGGGTCTGGTGATGATTGCCGTTGTGTGTTCGGTTCCAGAGGATGTTCAAACGAATAGTGCCTGGGCGGATCGCGCGTTTTCGGACAAAGGGCAATCGCCTTTTTCTTTCGTTTATGGCGGACGCCCTTCCCATGACCTGCTGCCGTTGTGGGAACGCCGTGTAACGGTGGACGCCGTCGAGGAGGGACAGCGCAGATCGCTGATTTTCACCGATCCTGTCACGAAACTGGAAGTGCGTGTGGTTGCCATCGTGTTCATGGACCATCCGGGGGTCGATTGGACGATTCATTTTGCCAATACGGGAACCGCGGACACTCCCATCCTGGAACAGGTGCGCGCGCTGGATGCGTCTTTTCCCTGTGCGGTGCACGCGCCGGTAACCTTCCATAGTCTCCGCAGTACGTGTGGCGTGGATGACTGGCTTCCTTTCAGCGAGCCGGTCGCGCCGGGCCAGCGCCGGGCCTTTGCCCCGAATAATGGCCGCTCTTCCCAGGGGGCCTGCCCGTTTTTCAACGTGCAGTGGAACGGCGGCGGTGCGGTGGTGGGAATCGGCTGGACGGGGCAATGGGCCGCGGCGGTGGAAAATCGCGGTGGGAGTGTATCGCTGGAAGCCGGAATGCAAAACATGCATCTGGCGTTGCATCCGGGAGAGTCGATACGCACGCCACGCATTTTAATGATGCGATGGTCTGGTGAGGATGAGATTCGGGCCAGCAATCTTTGGCGTGCCATGATGATTCGCCATATTGTGCCCCGCGTGCGCGATTCGGTGGTGGTTCCACCGATAGCCCATCTAAGCACTGCTTTTTATGAAATGGATAAATGTACAGAGGCGGATGCCCTAGCCCATCTGGATTCGGGGAAGGATATGGGGTTTGAGTGCTATTGGTATGACGCTTATTATGGAAAAGACGACTTTCCCAAGGTGGGTAATTATGTATTGCCCGTGGAACGCGGCTTTAATTCAACCCGTTTCCCGAACCAGTTGAAGCCCCTTGCGGAGGCGGTGCATCGCGCCGGGTTGCAGTTTCTCCTGTGGTTCGAACCGGAACGGATATGCCCGGGGACTCTTATGGCCGCCGAACATCCCGAGTGGGTGGTAATGCCGGACGATGGCGGATGGGGGATGTTCAACCTTGGCGTTCCGGAAGCACGGCAGTACATCACCGATTATATCGGCGGCCTGATTGACGCGTATGGCTTGAGTTGGGTGCGTATCGACAACGCGGTGTCCTACACGCCTTTGTGGAAGAAGCTCGATGCCGCCGCCGGGCCGGATCGCGTGGGCATGGCGGAGATTCGCTATGTGGAGGGATTGTACCGCTGGTGGGACGAAATGCGCGCCGCGCATCCGGATATCGCGATTGACAACTGTGCCTCCGGGGGCGGGCGGATTGATTTGGAATTGTGTGCGCGCGCAATCCCGCTGTGGCGGACCGATGCCACGATCACACCGCTCATAAATAAAGATTTCCATCAAGCGGCCTTGCAGAACCAGGTGATGACCGGCGGGCTGAGCCGCTATGTGCCGTTCAACGTCAGCGGGCAAATGGGCGCGGACCCCTACAATTTCCGCAGCGGATTCAATGCGGGCATTTCCTTTTGTGAAGACACCCGCCCCGTGGAATATCCACGTGATCTGTTGCGTGCCGCCATCGCGGAGGGAAAACGCATCCGCAAATACTATTTTGGCAATCTTTACGCAGTAACGGACATCACCACCAACCCGAAAGACTGGCAGGTGCGTCAGTATCACCGCTCCGCCGAAGGCGACGGCATGGTGATGGCCTTTCGCAGGCATCAATCGCCCATGGCGGAGTTCACGTGCGCGCTAAACGAACTCAACGCCGATGCGGACTACGAGGTAACCCTATCCACCGGCTACACCCCCTCTCCGGCGAAAACGATGAAAGGCACCGAATTGCGCACCATCGTTTTGAACATCGACGAATCGCCGGGCTCGGTGCTCCTGGAATACCGGCCGGTTCAAAAATAGCCAGGCATTATTGTTTTACATTTCATCACTTTGGAGATGCCCCACTTTCAGGATGGCGTAGCATCACCCGCACGGGACCGAGCAGTCCAGAAATCGACAATGGGGTGTCCGAACGGAGTTTTGTAATGTTGGTCTTTGTGCGCCGCGCTTCGACCGGGAGCGAGGCATCGCCAATGAGCCGGTTGGGCCAGTTGTTTACGATCTTTATCTCGAGTTGATTTTCGCCCGCTCGAACTGCCTTGGTGATATCGGCACGGAAGGGTTTGGTCCACAAGATTCCGAGTGCCTGATTATTCAGAGTTACTTCTGCGATCTCGCGAACGTCGCCCAAATCGAGCATCAATCCGGCATTGGTATTCAGCAGTTCCTTGGGGATAGTGAACTTTTTCCGGTATATGGCTGTTCCGGAATAATAACGAATCCCTTCCTCTGGCCGCTCCGTCCAACTGGTCAGTGTTTCAAACTGAACTTTTTCCGGGCCACCCCATGCGGGATCGAATGTGACAGTCCAGTCTCCTCCCAGATTGGCGGCTTCTGTATAGCCGGGATAATTTTTGTCCGCGCTGCCCTGCGCATCCGGCGAAATGGTCTTGCCGAAGATCACAAAAATCGAGCCATACGGTTCAAATGCGAGCGGCACGGTCGTAACTCCGTCCTTTTGCCGAAATGCTTTTGCTTCACGCATTGAGCCGGTCAGTGGATCCCAGAGTTCTGGTTGTTTCCCACTGACGCGAAATGTAAAGGCTCCTTCCTCTGTGTCTTCGCTCCGGCTCGATATAAAATAGATGTCCGCATCCCTGTGACGGCGATGGATGTATCCGTAGGCCTCATCATCCCCTTCCCAGGCACAATCCGAAACGATATTCAGTCTGGCCAAAACCTGTTTGGCGCTCATGCCTTGAATAACCTGGCCTTTTTTCAGAAGAGTTTTTTTCTTCCAAAGTTTATCCGAGAGGTTCTTGAAGCGTTTTTCGCTGTCGGGATATCCCGAAAGGCTGACCATGTGTTCAGGCTTGGCGCCTACGACTATTGCCCCATCCTTCACAAGTTGAGCCACTTTTTCCAAAGCGTTTAACGATAGTGTCTTATGATCGGGCAGGACCAGTAGCCGATAGCGCATGCCACTTGGTAATGAAAGCACACCATCGTTTACGGTCAAACGTTCGCATAGCACCGTCTCGTCTATCACGTCATAATCGTAACCGGGCAATACGCCCGCGGGATCGGCTTCTTTTCGCGCCGCTATGTTGGGCACATGGTCCCCGTAGTAATAACATGCATCCGCTATGAACTGGCCCTGCTGCAACAAGAACTGACAGCGATTCATATAGCCGATGACCGCGCCGGCCTGTGCCCACCATGTGACGTTGGGATTGAAATGCGTACCGGCGAAATACTCCTGCCCGGGCAGGCCCATCTCCGCTGGCGAACAGGTAAAGGTATGGATAAATGTCAGGTTCAGACCTGCGCAAGCCTCGTGATCGAAACTGGGTTTGGCCGAGCGCCACAAGGTGTCGTCCCAATGCGGGCCTATGGAGGTGAATCCTTCCGCACCCACGAGGGTCATGCCATAAGCATGGGCCGCACTGGCCGCCTGCTTGACAAAAAAACGGTTTTCGGGTTTGGGTCGGTGAGGCGAAGGAACCCAGAATTCGCTCATGGGCATATCGCTCTTGCCGAGACATTTCAAGCCGTCAAATGGTCCTGCATGCGGGCCGCCTGACTCGGGATGAATCCCAAGATTTGCCTTGTGCGCCAGGTCCGCGAAGACCGCATAGTGATTCTCGGCGACGCATTCGCCGATGGTTTTCCGAAAATCGGCCAGGTACCGGTTGCTTTTGTCGCGGTCTTCGATGATCCTCCCTGTGAATACCGGCAAGTAGGGAATGGGATTATATCCGCGCCGCGCCTGGAATTCCTTTTCAAAATCCGGCGACCAATTCATGCCGCCGCATTCCCAGCTATCCGAATGCAGGTATTTGAGTGACTTCCCTGCTAACGGGCCGATATCGTCGAGCAGCGGCTGAACATGCCGGTCCCAGTAGGCGCGCAGTACCGGCGCGCTCATGTAATCCACCACTGGCCCTTGCCATTCCCCGCTGGAGGTTGAGACACGCTCGCCGGACAGGGTATACCCAAAACGGAGCACTACCCATGTGCCCTTGGGCGCTTGCCATTGTAGATGGCCCTCGACTGAAAGATTAGCGGTTAAATCAATAATGTCTTTGACATGAATTCCCGCTTCGCCCGGCATGGCAGGGCTGTCTTTTAAAAGCGGGCGGCAATCCGGCGCGGATCCGCCAATCTCCCGGAAAGCCGATTTCTCCTTCAGTTGGCGGATGGGTCGGGGGCGTTCAATGGACAAATCATCGCGGTACGCCAGCACGGCAATGTCACGGTAATAACCCTCGCGATGTTCCGGAACCGGCAACTCCATGTCCACGCCCGCATTGCCCTCGACCCGCGTCTCCGACCAGGTCAATTGCTTCGCGGTTTCTCCCTGTGTCACATCCGGCGCACCGAGATTCCAGCCGCTCTGGATATTGAGACTTAATTCGAGTCCCAGCTTATCTGCCTCCATCACAGCATGTTTGAATAATTCACGCCATGCGGGCGAACCGAACATCGGTCCCGCCGGGACAGGGTTGTTACCGCCTTGATTCGATCCGTCCGCATCGAAAATCATCGCACCGCCATATCCCTTCGCCTGCATTTCCTCTAAATCGCGCGTGATGGTTTCGTGGGTCACATTACCATTGAGCCACCACCAGAAACAGCGGGTGCGCGCCTGAATCGGAGGTGATACAAAACCTTTCTCGAGTTCCGGTAATGCTGTTTCGGCGTACAGTATGCAGGACACAAGGCATAACGCAATACAGATGAAAATACAATGTCTCATCACTTGTCCTTTTCCCGGGCAGTTATGATAACGAGCGCCGGACGTCCCACGATGCGGATGCCGCCGCAGTACCTATCGGGCTGGTTCTTGAAGGCTTGTGAAGACCAGAATTGCAGGGGCGCGGTAGCAGGGGGCGAATTTTGTGCCTGCTGGAGGAGGATTCCGTTATTTCTTTCGGGATGCTCCAGCCATTGTTGCACCTGAGCGGTGAGATCCCAGGAAACCCATCGGGCCTCTCCGCCTGTGGGGATGCTTGTGGAGGCCGCTGGAGTTGCCTCACGGTCCTCTGGCGTTTTTCCACAGCCGGGGGCGGCCCAAGATTCCGCGCCGTGACGGGCGGATTCCCAGGTAACCTCGGAGGGTTGAGCGGAAATGCCTTCTGTTCCGTCAACATCGTTTGTCAGGCCGTTGCCTTCCGTCCATTGTCGATTTACTGGAAATGCGTCCACGACACATGCTGAGGACGGCACAGAAGGAAGATACAGGCATAGCCGTGCTTCCTGGATGTGTTCGTTTGGGGGAACGGCGTCCAGTTTGAAACGGATTAACGCACGCGATTCATGAGCTGGATCACCTCCGACTTCCAGCCACGGTTCTGCCCCGGTGTTGTTGTCCGGGCGCGTGCTATCGAGCACCGCATCCGCGCAGGGCGGTTGCGTGTACAGCCCTTTGAGCCAGCCTCCGTAGGACGGAATATTCTGGAGATAATGCCAACCCTGCAGCCGTGCATACCAGTACTTGGCGCAGACCGCCGTGATGGCCGCGCCATGCTTGAGCCCGCCGTAATAGTAATCGTCATAATGTTCGCGCAACCACGGATTTTCCCCTTCGACCAGGCGGTTCGCCAATGCGCCAGCAATGCCCATGACATTCGTGCTCATCTGCAATTGAAGCCGGCCCGTTTCCAGTTGAGTCCCATTCGCGGCGCGGGAGGTGCGGGCATACGCATCGAGAATGTCATCGGTTGGAAACCACACTTCGCCGAGCATTCCAGCAAGGCCGCCCAGGTCGGTTTGGGCAAAAATATCAGAGTTCACTTCGGTTGTACCGTGGCCGGTGCCGTCTTCCTGTTTTGTTCGGCTCAACACCCCAAGATTCGGACCGTCATCGAAGTGATACGGAATGTCCGCCACACTGTGACAAATGATCCCCAGAAAAAATGCCCAACGCCGTTTGATATCGTCGCCGGGCGTCGCAAAATGAACGGACCGCATTTGCCTTGCCGGGGTTGCCCAGCCCAAAGAAGGATATTTTTCCGTTAGAACGTGCAAATAGCTCTCGTGATACGGCGTCCAATGGCTGTCTTCCGCCGCGTCCGGATTGATTCCCCGATATCCCCAATCCGGGAATTGGCACCCGCTCAGAAAATCTCGCTGAAGACGGTCCGATGCATACAGCTCCGAAATTCCGGGAAGCATCTCCTCGGAACCGTATAGATAGGAAGTCCACGCCTGATGTCCGCATTCGGCATGAAATCGCGGTCCCGCGGCATAGACTGCCGAACCCCAAAAAGAGCCAATCATCACCGCGGAGAGAAAAAACGTCACATACTTCATACATTCCGCCTGTGGTTGGCTCATTTTTCAACAATCGGGATGGACAACCCGTCCCATGATGAAAAAGACCCGGCTCATCGTCTTCCGGATTCACTTCGCAGGAAGAACGAGGGGGAGATCCAGCCATGCCAATCCGACATCGCGTTTCATGTGGCTGGTGCTGTCGCCGCCGGGGGCGTCATAGAGGACGGCGAGGCGGTTTCCGATTTTGACGACGGAGGGAAGCCCAATGCATTTCTTGCTCCAGGTGCAGTTTTCTCCGTCGAGTACGATAGCTTTGTTCTGGGCATCCCACACATCGAGATCTTTCGTCCAATAGACCCATACGGAATCGGTGTATTCGCCGCCGTCCAGGCCGATGTGGTTGGTGAAGAGGAACCAGGTCTGGTTGGCGGGTTCGAAGTAGAGGGAGGTGTTTTCGATTTGTTCCGCCGGGGAGACGATGGGCTGGGGATCAATGCGCCAGGGTCCGTTGAGATCTTTTGTGCGGGCGATGCTGATGGTGCGGTGGGTGCCTTTGTCATCCTGGGAGGCCGCGCTGAAAAACATCCGGTATTCTTCGCCTTCTTTGATGATATGGCCGGGGCTGGCGGTCACGTCATAATAGGTGTTCGGCGTGCAGTGAAACGGCGTTACCTCGCGCTGTTTGATCCAGGGTCCGATGGGGGAATCGCTCCGCGCTTTCATGGTGAGGTAGGGGAACGCGGGGATGAGATCGGGCGCGGGAGAAGTATGCGGCGTGCCGAGGTAGAACATGTGCCATGTTTTCCCGTCGAAATAGGTCACGCCATAGGAAGCTGACGCGGAGTCCTCTTCATTCGGCTTGCCGAAATCAAGTACCGGCCCTTTCTTCTCCCAGTGTACGAGGTCTTTGCTGATGGCGAGACACGCCAGCCAGCCTTTGGGACCCGCCCCGTCGTAATGCATGTAATAGGTGCCATCAGTTTCCCAGACCCAAATATCGCGCGCGCCGAGATAGTCGCACTGGCCCGGGCCATCGCCGTGTTTCATCACCACGCCCTGATCCACCGCATTGAGACGGAATGCCGCCGCCGGACGGCCATCGGGATATTGGACGGTAGTTGATATAGGTGCAATTGGACTGCCGGACGTTTCCGATGTTCTGCAGAGGGTGACCGGCCCCAGCAGGCCGGATTCCTGCAAGGGGGAATCGGGTTTGAAGGGTTCGAGTGTGCTCCATGTGAAGCGTTTGCTTTTCGACAGTCCACTGTCGCCAATGAGCCGGTTAATCCAGAGGTTCGCCACGGTGATTTCCAGTTGGTTGTCCTTCTCTTGCAGCACACCCGCCGGAATCTCCACTTGCCAAGGTTCGCACCAGACCGTCCCGAGACCCTGTCCGTTGAGTTTGATACAGGCGATGTTTTTCACCTTTCCGAGAGAGAGCACCGCCGGGATATTGCCTGTTTCCGGAGAAGAATCGAAGGTGGTGTGGTAGACGGCTTTTCCGGAGTAGTATTTGATGCCGGGATTCGAACTCTTACTCCAGTCCTCCAGTGTGCTGAAAATAATTTTTTCAGGGCCGCCCCATTGGGGGTCAAATGATACTTCCCACGGGGCCGTGAGTGTGAGTGCGGGCACAAGTTCCGGGAAATTCCTGCCGGAGTCCGCCGTCTTTGTAATGGGTTTTCGGAACACGGCAAATCCGCTCTCCAGCGGCTCAAGACGCATGGGTACGGTGGTGATGCCGTCTTTTTCCGAAAATTCCGGCAGATCGCGGCGCGCACCGGTCAACGGATTCCACCATTCCGGCTGGCGCCCGGCCACTCGGAAACGGCAGTTCACGGTTTGTGTTTGATTTTCCCGGTTGGCGATGAAGTACAGGTCCGTGTCGCCTTCACGGCGATGGATGTAGCGTAAACTTCCGTTGGATTCGAAATCGGGCGGCACACCCAGTTTCGCCAACACCCGCGCCGTGGTGTCGTACCCTGGATAGAGGTCACGCTGCCACGGTGTGGTCTCTTTCAATTGCCATGGTGGCATGTTGAACGCGCCCAGTTCCATCGCGGGATTTCGAGGACCATCGGATGCCGTGGAACTGCTCCATTGATGATCCGTGTTTATGACCTCGGCAGTACCATCGTTGAAATGGATGGTCAACGAACCAATCCATCCGGCGGGATTCGCTTTGTTGTCTCCGTTTTCCGCAATCACCGTGAGTTCGTTTTGGCCCGGTTTGAGTAATGCGCTCACGTCCATGGTCTGGGCAATGTTAAAGTTGTTGCCTGTGCCCGCGGATTGGCCGTTGATACGCAATTCAAAACTGTTGTCCGCCGTCATGGTGGCTTGGGCGGATTGAATGGTTCGATTGTTTTCAATTTCGATGCTGCGGTGGAAGTGGCGTTTGCCGGGCGGCGCGGAGGCGGCCGGGTTTCCTTCCGGGTACCATATCCACTGCGCCTTGGCCAATGGATTCACCTCGTTTTGCTTCGTTGCGGCGGCAGTGTCCAGGATGAGCATACCCTTGCCAACAGTGCGTTGCGGTACGGGTTCATTTTCTCCCCAGAGTTTGGCGGCCAGTTCCTGCACCTGTTGATCACAGTTTGGATAGTCCACGAGACTCGGCGACTTGCGTGGCGGCGCGCCGATGACCGTGGCGCCGGATTCAACCAACGCAACGATTTTTTGAAGCAATCCAGGCGTCATGGTATCGAAGCGCGGGAGCACGAGGAGCCGGTAGCTCATGCCGTCAGAAAAGACAATTCGCCCATCCTGCACGGAAGCGCGCTCGATCAGAATTTCGGGTGCGCATCCATCGAAGTTATAGCCGCGCCGGTCGGGCAATGCGCCTTGCAACGCGGAACTTGGCGGACGAAACACATTGGGCGAACCTTCCGGCGCGAGATAAAGGACGTCCGCGACAAACACGCCCCGGCGCAGCATCTGCTGGCACCGGCTTATGTAGCGGTGATAGGCGTCCGCCATGTCCCACCATGTTTCGGTGCGTTCCCAATGAACGCCATACGGCCCCATGGTCATGCCGGGAAACCGGTCAAGCCAGGGCTGCGCCTGATAGCGGTGGAACACAAAACGGTTGATGCCCGCGCACAACGCCCAATCGCCCTGCGCCTTCATCGAGCCGGGGTATTGTTGCCAATCCTCGCCGGGCGCGGCGGTGAAGGCTTCGGCCCCGATTATGGGCCGGCCCATGGTGTGCGCAATCGAGGTGGCCTCGATGCAACTGAATTCGGTGGAAAAACCAAAACCTTTCGACCAGAACTCGCACATGGGCACATCGGCCATGCTGCCCAATCTCAAATCGGAACAGGGATTCAGATCGTAGGGCTCAATGGACAATTCCAGCCCGTGCTTCCGGCCCAGTTCCTTGAGATGCAGCACATGATTCTCCACCACCAACTCTTGCGAGGTCTGCCGCAAATCCCACAGAAAGCGTTCGGATATCTCGGGGGAATCCACCACACGCCCCAGCATCGCGGGTAGAAAATGCGTGAGATCATAACCCCGGCGTTTTGCAAATTCCTCACGAAACTTCCCCGACCAATTTTGTGAACTCATCTCCCAACTGTCGAAATGCAGCGTGGTTAAACCTCGTCCAGGATTTTTTGGGTCACCCGTTTTCTTCAGGAGCGTTTCAATGAAGGCGTCAAAGTGCGCGTCAATCGCGGCCGCGTCAAACTTGTCCGATTCGAGTCCCAACCCCGGTGCGGGCGCGGGCCGGGAGGTTTGGCCGGTGATTGTGGCCCCGAAGCGCAGGATAGTCCAATTCCCTTCCGGTACATCCCAGACCAACCGGCCTTCCGAGTCGAGTTTTTCCGTCAGGTCAATCATTTTCCCGGAAGCAATACAGTGTTCCGCAGGCAGGGTTTCATAGTCCGCCGGTGCGGGAAGAAACGGTTTTACGCCCGGCTGGGAGGAATACGGCGCGCGGAAATAAAGGGCTTTTTCATCCGAATCAGCGATACGGGCGTTTCCTGAGGGAGTGGGGAAGGCCAGCACCGCCACATCCCGGTAATAGTTCTTCCAGATTTTATGCAGTTCGGGCGTGAGGGTCCCTTCCCCAAAGAAAGGTTTACGGGGACTGGGTTGCGTAAGCACTTCATTAAATTTTGCAGGACCTGTGGCGGTGGTTTCGCTCGCCACGAGATGCTGCATGCTTTGTTCGGGCTTCACCCATGGCCCGCCCGTGCCGCACCAACCCGGTCCTGCCGCCATGGCGATTTGCAGTCCCAACCGGTCCGCTTCCGCGAAGGCATGGCCGAGCAATTCCTGCCATTGGGGGCTCATGAACTCGACCGGGCCGCGTTCGATGCCCAGCCCCACCTCCATGTAGATCGCCCCGCCAATGCCCGCCTGCTTCATCGCCTCCAGGTCGGCGGTAATCCCTTCCCGGGTGAGATTGCCGTCCATGAAGAACCAGTAAACCCAAGGCCGCGCGGAGTCAGGCGGCGACTCGAATTCCTGTTCCAGCGAGTCCGTCATTTCCGCCCAAAGCCGAGGAGCCGCCACACCCATCAACGTCAACAGGATTACAAAGGAAACATTTCTCATGACACTACGCCTCCTCTTGGCTGATTGATAAACGGATTTTCACTATCCCACAACGGCACTGCGCGCGAATTCATGCAGCAACGCCAAATAATCCCTATATTGGTCCATCGTGACATGCGGGGGAGTCTGATGATCGACGCTGGGGATGAATCCGCCGGTCTTCACCAATGGAAGCAGCCGCTCGAATTCTTTGTGCAGTGCTTCTTGGCCATTGGCCATGACCATCTTGTCATAGTGTCCGATCATCCGCAGATTGGGGAATTGTTGCCGCAGTTTCATGCCGTCAACCCCCGCCTGACGCTCCAGCGGCAGAATGCCGAACACCCCCACATCGAGCAGCCAGGGGGCGAGTTCGGTAACGTCGCCGTCCGTGTCCACGATGGGGATGACGTCCAACTCCTGAAGGGCGGGGATGATCCGCCGGTAATACGGTGCGAGGAACTCCTCGAAATGGCCCTTGGAGATCATGGGACCGTGATTGTAGGACATGTCTTCGGCAAAGGTCATGAACGTAGGCACGCAGGCCTTGGACACGCGGTGCAGGATGCCGAGATTGAAGTGCAGCAGGTCTTCGTTAATGGTGTGGATGAGTTCCGGATTCTCGCAGAACGCGTACATTTGCCGCTCGAACCCCAGCAGCGTGCGCGGGAACCAGAAGAATCCCTCCAGGGAAATCCAGACCACGGCATCACCCTTTGCCTGACGTTCCGCCCAGGGACGCATCTGTTCGATGGCGTTCCCATGGTCCGGGAAGATGCGGGGCCGCAAGGCGAGATAATCGTCCATATTTGCCACCGTGCCTTCCACATGGTGCTGTTCCGCGGCAATGGTCTGTTCCGTGGTGGAAAACCAGAACTGCTTGTAGGGATCAAGCCCGAAGTATTCCGCGATCTCGAAAACGTCATTCAGTTCGTTGGGCAATCCCTCGCCCTTCCAGCGCTCGATGGTGAGGTCCCACCACATCGCCCACTCGATCACCGGCAACCGGTCCACTGGCTGGTAGTTCATTACGGCGCGAAAACGTTCGGGATGATTCATGAGGTCACTCTTTGCATGTAGTCGATCATCGCATCCAGCAGACAGGCGCCTTCCGGCGTGTCGGCGAGGAGATCGACGCCTCGGGTAATCAGCAGGGTCTGGCCGTCCGGGCCTTTCTTCTGGCAGATATACGTGAAGTACTGATTTTTACCTTCGCCAACAGCGAAGTGCTGGAACTCGCCGAGTTTCGGCTCGATAGGCAACTCGAGCCCCTGCTTGATAAGGCGAAACCAAAGGGGAGACAGTTTCCCGTCGTGAGGGAAATCGCCGAACACGGGGTGATGGGCAAACGCCGTTCCGATCTGATCACCCAACGACCACCAACCCAGTGTGACGTTTGGCTCGCCCTCAGCCGGACCGATCATGATACCCCGTTTTCCCTTTTGGTTGGCCTCGATAAGGATGGGGTGATCCCAGGAGCCTATGACGAGTTGGGCGGCTTCCGCCCCGGCCGTCCCCGCCTTGGCAATGCCGGGATATCGCTTTGAAAGGAGGTCAAAGAGGTCCTCGGTTGCCGCCATGCCTTCACCGCGTTTTTCAACCCGTTTCGGGAAAAACCAGAACTCCCAGGAATTCGCAATACCGGTTCCGTCAAGCGCCGCCTCGAAAATGGCATGTATGGGTTTGGCAAGGCCGGGGACCGTGAAATTGCAGATGGCCAGTTCTTTAATGTCGCCGGGCTCCGCGTCGAAAGGCGGCAAGGTTCCTTGAGCCAGAGTGTCCACGTCCGATTTAAGAATCCAGGAAAGCCGTGCCTGACGCAATGGTTTGGCATCATAATGCGAGATCGAAAGTTTGGCTTTACAGGAATCGCCGGATACGGCGATGGAGCAGGCGGGTTCGGTCTTCGCCAGGATCACCGTAGGCCCGTTGAACCGGCGGAACTGCCCGAGCGTTAGCCCGCCCGGCTTCTCTTCCCAGAACGCATTCAGAAAACCTTGGCCCGTGTAGGTGCCTGCCTGGGGAACCATGACATCCACGATGGTCCAATACGCATAGCCGTCACAGGCCGGATCCATGCGCGCCTGCTCGATTCCCTGTTTCTGATAAAACCCTTGCAGGGCGTGCGCGGCATTGAGACACGCATCTCCCCAAGCGCGATCAAGTCCCGCTGCGTTAAGGGACCCCTCATAGTCTTCGATTTTTCGCGGCGCGGGAATCGCTCCGGTGAACTTCGGGGCCAGGCGCGGGTCCAGCTTGATGCCAAGGTTCAAGTATTCATGGGCGACAAAGGGGACCTCGAGTGCATCAAATGCGCCCTCCGCCCAAGGGTTGATCGAAGACGCTAAACCATAGCCGTTGGGCGTAAAGAAGTCTGAGTTCTCCTGGGTGTTGCAGCCGCCGTCCTGATGCTGGAAGAGCCGATAGGGATCCGTCTGTTTGGCCCACTGATAAATCTCGCGGTCCAAGGGGCTGCCAAGATGCCCTTCGTTTCCCGTCGAATAGGCCGCAAAAGAGGTGTAGCGCCGGTAGTGCCGGTAGAGTTCCTGGATGTCACGTTGCGGATCAAACTCAAAGCCTTCCGGCGTGATGTCATGATAGTAGGGCAACTCCGGTTGAATGAGAATGCCCGCTTCGTCGGCCGCCTCGAAGAATTCCGGGATTTCGCAATGGGTATGGTGCCGGACATAATTGAAACCGGCCTTTCGGGCTATCATCAGATGCTTGAGATGCGCTTCGCGGTCCGGGGGTGAAATCAGGGTCATTGGATAGATGTAGTCGTCGCCATAGCCGCGGAAGAAATACGGGGCGTTGTTCAAATAGAACCGGTTGCCGCGCACTTCCAGCTTGCGGACGCCGAACCGTTCGATCCATCCGTGAATCTGCGTTTCACCCGAAAAGAGGGTTGTCTCCGCCAGGTACAGGTTGGGCGTTTCCGGCGTCCAAGGCTCAAATACAGTAAGCGGGACTTCGCACACGGCATCCGCGGTGCCGTTCGCGTCGAGTGTCACCGGTTGGCGGAACATTCCCGCAGCCCGGCCATCGAGTGTATGGAGGAGAATGCCTATTGCAAGGTTGGATAGAGCCTCGCCGCCTTCACGGCGAATGTTGACGTTCACCACGGCGGTTTTCTGGTCGAAGCCGCCGCGCACCCATACATCATCGATCCAGGTTGTTGGTGTCGCCTCCAGTTCGATGTCCCGGTAGAATCCCCCGAAACGATGGAAGGCCGCCATGCATCCCTTACGGCTGGGGGTATCATTGCGCACCGTGGCAACGATTTCGGCGGGCTCCCCCGGTTTCACAAGCCCGGTGATATCGTATTTGTACGACCCGCAGTAGGTGTTGAGATGCGCCACGCGCTGCTGATTCACCCAGAGCCACGCCTCTGTGCGCACTCCGCCCACTTTGAGCCACACGCGTTTACCGGCCCACGCGGCGGGAATGTCCACCGAACGGCGGTAACGCGCCGTTCCCATGTAGATATGGTTCAGCGGACGCGGGATGCAATCGAACGGAAGCCCCCAATCATGGCTCATGCCGGGTTCGCCCACACCCTGCGCTTCCCAACAACCGGGGACGTCAATTTTGCGAGCGCCGCGCCAATCCGGCTCGTTCCAAGCGGGGCCCTTGCCCATGCGGTGGCGTCCCATGAGGGTTGGGTCTGTCACAAAATCCCATTCACCCCGCAGGGACAAAATCTCTTGGAGCGGAGACACCGTTACCGAATGGACCACTGCGGGTGAGGGGGACAGCGCTCCCCAATGATCTGTAGAGTCCGCGTACATGGGCGCATCGGTAATGATAAAGGCCAGAAAAAGGAAACCCACGAAACGATTCATTACAAATCTCCTCGAAAAATTGATCCAAACCGGTGTTTTATCCAAGTTCATCATTGTGCAAATGTATCACCGTCTCTCCCATAATTGCCATGTTCTTAGGTTATCTGGGGCCGGGGCGGCGAGATAGTCACAGGTTTTGTGGAATACGGCAACTCTCCGGAATGCGGATGTGAACAGAGAACTCCTGCTTGCTTGCCTGGGATTCCTGCCCGTCGTTGACTCCACGATTATCTGGGGCCATAATAGCGCTCGCACGTGAAAAGGAATGCTGCGCCGGTTGAAATATCCGGATGCGTTGAAGGCGGCCAGCTTGATCCTGGGTACAAAATGAAAGGTGCAAACATGGTTTCTCTGTGTACATTTGCTCTGGCAGCGGCAGTTTCGGCGTTGACCGCCGCCACGCCGTCGTATCAGGTTGCGGTTTTCCGCACCGAGGTAACCATTCCCCTCGGGCATGCCTGCATGGGCGGCGGCATTTCCCCCGCCACGGAGATCGTTGACCCGCTTTTCGCCAACGGCATCGTTCTGCTGGGACCTGCCAAGCCGCTTGTTTTTCTGGCGGTGGATTGGTGTGAAATTCGCAATGACGCCTACGACCACTGGCGCGATGCGATGGCCGAGGCGGCGGGAACCACCCGTGAGCGTGTGCTTCTGGCCAGTGTTCATCAACACGACGCCCCGGTGGTGGATTACGAGGCCCAACGATTGTTGGACGAAGCCGGCCTCGAAAAGTCCTTGTGCGATACCGCCTTTGCGAAGGAATGCGTAACACGCACCGCCGCGGCCTTGCGCGAAGCATTGAAAACGCCCAAACCGGTGACCCACTATGGCATCGGCCTTGCCAAAGTCGAAGGGGTGTGCTCCAATCGGCGCGTGGTGTTGCCCGATGGTACGGTCACCTATGGACGCGGCAGCGCCACGGCGGACCCTGCATTACGCGCCTTGCCGGAAGGAACGATTGATCCCTACTTGAAGACCCTCAGTTTTTGGAATGGAGACGTGCCCGTGGCCGCCTTGAGCGCTTACTCGACGCACCCCATGAGCTACTACGGGAAAGGGGGCGTTTCCGCGGATTTCGTGGGGATGGCCCGGGCCCAGCGCCAAGCCGAAATACCGGAGGTGTTCCAGATTTATTTTACGGGGTGCAGCGGGGACACAACGGCGGGAAAGTTCAACGATGGCGCTCCAGAAAACCGTCCGGTGCTGGCCGGCAAAATTCACCAGGGCATGGTGAAGGCCTGGGAAAATACCCAGCGGCACCTGTTGGAGCAGGTTACCTTGCGCGTGGCCGAACTCACGCTGGTTCCCAAGAGCTTTGGCGGATATTCGGAAGAAGATTCAAAGAAAACGGTCGCCGACGCAACGGCCAAGCCGTTCCAACGGAACCTCGCCGCCATGAACCTGAGTTGGCGCAAACGGGTGGCCGCCGGTCAGCCCATTGATGTCCCTGTGGCCGATTTCGGCAAGGCGAAATTTCTGGTGATGCCCGCCGAGTCCTTCGTGCAGTATCAGATCATTGCCCAAGGGCTCAGTCCCGATGCGCCGGTGGTAACGGCGGGGTTTGGCGAATGCGCGCCGGGATACATTCCCACGGCCTTGGGCTCCGCGGAAAAGTACAACGATGAATCCTGGTGTTGGGTGGAACCCGGCGCCGAACCGCTTATCACGGAAGCCTTGCGCCACGCCATGGGGAATTAGGCTGTAGGTAAGACCGGGAAACAGGGGGCAAAAGAGAAATGGGAAATACCGGCTTACACGGATGGGCCTGGCGCGGCATACCCGCAACCAAAAAATGGAACGCGGATGACGCGGATAAGAAAGAATATCCACAGATTACACATATGGGCACAGATTTTTATAGAAGTATCTCGCGCGGAGCCGCGAAAGAGCCGTATCGCATGGGTTTATACAGATAGGAATTATAGCAAAATTACATAGCTAATATTGTGATTCATAAGGGAAGTTTCTTTGTAAAAATACAGGAAATTGACCGGCAGTGGTGCGGACAGGGAATACGGGGAGGGATGCGCCGGAAACTATCGAAAGTTTCCTGCTATTTATATTTCTACAGCCCGTTTCTTCTTCATTTCGCAAATACCTTTTCGATTCCCGCGCGCGTTGGTTGTGGTTATGCCACTCTATCGATATTCCGTGGTTAGCTCATCGGGCGGGATGGGGTGTTGCGGCAAGGTTTTGGAGGTGTCGAGCGCGGGGATTGTTTCGAGCAGAACCGGTTCATGCGCGAAGGTCACCTTGCCATATACCAGCCCGCGTTCCGGGTCGGCGAAGAACTCCACGGGCTGTTTGTTGACGGTAACTTGTTCGAGGGTATTTCCGCCGGTTCCCAACACTACCCAACTTTCGAGGCCTGCGGGACCATGAAGGCGAAGCGCGAGTTTCCGGGTGGCCGCATCCCAGTCTTCGGAGATTCGTTTGCCGCCCCATTGATGATATACGGCGCCCGCCGGGGCTTTTCGCAGGTGCAAGAGCCGCACTTGAAAGGGGTCCAGCTTGATATCTGAGAATGGAGTGGTCTTCTCTTCACCGGAGTGCATCACGGTCTTTCGCAGGTGAACGTCATAGACGGCGACCGGTCCGGAGGCGCCGAGCGGCTGAAATGGCACTTCAGGGTTTGCCAGCGAGCAGGTTGCGGCGGTCTTGTTCATGTTGGCCAGCACCACAAGGCTTTCGTTCCATACGCGGTTGTGATAGAGGGCGCCGTAGGTTCCAGGAACCGTTGTTCCGAGTTCGGTAAAGGGCTCGCATTCGTACAGGCCGAAATCGTATTGCGCGAGGTTGTAGGTCTTGACGAAGAGCGGTTCGAAACGATTGACGCCGGAAGCATAGGGAAACTTCTGGGGCCAGAGCCGCCAGTCCAGGTAGCAGTATTGTCCTCCGCCCGTGAGCAGGTCGAAGGCATAGGCCACTTCCGCACCGCACCGGGTGGTTTCACTGTCCCCCGCAAACAGACACCCCTGCGCGTACATGTTTTTGAACGTGCCGAACGTGTCCCGGAAGGCCTCGACGGAAGGAAAACTGTAGCCTTCGCCAAACAGGTGGGCGTCAAAGGCCGAGATGGCGGGAAGGATGAACCCTTGACTGCAATGATCAATCAAGACGGCATGCGGGCATTTTTCCCGAAAGACCTGCCGGCGCTGCCAATTCATGTCGTGAAGTTCGATAAGGCAATCGTATATTTTCTGCGGGTGTCCGTGTTCTTTCCAGAGGGTACAGTTCGCATAGGGCAAGTTGTCGTCGATGTACATGCCATCCACGGCATAGCGTTCGAGCATGCGTTTCTTGCACTCGATTCGATACTCGGCCAAGCCGTTGGGCGAAGCGAGGCAGGTGGACAGGGTGTTGCAGAACGCGTCCATCTTGGCGGTGTACTTCCCGCCGTAATTGAACCCCTGCCAACGGTTCCACGTTCCCTCGGCAACCAATTGTTGAACAGGCGCCGCATGGGCGTACTGGAGATCGGCGTTGGCGGTCCAGATGAACAGCATCCCGGCGTCATGCACCGTTTTAATGACCCGGTCCAATTCTTCCGCGGGCGGGCGGGGTTCTCCGGGCGGCCCCAAGCGGTGCATCTGGAACAAGGTGAACCCCAGCCGGGCGGCGGCCCATATCTCATCGTCAGACGGGTAAGGGCATTTTCCGTCGCCCACCCAGATGAACATGCGCAGGTCGCGCCAACGCGGATGTGGCAGGCGATTGGGTGCAAGGGCAAGCCCCACCCTGAATTTGAACGATTCTCCGGCGCGGAGTGTGTAGGGCGTGCCATTGGGCCCGGCATGAATGATGTGCTGGTGCATTTCCAGGGCACAGAAAGGGGGACTGTCGCGAATAGCACTTAGATAAGCGCATGACTCTGAAGTGCGCGAAAAGATGGGGACAGACCCGTCTCGCTCGCCCATGTTAGTATCGGCCCCCAAATACGAGGCTTGTGTATGGGCGAGCTCGCTTGCGTCAGTCCCCATTTTTCGCTCTGTTTTAGACACATTGTTAAGTAAGTGCCATTCGGGACTGTCCCGAATGGCACTTAGTTAAGCCGAATGGCCTTGTATTTATGCCGGTGCGG
>CAYYRW010000007.1:174217-212669 GCA_964474205.1 uncultured Nitrospirales bacterium | reverse complement strand
CAAGCGCTTCCAATGTCTTTCAGCCTTGCTCGGTCAAAACGTTGGGACAACAGTGGTAGTTAATCATACTTAAATTCTTGTTTCCAGAGATTCTATGAGTGATATGCGCCTACCTGTATAAAATTTAACGTCTAGTTTTGCCCACTCACGGTCTGTACAACAGAACATGTATCGGATTCAAATGCTTGAAAAGCCGATAACGATCGTAATGGAGAAAAGTCATCAATATAGGTTGCCACGCGGTACAACCGTAGATTGATATCGCGTTGGAATATTTTTAATCTTCGTCCTGATTTTTCCGACGCTTCCAATAACAAGTCTTTCAGAATTTGTTTGGGATTTGACAGATTTTCAAGAGTATGCGGCGCGGGGATAGACAAATGAACTTTTCCGTTGGGATTATCCGCTGCCAAACGTATCGCAGGTTCACTAATGAGCAGCCAAGCTTCGGTCATTCGAACAGGGATTATGGGAACGGGTTTCGCTAATTCCAATCCTGCTGTCAGAAACTGTATTTCTTCTCTTCGCTTCTCATAGGGCTCTTTTTCGGCATCCCGATGGAAGAAAAGGATATCACACGGATAAGAACGTAGTACTTCACGCACATGTGCCACCCCATCTTTCGGGGACAAAGCAAGACGGGAAGGTTCGGCAAATTGTGACGTAATCTGAACATTTCTCAGTTCATAAATTTGCCCCAATGCCCAGTCGATAATGCGTAACAGACTCCGGTCACTCGTTCCATCCGCAAGCAATGTATATCGTAACCGATTCATTGCGGATTTCGAGCCTCATACCAATAATCAAACAGCGTTTGTTCTTCCCTTGTTCGATTCAGAGATCCTAGGTATGGCCGCACCTGGCCTAAGGATAACTTTTCGGATACCGTATTCCTCAGCGCACGCCAGCTCCCCGGGGGCACTTTAACAGACGCCACACATCCTTTGGCGGAAACATTTCCAGCATCTGTTTGAACAGGCATTGTTAACCATTCATCCTCGATATACATTAAGTCCTCTTTTGGCGAAACTTCGCGGAAGACTTCCGGCGAATGCGTATTTACGACTACTTGCCTAAGAGGATTATCAACGCCAATAGCATAATCTGTATCCACAGCAATATCTTTTAGCAGCCTTACCATTACTGGGATGCGTTCGGGATGAATTCCATTTTCTGGTTCTTCGAGACAGATCACTCCTTGTGCCTGAGGATCTTGTGCTAATGTAGCTAAAACCAAAAACCGTAATGTGCCGTCTGATAATGATCGAGCAGGAAGAAAAACACCATTTCTTCCGCGTACTTCAAGCGTCAGCGTCTCTGTTTTGGGATCGTCTTGTACGCGTAATTCTTGAACATCTTCGATAAGTTCTGAAAGACGATTAGCCAGTTCTGTACATACAGCACTAGGACACGACTCCTCTTTTTGCAGCCGGGCTATCGAAGCTGGCAGGTTGGACCCCCTTGGATCAATTGGCCGCCTCCTGGCTTCGTATAGGGAAGGGGCACGCATGGCGGAAGGTTCAAGAAGCAGCGTTTGCCATGATTGCATTTCTCTGCGTGCCGCAAGAATCGTTGGAAAATCACTCGTATTTACACCTCCAATCACTGCGATGGACGATTCCATTGCTGGGAGAATTCTATTACGGCCAGATTGACCATCTTGATGAATACGAATTTCGGGGCCATTTACTGCATTATGAGTAGAAATAAATGGTGTTGTTCTTCTTCCGGTGATGCAGCTCGATTTAAATGATTTTGAGGCCGTAAAGCCTAAGCTACCAAGAGCTTCGCTTTGTTTTCTCGGGTAAAGTCTCTCCTCCGCCAAAACAAGTCTTTCCGTTCCATCTTCCTTTTGTACACAAAATGCAACTTCATAACGAAGAGTAGAAATGGATGCCTCAGTCGAAACGCCAAAATCATCCTGAATCCTTCGTTCCACAATGAGATCCGCGGAAAAACGCATCTCTGGCGCAGTATATCCCTCGAATGTTGTAAATAATGAACGCGGACCTGGAGAACGCCCTCCTGTTTCGCGTAGCCGTTGTACGGCTTCCATAATCGGATATTGGGTTAGGAGATTGAGAAAGCGGATGGCGTCAAAGAGATTGGATTTGCCCGCTCCGTTCGGACCTGCAATACAGGTAAATGGCCCGAAAAACACCTCAAGATCAAGGAGGTTTTTAAACCCCTGTACTCTCAAACGTGTAAGCATGCCGAGATTCAGTCTCCATCGTTATGATACCTCATTCTATCAGTTATGAATTATCAAGACCAACCTGTTTGGGAGAGGTGGAATAACCACCCAAACAATCACATAATCAATCCTTTGCGGCCCGGGGATCGAGGGCATCGCGGAGGCCGTCGCCGAGGAAATTCAATGAGAAGAGGGTGAGAGAAAGGACAATACTGGGGGCGATGAGGAGCCAGGGGAATTCTTCCATGGTTTCGACGCCTTCCTTGATGAGGAGGCCCCAGGAACTCATGGGGGGCTGCACGCCGAGTCCGAGGAAGCTCAGGAAAGCTTCGAGCAGCATCACTTGCGGGATAGTCAGGGTGGCGTAGACGATGATGGGGCCGAGGGTGTTGGGGACAAGGTGGAACAGGAGAATGCGGGCGCGGCTCAGGCCCATGACATAGGCGGCTTCGATAAATTCTTTTTCGCGGAGCGACATGACTTGGCTCCGCACGATGCGCGCCATGGTGAGCCATTCAACGGCGCCGATGGCCAGGAAAAGAAAGATGAAGTTGCGCCCGAAGAAAACCATGAGGATGACGACAAAAATGGTGAAGGGGAGCGCGTAGAGGATGTCGACAATGCGCATCATGAAGGAGTCGAGGCGTCCGCCGATGAACCCGGCGAGCGCGCCGTACAGCACGCCGATCAGGAGCGAAACGGAGGTGGCGCAGATGCCAACCAACAGGGAGACGCGCCCGCCATAGAGGAGGCGGGTGAGCAGATCGCGCCCGAGGGGATCGGTGCCGAGCCAATGTGCGGCGGAGGGCGGAGCGGCGCCCAACAGGAGGTCCTGCTGATCATAGGTATACCGGCAGCACCATGGGCCGATAATGACGATCAGGATCACGCAGCACAACAGGACCGCGCCGAGGACGGACAGGCGGTTTTTCCGCAGCCGCCGCCATGCATCCCGCCAGAGCGAAGTGCCTTTTTCCGCGTTATCGCTGGTGGCGTTATTCATTGGTTTCTAATCCGGGGGTCGAGCCACGCATTAGCGATGTCGGCCACAAGGTTCAACACCATAACGAGCACGGCGTAGACCAGTACGGTGCCAATGACCATGGTGTAGTCGCGATTGAAGGCGGACTCGATAAACTCGCGTCCGAGTCCGGGCACTTGAAACACGGTCTCGACGACAAAAGAGCCGGTGAGCATACCGGCGATGGCCGGTCCCAGAAAAGCCACGACGGGTTGTATCCCGCCGCGCAGGGCATGGCGCAACACGACGCGGGCTTCGCTGAGGCCCTTGGCGCGCGCGGTGCGGATAAAGTCCTGGGCGAGAATTTCGAGCATGCCCGCGCGGGTGAGGCGCGCGATGTAAGCGGCGTACACCGCGCCGAGGGTAATCGAAGGCAGCAGTTTATCCGCCGGGCCGCGCCATCCGGCCACGGGCAGCCAGCCCAGCCAGGAAGCGAACACCAGCACCAAGAGCGGCCCAAGGACAAAGTTGGGGATACAGATGCCCGCCATGGCGAGCGCCATGGGTCCGTGGTCGAGGGCGCTATTGGGCCGGAGGGCCGCGACAATCCCCGCGCCGAGTCCGAGCACCAACGCGAAGCCCAGGGCGTAAAGGCCCAATTCCAGCGACACCGGCAGGCGCAGGAGAATCCATTCACGGACGCTTCGGCTGGATTTCCGGAAGGAGGGGCCGAGATCGCCTTTGACCACGCCGGCAAGATAATCGAGGTACTGCTTATAGAGCGGTTGATCGAGTTTGTAATAGGCCTCGATGCGTTTTTGCGCTTCGATGGAAATCCGCTTATCCGCGTCGAAGGGGCCGCCGGGAGCGAGGCGCACGAGAAAGAACGTCATCGTGATGATGGCGAAGAGCACCGGAATGAATTCCAGGAGACGCTTGAGTATGTACCGTATCATTCGCGTGTTCTTCCGTGTTCAGTGTGCCGTATGATCCAAGGAAATGGTTTTCCACCGCATATAGCCGAGCATATTGGGATACAGGCCCTGCACCTGCGGGGCTTTCAAAAATTTCCAGGTGTAAAAATAGATGGGGATGATGGGCGACTCGTCCAGCAGAATCTTTTCCGCGTCCTGAAGGAGTTCAAACCGCGTTTCCGGATTCGGTTCGGCATAGGATTGCCCAATAAGGCGATCAAACGCCGTGGAAGACCAGCCGGTCCGGTTATTGCCGCCATCGGTCAGAAAGCACTCGAGAAAGTTGACGGGATCAAGCACGTCGGCAATCCAGGAGGACCGCGCCATGCTGAAATCAAGCGTGTTGAGCGAAGAGAGGTAGACCTTCCAGTCCTGGTTGAGCAAACGCACGTCCGCGCCGAGGTTTTCCTTCCACATGCGCTGAATGGCTTCCGCGATGCGCTTGTGGTTCTCCGAAGTGTTATAGAGAATATCCACGGGCGGCAGCCCCTTGCCATCCGGATATCCGGCCTCCGCGAGCAATTGCCGGGCTTTGAGCACATCATAGTCCACCTTCGCACGGGCATTGTAGCCGCCGGTATTGGGCGGGGTGAAACAGAAAGCGGCGGGTTCTCCGCCCTTGAGCACATTGCCCATGAGTTGCTCGCGGTTCAGCGCCAGCGAAAAGGCCTTGCGCACCCGCACGTCGGTAAAGGGAGGCCGCGCCACATTCATGCGGTAAAAATACACGCCGCAATAGGGATGGATGTTAAGCACGTCGGGATGTTTCCGGCGGTAGACGTCAATCTTGCTGAGCGGGATGTCATTGGTGACATGCAGTTCCCCCGCGCGGAAACTGCGCTCCTCCGTTTGCAGGTTGTCCATGGGATAGAATTCGACCCCGTCGAGCGACACCCGCGCCGCATCCCAATACTGCTCGTTACGGACCGTGCGAATCACCTCATTGGGCCACCACGCGGCGAGTTTGAAGGGGCCGTTGCCCACCATGTTCTTCGGCTGGGTCCATGGCGTGTCACGGTCGTCCATTTTCCCGAAGCGTTCGATGGTGGCCTGGTGGACGGGGAACCAGGCCATGTGGATTTGCATGGCGAGAAAATAGGGCGTGGGATGTTCCAGCGTCACTTCCAACGTATGGTCATCCAGCGCCTTGACCCCCACTTGGTTGAAATCGGTGATTTTGCCTTCGTTGTAAGGTTTGCCATTTTTCAGGCAGTGCAGGAGGTATGCGTATTCCGCCGCAAGTCCCGGCGAAAGCATGCGTTTCCAACTATAGACAAAATCGCTTGCCGTGAGCGGATCGCCATTGGACCAACGCGCGTTTTGGCGCAGATGAAACATATAGAGAAGTTTGTCCTCCGAGAGGGTCCACGATTCCGCGGCGCCCGGGCCCGGTTCCAACGTTTGCGGGTCCAGATCGGCCAATCCTTCAAAGAGGGAATTTAATACGCGTTGTTCCACCACCCCGGTGACCAGATGCGGGTCAAGATTTTGTACTTCGGCGCCCACGTTGATCCTGATGATGTTTTGGGGCTCGGGCGTATTGGAACATCCCTCCAGACCTACAGCCGCCGCAAGAACAACCAGGAGGACGGGCAACGGAAGACGGCTATATGCGGAAAATGTCCTGGTCACGGCAGTTCGGGAACCTCCAGCCAACGGCGCTCGTTCCAGCTTCGCAGGCCGAGTTCGGCAAGCTGAACGCCTTTCGCGCCTTCGCGCAAATCCCAACGGAAGGGTTCATCCGCCACAATGTGCCGCAAATACAATTCCCATTGGGCCTTGAAGGCATTTTCATAGACCTGGTTCGCGGGCATCTGCGTCCACGTGGCGCGGAAATCAATGGGGTTCGGGATGTCCGGATTCCACACCGGTCGGGGCGTTCCAGCGCCGGCTTGGAACCAGCATTCGCGCAAGCCGGCGACTGCGGAACCTTTGGTCCCGTCCACATGCACCGTGAGCAGATCGTCGCGGCGCACCCGCGTGGTCCAGGAGGAATTGAACTGGCAGACAACGCCGCGCTCCGTGACAAACGTGGCGTACGCCGCATCTTCCGCGTCGGCGTCATAGGCCTTGCCTTCCTCATCCCACCGCTTGGGGATATGCCGCGCCCCGAGACAACTCACCGCCACCACATTTCCGAAAAGGTTGTCAATGACGTAGCGCCAGTGGCAGAGCATGTCCATGATGATGCCTCCGCCTTCCTTTTTACGGTAATTCCACGAGGGCCGCTGGGCGGGTTGGTCTTCGCCAGTGAATACCCAATAGCCAAATTCGCCGCGCACCGACAGAATTTCGCCGAAGAATCCGGTATCAATGAGATACTTCAATTTCAAGAAACCGGGAAGAAAGAGCTTGTCCTGCACCACCCCCTGCTTCACCCCCGCCTCGCGCGCAAGCTCATAAAGCTGTAGGGCCTCCTCGAGACTGTTGGCGGAGGGCTTTTCACAGTAGATGTGCTTTTTCGCGGCAATGGCTTTCTTCACCGCCGCAAACCGCAGCAGCGTGGTTTGCGCATCAAAATAAACGGTATAGTGGGGATCGCTCAGCAACGCATCAAGGCTGGTGGACCAGGGAAGCCCGCCATGCGCTTCCGAAAGCGCCCGCAGCTTGTGTTCGTTGCGCCCGGCGAGCACCGGCGCCGGCATAATGACTTCGCGGTCGCTCAGGCGCACCCCGCCTTGTTCACGGATGGCCAGCATCGAGCGCACCAGATGCTGATTCGTTCCCATCCGGCCGGTGACGCCGTTCAAGATAATTCCGATATTATGGGTTTTCATTCTGTTTGGCCTCCTGCATCTTTTTCAGCTTTTTATAACGTCCGCTGCCCGGCCAAAGCGATGCAATCTCCCTGGGATACAGCTTGCGCAATTGCTGCCACATAAACAGGGTAAGCGCGCGCTTGCTTTCCGCCGAAAGCTGTACAAAAAGTATGCCGAAGCGGCCTGGATAGGTGGTTTCGCACCGGACCACGCGCCCGGTGATTTTACGGGCGGGTTGATCCGGCAACACCAGAAACAAGTCCAGCATGTCATTCACTTCCAACGGCATGCGCGTGACCAGGAGCAATCCGTCACAACTTACATTGACGACAATGGCTTCGCCGGGCCTCGTGTCGCCGTAGCGCTGAAAGGCAATCGTGTCCGTGAGCGGAACACGCCATGTCTTGCGGCGCTGGGCATAGGTGGCGCTGGCGGCCCGCTGCAAAATGATGCCGTCCTCGGGTTCGTTCGGCGCAACCACCACCTGCATGTGATAATACGCCACACACCGGTCTTCGGTGAACACCAAATCCGCCAAGGAACCCGCCAGCGGAAGTTGCTCGAAAGGACAAGTGACGCCCACGGTGTCGTTGGCGACGGCAATCAATTCCACGGGACGGCGTTCGTACACAAGCTGTACATAACCGGTATTGCCCGGTTGTAAATGTAAACGCATTCGCATAGTCTCCCGGCCCTATCCTGACTTTCTGATTTTCATTTGTCAAGCAGCAGGTTTACGGGCTTGTTCCATTTGACACCCTGTTTCACCCTTCAGTACGCTGCGATGGTGTCCAGCCGCAAGGAAGAACGATGATGCTCAGACTCGCGCTAACGCTTTTATTATGTCCCTTGGCAGCCCTTGGCGGCGTACCGCAAGACCTGTCCGTTTCTCCCCCCAGCGCATGCCCCGGAAGCGATGTTGTGGCCGGCTCCGCCGTGTTTATCCCAGGGGGCGCGAAACGGGAAAACACTCACCTCAAGGCACAGAGAGATTCGTAGTGCCGAGTCCGTTCAGGCTGACGGTCTGGATCGTGTTACAGTTCGTGATATGCAAATACACGGGACCAAATGTCCAGTCAACAAACTGCTGGGTAACTTTGAATTCCACCTGATCGCCTGATTTCAGATTATTGCGCATCACCGCCGCGGTGTATGTGCCCTGATCCCAACTCCAATTCATCTCATAGGGGTATGTACCCTCGATTTTAAGCCAGACCCTTACGCCTGAGGCTTTGTACTCCGATTTGTGCGAAAACAGTCATCCATACACCAGCAACCAATCCTATAAATGTGTTCGGCGATTGCGGAATATCCTGCGCGGTTTCCACCGGCGGCGGACACACTTCGTAGTCAGCATCGGCATATTTAATATCGGTGTGCACGGTCTGTGTCCCGGCAGGCCAATTCGTTACCGAAGTTTCGAGCCAAGTGGTCATAAACACCGACATATCCCCCGGGGTGGCAGACTCAAGTTCGCCATATAAATTGGAAACAGTGGAAAGGGCCGTGTTATCAGTGGCGCTGAAAACGGTTTTGGAAACGGGGGGGGCGGGCAGCCGGGCAGGGCATAGAGAGCCCCAAGCATCAGTACGAACATGAAAAAGCCGAAGCCACTGTTAGGAAACGCCGTGTACGAATCTTGCACATCCTCCCCAAGCATGGACCATGTCCCGCTTTACTGGAAAGTTGGCCGGTTTCTCGCCAGGAGGACCAGCCTTTGTTTCACGCACTGCCGCTAGTTTGCCACAGGAGGCCAAAATCCGAAAGAACTTTTTCGGCCCCGGAATTATTCCAGTCTGGAAGCAGCCGATGGTTCCTTTCCATCGCTTCCGGCAGATAATGAAGACAAACAGAACCATGCCGCGGCGCTCCCGGCGGCAAAACATCGGAACGATACTTGCCAATATGTGGTTCTTCCGGTATTCCGAGCGGAAAAGCCGCGGTTCACGGTGCTGATTCCGAACACGCTTTCCGCTTCCAATGCCTTGCACGCGCCAAAGAAAAATTGAAAAGCCGCCTTTTGCAATGATATCACATTAAAAATAATCCCCAAAAGGAACCTCAATAGGATGATTGCGATGAACAAAGCGAATGGGACCTGCAAAGCGGGCCTTGCTTTTCTGTTATGGGCCATCGTGACACTACAGGCGGTGCACGCCGCCGGAAGTCCACAGTGGTTCCGGGGCCAATTACATGCGCATAGCTATTGGTCGGATGGGCGGGCGTTTCCCGAACAGGTGATTGCCGCCTATAAGGATCGGGGTTATCAATTCCTGTGCCTCACCGAACATAACCGGTTTGCGGACGACACTTCCCAATGGCGTACGGTGACCGCGGACGAAGGAGACTGGCCGCCAAACGTGACGAAGGAAATATTCGATGCGTATGTTCAGGCATTTGGAACAGACTGGGTGGAGAGCAAAACCGACGGCGCCGTCACTTCCGTGCGGTTGAAAATCTATGCGGAGGTGAAGGCTAAATTTGAAGAACCGGGGAAGTTCCTGTTGATGCCAGGCGTGGAAATCACCCAAACACTGAACGGGCATGCCGTCCATCAAAACTATATCAACCTTCCGCTGGCATTGCCCGGCATCAAGGACGCGGATTTGATCCAGAAATTCGAGCAGCCGAAACCGGCCGCGGAATTGATCCTGTCGAATATCACGGAGACGAAACAGGCCGCACGTGAACGGGAAAAACCGTATCTGTTCATGCTCAATCATCCGTTTTGGGTGTATTACGACGTTTTGGCGCAGGACCTGATGGACGGTCCGGACGTACGCTTTTTCGAGGTGTGTAACGGCGGCTCCAAGTATGCACCGAATCCTCAGGCCGCCTCGTATACCCCCGAGAAATTTTGGGATAGCGTTAATGCATTCCGCAGTCTTAGGGGGGATGCGCGCCTCTACGGGATCGCTTCGGATGATGCGCATTATTATGATGCAAAGCGGATCACGGGCGACGGCGGCGTGGGCGATGCCTGGGTGATGGCGCACGCCAAGCGCCTCACCCCGAAGCATATACTAACAGCCATGGCGAAGGGTGATTTTTACGCCACGACCGGCGTATTGCTCGACAGTGTAAAATTTTCTCGCGCGGCCGCTACGTTGCGTGTTCGGGTGAAGGCAGATCAAGGGGTGGCCTATCGCATCCATTTCATCACGACAAAACAAGGATTTGATCAAACGGTAACCCAAGTGAACAGCCCGGCGGAAGGCGAACGTCCAGCGCGCACGATACCGGTTTACGCGGAGGATATTGGACGGATTGTCAAAACCGTCTCCGGCACGGAAGCGGAATACCGGATGGAGTCGGACGACTTGTATGTCCGGGCGCGGGTGGAATCTGATCGTCCCGCGAAGCGTTCTCCTAGTTTTCACCCGACCGTGGAAACGGCATGGACACAACCCTGCGCCGCCAAATAAATCACGTGATTGGGCAGCAGGCGATGTGTCAACCCAGTGGCTTTCAGGGATTAAGGCGCAGGATGACACCCTCACCGGCATCGAGGCGAATACTGCCCGTTGTTAATCCTTCGGACGATTTGGCGTCCAGGGAGATTTCCTGATTCCGGGCCACATCTTTCATCGCAGAAACGGCTTTTTTCAATTGAAGCTTGAGGGTATGGGCTTCATGCAGATCGTCATTAAGAACAACCGTATAGAGGCCATTATCCTTGGGATCAACGAAACACTGGAGTTGGCCATCGCCTTCCACGGTAATGCCGGAGTTATCGTAAGCGCGCCAGCGCAGAATGACTTCCGTGTGCAGTACAAGTTGCCCATACACACGGCCAAGTTCTTCGAGTTGGGGCGTCGCCGTGCCGTTCGGATTCGTCAGCGCATTGGGGCCGAGATCCGTCTCTGTTTTCGCCAGGACATCTTTCCAGGCCACCTCCGGCGAAGCCGCCGTGGCAGTTTGTGGATCCGGCGCTTCGGGCGCGAGCGTATAGCAAATGAATCCTTTGGCGCCGCTGCGAATGCTTTCCCACACCTGCCAGCGCATTTCTGCAAGGGTCGGAGCGCGCCAGTGCAGGTAAGCCCCCGGCAACCCCACGAGATGTCCTTTGTCATTGTATTTTCTTGGTCCCCAGATATCACTGAAACACATGCCCATAATCCAAGCGGCCATGGGCTGGCTGCCTATTGCGTTCAACAATGATTTGGCATGCCCCCGGAAAAAGGCCTCGCTGGTGGCGTCGGTTTGCGGTCCATTGGGATCATCGGGCCCAAAAAAGGGATACAAATCAACGCACACCACCGGCAGCTTAGCCTGTTTCGGCGCAAGTGGCGCCTGCGGCCACATGAACACCGCCGTGCAAAACCGTGCAGGGTCCAATTCGCGCAGCTTTAACCGCAGGGTTTCGAGTCTCGGAAAATCTTTCTCCGCGGGCTCGTCGCTCAAGACCCACCCTGCAATATTTTTTATGCTTGACGTTTCTTTCGTTATACGCGGAAGAAGGGTGTCGTAATAGCTGGCATTAGCGTCCCAGCGCCAGTCTACCTTTGCCTCCACGGCATCGATGCAGGGAAGCAGGCAAATCATGCGTTTTGCACATTCCTCCGCGAGACGCGGCAAGTCTGCTTCGGACATGTTCGTTACCCAAAGCAGGTTCACATGATTCGCCTGGAGCGCGTCCAGGCGGCGGTTTACATCCTCCCACCGGTCAATGCCAAAGACCTTGGCGCATGCCCCTATGCGTTCCCAACTCAGGTAGGCGCCCAATGGCACAAAATCCGGCGGAAGATCCGCAGGAATTCCAGCGCCCGCACAAAAGCTCACAGCAGCGATTATTCCGAGTATCATGACATGACCTTTCGATATGCCTGGTTCAAATCATGGCCCGCAAAAACGGATTCGATTCGCCATCCCTCATTGTTCCTGATCCCGGGATCAGCATACCAGAACCGTGCATTCCGTGACACTGGAGGCTTTTTCTCTTTGCCGTGCCAGTTGAAGTTCCCCGGGGAATCATGGTCAAATGCCACTCAACACAGGAGGAGTGGGTTATGTGTACACATTGCACGCGCCGGGATTTTCTGGGGGCAAGCATGGCGGGGGGTATTGCCTTGGCTACAGGTCATTTGGCGTCCGCAGCCATCACACCGGGTTCCGCCACCGCCCCGGAATCAAAGGTCAAAATTTGCGTTATCATTGCCGGCAAGCCCGAGGAACGCAGTTGGAATCCGTCCGAAGCGGAGATTAATGCCGCGCGGAGCCGCCTGACCGAAGCCGAAAAAAACCTGGGCAATGTGGAGTTTGTTATTGGCCAAGCCACAACGGCTGAACAGGCTGCCCAGGTATTGAATCAAGCCGGTCCTGATGCTCCCGTGCTGGTGATCAGTGCGGAAATTTTCGGCCCGACAAAAGTCATGCCGACAATTTTTGAACAGCACCGGCCAGTGGCCTTGTTTCATCTCCCGGTCGTGGGCGGGCACGACTGGTGCCTGGTGAAGCCGTGGCGCGATGAAGGCAACCGGATCACGCTTTTTAACAGCACCGACTACAACGAACTGGAACATGCCGCGGCATTGCTGCGCGTGTCTCCGCTGTTGCGGCAGAGCCGCGTGCTGGTGTCTCCGCCGTTCAAGGGCACCCCTGAATCTTTCACGCCGGAGAAGGTCAAAGAACGGCTGGGCGTCGAGTTAGTGCAAATCCCCGATGGCCGGTATGACGAAGTCATAGCGAAGGTGGACCTTGCCGCCGCGGAAGCCGAGGCGAAAACGTGGATCGAGGAGGCCAAAAAGATCGTTGAACCAACCCGGGACGACATCGTCAAAGCCGGCCGGGCGAGCCTGACCCTGGACCAGTTGATCGCTGAAAACCGTGCCAATGGATTGTGCGTCGGAAGTTGTATGCGCTGGCTCGAACGCGGATTTCCGTGCCTGGGTTTTTCGCGCCTCAACGACCGCGGCATCCCCGCCGCCTGCGATGGAGATATGGACTGCCTCCTGACCATGCTGATTTTCCAGCATGCGTTGAACCGGGCCGGATTCCTGGGCAATGCGGCAGGCGTGGATACGTCTAAAAATGCATTTCATCTCTCCCACTGTTCAGCCCCATTGCGCATGGAAGGCCCTGAGAGTCCCCGGTCGCCCTACCTGCTCCGCCGCCATGCGGAAGTGCGCGGCGGCGCAGTGACGGAGGTACATTATCGCATCGGACAAACCGTCACCTTCACCAAATTAGTCCACCTCGACACCCTGTTAATGTTTACAGGGAAAATTATCGAAGTTCCCAAGGTTCCCAAAAACCAAGAACGGGGTTGCCGCACGGAAATTGCCGTCGAAGTAAACGATGCTGAAAAACTGCTGGAGAATTGGGGCGGTGGCGCGTTGGGCGCGAGTGCCAAGGATTATTATGCCTCGCTGCACCGCGTAGCCTATTATGGCAATCACACCCGGACCATCCGCCACCTGGCCCACCTCACCGGAATGAACGTGGTGGAGGAAGTCTGACCCAACGTAATCTTCAGTCTTCTGTTTTCCGGGGAATACCCTGGGGCTACTGTGCCGTCATGTCCATCTCGATAGCGGGTGTGCCGTCCCTGTTCCATGTACGTGCAATCCCAATGGCATGGAAATCCTTCCAGGTTGATTCGGCTTTCCGGGTTCCGTTCTCCCACCATTGGCTCCATCGGGATTCACCATTCGGGTCATGAACCCATTCCCATTTTTTGGAACCGTCTGAACGCCAAAAAGTCTCCAGACCTGTCTTTTGACCCAGGGCATATCGCGCCTCGTAGTGCTTCTTGCCGCCGGGGTAGTACCAGGTTTCCGTACCGTGCAATAGATACCGCCCGTCGTCACCCCTGCCCGCACTCCATGTCAGTTTGGGTGTGCCATCGGCAAAGCGTTCCGCAAAATCAGCCACGTCCTTGATTTGCCGCGCAGTGTTTTCCATGAACTCCTGATCGGTCTTTCGTTCCGGATCGTTTGAGAGAATCCACGCTTCGTTCATCTCGAAATGGAGACAAGGCCGGTTCATTGTGGTGATAAGATGAATCATGCCATTGGGGGCTTGGCGCGCGACCGAATAGCCTAGTGTTGTCGCTCCAGCAAGCCCCTTAAAAAAACCAGGGCCGCTTTCATGTTCCTGAGCGCCGGGCAATTTCTTGATGTGCCAGGTTTCGCCCTCATCGTCCGAAAGGGCTACAAGACTGCCCGATTCCACAGCGCCTTCGGGACGAATACCTCCGTGTTTCTGAAAATCGGCTGCAAAAAACAGCCGGCCGCTTTGCAGGCGCACCAGGCTGGGCCGTTGATTGACGGCCAATGCCGGAAAACATGATTTGGTGACTTCCCACGTCTTCGCGCCATCGGACGATACCGCCTTGGGCATATATCCCTCGATATCCGTATTCTTGCCGCCCATGGCAAGGATTCGCCCGTCCTTGAGTTCGCAATAGACCGTGTGGCGGCCCGCGCTTCGCCCGCCGGTATCAAACCAAGATTCCATGTTGTCTCGGCTAGCCCACAGTACGGAGGCGCCTCCAATCGCGTCACTGGGCACGTAGATTGTGCCGTACTTGTCCCGAAAGGCTCGGTTGATGGGCTGCCTTGAGTGCGGTCCAATCGTGCCGGTGAAATTCGGAAAACGGACCTCGCTCCACGTCGCGCCGTGATCTTCGGACACCATCCATTGAAACGGATAGGCGCCTATGGCGCGGCTCCATGCCCAGAATAGGTATATTTTCCCCTGATCCTTCCATAACAACGGCGTGTTGTCGCATACCCCGGGACAATCAACGAGCCGGGACGGCATATCCCACAAATCCGCGCCGAACCGCAACCGAGTTGCCATCAATGACATCTCGGGTTCGTATTCGCTGTACGAGGTGAAAATGGCCATCAGCACATCGCCATTATCGCAGACCTCGATCGCGGGGGAATGATTGTGCCCGCGAAACGAGGGGTCCAAGCCAGCTGCGTCAATCCGCTTCTGGTGTTGCTCCATTCTTGCGCGGTCGCCTTCCGTCTCCGGTGGCGATGGCAGCAAATAGCGTTTTCGAAAATAAGGCCTCGCCTTTTCCGGACCTGACTGTGCTTCTGTTTCGGTCTTCTTGATTCCTTGAGTGACAAAGAACGGTTCATAGGCCACCGGTTTTGTGTTGGGCAAGGGGCTTTGAACAACACGAAAACCAATGTGGTGATAACCGGGCATATCAACATTGCCTTGCGCCCCGACATTCGCTTTTCCGGGCTCGATTCCGAACCCCGGCGGCAGTCCTGCCCGATAAGCAGGCAATTCGTATTCACTTCGAGGCAGACATTCAAACTTGCCGTCCAGAAGATCGAGTACACCGCCGCGAACCACCCGCGCCATCCCCTCTGCCGCCCCGACAGGGTCCGTGGCCTCTTGCAGAGAATAGGGACCATACCAATCATAGCACCACTCGCGCACCTCATTGGCTATATTTTGAACACCCCATGCCTCTGCCGAACGCCGCACATACTCCCATTCGGCCTCGGTTGGAAGACGGTAGGGTTTACCTTCGGTGCGACCGAGCCAATCGCAAAACGCCACAGCATCGTGCCAGATCATACCCCACGCAAAACCATCCGAAGTCGCTGCAGACCAGTCCGGACGGAATCGGCGGTACTGTGCAAGAGTGACTTCCGTGACGGAAATACGAAAAGGCTGGGTGATTGTAACCGCGTGGGCGGGTTTCTGATCCCAGAGCGGTGAGTTGTCATTGCCCATCGCGAAAGTCCCCGCTGGAATATCCACCATCGCGATGTCCGGCGATGTGATATCTCCCTCAACACTCCCCATCGCAGTGGATGAAATTCCGGCCAGTACGACCAGAACAACCGTGAGTTCTTTCATGACATATATCCAGCGTTGCAGTTTCCGTGATACGTGCCCTCAAAAGCACGTCGTTTGTATCGAAGGGTATCAGAACGCGAGCGGCCATTGCCAAAGAAACGGATATCAGGGCGCCGTGAGATTGGGGATGCCGAACCCGTTAAAATAGCTCGTATTGCTATTTCAAGGCGGCGTAAACATTTGACACGGTGTTCAACCCTTCAGTACCCTGCGCGCGTGTCTAGCCGTGAGGAAAAACGATGATTCTCATAACTGCCGCACCGCTTTTGTTGTACTCCTTGGCCGCGCTTAACGCCGCACCCCAAGACCTGTCCGTTTCGCCGCCAACCCCGTTTGATACTGCACAATTTGCGGAACCGGAATCGGTTTTGTGGCCGGGCGCATTCTGGCTGTGGAACGCATCGCTCGAACCCCAGGTGCTCCGCTCGCAATTGGGCGACATGGTCGCGCACGGTTTTCGTAGCGTCTGCATGCTGCCCATGCCGCATGCGTTCAGGCCGGACAGCACCAACAATTCCTTGGACCCCGACTATCTGACGCCGGAGTATTTTGAGCGTGTCCGGCTTGCCGTGGATGAAGCCGAACGCCTCGGCATGCATTGGTGGCTTTATGATGAAGGCGGATGGCCGTCCGGCCAGGCCTTGGGAAAGGTGACGGAAGGACACCCGGAATTTGGGCAGCACCGCCTGACTCGGGAACGTATCGAAACCAAAGAAGCGTACACCGTACCGCAGGATGCGCTGATACTCATTGTCGAAGGGACGCCGCGCAAGCCGATTCCGCCGGGCAGCGTCTGGTCACCCCTTCCCGGTGAAGAAGCCTTTCTCTATCGCATTTCGACCGGTGGTTATGTGGATGTCCTCAACCCAGCGGTAACCGACCGCTTCATCGAATTGACGCACGAAGGCTATAAGCGTGCAATCGACGATCATTTCGGCAAAACGGTCCGGTTTACCTTCACCGACGAACCGGGCGCGCCCAATCTCGATCCACCCAAATCAATTACATGGACTCCCGGTTTTGATGCGGCCTATACGCAGCAGTTCGGCAAGAGCATTTTTGATATTTTGCCTTCGTTGTTTGTGGTTCCGGGACCTGACATCTCACTAGTGGATGCGCAAGCCCGCTTGGATTTCTATGATCTGTGGACGGGGCGCTTCCGCGATATGTATTTCGGACGGATACAAACCTGGTGCCATGAAAACCACCTGGGTTCCGGCGGACACCTCAACGGAGAAGATGAAACCATCAATGTGATTCGGTACGGGTTCGGCCAGGCGCTCCGGCAACTCCGCGCCATGGATGTGCCGGGCGTGGACGTCATCTGGCGGCAGCTTTTTCCCGGAAAACCAAACCAGCACTTTTTCCCGAAATATGCTTCAAGCGCAGCCCACCAGAACGGAACACGTTACGCGCTGAGTGAATCGTTTTGCGTTTATGGCAACGGATTGACGCCACAACAAATGAAATGGCTGGTTGATTATCAGTACCTCCGCGGAATCAATCTTTTGGTGGTGGGATGCTATCCCCTGAGCACCCGCGGCCATCACATGACGGGCGAGCGGCCCCATTTTGGACCTGTCGATCCGCTCTGGGACCATTTGCGCGGGTTTAATGCATACGTTGCACGTTTGGGATACGTACTGTCGTCGGGCACACCGAAAATATCCACGGCGCTGTATTACCCCGCGCGCGACATGTGGGCACTGAGCGGAAGCGCGGAGGACGTAGTACGTACCCACGACCAGCTTGCACAGGCACTCTTCGAACATCAGTGTGATTTCGATCTCATTGACGACGATTTGCTCACGGACCCGGCAACGCACATCGAAAATGGTGCACTTGTGGCGGGGGCCATGCGCTACGACACGGTTCTGTGCGGTGAAGCCCGCTGGATGCATCCCGCTGCTCTTGCCATGCTCAAACAATTCGCAGCCTCCGGAGGAAAGGTGCTCTGCGTGGGACATGCAGCCGGAACAAATGGAACGCTCGAAAAAGACGTTGCAGCATTTTGCGAGAAGGGCACCCTTGATCAACTCGTCTTGCGTGTCACACCAACGGTCCTTCTCGAACCGGTTTCTCGCGATATACGCGCCACCGCCCGGAGCCTCGCAAATGGCGAGATCCTCGCACTCTTCAATGAGGGCGAGAACCCCTTTGAAGGCAAAACCCGCATAAAAGCCGCTCATGTTTACCAGTTGGAACCTCAGTCTGGGGTCATTCGTCTTATGGCCAAGAATACCGAAATCCTTGATGTGCGGCTGACTCCCGGCGAAAGCATCGTGTTGTTATTAACGGATGAATCCCATCCCGCTGAGCCAGCACTTTCCCGGGATGGCGATGAAATGAAACTCGATGCTCTCATTACCGTGAAGGCCACGCGCCATTTCTTTGCCGGAGAACACGATTTCGAGACAACTACTCCTGATACGCCTCCAGTCTCATTTTCAGAAGGAACCGCCTGGAAAACCTGGCTCGGAGAAGACTACTCCGGCGAAGTAGAATACCGCGCAACCATAGAACTGCCCGATTCCTGGGCCGGAAAACCCCTCGAACTGGAAACAGGGCCTATCGAGTATGCCACCACCATCTTTGTAGACGGCACGGCAGTGGGCCATTTGGTATGGCCGCCCTGGAAGATCACGTTGCCGCCCTGCACTCACGGAAAACATGAAATAATCATTCGCGTGGCCAACACCCTGGCCAACGAACTCACCTCCGAGCGTGTCATAAAACTGTGGGCGGAAAAACAAGGCCCCGGCTGGCCGAGTCCCTATCATAAGCGCGCCCTCGAATTCGAGCGCGAATCGCGCGGCGGCGGCCTCCAAGGCCCGATCGTTCTTTACAAGAAAACACAGCAGGAATGATGAAAGCTGTGCTTTATAAAGAAATTGGCCATCCATGATAAATGTCATGCCTGTTGAGCAGCATGACGCCTTACGGTAGTTGTCAATCCCTTTGCAGTCGTGGTACGATTGCATCAAATCATGGAGGTCGCCGTAGAAATGAATGCGGCTGAACAGCAACTCGTCCAAACCTGCAAAGAGCGCCTTGCCGCATATTATGGCACTCGGTTCAAAGGACTCATCGTGTATGGCTCCATGGCGCGCGGAACCGCAGGACCAGAAAGTGATATTGACTTGCTGGTGGCGCTCGGGGATCCCTTTGATTATTTTGCGGAACTGGAAGTATTGATCGACTTGCTCTATGACCTGCAACTTGGCGGCAATCACTATCTCTCTGTACGGCCCGCCCGCGCCCAGGATTTCGAAACCGGACGTATTCAACTCTACCGCAACGCCCGGCAAGAAGGGATAGCCGTGTGACCCGCAATTTTGAGGAAGAAGTCAAAGCACATTGGGAGCGGGCCCAACAAGCCATACAGGCGGCATGTACCCTCTGCGATGCCGGACTCTTTGATGATGCTGCCTCCAGAGCATATTATGCGGCATTCCATGCTGCTTCCGCGGCGCTTATGGCTCACGGTTTGTCCTTCAAGAAACACGGCGCAATTATAGGCGCCGTGCACAAACAATTCGTTCACACGGGTGTGGTTGCCGTTGAAACAGGCAAATGGCTAACATGGCTTTTCGAACTCCGTTCCGTAGGTGATTATGGAGAAATCATTCACGTCGGTGAAGACCAGGCCCGTTTGGCGTTAAATCGCGCCCGAAACCTTTTAGAGACATTTCAGAAACTGGTGCAGAGCACTTAGTGTACCCCGTATCTCAAACTGGTTTCGAGGAGATATCATTTTCGTGTCGATCAGGTTGAATGCATTTGTGCCCGCCGCAGGCATTGGCGAACGGCTCCGTCCCATCACCGGCCATATCCCGAAGCCCTTATTGCCCGTCTTGGGGCATTCACTCCTGTCGCGGACCCTCGAACGCGTCTCGGAGCTAAATGTCGGGCACATCGGCGTCAATCTGCATCACAAACCGGACCTCATCGCATCCTGGCTCGAAAATTCTCCTTATACGGACCAAATCACGTTCTTCCACGAGAATCCATTATTGGGGACAGGCGGTGCACTCAAAAATGCTGAATCGCTCCTGAACGAAGGCACTTTTCTTGTTCACAATGCAGACATTTTGACCGATATAAACCTTCATGCCCTCGTTGACGCCCATCAAGCCTCCGGCAACCTCGCCACACTCGCCCTGCACGACTATCCCGCGCACAACAAGGTTCGCGTGAACGCCGGCGGCGCAGTGGTGAGTGTGGATGGGTATTCTGCAAGCCCAAGTCCGGACGCGGTGCGCATGCTGGCCTATACCGGCATCGCCGTATACGACCCTGCGTTTCTGGCATACCTGCCCAACGGCATATCCAATGTGGTGGATGCCTGGCTGGCCGCTATAGCGGCGGGGAGAACCGTAGGCAGTGTGGACGTCACGGGATGCCTCTGGCATGACATAGGCACCCCCGCTTCCTATGCCGCCGCCGTGGTTGATGCCTTGCGCCGTAATGGAGAGGCGATTTACGCCGCCGCCGGTGTTCAGGGCCGGAATATCGATATTGACGGCTACGTAATTATTGAAGACGGATGCAGGCTCAGCGAAGGGGCGGCATTACGCAACGCCATCGTCCTTCCGGGAGCGCACATCGCGCGCGGGACCCGGTACGAGAACTGCATCGTGGGCAACGGCTTCCACGTGGAATTGTCCGAACCCGAATTCCTCGGTGTTCCCCTCGGCGAATACGGCGTGCAAATCGGGATTGGCGGCTCCGGTCGGCGCTATTACCGTTTTCGAGAAGGAAACAAGACAGTCGTTCGCATGGTGTGTCCGCCGGACGAAGCCGATTACGAACGGCATATCGCGTATTCACGCTTTTTCGCCCGGCACGGCGTCCCCGTGCCCAAACTGCTTCATGCCGATCCCGAAAACAAGCACGCCGAGTTTGAAGACCTCGGAGATCTCTCGCTGTACAATTACCTGCGGTTCCCGCGCCCGGCGGAAGACATAGAAGCCATCTACCGGAAAGTATTGAGCAGCCTCGTTGCGCTCCATGTTGATGCTTCAAATCATGTTGATGAATGTGAACTGCTCGCAACCCGTCCCTTCGATTATGCGTACTTCCGATGGGAGACGGCTTACTTCCTCGAACGCTTCGCCGAGGGGTTATGCGGAGTGCATCCGGATTCACACGACGCCATCGAGGCCGAATTCGACCGTCTCGCGCGCACGGCCGATGCCCTGCCCAAAGCCATCATCCACCGTGATTTCCAATCCCAAAACATTATGATCACACGGGGCACCCCCCGCTTCATTGACTACCAGGGCGCACGCATGGCGCCCCCCGCCTACGACATCGCCTCCATCCTATGGGACCCCTATTACCGGCTCGATGACGCCATGCGCGAACGCCTTCTCGCACATTACATCGACTTGAGAATACAACGCGCCGGCGGAAATTTCTCCGAACAAGACTTCCACGAATCTCTATTGATTTGCCGGCTCCAGCGCCACATGCAGGCCCTCGGCGCCTATGGCTTCCTCTCCGTTGTGCGCGGCAAGCTCTATTTCCGCAAACACATCCCCGAAGGGCTCCGCCTCCTGAAACAAGACACCGACGAAACCGCTCACGCCTATCCCGTCCTCGCCGCCCTCGTGGCAAATCTATACGATATACAGTTCAACGCTGTGTGAGGGAAAGGCCGGCCGGGGTGTACAAGTTTGTACAGTCTTGAGGGTGTGCCGGGGGAGTGTACAAAATTGTACGTCACGGAGCGATCTTCATAATCCATGTAAGTCATAGTCATCGCATGATTTACGAAATTTCCGGGTGTTGGCACGGGGGTTGCTTAATTGTTGACTGCGTGATTTGGAAGCGCAGTTTTGGAAACTTCAATGGAAGGAACGCCTCGTGGCACTAGGAATGATCAAGATGACGCAGGAATTACCCCCGCAGGAATCGGTGAAAGAAAACCCCACGCCCCTTTGGATGTACACCACGCAGAAAGGGGTCAATCCCGCCCGCCTGTTGGTGGTGGATGACGAGAATGGACCTCGTCAGGCGCTCCGCATGTTGCTCAAGGAGGAGTTTAATGTGGAGTTGGCGAATGGCGTGGATGCGGCACTGGAAATCCTGCACCATGAACCGGTGGATGTGATCATCACGGACATCCGTATGCCGAACAAAACGGGGCTGGATTTGTTGCGGGAGGTGAAAAAACGGTACCCGGACATTCAGGTGATCATTTTGACGGGGTTTGGTCAGCTTGAAAGCGCGATGGAGGCCATCGAATGCGGGGCGTTCGCCTACCTGGAGAAGCCGTTTGACAGCAATGTGATGATGGAGAAGGTGCATGCCTCGGTCGAGCGGCGGCGCGAGGAACAAAGCCGGCGCGCGATGGAATATCTGGCGGTGGAGGCGAATCGCTTCGAAACGCTCGGGCACATGGTGTCGGGGGCGCTCCATGATCTGGGCACGCCGCTTTCGGTGATCGGCACGAATGTGGATTTGCTGTTGAGCCAGCCGAACAAGCCGGATGTTGAAAAGCGGCTTGAGACCATGCGCAGCCAAGTGAAGCATTGCACGGACTTGGTGAAGACGACCCTGCGGTTTCTGCGGCGTTCACCGGAAGTGCAAACAGAAATAAGTTTGAATGAGGTGGTGGAGCAGTGCCTGGAAGTGGCGCGGCCGTTTTTAATCAGCCATCAGGTAGTGTCCTTTTCAGACCTGACCCCGGGGCTGGGCTCGATTATGGGCGATATTGTGATGGTGCGGCAGGCGGTGTTGAATCTGGTGTATAACGCGGCGCAGGCCATGGAGCATTCGAAAGATGCCCGAATGGTGCGCGTGCGCACGTGGACGGAAGAAGGGTTTGTGTGTCTTACGGTGGATGACACGGGCCCCGGGATTCCGGAGGAAATCCGGGAACACATTTTTAACACGTTGTTTACCACGAAGGGCAAACAAGGAACAGGCCTCGGCCTGTCGGTGGTGAAATATGTGATGCACCGGCACGGGGGGGATGTCCAGGTGGAAAATCTGCCCGGGCAAGGAACGCGATTCAAGTTGAAATTCCCCATGATTACAGCGTCTTGAGCGCTTGGCTGCGGTGGGTGACTCCTTAACCGGATGGCCGGCACGCAAATCTTCAGGGAGCGTCGTGCCGGCCACTACCCTTCTAAAGAAGTCCATACTCCGATGTGAATAGCACCGCGGAGAAAATTTACGTAGAGCACTTCCCCCTCGTTTGACACGAGGGATAAACCGGGGATTTACGCCCATTCTCAAGTTGCCACACGAATGGAAAAACATCAGAGGCTTATAGTGATGGCTCAAATTACTTGCATATTTGTGCATTCTTCAGACATACTTGTTTTGTGAACGTTAAAGATGTGATTCGTATGTTACACGAGGATGGTTGGATTTTGGCGCGCACACGCGGCAGCCATCATCATTTTCGCCATCCCGCCAAGCCGGGAACTGTAACGGTACCTGGAAATATGAGTTTTGATCTGCATCCGAAGACCTTGGCCAGCATTCTCAAGCAGGCGGGTCTCAGTAAGAAGGAGAACCCATGAGGTATCTCGTCATTATTGAAAAAGGCCCCAACAATTTTTCGGCGTATGTGCCTGATTTGCCTGGCTGTACCAGTGCTGGGGTCTCACTTGATGAAACACTTTTGGGAATCCGGGAAGCTATTGAAGGTCATCTCGAAGTGATGAGAGAATTTGGCGATCCCATTCCGGAACCATCCAGTGAACCCGCTTTTATTGATATTCCCGTTGCTGTATGAGTCCAATTCAAAATCGGTGTTCATCGGTGGTTTCAAGGCTTTAAGCGCCGGTCAAACCAATCGGCGAGGTGTTCGATCTCGGTGCGGATATCAGGCCAGGGGTGGCCGCCGCCGGGTTTGATGAGGAGTTCGGCGGTTCCGTGGGCGGCGCGAAGGGCATGAGCGAGTTTTTCGGATTGACTGACGGGGACGATGGGATCGGCATCGCCGTGGATAAGGAGAAAGGGCGGAGGATTCGGGGCAACCTTGCGCAGGGGAGAAAGTTGGGCCATCCGCTCTTCGATTTCACGGGGCGTGCGCCCATGAAGGCCGTTTTCGAACAGCAGTTGGCCGAGTGAGGCCCCTTCGAGTTCTATGAAATCGAAGGGAATGCCCCCGAAATCCAACAGGTCCGTGGGGGGGAAAAACACCCCCACGGCCTGCACGCGGGTATCGTGATGGCGGAACGGATCCCGGCTCTGGGGCCGTGCGGGCCGCACTTCCAGGGCCGCCAATGATGCAATATGGCCGCCTGCGGACGCGCCGGTGAGCCCAAGCCGTTCAGGATCAATGTTGAAATGGGCGGCGCGTGCTTTGATGTGGCGGATGCCTTCATGGACATGGCGCACCATGTCCAATCCGGTGAATTTGGTGACAGACCCCGGGGACAGGGCGAAAACGGTATAGCCATGGGCGCAGAGAGCGTCAAACACGCCGAGGCCGATGTGTTCGTTGAGTTGGACGCGGTCCGCGAACCACCCGCCGCTGATAACGTCTATGATGCCGAGTCCGTTGATGTTGTGTTCGGGCGTAAAGATGTCCATGACAAGCCCAAGACCATGCGCTTCGGCATAGACATAATTGCATTGTTGGACATAGTTGCCGGAGGTCTTCGGGCGCACCTTCAAGGAGGCGGCGGGCCGGTACAGTTGGACCACCGGCCGTGTAATCGGATATTTCATGGATCAGCCTTTGTTGCCTATCGTTGAAAGACATTATACCGTAAGCTGTTCCCGTAATTGGAGTTCTGGACAGACGGCATGGCTTCATGGGCCAAAATGCCAAAAGGATGAAACCTGCGGCGGCGCAGGGGGATATATAAAGGTGATGGAGTATGTCTAAACATTGGCATGGACACGGGAGGCTGGTCTATACTGAGGCCCATCGGTCTGCCAGGAGGACGCGAAGGATGAAGTTTTATACCCGGATCAGCGGCTTGATGCTGGCAGTGTGCCTTGCCGGCGGTTTGATGGGATGTCCACGGTTGCCTGTCGCTCAAATTCATGCCGCGTTCGAGGCGTATACGGTGTATGGGTATGCGCCATTGGAAGTGGCGTTCACGGACCACTCCACGCCGGGGGTGAACCCCATAGCGAGTTGGCTGTGGAATTTTGGCGACGGCGCGGAGTCCATGGACCAGAATCCGCTCTATACCTATACGAAGCCCGGAATTTATAGCGTACGCCTGACGGTGATGGCGGCGGATGGTTCGGATGATGAAAGCAAGCCCAATTTGATCGAGGTGCTTAAGCCGGTTTCGCCCACGGCGGAATTCAGCGCGGATGTGGAGCGCGGGGAAGGGCCGTTGACAGTGCAATTCATGGATGAGTCCAGCCCGGGAACCGCCGCGATAACCCAATGGCGCTGGGAGTTTGGCGATGGAGGCTCCAGTCAGGAGCAGAACCCGGAACATACGTATGAAACGCGCGGCGCCTATTCGGTCCGGTTGCGGGTGTTCAGCAACCATGGCGTGGGGGAAGAGATCAAGCAAGGTTTCATCCACGTAACCCAAGCGCCCACCGCAGCCTTTACCGCCACACCCAAGAAGGGGCTGGCCCCGTTGACCGTGACGTTTACGGACGCTTCCACGGCGGGAAGCGCGGCGATTACAAAGCGGGAATGGACCTTTGGCGATGGCGGAACCAGCACGGAAAAGAATCCCGTCCATGTGTACACCACGCCCGGTAAACAAACAGTTTCATTGACGGTCACAACGGAAGATGGGACGAATACGGAAACCCAAACCGGATTCATCACCGTGACCACGGAGATGTTGACCTTTGGCGGCAGTGCGGCGGATCAGGCCAAGGCCATCGTGGCGCTGGACGATGGCGGCGTGGTGCTGGCGGGAGATACCCAGTCCTTTGGCGCGGTGGGGCAGGACGCATATCTGCTCCGTGTGGATGCCGAGGGGAAGGAAGAATGGAGCCAACAGTATGGCGGATTGGGGGATGATGTTGCCAATGCTCTGGCGCGCACCCCGGACGGCGGCTTTATTTTGGCGGGGGGAACAACGATTGAGCAGGCCAAATCCACGTATCAGGCGGTATATTTGGTGAAAACCGATACCGTGGGCAATCGTGTCTGGAGCGCGAATTTCGAGCACTCGCTCCGGCAGACCGCCCATGCGGTGGCGGCGTTGAACGATGGAACATTTTTCGCGGCGGGGAGTGCATTTTTTGCTTCCTGGCCGGTGATGTACGCCTTGCACACCGACGCGCTGGGCAACGCGTTGCGCGAATATGCGCCGCAGGACCAAGGGTATTCCACGCGGATAGACGGCGTGGCGCTCGCCGGCGGCGGGGCGGTGATTGCGGCGGGCACGATGCAAACCGCGGATGAACGGCGGTCCATGTACCTGGTCAAAACCACCGTGAACGGCGAGCCGTTGTGGAGCACTGCCTTTGGCGGCGGCCAGGATGCGGCGGGGATGTCGGTGGCGGCGGTATCGAAGGGCGGTTTTATCCTTGCGGGCAGCCGGACAAATCCGGCGAATAATTCGGTGGACCTGTACGCGGTGCGCACCGATGCCCAAGGAAATGAACTGTGGAGCGTGATGGCGGGCGGCCCCGGACAGGACCGCGCCCGGTCGGTGATTGAGACATCCGGCGGCGGATTTGTCATGGCGGGCGAGACCTCTTCCTCCGGCGCGGGTCTTTACGATATTTATCTGGTGAAAGTGGATTCCACCGGCGAGGTGCTTTGGGAGCGCACGGTGGGCGGGCCTAAATCCGATACGGCCTATGGCATGACGGAAATCGCGGAAGGCGGCCTGGCCGTTTGCGGTTCCACGGAATCGCTGGGCGCGGGCAGTTTGGATGCCTGTCTGGTCTTTGCGGACGCGGAAGGACATCCGCGCACATTCTTCGACGGCGAAACGGAAGGTGACGTGGAAGGTGATACGCCCTAATCCGCGGAAACATACCTTGGCGCATTTGCGGGTTGGAAATCCCCATTATAGCGTTGTTTTCAGACCGCTCCTTCTTTTGGCGATACTGCTGATTCTTGCCGTCCCTGTTGTTTCCACCGCCGAGTATCCGCCGCTTTGCGTGGAAATCAGCGCGGACCATCCCCTGTTCATTTTTCCGATTCCCTGTACGCCCGGGGCCGCCCCGGAATTCTACGCGCAACAGGTGGCCGAAATTTGGGGACAACTGCCCAATCCCTTAAAGACGTACGCCGCCATACAGGTGGATGCGCCCGCCCAAGCCTCATACATGGACTTTTACGCGGTACTGTTCCGCGCGTTGCAGGGGGCCGGCGTGCCGTTGGTGGCGCGGATTTCTTCCGATGATTATGTGAAACGGTGCGGCGTGGCGGAGACGGAAGCACTGTTGCGCGCGTACACGGTGATAAAGGGCGTGGAGGCCGCCGGGATTCCCTTTAACATTTATGATCCGCTGAATGCCGATGAAAAAGGCGTGCCGTATGCCGTGCGCTGGTTGATGGATACGCTGGATGCGGCGGCGCGCTATGGCCGGTTCCTACACATCCCGCTGGGCGAAGTGCAGTGGGCCCGCATGATGGCGCGCCCGGACTGCGCGGCGTTGCGCGGAAAAATGATCGAATGCCCAGACTATGTGATTCCGGCCTGCCTGCAACGGGATGCACATACGGTGGCGAATCAATCCGCGTTGATGGGAATGTGGCTGGAAGGAACGGTGGCGCAATGGGGCATGGCGGCGGATGCGCGGTGGTATAGGGATGCCGGTTTTGTGGAACCGGGGATGTTTGGCCGCGCGCCGGATGACGGCCGGATTCCATTTTCAATATACCGTGCAATGCTGTTGAATGGCGCGATGACCGGCGCGGCGGCGTATTCATTTGCGCCGGAAAGCACGCTATGGTTTGGCGCGAACAAAACGGTCTGGGATACGGTGCTGTGTCCGCTGTTGCTGGAAATCACAAAAAAGGGCCTGATTGCGCGCAAGGATTTTGTGACAAAGAAGGCGCGGGTGGCATGCCAGTTGGTTCCCGCGTCCAATCCCGCGGAATTCCATAAAAACTTGCAAGATATTGATGGCGTGCTGGACCGCGGGATGCTAATGCATGGCGCGTATGGCATGGAGCGCCCGGGGCAGGTCCCCGAATTGATATTGAACCGGGGGGATCATTACTGGGTGCCGCTGATCTCGCCGCAAGCACCGGCACAATGCATTGATACCTTTGCCACGGTGGTGACGGCAGGCTCGAAAACATCCGCACAGGAATGGACCGTGCTCCTGGACCAATACCGGCATGCGGAAGGGACGGGCACGGCTTTTATGTCGGTGATAGGCCGCGGCGCGTTTGTGATGAATACGCGGGAGAATGTCCGGGAACCCCAAAGTTTTGCGTTGCCCGCCGTGCCGGCGCCGGTGCGCAAAGTGTTGGCGCGGCGCGAAGGGGACTCCATCGAACTGACTTGGCCCTTCCGGGAAGGAAACGTTTCGTACTCCGTTTACAAACGCGTGCTTCCGGAAACGCGGTTCACACCCATCGCGGAAGGACTCCTGGAATGCCGGTATGTGGATGCGGCCATCGGGACGGATCAAAGCGTGGCCTACGCGGTCACCGCACTCACCAATGACATGGAACCCTTCGAGGGCACGGTGAATTACGGGGAGTATCTTGCCCTGAGCATGGTGGAAAGCCGCATTGCGGAGGAAGTGCTGCTGAATCCTCTGTTGAGCACCGCGGAAAGCACGCCCGTGGCGGGGGCGGAAAACACGGCCTCGGAGCCTGTATCACCCTGGTGGCCGAACCTGGAAGGGCTGGATGAAACACAGCAAGTCATCGCCAAGGCGATTGTGGAACGGATTGAGGCGTGGGACCTGGCATTCTCCGCAAAAGATTTGAACGGCGTGCTGGGCGTGTACGCCAACGACTATGAAGACCCGCAGAAATGGCATCTGGACTATGTAAAGTGCGCCTATCAATGGTTTTTCGAGCGATGCGCGGCCGTGCACATGACCCGTCAAATCCGGCGCTGGGATTTTAGTGAATATGCCGCCTCCGGGAAGGTCAAAGTGCTGCTGTATTGTGTGTTGAACGGATATGCGGTCAGCGATGCTTCGGGACGAATCGCCGATCCGGTGATGCACATTCCGAGAACGGATCTCTCCGAGGTGTGGATTACGTTTGTTGCTCCGGACAACATCTGGCGCATTGTGCAAACCGATCCAGCCGTGCCCAACTTCCGCGACCTTTTAAGCTATGCCGCCAGCCCGTATGCCGGCCTGGCTCCGGGGCCGGATCAATAAGCGCCGGCACGTATTTATTGCGGCGCGGCGATCTCAACGGATGCGGGGGCATGGGCGCGTTCCGCGCGGATGACGAGAAAAGTTCCGGTAAGCAGAAGAATGGCGCCCGCCCATTGCACCCAGTACATGGATTCATCATGCCAGAGAAACAAGGCGATGAAGTGGGTCACCAGGGGATTGAGCATGGTTATGCTGGTGCAAAACGCCGCACCGAGATGTTTTTGCGCGTGGAAAAAGGTGCAGTGCGCGATGGCAATCGGGAGGGTGCCGGAGAACAGCGCGATCAGGGTGGTATGCGTCCCGGCGGTGATTAACGAACGGGGATTTCCGAAGCAGAAGGACAGGATGCCGAACAGGAGGGTGGTATATATTGCCACGAGGGTGAACATGGGCACGGGATGCAAAGAAGCGACGGCGTGCTTACCCCAAACGGCGTAGATGGACCATGCGAAGGCCGTGAACATAATAAGCAACGTGGCGGTGTTCAAACTAGGCAGCAGGGAAGTACTGGGATCTTTGACCAGTATCCCCCCCACTCCCGCCAACCCCAATAACGTGCCAATGAGAAAGAAGGGGCTGCGGATCACACGGCGCTCTTCGCGAAACACGATAAAGCTGAACAAAATAATCAGGGGCACCTGGAGCTTCACCACAAACTGCGCCACCGTGGCCGTGGTGGAGTAGATACCCACCGTCCAGGCCGTCTGCATCACGGTGTTGGCCACCGCCAGGCCAAACGTCGAGGGATTCCGGAACGCCTCGATCAGTCCTGGACGATACCAAAGGACACTTACCAACACCAATACGGACGTGGCCCCGAAATACCGGATAAACGCCTGGGAATAGGGATCATAGGCCCCGCTCAGGCCGCGGATAAACACCGGCGACAACGACCACCCGAAGGTGGTGATGAATAAGGCGATATAAGCAAATAGACGACGATTCATGATAATTTCAACATTCACTGCCAATACAGTAGGAAATGGCTTTTTTAACGAAGAAACCCCACAATATACTTTATTGTGAGCTAAATCCAAACTGTCTGCAGGGGAGGAAAGAATTTGCACGAGAATCAACCATTGCTCTTTGCCTGAACAAATGGGACAATTTACTGGACAAAACACATGACAATATGCCTTGATTTTTGGGACAAAATAGTGGATAATATATCTATAAGTTATTGCTATAAAGTAATTTATAAAGGACAAAGATGAGGACATATTCAAGGACACACCCATGGATAACTTTCCAGGTAGACTTTACCAAAGCGCCCACCAAGCTATGGTTGATGTTGGGAGAAGCAAAGTCGAAATGTGATCACTTGGCCAATGTGCCATTGCGTCCTGAAACGGCCAAGCGGTTGCATCAGGTTTATCTGGCAAAAGGGATTCAAGCCACCACGGCTATTGAAGGAAATACCTTGACGGAAGAGGAGGTGCTCCGGCATCTGGAAGGTCAACTTACCCTGCCTCCGTCCAAAAAATACCTTCAGGCCGAAGTCGAGAATATTCTGCGATTGTTTCATGAACTTACGGAAGCAATTGAGAGAAATCATCCCCCTGCATTGAGCATGGAGACTTTATGTGCTTTCAATAGAGGCGTTTTGAAGGGTCTGGACCTTAGCGACGGGGTTAAGGCGGGAGAGATCCGGACGTATTCTGTGGGAGTGGGCCGGTACCGGGGTGCGCCTGCGGAGGATTGCGGGTTTTTACTCACCCATTTATGTGAATGGCTGGCTGGCCCGGATTTTGAGATTCCAGAGACTCTCGCTTCTTACGATTTTGTGTTTGCCCTGCTGAAGGCTATTCTGGCCCATTTGTACATCGCATGGATTCATCCCTTTGGTGACGGCAATGGAAGAACCGCTCGAATGCTGGAAGTGTTGATCCTGCTCTCAGCAGGAGTGCCCACACCCGCCGTGCATTTGCTCAGTAATCACTACAATCAAACCCGCGCCCAATATTATCGTGAACTGGAACGCGCCAGCGGCTCGGGCGGGGATGTGTTGCCCTTTATCGTATACGCAGTGCAAGGATTTCTGGACGGTCTTCATGAACAATTAAATTGGGTGCATGATCAGCAGTGGGATGTGGCGTGGCGGAATTATGTGCATGAGCGGTTCCGGCAATCCATGGAGTCCACCGCTCATCGCCGCCGTGATCTGTTGTTGGATCTTTCACGGGCGCAAATTCCCGTGCTCTTGGAAGATGTGACGGTGTTGTCCGCTAATCTTGCAAAAGCCTATGCTACAAAATCCAAAAAAGCATTGCGCCGGGACCTGAACGTGCTCCTTGAAATGGGACTCATTGAAGAAACGCAAGAAGGTTTCAGAGCAAAAAAAGAAATTATCCTGGCGTATCGCCCTGCCCGGTTAAAACTGTAATTTGCAGCGTTATATCCCCGCATTCTTGCGCAGGCGCATAAGGGCTTGAACCGTGTCCTCGGGGATGAGGCCGCGTGTGTCGGGGGGTACGTCAAGCAGGAGGTTGACGCCCCGCTCGCGGCTGGCGTTGTACTCGGCGAGGAGATCATCGTCCGAGCGCAATTTGTCGCCCTTGACCCAGAACCATTCCTTGCCGATGGGATTGCAGATTTCGCCGGGCATGTAGTATTCGGCGCCTTCGATGGTGCGCCATTTCTGGTGGCCGGCGCCGGGCGGCAGGCTGCGTTCGATGGCGATGATGTCGGAGGGCCACGCGTATTCCACGTCATACTTCTCCTGGGTGGAAATGCCGCTGTTCATCATGATGATGGCATCGGGATTCAACGAGGCGAGATGGTTGTAAAGGAAGGTGCGGTAACCCCGCCCGAGCACGCCGGGAATGTCAATCCATAATTCAGCCCAGGGACCATACTTTTTGATGAGTTCGGTAAGCTGATTCGTTTGGAATGTTTGGTATACCGAGGTGGTGAAAGCGGGCAGCCCGCTATCGTCTTTGTCCGAGGGCGTCTTGCTGCCAAAGCGGTTGTGGTTGTCCCAAGAGCAATAGTAGAAGCCGGGCTGGATGCCGTGTTTCCGGCAGGATTCCACAAACTTGCCCATGACGTCCGTTTTGTCGCCGCTGTTCGCCACGGTGTAATCCGTGTATTCGCTGGGCCATAGGCAATGCCCCGCCACATGCTTCGAGGTTAGCACGATATATTTCATGCCCGCGTCACGCGCCACGGAGACCCATTGGTCCACGTCGAGTTTGTCGGGGGCATAGGTGGAGGCCGGGGCTTTCCCGTCGGGCAATTCGTTTTGCACGAAGGTGCTCATGCCGAAATGGATGAACATGCCATAGCCTAGGGATTCCCAGGCCTGAAGTTTTTCAAGACTCAATCGTTGCGCACCGCGTTTCATCGCCGGCTCATCCTTCTGTGCTTCAGCCTTGGATACGCTTCCCGCCGCCGCCAGGGTCATACCGCCCGCCGCCATCCGGGTGAAAAAACTGCGCCGTGGAATGTCTTGCTTTTTTTGCATGGTACGTTCCTCCTCTTGGTTCATTGTACATGTTTTCAACACAATTTCCACACTATGGGGTCAGGATGTATAATCGCATAGGCGCAGTAGAACCATGGGAGAAACGGTCATGAAGTGCAAGGCACTGTTGACGGGCTGGTTGATCGTGGCATGCGGGATGGCAGGGGCTGAAGGGGATGCCGCAAAAACAGCAAAGGCCGTGCTTGGCATGGCGGGATGCACGCATGGCATCGGGGTGGTCTTGGGTGGTGCATCTCAGGAACTTATTTTGTGTTTGGCGGCGCACGAGGGATTGTTCGTGCATGTGCTGGAATCCAATGCGGAGCCATGCACCGCATTGCGGACGGCGGCACAATCAAAAGGATATACGCTGCAGCGGCTGCTCGTGGAACGCTGGAATCCCGCTTTTTTGCCTCATGCGGACAACGTGGTGGATTTTATTCTTGCAATTAATGGCACGGAAAAAGACCTTCCCGTGAAGGAACTTCTGCGGGTGTTGCGTCCGGGCGGCAAGATTATCGTGGGCGCGGATGACATGAACTATTCCGGTGCCGTCGAGGCATGGGCCAAGGCGGCCGGCGCCAAGCTGCAAAAGCCAGGGGATGTTCCCGGCGCGTGGGCGGTGCTGACCAAGTTCAGCCCAACAGGCATGGATAATTGGACGCATTGGGAACATGGCCCGGACAACAATCCGGTTTCACAGGATCAGATTATCAAGGCGCCCTACATGACCCAATGGCTGGCGGAGCCGTTTTATATCGCGATGCCCGCCATTACCGTGGCGGCGGGCGGGCGGACTTTTATCGCAATGGGGCATATCGCGCATCACGAACGCGAGGAAATGTGGCTGAACACGGTGATGGCGCGCAACGGTTACAACGGCATGGAACTTTGGCGGCGGCGTTTGCCGGACGGCTATCTTGTACACCGGTCCGCCTTCATCGCCACGGATGACACTTTTTACATGATTGATCCCGATGGACGGAGCTGTCTGTTGCTGGACCCCGAAACCGGCGCGGAAAAGGACCGGATAAAAATCCCCGAGGCGCCGGGGGAATGGAAGTGGATGGCGCTCGCGGATAACGTGTTGTATGTGATGTCCGGTCAGGAGAGCGATCCCGCGCAAACCACGGTGGTCCGAAGCAAAATGCCCGCATGGAGCTGGCAGGAACTCAGCACCGGGTATTATCAGGAGACAATTCCATGGGGCTTCGGCGAAACATTGACGGCCTACGATCTGTCCGCCAAGCAAACCCGTTGGGTGCATCATGAAAATACACGGATGGATTCCCGCGCGATGGCGCTGGGCGAGGGCAAAGTGTTCCTGTATGCCCCGGAATCGCGTCTGGCCTGCCTGGACGCCAGGACCGGCTCTGAATGCTGGTCGAACACGGACCCCGTATTGCGGCAGCGCATTGAAGAACCGGGTGCGGGGCTGACGTCCACGCCGGGTTTCAAAACCTCCTGTTTCTGCGTATACACGCCGAAAGGGTTGTTTTACGAGGGCCAGACAAAGATGAACCTGGTCGCGGTGAACAAAGACACCGGTCAATACCTCTGGCATCACCGGAAAACCACCAGCAACCCCAATGTCATCTATCTGGATGAGGTTATTTTCGCCGGCATCGGAAAAGATGGAAACACCCTCAAGCTGGACCCGCTCACGGGCAACATTCTTCAGGACCTCGGATTCCGCAAACGGTCTTGCGCCCGATTGACCGCCACCCCGGACTCGTTGTTCTGCCGGGGATTCGATGAGGGCGTGACCCGCTATGATCGCGCAACGGGGACCATCACGTTTGACGGTTCGATGCGGCCGGCGTGCAATGACGGGATGCTGGCCGCGAACGGCCTGCTCTATTCCGGCCCGTGGCTGTGTGACTGCAACCTCTCCATCATCGGCGCGGTGGCGCAGTGTCCGGCCAATGGCTTTGAACCGGAAACCGTACAGGGGGAACTTTTGGAATATTCGGGCGCGCGTCTCCAGGCGGGGCCGTGGATTTCCGGCCATGATTGGTACGCCTGCCGCGGCGGCAATGAGCATTCCGGCGCTTCTAAGATGAAAGCAGGCCGTCCCTTGTTTTTCTTATGGAACAACCCTGCTCCCGCTCCTGAAAAAGTCCATGCCACCACGCCTACGGCGGCGTGGGGACAACTTTTCGTTGCGGACGACAATGGCCGGGTGCGGGCCTTTGATGCGGCCACCGGCCAATTGCAGTGGACCTTTGCCACGGCGGGCCCCATCGAGCAACCGCCCACCCTGTGGCGCGGGCGCGTGTTTGTGGGGTCCGGCGACGGTTGTGTGTATGCGCTGGACGCCGCAAACGGCACGTTGGTGTGGCGTTTTCGCGCCGCACCCGTGGAACGGCGCACCATGATTTACGGTCATCTCTGCTCGGTATGGCCCGTGAACAGCGGCATTGTGATTCACAACGGCATGGCGTATTTCGCGGCGGGCATTATTGATTACAACGGCACGTATGTCTATGGCGTGGATGCGGAAACCGGCGAACTGAAATGGGTAAACAACTCGACCGGCCATTTGGATAAGGCCTTGCGAAAAGGGGTGTCGGCACAGGGCAACCTGACCGTGGCGGATAATGCCGTATGGCTGGGCGCGGGAAATGTCATGCCGCCCGCCCCTTACAAATTGGATACCGGCGCCTATCTGGGCGGGATTCCCGTGAACGATGGCACACCGCGGTGTAACCGGGGCGAGGAATTGTGCGTGTTCGGCGGAAACTATCTGCTTGCCGGAGGACGGTTGCGCTACTCGGCGGAAGACAATGTGGTGAATCCGGGTGTCTTTACCCTCTCGAGGGGCGGTTTGGACACCATGCAGACCGCCAAAGGATCCGTGGTTCCCGTATGGGACGATGAATGGTTTGTGTGTGTGCCCGCGCGGGAAGAACCACCGCAGGCGTATCGCAGCGCGGAAATCCTTGAACATTTGGAAAAAGGGCGGCACACATTGCCGGAAAAAGCATGGAAGGCGGAATCGCTTGCGGGTACAACCACGCATGCACTGGCGCTTTCGGCGGACAGTGTGATCGCGGTGTGTGAAAAACCCGTGGCGCGCAGCCTGTTTTCACGCTACGTACTGTGCGTGCTGGACCGCGACACGGGAAATCTGATTGCCGAGTATGATTTACCCGGCGCGGCGCGCATGAACGGGTTGGCCATAGACCGTGATGGCCGGGTGGTGGCCGTGTTGAATGATGGAAGCATGGCCTCTTTCGGCGGGCATGCGGCGCTTCAAAAAACCCTGGCCGGCCTGGGGGCGATGTCTAAGGAGGGCAAACTGGACAAGACGGAAATGACCTCCCGGTTTCAGGCGGCGTTGAGCACCGTCAAAGGCGAAGAAGACCGGAAATATCTCCTAACGGGGCTGAAAGAACAAGGTCTGGATATTGTGCAGGGGATTCTCGCCTCAGGCTGTGTGGCCAAATGGAAATTACTGGGGCCTGTGCCGTGGGATGACGATGCCAATCCCGCCAATAAACCATGGGTGGGCGAACCCAATGTAAAACTGGACCGGCCCGTTAAGATTAACGGCAAAGAGCTTTCCTGGGAACCCTGTACGGTCACCGATCCTCATGGCATGGTGGATTTGGACGGGAGTTTCGGCGCGCTGGAGAACGCGGCAGTATACGCTTGTGCGGATGTGGAACTCCCGCAGGCAGGAGAAGTCCTGTTGAAAGTGGGGTCCAACGACGGCTTTGTTTGCTGGTTTAATGGGCAAAAGATTGGCGGATTTGATGGCGGACGCCGTTATGTGGCCGACCAGGATACATTACGCGTGACCGGCAACAAAGGCACGAACCGGATTGTATTGAAAATAACCCAGATGGGCGGCGACTGGGCCTTCAGCGTCCGCATCACCGATCTTCAGAATACTCCGGTTGGAGTGCTGCAAAAATAGGCTATGGATGTTTTTCGCCGCCGTTAGAGCAGATTGAATCCCGCGCCTGCGTTCTCTTTTACAATAGCGCGGAATTCCTGCGGCAGGGATTCGGGCTTGGACAACACCTGCATGAGCAGCACGGCGTCAAACGGCAGTTTGGAGCCTTCCGCGATCCCCATCAGAATCACGCGTTGTTCCTCGGTGAAGTCGGCCGCGTCGCGCCGCAAAGACGCCGGCCATAAACACTGAACGGCATGTTGACGTTCTTCCGCGCGTATGGCCTTGACCACCGGCTGCGTTTCCTTCGGAAGCAGCGTGGCCGAATCCATGGCCTTGATACGCTCCGCCACCGCGGCCCGGGTTTTCTCCCATTGCTCCATTAGTTCCACCTTCTCCCGCTGGCCGCGCTCAAGGGCGTTTTTGTAGGCGGAGGCGTATCGCGACAACAGAGGCACATCGTTCCAGATGGGTTCGGCATTCGCCCAGCGCAAACAGCGGTCGCCGTACCAGACAATCATCGCCGGGCCATACAACGAGAAATACGTGGGCGGTGTGGCGGAAAAATACTCCTCGATATTCGGATGAAATCCCGTGTATCCATTGGTAAGCGCCAACAAAAAAACGTGTTCCGCGCCCGCGCTCATGGCTTTGGCCCGGAGCAATAGCCCAATCTGCGCGGAGGGCAATCCGGGTATCCCCACAAACACCGTATCGTCAAGGCGCACTTCATTCAACACGGCCCGGCCCGGCAACAGCCCCGGCGCGAGGGTTGCCGGCAGATTCACGGCTTGCGACCAGCAGTTCAAGGCGGCGGTGGCCTTGCCCTCCAGGTCTTTCCACGCCGACTGGATCAACTCGGCAAGCGCGGCGCCCATCGCCTCCGGGCCTCCAGGAATATCCCGTTTGGGTTCGATATCGCCGGCCGCGCCATTGAGCACGAGCACCGGGATTTCTTCGCCTGCGGCCATGTCTATTGCCCGGGCAATAATTCCCGGAAGGCCCCGATCCTTCACCTCGCCCGTGCCGGGCATGATCGCGGGGACAATCGCATAATTCACCATGCAGGCCATTGCTTTCGCATTCTGCGATTCCACATACAGGATGGAGACTGTGGAGTCGGCGGTGACGCTTCCTCCGGAACGAAGCACCTGGAAGCCAGGCGCCTCGGCCTCGCTCACCCGAATCCGTGCGGGCACAAGTTTGGCCTGGGTGTCTGCAATCGCCGTGGCGATATGTTCCGCGGCATTCTCCGCCGCCTCCTTACGGTACGCGCCAAACATCGTTTCATAGAGCCCGGACTGCATGCTCCCCGAGAATAATCCCGTAGGCACACCCGTGGCCGTCAGCAACAGGTTCCTGGGATGGATTTTTACGCCTTTATTCGCCAGCCGCGCCGCCACGGCTTCGAAAAGGTTTTGATCCACCGCCGCAGTATCCACCGCGCAAAAAGCCACCGTGGTGGCAGCGCTTCTCAACACAAGGGTGTTCACTTCCAGTCCTGGACTGTTCTCAACCACCACTGTGCTGGCACCCGCATATAACGGCGCGGGTTTTGGCAATGGGGGCGGCTCTTCCTTAAATTCCACCTCGGCTGGTTGTACGGGTTCCATGGGTTTGGGTGCCTCAACAGCTTTCGGCGGCTCTACTACTTTTTTCACTTCGGGTTTAGGCGATTCTGCTGGCTTGGGCGCTTCCACCGGTTTTTGGGGTTCAACCGGCTTGGGAGGTTCCTCCACCTTCTTCTCTTCCTGCTTTGGGGGCTCCACCTGTTTTGAAGGTTCAACCGGCTTGGGAGGTTCCTCGACCTTCTTTTCTTCTGGTTTAGGTTGCTCCACAGGTTTGGGGGGTTCAACCGGCTTGGGAGGTTCCTCGACCTTCTTCTCTTCCGGCTTGGGCGCTTCCACCGGTTTTTGGGGTTCAACCGGCTTGGGAGGTTCCTCCACCTTCTTCTCTTCCTGCTTTGGGGGCTCCACCTGTTTTGAAGGTTCAACCGGCTTGGGAGGTTCCTCGACCTTCTTTTCTTCTGGTTTAGGTTGCTCCACAGGTTTGGGGGGTTCAACCGGCTTGGGAGGTTCCTCGACCTTCTTCTCTTCCGGCTTGGGTTGCTCCACCGGTTT
>CAYYRW010000007.1:29630-174117 GCA_964474205.1 uncultured Nitrospirales bacterium | reverse complement strand
GGTTCCTCGACCTTCTTCTCTTCCGGCTTGGGTTGCTCCACCGGTTTTGGGGGTTCAACAGGCTTGGGCGGTTCCTCGACCTTCTTCTCTTCCGGCTTGGGTTGCTCCACCGGTTTCGGGGGTTCAACAGGCTTGGGCGGTTCCTCGACCTTCTTCTCTTCCGGCTTGGGTTGCTCCACCGGTTTCGGGGGTTCAACAGGCTTGGGCGGTTCCTCGACCTTCTTCTCTTCCGGCTTGGGTTGCTCCACCGGTTTCGGGGGTTCAACAGGCTTGGGCGGTTCCTCGACCTTCTTCTCTTCCGGCTTGGGTTGCTCCACCGGTTTCGGGGGTTCGACCGGCTTGGGCGGTTCTTCCACCTTCTTTTCTTCCGGTTTAGGCGTCTCGACCGGTTTGGTTTTTTTCTTTCCCTGGGGTGGTTCTTCTGTCTTAGGCGTTTCAGCCGGTTTTGGCTTTTCTTCTATTTTGGGGGTTTCCGCTGTCTTAGGCGCTTCGGTTTTTGCTTCCGGCGGTTTTGGCAACGGCCCATTTCCAAAAACGATCTCGTTGGGTTTGATATTGCTTTTGGCAACACTCTTGGAGGTTCCGTCCGGCAATCGGACATAATAGCGGGTGTCCGATTGATGAATTTTGACACCCGAATAGGTTTGTCCCTCGATGATGATGGTATCCGCCCATGAGAAGCCCATCCCAAGCATCAGGGCTGTTGACACTAGCAGCAGTCCTCTCCCCACCCGTTTTTCTCCTTTATGGTAAAGGCCCAATATACGACGGGCATCAGCATACGCCGCGCCGGATTCAGAGTCAACTTGCGGCGTATTTCATAACAGATAAAGGGGCGCTGGAACGGGAGGCCGTCCCAGCGCAATTTTGAAATGGGTCAGGTGTAGGAAGACGTAGTTTACGATAGGCCGGAAGGGGCGCGCGGGGGCCGGCTTCCCAGATGATACACGCGGACCTTAATCAGTCCCGCCTTGCCGTCCAATTCACGCATGGCGGCCTTGGAGAGGTCAATGACCCGGTTCTTAACGAAGGGGCCGCGATCATTTAATTTGCATACTACGGATTTCCCATTGTCCGCGACCACCAGGTAGTAGTCGCCGAAGACACCGCCGCGCATGGCGCAGGTCTTGTGGGTGTCATGAAACCGTTCGCCGGAGGCGGTAATGTAACCCTTGTTGCTTTTGACGGTATAGTAGGAAGCATACCCGTCGGCAACCGGTTGCAGCGGCTGTTGTGACAACAGCATCAATGCAATTAGTTCGAACATATACTATGTCCTCCTTCGCTTCCCGAGGGCGCGGGAGCGCTTGGTCCATCCCTTCGGACGTTTGGATGGTGTCCTCAACTGTGACCGCAGACCCGCTGCCATCCGCCCTGGATGGGGCAACATATTGGGCCTCACGGCGATGATAAATAAGCTGCGACGCTTCTCCAGAAATATGATTTATGCTAAATAATGGTTCGCGCAAAAGCCAATAGGGTTCACTTTGGAGATGCAGCTTTGCCCCAAGCGTACCCATGGCTGGCCATGCATAACAGCCCCATGCACAAACCACCCAACCAACGATGCAACTGAAATTCAGGACTGGGCTAACTTATTGCAAGACAATACCTTGCAAAAGCATTACTGAACGGGCTCCAGTCCGTTTAACCAACGCCGCACGCCTTCCAGCGCAACGACGCTTGTCCTCAATTGATTGCGTTCAGCATCCCCATAATATCCGATATCCCAGCGTTTGGTTCCTTCCGGGGAGACAAACACCGCCGCAGTGCGGTGCGCCTCACTATCGGCAATGAGGGCCAGAACACAAGTAGTCTTGCACTCTACCAAAAGACGCTGGGCGAAGTCAAGTCCAAAATCCCCGGGAGAAGCCCCTCCCAGATTAGGCCGGGGGACCACTTTCCCTCCGGCAAACGAGGACGCGTGACTCGCGGTGAGCCGTTGACTAAGCGCCCCGCCCGTCCCGGTTTCAAGCACGGCCAGGGTCCATCCCCTTGCACATAAAAGCCGGTCTACCACTTCTTCAAGGGTATCATCATCTTTCCCCATGATGAGACCGCCCAATCGTTCTGTAATGGCCGCCTCGACCGGATCAATAAGGGCATTGGCGGCTTCGATGGTTTCCGCGCGGGCGGCAATCCGGATGCGGACCGCATCGAGAGAAGCCAACAGCCCGATGGTGGGGTTGCTGTGGGCATTAATGAGATCCCCAATGAGACTGTCCACCCGGGACTCCCCCATGCCGCAGACTTTGAGAACCCGATAGTGCAGCACCCCGGCGATGCCGAATCGGCGGCGCAGATAGGGGATGATTTCATCGGTCATCATGGGTTTGAGTTCGGACGGAACCCCGGGCATGCAGAGGAGAATCCCCCGGGCGTCCTCCACACAAATTCCAGGGGCCGTTCCATGGGGATTGGGAATCGCGGACGCGCCCTGGGGCAACTGGGCCTGTTTCTTGTTGTTGTCCGTGATTTTGGCCCGGGTATGGGCAAAACGCTGTAAGATGGCCTGGAATAATTCCTCGTGATACTCGAGGGGCCGGTTCAACAACTCGGCCACACATTCCCGGGTGATGTCATCTTCGGTGGGGCCGAGGCCGCCGCTGCACAGGACCACCTCCGCGCGGCCAAGGGCGCGGTCAAGCGCTTCGAGGATGCGGGCCCGGTTGTCTCCCACCGTGGTCTTCCAATACAGATTGATGCCGTTTTCCGCCAGGACTTGGGCCATGAACGTGGCGTTGGTGTCCTGGACTTGTCCCAACAGCAATTCCGTGCCAATCATAATGATTTCAGCCTGCATTTCAATCTCCTCCGGCGTGCAAGAACCGCCACTATAGCAAAAAACAACCCGCCCGGAAAATGCACCCGGTGAATTATTGGCCGGTTAATTGACTTGGAAATCGGGAGATTGCTATACTTATCCGGCTATCCCTGTGTATCGGTTCCAGGCACTCTTTCCGTGATTCCGTGCAAGCGGCGGGAAATGAAGCGCAAGGAATGGAACATCGGGCTGTTGGGGCGTCGCCAAGTCGGTAAGGCACCGGTTTTTGGTACCGGCATTTCGGTGGTTCGAGTCCATCCGCCCCAGCCATGTTTTGATTCGGTGTGAACGACGCAAGAGAAAGAAGGAACGCCGTGTTTCCACGGGGTTCCGGGAGTGCAGCGGACGGTGACACACATGAATGATTTGAAAATATTCAGCGGAAACGGTTCAAAAGCCCTGACGCAGTCGATTTGTGCGTATATTGGCACGGATCCCGGCAAGGTGATCGTCAGCCAGTTCAGCGACGGCGAGATTCGGGTTCAGGTGGATGAACATATCCGCGGACGGGACGTGTTTCTGATTAACAGCACCTCCCCGCCCGTGAACCATCATCTGATGGAACTGCTGATTCTGGTGGATGCGGCGAAGCGGGCCTCCGCGGAGCGGGTGACGGCGGTGTTGCCCTATTTCGGGTATGCGCGGCAGGACCGCAAGCACAAGGGCCGGGTGCCGATAACGGCGAAGCTGGTGGCGAATCTGATTACGGCGGCGGGCGCGGACCGCGTGCTGACGGTGGATTTGCATTGCGGCCAAATCCAGGGCTTTTTCGACATTCCCCTGGACCATCTGGCGGCGGACGTGGTGTTCGCGAACAAGCTGATTTCGCGGGGATTGCAGGAAAACCTGGCGGTCATCGCCCCGGACGTGGGCAGCGTGGGCCGGGCGCGGGAATTTGCGAGCCGCCTGGGCGTTCCGCTGGCCATCGTGGAAAAACGGCGCCCGAAAGAAAATGTATCGGAAGTGATGAACGTGATTGGCGATGTGGAAGGCAAGAACACGCTGATCCTGGATGATATGATTGACACGGCGGGCACGCTGGTGAAAGCGGCGCGGGCGCTGAAGGAATTCGGCGCATTAAGCGTCCGCGCGTGCGCGACGCACCCCGTGCTGAGCGGCCCGGCCTTGGACAATATCAATAATTCAGTGTTGGAAGAAGTTTTGGTAAGCGACTCGATTCCCCTTTCGCCCGAGGTGGCGTCCAATACGCGGTTCCAGGTATTGTCCCTGGCGCCGTTGATTGGGGAAGCGATTCGCAGAATTCACAAGGATGAGTCGGTCAGCAGCCTGTTTGACGCACACTAAGACCGGCCGGAGGCGAACAAAGCAATGGAACTGCAGAATCTATCGGTAAGCAAGCGTGAAGGCAAGGGAAAAGGACCGGCGCATCAGACGCGCGTGAAAGGCCTGATCCCGGCGGTAGTGTATGGCGGCGGCCAGGACCCGCTTCCTATCACGGTGAACACCAAAGTGTTCGACAAGCTCCTGCAAGGGCGCTTTGGCGAACACGCCGTGGTGCAATTGGAAGTGGACGGCGCCCCGGACCTGAACAGCCCCGCGCTGCTCAAACAAGTCCAACGCCACCCGTTGAAGGAGTACGTGCTTCATGCGGATTTCCTGCGCATCCGGCTCGATGAACGCATTGAAACGGTGGTGCCGATTGAACTGACCGGGCAACCCGCCGGCGTGGTGGAAGGCGGCGTGCTGGAACATCAGTTGCGCGAACTCGAAGTGGAGTGCCTGGCGCTCGAAGTGCCGGAACACATTCTGGTGGACGTCAGCCATCTCAATATCGGCGACAGCGTGCATGTTTCCGACTTGATTGTGCCCGAAGGCATAACCGTCCTGACCGATCCGGAACGTCCGGTGGCCTTGATTACCATTCCGCGCGCGATCGTGGAAGCGGCTCCGTCCGAAGCCGCGGCCGAGGGTGCGGAAGGCGCCGCCGAAGGCGAAGAGAAGAAGGAAGGCGAAGCCGACAAGAAAAAGGAAGGCGAAGCCGACAAGAAAAAGGACGACAAGTCCGAAAAGAAGAAATAATCGCCGCTTGTTTTCTGCGGTTGTTTTCGGGCGCACGGCGCGGGAGCCTGCGCCCCGCCCGGTGGAAAGGTTGGCCGCGTGAAAATTATCGTGGGTTTGGGCAATCCCGGCGCCCGCTACCGCCATACCCGGCACAATTTGGGTTTTCGCGCACTGGACCGGATCGCGGAGGAGTTGGGCGCGGCCTTTGACCGGCAGAAGCATGACGGTCTGCTCGCGGAAGCGCGGGACCAAGGTGAAAAGGTCCTGTTGCTGAAACCGATGACGTTTATGAATCGCAGCGGCGATTGCGTCGCCCCGGTGGCCCGCAATAAAATCTCCGCCTTGAGTGATATACTGGTTGTAGTGGACGATGTGAACCTGCCCTTGGGCAAGCTCCGGTTTCGCCCGGAAGGCAGCGCCGGCGGGCACAACGGCTTGAAATCAATAGTTGAACGAATCGGCGGCCAGGGCTTTCCGCGGTTGCGGTTGGGCGTGGGCGATGACCGCCAAGGCCGGGATTTGGCGGACCATGTGCTGTCCACCTTCCGCCCGGACGAACTGCCCGCCGTGGATGCAATGCTGGATCAGGCCGCGGCCGCCGCATTGTGTTGGCTGCGCGAAGGCATTGAACCGGCCATGACGCGGTATAATTGAGGAAACGCGATGCAAGATGTCAAGAAACACACGATGAGCGTGCTGGTGGAAAACCATTTCGGGGTGCTGGCGCGGGTTTCCGCCATGTTCAGCACACGGGGGTATAATATCGACAGCCTGTGCGTCGGGGAGACCAACGACCCCGCGATCTCGCGCATGACCGTGGTGGTCCGGGGCGACGACAAGGTGCTGGCCCAGATTATCCAGCAATTAAACAAGCTGGTGGACGTGATTGAAGTCCAGGACCTGACGCAGGGTGATTTTGTGGAGCGGGAACTGGTGATGGTGAAGGTCAAGGCCGGGAGCAAGCAGCGGGCGGAAGTGGTGGAAATTGCGAATATTTTCCGGGCCAAGGTGGTGGATATCGGGGCCGCCTCGATGATTATGGAAATTACCGGCGCGGAAGGCAAGATTACCGCGTTCGTGAACATGATGAGCGCCTTTGGGATTGAAGAACTGGTGCGCACCGGCGAAATCGCCATTTCCCGGTGCGGAAACTGAGGCAACGGCCATGCAGGGCAATCAACGGCTGGGAAAAGGAAGCGGACGCGCCGGTGTGCTCGAACGACGGTCCGCGTGCCCGGCGTTACGCGGAAACTACCCCGCCGCAGCATCCATGCTGCGGCCTTTTTATTTTATGCGGCCTGATGAGTACAATGAACGGTCTGTGGAAACACGGCGGAAAGGTATAGAGTTGTGAAAACGTTGCTGCAGTTACAGTCCCTCGATTTGAAAATTGAGGCCTTGAAAGCGCGGGAAAGCGAAATTCCAAAGCAAAAGGAAAAATTTGAAATACGAAAAAAACGGCTCGTGGAGGAGCTCAACCAAAGCGAGCAGCGCTGCAAGGCGCTGATGGTGGAACAACGCGAATGCGAAGTGGATATCCAGCAAAAGGAGGCGCAAATCAAAAAATACGACGTGCAACTCCTGGGGGTCAAGAAAAACGAAGAGTACCAGGCGCTTCTGCACGAAATGGACGCGCTTAAAAAGCAAATTTCCCTGAAGGAAGAACGGGTCATCGCTTTGATGCTCGAGATTGATGAGGCCAAGGCGCATTTGGAGGAAGACAAGAAACGCATTGCCGGCGGGATGAAGGAGCTGGACTCCCAAATCGCGAAAGTCGACGAAGAGCTGGCCGCCACGGTGGCGGAGCGCAAGGGACTGGAGAATGAGCGCCAGCCGCTGCTGAAAGACATTGAGGCGGAAATGCTGTCCCGCTACACCCGCATCCGCGCATCCAAAAAGACGGGCGCGGCGGTGGTGCCGCTGCGCGGCGAGTCGTGCTCGGGATGCCATATGCGGGTCACCGCCCAAATCATCAATGAAATCATGGCCGGAAACAAACTCCATGCCTGCCATCATTGCGGGCGGCTGCTCTATCATGCGGACAATTTTGAGGATGCCCCTCTTCTTTAAGAGGCAACGAATAGAAATTTATGGGTTTTCTCAAACGCAAAAAGGTGGATGACAACGAGCCCCGGAAGACCGGTATTCCGGACGGGCTGTGGGTGAAATGCACGGGCTGTCAGGAAACCATATTCCGAAGCGAATTGGAAGACAACGCCCAGGTGTGCCCGGCCTGCGGCTGTCATCACCGGATCGGCGCGCGGCGGCGCATCGAACTTACCGCCGACCCGGATTCCTTTCAGGAAATCAACGCGATGATGGAAACCGTGGACCCGTTGGGGTTCACCGCGGCCGGGGAACCCTATGGCGTCCGCATTGCACGCGCCAAGGAGCAATCCGGGCTGAATGAAGCCCTCATCACGGGATTTGCGCGCATCCAAGGGGTGCGCACGGCCCTTGGCGTGATGGACGGGTCGTTTATCATGGCCAGCATGGGCTCCGTGGTGGGGGAAAAATTCTGCCGCCTGGTCCGCACGGCCATCCAGGAGCGGACGCCGGTGGTGGTGTTCGCCGCCTCCGGGGGCGCGCGCATGCATGAAGGCATTCTCGCTTTGATGCAAATGGCAAAAACCGCCGATGCCGTCCGGCAAATCCATGAAACCGGGCTCCCGTACATTACCATTCTCACCGACCCCACCTCCGGGGGCGTGCTGGCCAGTTTCGCAAGCCTTGGCGATATCGTTCTTGCGGAACCCGGCGCCTATATCGGTTTCGCCGGCGCACGGCTCATTGAAGGCGCTCTGAAAATCAAACTCCCCGAGGGATTTCAGCGGGCCGAGTTCCAATTTGAAAATGGCTTCATAGACAAAATCGTCAAGCGCACCGAACTTCCTGAATTTCTCGGACGGCTATTGCGGATGCTTGCGCCGGACAGCGCGAAACACCCCCTGCCGGACACAGAATAATCACTATTGCGGAACCGCCATGAACGAATCCTGCCCACGGCACGCCTATTCCGGCTTGCGCGAGTATCTCTTCGGACTCTCGCTGCACGGGATCAAACTGGGCCTCCATAACATCCAAACCCTGCTCGATGCCGCGGATCATCCGGAACACGCCTATCCCGCGATTCATGTGGCCGGCACCAACGGCAAAGGCAGTGTCACGGCCCTGGCGGGGGCCATGCTGCGCGCCGCCGGGTTGCGGGTGGGCCGCTTCACCAGCCCCCACATCATCGATCTTCCGGAGCGGTTTCAGATTAACGGCGAATGCATTTCGGAAGAGGCGCTGGCCCGGCACACGGCCTTCTTCCAACGCGCCGCCGAATCCCTCGATGCCCCGCCAACCTTTTTTGAACTCAACACCGCCATCGCGTTTCGATGGTTCGCCGAGGAGCAGGTGGATGTGGCGGTGATAGAAGTGGGGATGGGCGGACGCCTGGACTCCACCAACGTAATCACACCCCTGGTTTCGGTGATCACGAACATTGACCTTGAACATACCCAGTATCTCGGTGACACCCTGGAGAAGATTGCTTTTGAGAAAGCCGGCATCCTGAAGGAAAAGGTTCCCGCCATCCTGGGTGCAATGCCGCCGGGACCATTGCGCGTGATACAAGATCGTGCCGCGGAATTAGACTGCACGGCGCGGGTGGCGGGCCATGATTTTCATCATTCCGTGCGAGGGGACCTCTGGAACCAGCGGTTCTCGTATTCCAGCGAATCCCTGCATATTGAGGATGCCGCCTTGGCTTTGCCGGGACGGTATCAGGGCGAAAACGCCGCCCTGGCCGTGGCGGCGGCGCAATCCGTGCAGCCCCATTTTCCTTCCTTGGATACCGCCGCCATCCTTCAGGGACTGTCGGAGGCGCGCTGGCCCTGCCGCCTGGAGCGGGTTATGGAACACCCCCCCGTGATCATGGACGTGGCCCACAATGTGGCGGGGGCTCAGCGCCTGTCAGAAAGCGTGGGAGAGTGCATCGTGATTCTTGCCGTGGCCTCCGACAAAGACGTCAAAGGAATGATCGAGGTGCTCGCCCCGCATGCCAAGCCGTTTATTCTGACCCTGTTTGAAGGGAAACGGGCGCTTCCGCTGGAGCAACTCCGTCAGGCGGCGGGAAATCATCCCCATGTAACAGCGGAAAATCTCCAGGAAGCAATCTCTCTTGGCATGCGTCAGGCGAACGCCCAATTGCCGCTGCTCATCACCGGCTCCATCTACACCGCGGGTGAAGCGCGGCAATTATTGACCACCCGGTATGGCGCGGCCCCGCTGCGATTCTAACCGGATTGGCCGTGCATGTTCCTGGCGGGCACTGCCGCACCCGCGTCAGTCGATACCCGGGCAGTAACCGTCTTCGGTGAGTTGTTCGGGGCAGGAATGGTAGAGGCCGATATTGAAAAACTGGATGATGCGGAGCAATTCGGTCAGGTTGATGGACCAATCCTGGGGGGCGTAATCACTGTCATGGGGCGTGCATCCGGTGCCGCCGGGGCCGGGGGCATACCCGTCTTCGGTGCCTTCCTCACAGTGAAGCCCGGCGGTGTTAAAAAACTGAATGATGCGAAGCAATTCCGACAGGCTGATCTGGTTGTTGCCGTCCTGGTCCGCCGTGTGGATTTTTCCGCTGTCTTCGCTGGGGATAACGGTAAGCACGGTGGTGGTGCGGCGTTCGCCGGATTCCCGGAGGCGGCAAAGGCCCTGGCCGGTGATCACGCGAAGGCCGGTGGCGCCGGCGGGAATGGCGATGCGGTAGGTGAAGGTCAGGGGAAGAGACGGCAAGGGAAACCAGGCAAATTCGAGCAGGCCCGAGGTGCCGGGCAAGGGCGCAACCGCGGGGAGTTCGCCGGATACGCCGCCCACGTATCCCCATCCCGAGGGAACGGTTTCTTCCAAGCCGATGGCGGTGAGCGTCTGGGAAGTGCTCAAAGAGAGTGTCACCGTCACATCGAGGGGGGTTCCCGGCACATACGTGCCCGTAAGGCTCAGGGACCGCTGAAGGGTAAAGGCGGTCTGGGCGGAAGCCCCGCCCGCCAGCAGCACCAACAAGCCTCCCGCGAGAAAAACCGGTAACAGACACAAATGATGCCAGGTGCGATTCACATACGAATCACACCTGGCCGCCTCTATCGGTTGAAGCACTTCTCTCATTTTTTCTCCGCAGACACGGCACGGCGGGTTCGGAGGCCCGCCTGAAACAACAGCGCGGCCACAAGCACCAAGATCAGTAGATCGGAGGCATGGGAGGGCGGCCACACAATAAAACCGGCGGCTTTGGGCGCGGCGGGAGCCTCCGCGGGACGCAATTGGACTTTGCCGCCGTGGTTGACCTCAAATCCCATCCACACACCGTCTTCATTTTTAAGCACTTGGGGTTGCGCTCCCGTAAGCAGCCCTTGAACGCCGGCGGCGGGATACCACGCCTCCTTCGCGGGTGAATAGTACCACAATGTCAGTGTGTTGGGCACCTGACCAGCGGGCACCGGCATCCACACGGTTTGCGGTTGTTCAAACACGCGGTCCGGACCAATCACATAAACAGGCGCATTGTCAGGCAACGGGTTCATGGCCGATACGGCTTCTTCCGCAAGCCATGCGGATGCTTCCGCCGAAGTGTCTTTGCCTTCTTCCGCGCCACCCAACAAGCGCTGCTGGCAGTCCGCTTCGCGTTCGATCATAAACGCCGCATGCACGGGACCGGCATAGGTCCCGTCCACCGCCTTGCCCAGGACGGTAATGGCCACCTCCTGTTCAAAAGGCCATGTAGCGGACGGGTAACAGACCACCCACAGATCATTCATGGCCCCGTTGACCGGCTGCCATGACACTTCGCCCTGTTCGGCGCCTTCGATCACAACCTCGATGGTTTCGGGGAGGATGGGTTCAGCGCCCGTCAAACGAAGGGCCAATGGCGCATCCGCCTGGGCCAGGCGCGTTCCATCGTCTTTTCGCGTGGACGGCAACACAGGCTCGAATATCAGCGCTTTGGCGTTAAGGGCGGCGCGCACCGGCGCTCCATCGCCACAGTCATTGGCGGCAACAACCCAGTACGCGTAATTTTCAAGAAGATTGCCAAAGCAATTGAACCCGGCGTCCGATATCGTAATGACGGTGCCCGCAGTGGAACCCAGGTAGACGGCATTCGCATACTCGGCCTCTGGAGTGCCATAAACATCGTAGGCGGTTGCACGGTCCGCGGCGGACCAGGTGATTTGAACCGTGGAACGCTGTTCGCCAAGGGTGGCCGTGGCATTGCCCACGAGGCCGGGCAGATGGCAGGCCGCCTGCTCGATGACAATGTCGCGCGGCATTTGCGATGCTCCAGGCGCTTCCACCGTAACGATGCAGGTTCTCCCCTGCTGCGTGCCATTGGCGTCAAAGACAATGCGGATGGTGCCGGTGTCCTGCCCGGTGGCTCCGGATTCGATGCTGGCCCACGCCGCGCCTTGCGTTACCGTGGCGGTCCAATTCAAAGACTGTGCGCCATAGCGCTGGACGGCCACCTCGGCCACACCGCTTTCAGGTCCGGCGGAAAATAGCCTCGGCGTCAGGTGCAACGTGGCGTCCGGGTTCTCGTGCCCGTAGGGATCGCTGCCAATCTCGCTTTCAACGCTGTCCGGCACTCCGTCGGCATCGGCGTCAACGTCTACAAAGTTTGGCTGGCCATCATGATCCGCGTCTCCGTTCCCCTCGTCCAAATCAAGGATGCCATCGTTGTCCTGATCGAGGTCCAGCGCATAAAGGACCGTGCCGGACGGACCGGCGGTTCCTTGAACCGTTCCGCCGAAGGAATCCGATACCGGCAGAACTCGCGGCACAAGGGTGCCCGGACCGGCCTGGGTGACCGTGAGCCGGTAGTGTCCCGCGCCAAGCCATTCAAGCGTGTACACGACGTTCGTGGCCGTGCCCGCGAAGGCAATGTCCTCTTCATCGAAGCCCTGAACATACTCGCTGAAGACAATATCAAACACGGCCGGCAGGAACGCGGATTGCGCGAACTGGCCGGAAACGCGTTGTATGGTTACCGTCAACGCCACACTTTCGGGCTGCAACTCATAGGCCCCGGCATCCACGGCGCCGCCCGCAATGCGCGGGAACTCCGGGCCGCGCTGGTCGTGGAAGGGCGCCTCGTCAAAGTAGACATCGGTGACAAAGGCGTTATCGCCCGCGTTCACGGCCGGACTGAACACCGGCAAGGCGTGGGTCAGGGTACGTCCGCCATTGTCCGCCAGCACGGGATCGAGCACAATGCCGGTATCCGTGATGCCTTCCTCCACCAGGATGGTATCGCTTCCGCCAAAGCCCGTGGCGCCCGTGGTGTCGCCGATTATGTTGCTCTGGCCCGCGGCAAAGACACCCGAAACATCCGGATGCACCGAACCGCTTCCGGAGCGATCAACGTTGCCCACTATGAGGGTGTTGCGCAAATTGACCGGCGCCGCGCCGCCCAGCACATGAACGCCGCCGCCGTCGCCCCGGGCCGCCGCAGTGTGATCGGCAACATTCCCCGTCACCGTGCAGTTGACCATAACCGCGGACTGCACTGCGCCTTGGGCAAAACCGCCGCCATTTTCCACGGCCCGGTTGCCGGAAAGCGTGGTGTTCACCAGCACCGCGGTTCCAAGATTCATCACACCCCCGCCCCGGCGGGCCGCATTTTGCGTAATGGTGCAGCCGCTGATGTGCAGGCCGCCGCCCGCAAGACCGGCCACAAAACCGCCCGCATCGGCGGCCGTGTTTCCGGAGCCCATGGAATCGCGCAGGGTCAATACACCCATGTTCAGAATGCCGCCGCCGTTTTCGGCGGTGCTGCCCAGAATGCGGCATTGATTCAACGTCAGCGATTCGGTGTTGAACACCGCGCCACCGTTGCCGCCCGCGCCGGCGCTTCCATCCGCCAAGGTCAGGCCAGAGATGACCACCTCGCGATTGGGCAATTCATCCCCATCATCCACCACAAACACCCGCTGGACCAAGCCTCCACTGACCGTGACACGATCCGAGCCCGGGCCTTCGAGCGTGAGCGATTTCGTGACAAACAGCGGGCCGAGCGCCGAACGCAACACAATGGTTCCAGTGAACGCGGGCGCAAACCGGACGGTCCCGTTTTCGGCGATCTCGGCAACGGCTTCGCGCAGACTGACCTGGCCGGGGGAGAAATCCCCGTCCACTTCGTCGCCCAAGAGGGTAACCACCAGCAAGGTTGGCACGAGCAGGATATCGCTGGTAGTCTCGTGGGTGCGTTCACCGCCGGCGCCCGTGTGACCGAGATCATTGGCAAGGAACGTAAACGTGTCATGACCGTAATATAAGAAATTGCCGGTGTACTGTACCGTGGCGAGAGCGGCGTTGAGGGTGGCCAGGGTGCCGCTCAACGTAAGCGAGGAGGTTCCATTGCCCATCTGAACGAGTCCCGGCACAACCGTTACCTTGAGGGTTCCATGCAGGACCGACAGGCTGACTTCGAGCATGCCCTCCCCCGCTTCATTCGCATCACGGTCCGAGACGCGCACGCCGGCAAGCGCCAGCGCCGTTTCCTGAAACCCTTGATAATTCGCCAGGGCGGTGGCGGCGGGAGCGTCATTCACCGGCGCCACCTGTATCGAGACGGTGGCCGTGTCGAAGCGGCCCGGAGCCGGTGTGCCATCGTCCGAAACAACATATACGAAGGAATCCTGCCCGTTGAAATCGGCATCGGGCCGGTACGTGACGCGGCCGGTGGCGGAATCGGCGGTGGCGGCGCCATGCGCGGGCGCCTGGGTGACGGAAACCGTGGCCGGAAGGACATTGCCGTCAATGTCGGTGTCATTCGCCAACACGTCAATGACCACTTCCGTGTCCTCGTTGGTGATGGCCGTGTCATCATTGGCCGCAAGGGTGTCGTTCACCGCCCCAATCGCAACCAGGACCGTGGCCTCGGACGTTTGCGCGGGCAAGGGCGAACCATCATCGGAAACGGTGTAACGGAAGGAATCGTTCCCGTTGTAATCCGGCGCGGGGACATAGGTGATCGCCCCGGTGGCCGCATTCACCCTAGCGGTGCCATGCGCGGGCGCATGGGACACCGTCACGGAACCCGGCAGCAGATTGCCGTCCACGTCCTCGTCGTTCACAAGCACGTTTATGGCCACCGAAGTATCCTCCTCGGTGTTGGCGGTGTCCGTGCGCGCCACGGGCGGATCATTGACGGCATTAATGGTCACGGCGACATTACCCAGCGCGTTTTGCACGGGCAGCGGAGCGCCGTCGTCGGTCACCTGATACACGAATGTATCGGCCCCGTTGTAGTCCGCCGCCGGGGTGTAGGTAATGGCGCCGGTGGCCGCATTGACCGTAACGCTCCCGTGTTGGGGCGCCTGCGTCACCACCACGGATTCCGGGGTGAGCGCGCCATCCACATCGGTGTCGTTGGCAAGAACATCAACAACCACCGGGGTGTCTTCATTGGTGATCGCGGAATCGGCGGCGGTGGCCGGAGGATCATTGACCGCGTTGACGGTGACCGTCACCGCGCCCGTGGACGTTTCAGCCGGCAATGGTGCTCCATCATCGGAAACGGAATAGGCAAACCGGTCCGCGCCGTGCCAATTAAGATTGGGGGTGTACGTCACCGCGCCCGTGGACGGATTGACCGTGGCGGTCCCATGCGCGGGCGGCGTGGTCACGGCAACCGTGCCGGGCACAAGCTGGCCGTCCACATCGGAATCGTTATCGAGCACATTCACAACCACCGCTTCATCCTCCAATGTAACGGCGGAGTCATCGGTCACGGCGGGCGCATCATTTACGGCCCGCACCTCGATTGACACGGCGGTCACCGAGGTCTTCAGCGGCAGGGGATTGCCATCGTCCCTGACCGAGTAGGCGAAGGCATCCGGCCCGTTGTAATTCAGAGCGGGGGTATACGTAATCGAACCGGAAACGGGATCGACGCTCGCGCTCCCGTGGTCCGGCGGGGTGAAAATGGCGACACTGCCCGGCACGAGATTGCCATCCACGTCGCTGTCGTTAGCCAGCACGGGAACAACCACCGGAACATCCTCGTCGGTGGAAGCGGTGTCCGGCAGAAGCTGCGGGGCGTCATTCACCGCAAGAATCGTGATGCTTACGGACCCCGCCGATGTTTCCGCCGGCAGCGGCGAACCATTGTCCGTGACTTGATAGGAAAAGGCATCCGGTCCGTTGTAGTTCAAATCGGGCGTGTAAATGACCGCACCCGTGGCAGGAACCGCAATGGCGGAGCCATGCTCGGGAGGCACGGTTATCACGACGGTGTCCGGCTGGAGATCCCCGTCCACGTCGCTGTCATTCGCCAATACCTGGACGGTGCCCGCCGTGTCTTCCTCGGTGGTCAGGGTATCGTTGACCACCAGGGGCGGATCATTCACCGGAACCACGGTAATTTGGACAGTGGCGGTGGCGGACGCCTCGGGCGCCGGCGCACCGTCATCCGTGACACTGTAGGTGAAACTGTCCGGACCGTTATAATTCAAATTCGGGGTATAAGTAATTGCGCCGGTCACCGGATCAACATTGGCGGCGCCATTGGCGGGCGCTTGCACGATTACCACCGTGCCGGGCAAGAGATTGCCATCCACATCCGTATCATTCGCCAATACGCTGATAACCACCGGTTCGTCTTCATTGGTCACTGCGGCATCGTCCATTGTGGCGGGCGGATCATTGATGGCGTTGACAGTGAGGTTGACAGAAGCAAACGATACCAGCGGCGGCAAGGGGCTGCCATCGTCTTGGACTTCATACGTGAAGCGGTCCGGCCCGTTGTAGTCTTGGTCCGGCGTATAGGTAATCACGCCGGAGACCGGATTAACGCTCGTTGTGCCATGTTCGGGATACACCCGCATCGCGACCGAACCCGGCACAATCAGTCCGTCCACGTCACTGTCGTTGGAAAGCACCGCCACCGTGACCGGGGTGTCTTCATCCGTAACGGCCGAGTCTTCCGCGAGGGCGGGCGCGTCGTTGATGGCCTCCACCGTAATGGTGACGGTGGCGGTGGCGGTTTCCTCCGGCAACGGGCCGCCGTCATCCGTGACCCGGTAGACAAAATGGTCCGTGCCATTGAAGTCTTGGTTAGGCGTGTAGGTAATGGCGCCCGTGGCGGGATCAATGCCGGTCGTCCCGTTCGCCGGCGCTTCTTGCACGGCCACGGTACCCGGCACCAGGTTGCCGTCAACATCGCTGTCATTGGCCAACACATCAATCTGAACCGATGTGTCTTCAAAGCACCAGCCGGTATCCTCCACTGTAAACGGGGGATCGTTGACCGCGGCGACCGTCAGGGTCACCGTTGCGCTGGTGGACAGGAACGGCTCCGGCGTGCCGTCATCCGTAACCTGGTAGACAAAACTGTCGCCGCCGTTATAGTGGAGATTGGGGGTGTAGGTAATCCTGCCGGTTTCCGGGTCAACCGTGGCCAGGCCGTTGGCGGGACCGCTGACAATCATGATGGATGCGGGCACAAGACGGCCATCCATGTCGCTGTCATTGTTCAACACCGGAATGACCACCGGGGTGTCTTCCACGGTGGCGCCCGTGTCGTCGGCGGTCACCGGCGCATCGTTGACCCCGGCCAGGAGAATGGTGAAGACCTGGGAAACCGTTTGCGCCGCCCAATCGGTGACGTCGATTACCACTTCATACGCGCGCTCATCAAAATAGGGCGATACTTCTTCATTGCCCGGCGTGCCCTCAAGGCGGGCGGTGCCGTCGCCGTTGTCAATGAACGTGAGCCAATAGGGCAAGGTGGAGGCGGTAATGGCAAAAACTTCATCGAGATCGGCATCCGTGAGCAGAATGTCATACGCATACGGCACGTCTTCGGTGGCCGTGGTGATGGCGGACGAAGCGAATACCGGCTGGGTGGGCACATATTCCACCGCGCCGATATCCACAGTGGCTTCCTCATCGCCGTTGCCATCCACCACACGCGCGAAACCGGCCCCGCGCTGGTCATGCACGGGCGGCGCGTCGAAGGGCGGCGACGTGATGGCGGCATTATCGCCATGGTCTATAAGGGGGCTTTGCACGCGGGGCATATGAACCTGCGCCGTGCCTCCATAATTGGCAAGCGGTCCCAGCGCCGGATCAATGGGCTGGGTGCCGGTGCCGGCCCTATCTCCGTTAACGCCATCGGCAATACCCGCGGCGCCATTATGATTTCCAAGCAGGTTGCCACCGAGCGTGGTTACCGTTCCGGAAATGTCGGGATGAATATTGCCGGGTCCCAGATTGTCCGGCGTATCAAAATTACCGGCCACCACCGTATTGTGAAGTGTGACCGCCCCCTCCGTGCTGTTGATGCCGCCGCCTTCCGCAAACCCGGTGTTTCCGCTATCGGCCAGATTGTCCGTGATCGTGCAATTGACCAGTGTGACGCGGGTTCCATTTTGCAGCAAACCGCCGCCATGCCGTTCCGCGCTGTTCCCCGAAAGGGTGCTGTTCGTCATGTGCAATACGCCGGCATTGTGAAGGGCGCCGCCATCAGAGCCGGCCATATTGCCGATGAAGGACGTGTTCAGGACGGTCACGGTCCCATTGACGGAATTGTGCAGCGCGCCCGCCACATACGCCTGATTCGACTCGAAGGCGCAATCGCGCACGGCCACCGTTCCGTTAAGCAGGTTCATTATCGCGCCGCCGATCTGCGCCGTCTGGTTATGGCTCAAGGTGCAGCCCGACAGCGTCAGTGAACCGCCCCAATTGGCAATCGCGCCACCCAGATTGGACGCTTGATTCTCCTCGAACACGCACTGTATCAAGGTCATGGCGCCACGATTCTGAATGGCGCCGCCGTCCAGTTGCTCCGATTGATTGCCGGTGAGAACACAGTGGGTCATGCGGACGGTTCCGAAGCTGAACAACGCCGGACCTCCCCTGCCCTTTCCAACGGGGGCCACGGTGTCGTAGGCATCACGCAAGGTGAGCCCTGTAAGCACGACTTGGGCTTCAGTAGCGGGAATATACAGGAGCGGCGTGGCCATTCCCCCGCTAATGGACAACAGATCGGAGCCCGGCCCAAGCAGGGCCAGCCCGTTGCTGATGTCAATCTCGCCCAACCCCGGATCGAGGGTGATACTGCCCGTGAAACCAAACTCAATGATATCCCCGGGCCATGTGGCCCCCACCGCTTCCCGCAGGGAAAGGTCGCCCGCCGAGAGATCGGCGTCGTCTTCATCGGTTTGGAGATCAACCAGGAAACGGCGCACTTCATACGCGCCAATGTCCGCCGTCCCCGTGAAGCGGTTCTGGCCGCGCTGGTCGGTGTCCAGTCCGGCATTCACGGCGATGAGATCATTGCCCGCGTCAATGGCCGGGCTGTCGCCCAGCAGGGCATGCGTGGGGGTGGTTCCGCCATTGGCATTGAGCGTGGTCTCGAGCACCGTTTCGGCGGGAATGCCAATCCAATCCTCCGGCAGCCATGTTTCACTGCCTTCGATGTCCTGGACAAGATTGTTCCCCAAGCTTGTTATAATGCCGGCAACGTCGTTCCCGGCGGAGGTTGCTGTGTTTCCGGCAAGGATACAATTGCCGATGGCGAGGGTTCCGGCAACTTTATTGAGGCCGCCGCCCGTTCCCGCCGTATTGCCGGTGAGGGTGACATGGATAAGCTCGCCCGCGCCGTCTTCCATGTGAATGCCGCCGCCATCTTCCGTCACGGCCGTATTACCCGAAATGGTCGTGTTGTGGAGGGTCAGCGGCCCAACGCTGTAGATGCCGCCGCCAAATGCACCCGCCGTATTGCTGGTAATCGCCGAGTGGGATATCCGCAATGCGCCTTCACAGCCAATGCCGCCGCCAAGGTCGTCCGCCGTGCCATTGGTGTCTTCAGCGGCACACTCGGTGACCACACAACCGGTAAGTTCCAAGCCGGCGTCGGCCGCCACCTTGATGCCGCCTCCCATTGCGTCCTTAACCCAGCCTCGTGTCAATGTCAACCCGGAGATGGACAGTGTCCCGCCGGTGACCGAAATAACGCGCGAAGCCGAGTCCGCGCTGATTTCCAATTGATCCGCGCCGGGCCCTTCAATCGCGAAATCGCGCGCCGCCACCAGTTCGCCCAAGGCGAGGTTGATTGTGGCCAGAGCACCCGGGGTGAAGAGGGCGGGATCAAACTGGATGGTGCCGTTGTCGGCAATGAAATTGAACGCCTCCCGCAAGGAAAATTCCCCGGCGTTATAGACGCCGTCGTCATTATCATCGAGGGTGTCCACCACGATTCCGGTCTGGCTCACGGCGACCCGAACCTTCGCATCCGCGGACAGGGCCGGTAATGGCAGCCCTTGGTCGAAAACACGATAGGTGAACTCATCGAAGCCCTGGAAATCGGCATTGGCCCGGTAGGTGATGAAGCCTGTGGCGGGATCAATGTTTTCAATAACGCCACCCGTGGGATCAACCACGACCGACACATTTGGATCCAGTTCGGATTCCACGTCGCTGTCATTCGCCAATACGTTGATTGTGACGGCCACCCCGGCGCGGGTTGCCGAAACATCATCCACCGCATGCGGAGGATCGTTGATGGCATCCACCGTAATGTAAACGGTGGCCCAGCCGAGCAGCGGCGGGGTCCCTTGGTCCCCAATATCCCGCACGCGGTATACGAAGCTGTCCGGACCGGAATAGTCGGTATCGGGGATGTAGGTGATCGCGCCGGAGAGGAGGACGCCGGTGGAGCCGTGCTGCGGTTCGACAGTAACAAATACTGTGGCCGGATCAATTCCTTCCACATCCGTATCGTTGGCGAGCACGGTAATATCCAGCGCCGAGTCTTCGTTGGCGATAGCCGTATCATCCACAACGACCGGCGCATCGTTCACCGGATTCACCACGATGCCTGCGGTGTCCACCGAAGTGCTGAAGGGGGTGTCCGTCCCATTGACGGTGGCGTCCGCCGCGGTTCCGGCGGTTCCGGCGGATTGGTCCCACGCCCGGAAGGTGATAGCGGGATCCACCGTCCCGTTATAATTGGCATTCGGCACAAACCGCAGGCGGTCCGTGGCGCGCAGCAACAGGGCATTCGCGGGGGAAATAAGGTCCACCGGTTGCCAGGTGGCCGCGCCTTCCAACAAATATTCCCACCCCCCATAGGTGATGTTGATCGCGGTAATGGCGATTCCTTCCGGATTCCCCGTGTCTACATCCGTAATGGGATCGGCCAGTCCGCTGGCGAGCAGATCGCTAATCAGCGTGCCGGGCGAATTCACATTGTCCTCGTCAATGGGGTCAAGGGCCATATCGCCGGAGTCATCCAATAAGGGCGCATCATTTACGCCCGTGACGGTAATGGTGACAAGAGCGGAATCCGTGGCGCCGGCATCCCCCATGGTGTACTGGAAAGTATCGTCATGGGAGGCGCCGGCGGGCAGTGCGTTCAGGACCGCCGTGTTTCGGGGGTCATAGGCGAAACTGCCATCGGCATAAAGGACCACGGTGACGCCATCGGCGCTGGCAGCATCGGAATTATCAACATCCACCGCCAGCGGGTCGCCGCCGGGGTCGGAATCATTGGTCAGCACACCGGGGGCCATCACTCCCAGCACGGAGTCTTCATCCGTCGTATAGGCGTCCGCCACGGCGGAGGGGCCCAATTCAGTAATGGTAACAGAAGCCGCGGCCACCTGATTGAGGTTGACGGCATTGCCGGAGTCCGTGACCCGCACGCGGACCGTGTGTGTGCCGCTGTCGAAGAAGGTCTTTAGAAGCACCCAGGGAACGGATACGGTTTCGCCGGTGACATCATCGTAGGTGGTGTCGTCGTTGAGATCCCAGGTGAAGGAGAGGGCATCGCCGCCAGGGTCCGTGGAGGCGGAGGCATCCAGATTCAGCGTATCGCCTTCGTTAATGGTGTAGGGGCCGCCCGCATTGGCCACCGGCGCAAGATTCGTGATGGTCACGGTGGTGGTGGTGGTGGCATCGAGATTGACGCCATTGCCCGAGTCCGTCACTTTGAGGGCGATGGTATTCACGCCATCCGTAATGAATGCGGATAACACGGCCCACGCCACCGAGGGCGCCATGCCCGTGGCATCGCCGAAGACGGTGTCATTATTCAAGTCCCACGTGTACGACAAAACATCCCCGCCGGGATCGCTCGAGCCGGAAGCATTGAGGTTGAGGACCTGGCCCTCGTTGATGGCGTAGGGACCGCCCGGCACGGCGGCGGGCGCCAGATTGGTGATAGTCACCGTGGTGGTGGCGGAATGCGAAAGGTTGGGTGAATTGCCGCTGTCGGTGACCTGCAGCGCGATGGTTTTGAGCCCATCCTTGATATAGGTTTCGAGTGTGGACCAGGGGATGGAAGGCGTTGCGGTGGTAACATCGCCAAACACGCCGTTGTTGTCCAAATCCCATGCATAGACAAGGGTATCGCCGCCAGGATCCGTGGAACCGGAACCATCCAGGTTCAACGCCTGTCCTTCATTGATGGCATAGGGGCCGCCCGGGGCCGCCGTGGGCGCAAGATTGGTGATGGTCACGGTAGTGGAAACCGCATTGGAAAGATTGGAACTGTTGCCGGTATCCGTAACCTGCAGGCGAATGGTGTTTACACCGTCCACAATGAACGTCTTGAGCGTGGCCCAACCAACCGACGGCGTGGCGCCGGTGGCATCGCCGTAGCTGCCATTGTTATCGAGGTCCCAGGTATAGGTGAGGGTGTCGCCGCCGGGATCCGTCGAACCCGAACCGTCCAGGTTCAAGTCCTGCCCTTCATTGATGGCATAGGGACCGCCCGGGGCCGCCGTGGGCGCAAGGTTGGTGATGGTCACCGTGGTGGTGTCCGTGCCGGACAAATTGGCGCTGTTCCCGGCATCGGTCACCCGGAGGCGAATGGTGTGTTCGCCATCCGTGAAGAATGTGGCGAGGGTGGCCCAGTCCACCGACGGGGCCGCTCCAGTGGCGTCGCCGTAGGTGCCATCATTATGAAAATCCCAAGAATAGGTGAGGGAATCGCCGCCGGGATCCGTGGAACCCGAGGCATCGAGGTTCAACACCTGTCCTTCATTGATGGCATACGGGCCGCCCGCATCCGCCGTGGGCGCAAGGTTGTCGATGGTCAGCGTCATCGTATCGGTATCGGACAAATCGCTGCTGTTGCCGCTGTCCGTGACCCGCAACGTGACGGTGTTAACCCCGTCCGTGATAAAGGTGGAGAGCGTGGCCCAGCTTATTGTTGGGGTTTCCCCGGTGGCATCATCAAACACGGCATCGTTATTCAAGTCCCAAGAATAGGAAAGCGTGTCTCCCCCGGGGTCCGACGAGCCCGATCCGTCAAGGGTGACCCCTTGGCCTTCATCAATGGTCTTGTTGCTTCCGGCGTTCGCGGTGGGGGCCAGATTGGTGATGGTTACGGTCGAAGTGGCCGTATCCGTGGCCATTGTGCTGTCGGTGACTTCCAATCCAATCGTATGCGTGCCGTCGGTAATATAATTTTTAAGGGTGCTCCAGGAGACATTGGGGCCGCTGCCGGTCACCTCGCCATAGACACCGTCATTATCCAAATCCCAGTTGTAGGTGAGGGGGGGATTTCCACCATTTGAGCTGCCGGTGCCGTCCAGGTTCAGCGTCTGGCCTTCATCGATGGCGTAGGGCCCGCCTGCATCCGCGGTGGGCGCGGCATAAACAGGCACGGCGAGAAACACCGCCATGAAGAGTATGGCGCCAAAGGCCCCCAGCGGCGGCCGTGTCACTGTTCCCGGTTGGAAGGGATGCTGTGCGTTCATGTGTCGTTCCTCAGTCTTCCGTTTCTACCTTCGTTCATGCAATGATGTATCGGGCTGGTCTCCGCCCAATGGATAGCCTCATCGCGCCGCGCCAAACACCCGGCGCAGGCCTATAATTCCCGCCAGCGCAATCAGCGCCGCCGCCATAAGCACGCCCAAACGCCCCATGGCGGGCACCGGTTCCGCTTTTTCCGGCATATTTGGACCGATGGTGACATCGTCCGCGTCCGAAACCCCGTCGTTGTCCGAGTCCGCGGATTCCGTATTGGTGTCGGTGCCACTTGGATTATTGACCGGATCATAGGGATTGTAATCGGGGTTGTTGTCGAAATTGGCCTCTTCACGATCCGACACGCCATCATTGTCCGAATCCACGTCCAAGGGATTGGGCACGCCGTCGCCGTCGGTGTCCCCGGCGGATTCATCCACATCCTGAATGCCATCCCCGTCCAAATCCACAAGACCAAACAGTTTGCGGCCGGGAAGCACGGGCACGAGGGTCTGGTCTTCGCCGGCGATTGTCCGGTACAGCCCCTCCCCGGTCAGGGTTTCGAGCACGGAGGCCATGGTGACCGGACCACTAAAACGCACCCGGTAGGAGAAATCAAAGGGAATGGCCGGCACAGGATACCAGGCAAATTCAAGATTGCCCGTGGCGCCCGGCATGGGGGCCGCCAGCGATTCCTTCAGGGCGGCCTCATAGGTCCATCCTTCCGGCAGGAATTCCGACAGACCGAGGGCGCTCAACGGATCACTGGCGATTCCGGTCACAACAATAGTAATTTCCAGCACGGGTCCGGCCCCAACGGCGCCGCCGCGCACCATGCGATGGAATTCAAGGGCCGGCGCGGACGTCTCCGCCTTGGCGGCACTCTTGGCGCCCTTGGCGCCGCCCGCTCCTTTGCGGAATCCGTCTTCCGAGGCGGAATCGGGGTTATAGGCATGTTCCGGCGTCGAGGCAAAGAGATCAATCATGCGAATGACTTCATGGACGGAAATGCGCCAGTCCGCCCCGCCGTAGAAATCCCCGGAATGCGGGGCGCCGATGCGGTTTCCCGCACCGGTGGAGTAACCGTCCAGGCCATTGGCATCCACGTGGTATTCATGGGTGAGGGTGGCCGTGTTGAACTCGACGACGCGCAGCAGTTCACTCAGATTGAACCGGTAATTGCGATCAATGTCCGCCGTGTGGTACGGGGTCAGCACCACCCCGCAATCCGGGCAAACATCCACCCGCTTGGCCGATCCGATGTCCGCCGTCGAGAAGGTCACCGTTTGGGTGAGTTGGATGCTCGTGGAAACGACAGAACACTGCTGAACATACTCGACCGACGCCGTGGCGAGAGGGATCGCCCCCCCACTGGCGGGGAATCCGTCCACCGGCGTCTCGAATGGCACCACGGCCCGGTAGGAATACACTTCTCCCATGCCCGTAAGTTCACGCAATGCCGTCGTCAAGGTGACGGGCGCGCCGCCCCCGGAGGGGGTGAAGGTCCACACCAGCTCGCCTTGCGTCAAGAGGTTTCCGTTGCCGTCAGTGACCTTTCCATAAAGGATAAGGCCGGGCTTGGGTATGCCGCCATACGCGGAAGCGGCGATCAGGGCCGCTCCCAGGAGTGCGCATCCCAGCGTCATTCGTTGTGCGCGTCGATACATGGTTCTGCTCCTTGCCTTATAAATACGTCCAAACATGCCTTGATGGGCGCATATACACGGGGTGATGTTATCCATTGTCCTGTTCCTGATCCTGTGGTGGATTCGGGGCTTGCGGCTGGTCCTGTTGCCGGTCCTGCTTGTCCTCGAATTCCTTCATGTATTTATCAATGAATTTGTTCACGTCCTCGGTCTTGAAGTCGAAGGCGTTGGCCTTCTTGCCCTTGAAACTCTTTTCCGCGACGCCCATGAGTTCCTTGTATTTGCTCTCGAAATCCGCTTGTGTGTCGAACTTGTCCAGAAGCGCGGCGAATTTCTTGTCCACCAGTTTTTCCACGAAGGTTTTCACGCTGATGACCTCGCGTCCGCCTTCCGTGAGTTGGACGCCTTTCTCGAGCGGCCCGAAGGTCCTCGGCTTGGTGAAAAGATTCAAAAACTGGTCCGCATCAATCTTGTTTTTCTTGTCCTTGGGGGAATTTTTCTTGATGTTTTCCGCCATCTGGGCAATGGCCGACAGCACCCCTTGCGAATTGCTGAGTTTGGCTTTGTCTATGTCCAGGGATTTCTTGATAAAGTCGGGGATGTCTTCGCCGCCCAGGGTGGGGCCGCCCTTGGGCATGGAGCCGCCTTTTGTGACTTTCAGCGCGCCGAACACCTGGGCGCGGCGCTCGGCCTGGGTAAGGTTCGGATTGCCGATGTTGGTGTCGCTGAAGGGGCTTAATGCCTTTATTTTTTTCTTGGCGATGGCGGTCTCGATGAACAACCCGGTCGGATCGGTGTAAACGATAGGATTGTTGCGGGCATAGCCATAGGCGTGCAAGGCCTGCGGGTCCCCCAGGGATTCCGAGGGCGGGTCCTCCAACTCCGGGTCCACCCGCAGGAAGCGGCCGAGCGAAGCGGCGAGATACCGCGCCCCGAAATAATGCAGCCCTGTTTCTTTGTCCCGTTCCTTCTGAGAAAAGAGATACGGGCTTTCCTGCACACGGTCATCGGCCCGGTAATGCCGCCGGGTCTCGCCAAAGGGGTAATAGGCGATCTCTTCAAGTACGTTCCCGGCGGCGTCCGCGATGATGTTCGATGAGTTCAGATAATCCTGATGATAGTATTGAATACGGCGGGCCAGGGGCGGCAATTCGAGTTCCACCGGCTCATCGGCGCGCACAAACACGGCCTCACCGGGGCGGATGAAGGGCGGCATATCCGACAGGAAGGAGCCTTGCCCGCCCACCTGGGCGTGCCATGTTCCTTCCGCGGTATTGTAGCCCCATGCAAAATCGAGGTTTTCCGGGAAAACATCGGTGGTGCGCAAGGCTTCCAGACCGGTAAAGGCCACATATCCTGTTTGCACCGGAAGCAGGGCGAGGCTGGGTTCGGAATAGGCGCCCGTCACCGTCAGGCTCCGGTGTTCCGTCAGGTGCAGCCAAAACACGGAACCGGCGGGCAGAGGAGAACCTTCCTCAATGGGGACGAAAGCGTCCTCGAAATTGTCCCAACGAAACGCTCCGTCAATTGCGGGGTTGGACGCGATACCCAATTGCGCCGCGGCATTCCCGGCCTGAACGGCCATGGCCAGCAGGTTCCAACCGGGGGCCGCCTGGAAACGTTGCACCCGCTCGGCGCCGGGGTCCAGAGTCCCGGTGATCTTGGCGATGCGCTGCTTGCCGTTGAACACGTATTTGGTGGGCTGCTCGCCCTCGCGCACCTCGAAATGCTTGTCGGCATAGCGCACCGTCACCGCCGGACGCTCCGGCAAATTCCCCTCCGCGTCTTTTGGCCAAACCCGTTTCAGCACCCGGTGTCCGTTGTGATTGTATGTGTATTCGGCCCGCATGGAATCGTCTTCCACGGCCACAAGCTGATGTTCAAAATCCCAAGTGAAGACCAAACCGTCGGCCTGGGTAACATTCCCGTTGGCGTCATATTCATAGGTCCGCGTGGTGACGCCGTCGTCTGCCTGTGTCAACGCATGCGGGCCGGGTTCGGCGGTGGTGCGCCCGATGCGCCCGGAGGGGCCGGACGCGCCTCCATAATGCATCACGCCGAGGTTGGTCACGGAATAGCCGCGGAACAGATGGGCCATTCCAGAAGTCATGGACACCATGTTGCCGATGCGGTCATAGCGATAGTCAATGTGGCCATCGTCTTGAAGCGGCTCTTCGGGAGCCTGGAAGGAATACTGCACGCGGGTCAATCGGTAGCGATCATCGTATTGGAAGAGCTGTGTATTGCGGCGCGGATTTCCAGAGGGATGGGATGCCGCAAGCCGGAAATCCCGGATGGCCGTGATATTCGATGCCGGGTCGAACGCATACCGGTAATGGAAATAAGGGGTGTCAGGAGCCGCATCGGAAACCGCGCCCGCTTCCACCAGGCGTCCGCGCGCGTCATAGGCATAGCTCATCGAAACACCGTTGCCAAACACCTCGCGCATGCGCTCCTGCGCGGGGCCATATTCCGTGGCGGCCAGAATAAAAGGCGAGCCTCCCCGATTCTGCGGCGCGCCTCCGGAGATGGCGCGGGGCAGCATCCGCTCATTAAAGGCATAGGCGCAACGGTCGCCATCGGGATACCCCACCTCCACCACACGGTCCTGCGCATCATACCGCAAGGTAGTCTGGTAAGACAGATCGAGGCCGGTATCGGGATCATGCAGCCTGATAATGGACCACGTGAGGTTGCCCCGGGGATCGAAACTGTAATGGACTTCGCCGGCCAAGTCCCAGACATAGGCCTTCTTGCCTTTGGTGTTCTCGGCGGTGGGTTCCGAACCATCCCCGGCATGGACGGGCCCATAGGGAGCATCGTAAAAGTGGACGATATCCGCGCGGTTTTCCGGGCTTAGGGGCTCGAGGGGATCGTAGACGAATCCCGCCGAATAGGGTTCTTCCTCGTCAACGTAGTCTTCGGTGATCAGCCGGTTCGCGCCATCATAGGTGTACAGGATGAGGTGCCCCATGGCATCCAGGGTTTCCACCACATTGCCGTTGTTGTCATAGGATATTGTCTTTTCACCCGAATTGCAGTCATTGACATAGATGAGTTCCTGAAAACCGTCGTACCCCATGATTTTTTCGTTTCCCTGGGAATCAATGATGCGCGTCAACAGGTCATCCGTGCGGTATTCATACCGGGTGGTCCAGACAACCGGTTCTTCCGCCGGAGTCCCTTCCTCCGTGATGCGCACCACTTCGTCCACCCGCACCAAACGCCCCAATCCGTCCACATACTGGATCATCGGCGTGTCGTGGAAGGGCGATGCGGGATCGGTGTCATTTTCATCATAAAGTTTGAGAATGAGCGGTTCGTTTTCCTGGCGGCGCCACGTGCCATCGGGATTTGTGAGCGTTTTTTCCCGTAAAAGAGCGTCATAGGTAAGGGAGGTTTTCGGCGCATCGCCGAGCGCAAGGTCCACAAGGGCGCCTTCCTGGTGGAAGGTTCCCCGCCAGCCGGACGCTGTAATGTCTTCAAACGCCAACCGGGCCTCCAGGGTTTCACCGGGAATCGTGGTAAAAAACGGCTGCAGAAGGGATTCCGTCTCACCCCTCGCGTTGAATTGCGCGGCGTTTTTCACCGCTACGCGCGGAACCGCACTGCCGGGGCCGGGTTCCGCCTCTTCCTTGTCCATGAGCTTGCGCCCCAAACCATCAAGATAAGACCGCGAAATGAAGTAATGATCCCGGACTTCCGGCCCGGCGTCCCCCGGCGTGCGGTCGAGCAACAGCGTTTCCACATAATTTACCCGCCCATTTCCAAAGGATTCGCCCAAAACATAGTGGTAGGCAAGGGTTGGATACGCGGGGTCGTCTCCGGGCCGCACGGAATGGGCAAACCGGCCAAAGGCATCATATCCATAGGAGGTTACGGCGCCATTGAAATCGGTGGAGGACACCACTGCGGCAAAACCCTCGTCATATACGGCATTGAGCGTCAAGTCCTCTTTTCCGCCCCCCACATGAATGGTCTCGGCCACCGGAAAGCTGTGAAAGCGGTCATCATAGACAATGGTGCGGTAGTGTCCGGGGCCGTCATTGATTACGCCCTCCGTGCATTCCGCGAGCGGGTCTATCAGAAAAACGGCGTTGCCGAATGCGTCGTATTGCGTGCGGTCGATAATGTAGTAATCCATTTCGTCGGAGGCATCATCCCATTCAATCCTGAGCGTGTCATTCCCCCGAATCACTTCCCCAAAGTTGCCCATGGAGAAGGTTTCGTCGTCGTAATAGATTTCAGCGCGCAGCACGGGATTGCCCCCGGCATCCGAGGTGATTTCGCGGATGGGTTTGTCCACTATCCAGGCGTCAAGGTTAATGGCGTACTCCGTGGTCTCGACGCGCTCGTCACCGTCCGCTTCGGGATTTCCCTCCTCCACCACCCCCCACTGGCGCACTTCAATCTCATTGCCATAGGCGTCATACGAAGTTTCCGTCCGGGTTTTCTTGGACGTGCCATTCCCCAGTTCATGGAGTGTTTTTTCCGCGGCCACGCATTGCGGGAAACGAATTTCCGTTCCGTCCACGCCGGTGGCCAGCACCGGAGCCGCATAGGTGTTTGTTTCTTCCCAGAAAACCCCTCCATTCTCCGTCTCGGCGGAATGATGCAGCAGCGAACCCTGGAGTTCGAAAATATCACGGCCCACATCGAACGTATAACGGTCCACGCGGCTTGGAGCGCCCGCGCCGCCTTGGGCCAGCACATCCACCCGGCCAAATCCCGTGAAGAACAATTCCTCGGGATGATAATAGCCGTCATGGTAGCGGAACTCCGTGCGGGTGCTGTTCCCCAGCGAATTTTCAACGGTGATGGAATCAACCACCTGCATGGGGGTGGGTACCGGGTCCGGCCACGGTGTCCCGGCGGCGGCATCCGCCAGACGGAACTGGAGCGACGATTTATACTCGATATGAATGACACGTCCCAATCCGTTGTCCACCGTTGTGAGCAGGTTGGGAGCGGGAACACACCCTAATGCCTCCCCGATGTCCACAAGGGCAAGCGGAGGGTCCATATACGGGTCGGCATACGCGAGATCAATCGTTCCATTTCCATTAAAGTCCGCCCAACGCAGGGCCGGAGTGGAACCGATCTGCGCAGGAAAATCCGTGATGACGCGCCGGTGATCGAAGCGGTAGAAGCCGAGGTTGAGCCAATACCAAGCTTCCCCGGGCGCGGCCCGTTCGAGGATCAGGTCGGGCAGACCATCGCCCGAAATGTCTTCCAGGGCGGCGTGCTCCAGTTGCAGTGACGTAAGCACGATGTCGGGCAGAGGCGCAAACGTGAGCGAACCCCATTGCCCATGTCCCAATCCCGGCGCCACTTCGACCCCCGTGGTCCGGATACGAACGATGTCGGGGACGCCGTCGCCATTGAATTCGGTGCCTTCAACACCCGGATCGGAAAGCTGGAACGTGAATTGCTGCGGCACAGTGTACGGCGCGGCATACGCCCCGCCGTTGAGGTTGAGCCACACACGGATATGCGTCATTCCGCCCACCGAAATGCTTTGATAAATGTCTATGCGGGTGTCCCCGTCAATATCCGCGGTCTCGACATTATCGGTGTCGAACGGCGAGGGCGGCGCGGCGCTTCCGGGGAACAGGTTAAGGCGGGTGCGTTCGCCCCATTCAGGCATCCCGCCGGGCACTTCATTCTTGAAATAGAAAACATCAAAAGGCCCGGATTTATATACCAAGTCCGCCCGTGCATCCCCATTGACGTCATTGAGGGATGCGACGGCATTGGACATCGCGGACAAGGTCACCGTCGCCGTTTGTGGGTCGCCGCCAATGACGATTCCATCGCTCCATTTCACTTTTCGCCCATTGTCATTTACTTCCCCCTGATTCAAATAGGCGGTGTGCGGGCCGGTGACGGGATTGGTGCGCAGAATATCCGCAAGACCATCCCCGTTAAGATCACTGATATCCACCCAGTCCTTATCCATCAACTGGGGGGGCGTGTTGAACGAACCCAGCCGGAAATTCGTGGCCGAAACACTGTCGGGCGGGTTGAACGTGGTGTAGGAGAACTGCTGGGGCGGAAGCGCGGTCAGGCCATCCGCGCCATAGTGCGTGATGGACCCCAGGCGGGAGAAAGCCGGGTGGCCGTCATATTCGAGCACATACTTCCGGTTGAGATGGTCCGGGAGACCGTCCCCATTAAAATCGCCCGCAAGGTGCCCGGGCAAATCAGGCCCCTGGGTTCCCACCAGAATGGTTTTAAGACGCATGCCCGTGCGAATGAGAAAAGAGGCGCTTCCATCCTCCAGAACATCCGGGCGCGTTTCATACTCGAACACGACGAAATGGAAATTGTCCCAGGGCGGAGCGCCGGGACCATACTCGATGCGGCTTGGATAGAGCTGGTATTGGTTCTCAGGACCAGGGAACGACACATAGAAATAGCGGACCGTGTTTCCGTTTGTGTCGGTTTCCTGTTCGATGTTCCAGCGGAATGTCTTGCCCAAGACAGGGTGGCTGATCCGCGCCGCCGGCGTCAGGCCAAACTCACGGCGCGTGCCATTGGGCAGGGTGCCCGCCCAATGTTCCCCCACGCGTTCATAGCGGATGAACGGTTCCTCTTTCCGTCCGAAAAAGTATCCGTCCACGCGTTGAACAAGATAGGACGGCATGTCATGTTCAGCGCTTATAAAACGATCCAGTTCATCCGGTTCATCCACGGTTCCGTCATGGTCATCGTCCACACCGTTGTTACCATCCACGTACCGCATAAAGGGCCGCACCGGGCGCCGCTGCACAAACGGCAAGCCCAGGCTCCAGCCGAACCCAACCATGCCATTGCCGCCGCCGCTGCTGTAGCCCAAGGCAAGGTCCTCCGGGGCCATGCCGTTTGTTCCCGGCGGCGTTTCAATGGACACTTCATATTCGGCGCCGCCGCTGCCAAGATCGGGATCAATATCGTCCTCCGCGCCCTGAACCGTTCCCGGGGCGCTGGGCAAGACCACACTCTCGAACGACACCCCGCTCTTGTCTTCCACCCGGCCCCAGGCCATGACGCATAACAGACAACACACCGCGGCCAGCGCAGCGGTGTATGCTCCGCCGCGCCCTCGGGCGGCGCTACTGCGCCGCCGGTCGAACCGGTGTTGCCGCCAATCCGTCACTTATTCTTTTCCTGAAGTTTCCGCTGATTTTTTCAGCCGGGGAAAGGCATAGGTCTCAAAGAACAACTTGATGTCGGAGACACCGTTCCCATCCCGCACGCCATTCACCAGCCGCCCGTGAATAAAGCGCGCCAGGCCTTCTTCGCGGTTGGTATTGAGCGTGCTCGCCGGAATGATCAAAACCCACTTCGAATTCCATACGGACCGCCCGATGAGGCGGCTGTCGCGCTGCATCTCGCTTTCCGTGAATTCGCCGCTGTCGTGATAGGCCCGGAATCGCCCGTACCGGCGGATGGGCACCAAGTTGCCCGCGAGCGAATCCACCGAGGGTATCCAGGCGGGACTCTCAAGATCGCTTTCGCCTATCGGGAACGGCACGGGCAGCACTTGGTCCAATACCACAAACGAACGGGTCTTCCCGGTGTAGTCCGAGGGGGACCGCATCCGGTCCACGCCCGCGGGCACCAGCCACACACGCGGCGTGGTTGACAGGTTGAGGGCGTCATAGTTGCTGAACCATACGCCCACCGACCGGATTTTGGTGGCGAACTGCGTCGAATCGTACGCGCTGTCCAAGCCACCGATATCGTTGCCGAAGAAATTCTTGCCTTCCTTGATGGTGGTGCTGAAGGGGATCACAATGCCCGGCTCCACCAACCCAAAGCCATCCGGCGGCACACAGAACTGCCGGAATTCCGGAACATCCCACAGGTTCGCGGCGGTCCCTACGCCGTGCGTGGCATAGTCCAGAGACAGGGTGTCGCGCCAGGTGCTGTCGTTCGGATTCGACGCCGCCGGCAAGGTGCGGAACAACTCGTGCCGCAGGGAGAAACGGTTGGTTTCAACCTGCGGATTGTTAAACCCGAGCTGCCCGGACAACACCTGGAAATTACGGGCCATGACCGCCATGGCGTCCGCCAGCCCGGTGCCGGTCTGCGGCTCACCGTCCACAATGGTCCCCAGTTGGCGCGTTCGCACAATGTTGGTCAGGAAGTTCTGCCCGGCCAGCCGATCATTGGAAAGCATGGTGGTTTCATAGTCGTAGGCTTTTGCCGCCAGATACACATAGCGCGCCGCCAAATCGTACTGGGCGCGGTATTTTTGGAGCGCTTCGTTCCGGAAGAGGCGGAAACCCATGTCTTTGTAGCGGAATTCCTGAGTGTCCGCGGAGGTTTGCCGGTGGAACAGTTCCCAGCGGTCGATGGTACGCTGACCGTCCGCCAGCGCCTTTTGATAATTGCCGATGGCCTGAACCACCGCCTCATGGGCGGAGTGCAGCGCCAAGCGGAGATTGCTTTCGTTGCGCAACTTGTCTTCAAGATCGAGCAGGGTCTGAAGGTTGGCGAACCGGCGGGCGAGGTCTTGCTTGTCTATGGCAAGCTGATCATCCGCCCGAACCCCTTCCTGCTCCTTTTTAACTATCGCCAATTCCACTCCGTCCGCCGCGGCCTTGAGTGCTTCGACAATAATCGAACCCACCAGGCCGAGGCCGCCGCGCACCGGGGCGAGGCCGTCAATGATAATGCCATTCGAGAAGCCCACGATGATCCCGGTGACCGTGGGGACGGTTTCCTTGGTGGCCTCCGAGATCAGGTTCACGATGGTCGCCAGCGTGCGCAACCCGAACTGAAGCCCTTTCATGCCCAGGACATAATCTTGCGCGGATATCTTGTCGGACCTTCGATCAATCATCAATTGAAGGTCCGCGGCGCTCACATCGTACTGGGCCTCGATTTTCTCAAGCTGGTCCTCGATGCCCGCGACAAAGGCATTGTAGGACTCGACCGCGTCCATGAAACTGCCCACCGCCTGAACGAGGTCGGATCGGGCGTTTTGGATTTCCCCCGGCGCGCGCCGTTTTCCGGTCCATGTGCTGGGTTTGGTGACGCCGAAGAAATTCTGGTCCGTGGCCATGTTGTATTTCACTTTGAGCGGCTTATCAGGCACCACGCCGCTGCTGGCGAGGGATAGACAGCCGGAATCCCTGCTCTCGTCATCATCCTGATCCTCACTCTCATTCAAGACGGGATCACAGGTTTGCACGGCGCCGTAATTGTGGACGTTAACCTCGAACACATACTCCCCGGAGCCGATGTTGTATTCGCTTTGCGCCGTAAAGGTGTTCAGCAAACTTTCCGCGATGCTGGGGATGTTGGTGCTGGTGTCGCCACTGCTTACCGTGTTATACGGCAAGGTCTGATATTGCGAGTCTTGCTGCAGCGCCGAGTCGTCCGAAAGCATATAGTGGAACAGGTCCGGCCCGTCATATCCTTCGGCATAGAGTCCTCCGGGGCCGATGTCATCCTCATAGGGATACCCGAAGATTTCGATGAGCCGCGCCTTGTAATCAAGCTCCGTGTCCAGCACGGTCCGCTGGAATTGTTGTACCGAATCATTCTGCTTGCGCAGCAACTGGGTTGAATCATTGGCATGGTTGAACGCCGTGGCGGCGTTGTTAAGCGCCGTTTTGGCCCGGTCCCATATCTGCTCGAAATGGGTGAGCCCGTCGTCAATCAGCGAGGGGCTGATATCAAACGGGATGACGTTGTTGCCCAGGCCGAGCGGATTCAATCCGAGGTCGGCTTCATCCACCTTGGCCTGAATGCAGGCATATTCGTTGGCCACTTCGCCAATATCGAGCACGGTGGTCCGGTCAATTTTCTGAATGCTCGTGTGCTCGGGAATCGGGTCTTCCGCGCGCAGCACGGCATTCGCGGCCACCCAATCGATATAGGCGCCCTGTCCGGCCCGGCTGGCCCACTCGGCAAAGCCCCAGGCCCGCGCCGGCTGGGTGTCCCGGAAGCCCTGCCAGATTTTTTCCGGGTCTTCCACAAACGCATTGCGGTAGGCGAGATTGACAATTTCCGAACCCGCCTTCGCTTTTGCCGCAGCCACCCTGGCAAACTTGCGTTCGTCCAGGTAATCCACGGTGACCGCCTCGCCGCCCACCAGTTTTGCCTCCGACCGCGGCACCCACGTATAGAAAGGATGGCGCAGCAGTTTGTAGTAGGTGGTCATCGCCGTCAGATAGTGGCCCCACGCGTCGCCGTGCCCCTGCGGGTAAAGCCGCTTGGCATCCGCTTCGCTGATGACACCGTCGCCTCCTTCCACGGCGTCCAGGATATTGTAGTTCATGGCATACGCCACTTCCCCGCCGGTCATGTCATTGGTGAAATTCCACATGAGCCGGTTGTATACCGGGTACACCTGGACGGAAGGCGCAAAGGTGTCATCCCGTCCGCGCAGCAACGCCAATTCTTCTTCAAGCAGCGAGGCGGTTTGGTTCATAAATGCATGAATCGTCGTGGCCTCGGCCCCATAGGTTCCGTCCTCGGTGCCGAAGGCAATGGTCGGGTCCTGCGCATCGGCATAGGCTTCGTTGCCCAGCAGCGTGTACAGGTCGCTGACGCGGCTCGCCACAAGGAGCAACGCCGTGTTCACCCCGGGATTGTCCACGGGCGACAGCGCGTTAATGCTGAGGTCCGCCCCCCGGTTAAGCACGGTCTCATAGATGGGAATAAGCCCGAAATCGTCGAGATTATCGCAGTTGAGGGGCACACTGCCGGTCCAGCGGGGACCGGCTTGGCTAATCATGCTGACCAGCGTGTTGGGCGCTCCGGTGCCAAACGAGGCAAAGGAATCTTCCGCCCCTTCGATACCGCCGCCGCTCGCGCGCTGGGTATAAGGATTGATCTCGCCGACCACCCGCTTGATCCAGCCTTCCGCCAACTGGGCCGGGGTCCAGGCGCTCCAGGCATTGCCCCAGGGCGCGGCCCCGCCCAAACGGCGGTAATGGACGGCAAACCAGTTGTCCGTCAGGGTAAGCAGTCCGGGACCCTTAATGGTGATGCTGTTCAGGCCCGTCCCGCTGGATGCGCTGCCCAACGGGGGCGCGCTCCATGGGTCGGTGGGATCGGACGGGTTGGGGGGAGCGGGGATGGTGCCGCCATTATCCGGCACATAGAGCCACTCGAATTCGAAGTTCTCCGGGTGACCGCCGAAATCCAGCGTGCTCATCAGCGTCAGTTTCTCCTCGAACACGCACGCCGGCTTCACCACCGCGATCTTGCCCGGATTAAGATCATTCACCACCCGCATTATCTCCAGGCTCACGGGGAGCGGGCTGCATTGCGTGGCATTTTGCATGGCCAGCGTCACATAGCCTGTGCCTTGCGCGTTACCCGTGGTCAACGCCAGCACGCTGTAAGGATCAACGGCGCTGTTGTTGATGGCATGGACATTCGCCGCCAGGGTGGCCAGGGCGTCCACCGCCTTGTACCAGTCCGAATTGCTGTTATTGGCATTGGCTGGACTCAGGGCGCGAATAAGCGACTTGTCCGCGGGGCTGATGACATTGAGCAGCACATAGTCGAACCCCGTGACCGGGTCAACCAGGATGCCCTTGAATTTCAGCTTCTTGTTGAGCGGGTCGTAACTCAACCGGTAGTTCAGATCGGGCGGCAAGGTGGGGAACACAATTTCCGGCCCGCGATTGCCCGTTTCGATGTCCCCGGGCAGTTCATCAAGGGGTGTTTCACGGGTAATGACGGGGTCTATCAGGTGGACGCTGGGGGTTGCCGTGCCGGATTGCATATACACCACATCCACACTGCATTGCCCGTTGATCTGGGGCAAACCATACTTGGCCTCAATCAGAACCTCACCAAGGTTCATGGTGGGGATGTCCGCCGGCCACACGGTTTGATAATTCACTTCCACCGGCGTCAACGACGTGATGGAGGAGCCGCCGTCGAGGAAGGGCACATCGCTTCCACCCACCACGAAATTCCGGGTCGAGTATTTGTTGCGATAGGCCTGCGGGAAGTAATAATCCGCCTTGACGGGATAATAGAAGAGCATCTTCAATGAATTCGTGATGCCCGTGGCCGATTTCGCCCAGTGGTGCCCCGTGCGGTCTTCAAACACATAATTCGCCGAGTCCGCCGTGCAGGCATTGTCGTCGCTGTAGGCGAATATGCTCAGCGGATACGGGGGTTGTATGAAGTCGCCCGCCGTGCCTTCATAGGGGTCCGCCGTCCCGCTGACCCCCGGCCACGGTCCGAAGGTGTAAATTCCCTGCGTGGCCACCACCTCGAACGGCTGGGTCTTCATCCGGGGCGTCCCGTCGATGGTGCGATCATTCGGGTCGCGGTATACGAGAATCGCACACGGCTTCGACGTGAAGTCCGCCGAATTCGGATTGCTGAAATTGTTGAGATCGTTGCGCAAGGCAAACAATGCCTGCCCGCCGCCATAGGGCGCAATAAGCGCATGTTCCTCATTCGGATTGAATCCGGGCAGCGTGGAATCGTTTTGAACATAGACGTCCAGTTCCGTTCCGTACTTGGTAACGTCCAATTCGCCGGAGCCATTCTGTTTCGCGATAATAATCTTGTCGAGGTTGGACGGCCACTGGAGCAGATACTTGGTGGTGGCGCACGACCATGCAAACGCCGGCAGCGGCTGCCGGGTCGAGGGATGCAACACAAAACTGCCGGTCTTGCCGTCCAACAGCTTCCGGCCCTGTTGGTAGAAAGCAAGCACGAGATCGCTCTCGCTGCCCCGTTTGACGTTGACCGGCACGATGGTCCCCGTGCGCGACGCCCTGTCATAGAACCCCGGATAGCGCGCGGTTTGCGGGGCGTACGGCGCATTGGCAAACAGCACATACGGAGAGCCGGTGGCCTCGTCGTGATACGTGGCGTAATTGACATCGGTGGCGCCCGCAATATACTGGCCCACCGGCCACGATATGCCGGAGGCGCCGCCCTTGATCACTTCCGGATTCGTCCATTGGACCACCCGCACGAATTGGAAGTAAATATCGCCCTGGTCCGCATAGGCTTTTGTGGACAACAAGATCAGGGCGCGCGCCACCGCCGAGTCCCCGCTTCCATCCGTCAGCTTGGCTTGGAAACGCTTCTCCGTTAATTCATTGTTCGCATTGATCGGCGCCAGATTGACAAAACCATTGTCCCATGCCGTGATCTTGGCATATTCGAATGCGATTTGATCGGAAGCGCTGCTCAGGTTGATCGAGGTGCTTCCCGCCACATAATCCTGATACACCCCGCGGCTGGCGGGCGGCCACAGGTTGACCGCCTGCACCTCGCTGATGATCTCCTCCGCGAGATTCCGCCACTGGATGGTAAGCGACCCTTCCTTGACGGCATAAAGGCGTTTCTCGCGCGAATGCCAGAACGCCTTGTCCGCGGGCGACACCACGGGCCCGCTGGCGGAAAGGTTTTCCGGCGTAACCCCCACCGCCGGGATCACATTCCCGAGATACGTAAGAAGGTCCGCCTGGATTAACGCATAATAGCCGTTAAACTCCGATTGGGGATCGTCACCGTGCTTCCGGGTGACCGAGAACACCCCCCGGTCGGGATCATGGACAAAAGGCAGCCACGACCATGCCGTGTTTGTACTCAAGGGCGAGCCCGGCTTGGCATAGAACACGCCAATTTTCTGCAAATTAAGCCCGGCGATATCTCCGGGGCGGTAATAAAACTCGAGGGTGGATTCACTGAAGTCATCGCGGTCGGTCAGCACCAGCCAATGGATTCCCGCCGGAATCCACTTGTTGTCATCTTCCGCGCCGTTGCCCACCGGCACGTCGGGCGCGGCTTTCCTGTACAGCGTAACCGATTGCGTGCTCGCGTTCGACAGTCCGCTGCCGAAACCGCCGCCCGTGAAGTTCACGGTTACGCGGGACACCGGTTGCGACAGGCTCCCATTGCTGGTAAGCCCGACTTCACGGCGGACATCATCGCCCAAGTCCACATTATCTCCGCCGGGCAGATTGCCCAGAAGGCCCTCCGCCGAGCGGATCCGGTTCTTGTAGTTGGCGCTGTCGCAAAGCGCCTGACCCAGCAATACAAAGGCACCTCCGTTGCGCCCCACAAGGAAATCGCCCACATTGTCATTGTTGACATCCCCCGCCGCGGCCACCGAAAGCCCCAACGAAAACCCGGCGCCCGTATGGGTGCAATACAAATACCGTCCAGGGGATGAAACACCGCCCGCCACACTCAAATCGCGCAAGGAAAGCGCGCCCTGAAGCCCCCGGGAACCCCAGAGCACATAAACCTCGCCGCTGAATCCGCCGGGAGTCCCGCCGGAGGCGCTGATCAGCGCATCCATCAGTCCATCGCCGTTGATATCCCCCGCCCCGGCCACGGAGCTTCCCACGGCATCCCCTTCATCCACGCCGGTGAGCAGGAGACCGGGAACCGAGCCGCCGACATCCGCCGCCTGGCTTTCCGGATGATGCAATTCACCCGCCGCGCCCAGCACGAGATAGCAGCGGCCCCAATGACGTTCCGTGGCCGCCATCCCATTGTATGAGGGCGCGGCCATAATCACGTCATCAAGACCGTCGCCGTTGGCGTCACCAAGACCGCTCAACGCCTGGCCGAATCCTCCGCCTTGACCGGTAATGCGCATTCCCGGAAGGAGTCCGAGGTCTCCGGGCTGGAAAGGCGGCGTCAAAAATCCGGGATTGACCATGGCCGGCAATCCGTCCTCCGCGGGCATCACAAGCGTGAAATACAACGAGTTCGGCAAAGAGGGCAAATTTCCATCGCTCAACCGGGCAAGATTGAGCGGATTGGGGGCATCATTTTGCTGGTAGTCCACATGGCCGAAAATAAAGATAACATTCCCCTGGCCGCTGGACGCGGCAGGGGCGCCAATGGCCACATCCTCGACGCCGTCGCCATTGAAATCCCCGGCACCGCTCACGCTCGCGCCAAATCCGGACCCCGTGGTTTCCCCGAGAATCCGTATGCCTTGCGGCGGGGCAAGCGCCTTCAACTGCACAACCCCGTTTGAGCCGATACCGGAGGTGGAACCAAAAACGATGTAGGCGGCCCCGGCCCCGGCGGCCGCCCCTGTTCCCGCCGCCGGAGCGCCGATAATAAGGTCCGGAAGGCCATTGGCGTCAAAATCGCCCGCTTTGGCTATGGCGGCGCCCGCGCTATCGCCATCATCCGCACCGAGGAACTTCACACCCTTTACCGCAGCCCCGGCATTGATATCGCCCACTTGCGAAGAGGCAAAACTGGCGGGAAACGACCGGCTGCCATAGATGAGGAACACCCCGCCCTGGTTGACGGCATCGGTCCACCCAAGGGCAAATTCCGCAATCCCGTCGCCGTTCATGTCACCCGCGCCCGTCGCACTCAGCCCCAAATGCTCGGAGGCCGTGCTCCCGCTAATCACAATGCCCTGCCCCGCGCTGGGAAGTTCCGCCCCGGCGGTCACATCCTTGCGCAAATAATCATTGAGAATGGCGGGCGTCCCTTCGGGTCCGCCAAAAAACACGAATGCTTTGCCTGCGTCCTGCAGGGCATCCACCTCGGCATCCGGCGCCGTGACGATGAAATCCTCGAACGTGTCGCCATTGACATCTCCAACCCCCGTCACCACCCGGCCCACGCCGGCATTCTCCAGAGTGCCCGGGTCCGCCACAATCTGAAGGCCCTTGGGCGAGGCCCCGGAATAATACAGGTCGCCCGTCCACTCCACCGAAGAAGGCGGCGGCGGCGTGGCGATGGCCATCGAGGAAACGGCGGGACCCTGCAAAATCGCGCGCGTGTCCAAATCCCCCGGCGAATTCACGGAGCGCAAATCAACCTGCAGCGTCACCCAGTAGTCCGGATCGGCTCCCCCCTCCACATACACATTCGCGTAGAGCTTCCCCGAACTGTCGTCAAAATCCCAATCCCAGAATCCCTCTTCCCCGGGCGCCACTGTCACCCCGGCAAGGTTTCCAATCAGGGTGCGCTGCCATCCGGTGGACGCCGGCTGAATCTGATACACGCTGGCCGCCGCGCCATTGCGCGCGAGGCCATATATCCGGCCCGTCGTGGGATGCACGGCCACCGCTTCCCAGGCTCCGCCCAAGGCCTGATTGCTCACAACAGCCCCGGTGGCAAGATTAATCACCAGCACTTCGCCGCTGGTGGACACGGCAATGGCCCGGCCATTGGTGTGGTCCCATGCCAGCCCGCTCAGATTTCCCGCGGTAAGGGCGTTCAGGTTGGCAATGACACTGTAGGTTCCATTCACCAGATTCACCGCCACAAGATTGTCGTTGTGAAAGCCATACAGACGGCTATAGTCGAATCCCTTGAATTCCGCCGCGGTAAAATCGAGCGGCACACCCACAAGCGGGATTGTCTCCGGCGCTGCCTCGCCAAAATCGCGCAATGTGATATCGCCCGCATTCAGCCCGAACAGCGTGGCTTGATAATCATCATCCCGGATACTGCACCGGCCCCGGTTTGACAGGACATTGACATTTCCCTGCGGATTGAACAAAACAAGATCAAAATATTCCATGCGGTCCGTGCCGCCTTCAATCTTGCGGTCCGCCATAATATCCACCGTCAGAACGGCTTGTGTGGCGAAGGCCGGGATTTTCACCGTTCCGGAAATCCCCACATAGTCTTCCCCCTCCGTGGCGGTCACGCCGGTGGTGAAATAGTCCATCGAAATATCGCCCGCGTTGGCCGCATCCAACTCGATAAGAAAAGAGGCATGATACAGTTCGTCACACGGCGCCGCCGCGCTGATGGTTGGGCAACTCCCTTCCACCACCGAGGTGTCCTGTATGGTGAGCGCGCTTGCGCCCGGCGGCGGCCCCGGTTCGTCGTCAACAATGGTGATGGCCGTGCTGCCCCCGGTGGCATAGGACGATTCGGTGGCTAAAACGATGTAAAACTGCTCTCCGGGATCTTGCTGGCTATCGTTGATAATCGTCACCATCATGGTTTGCTTTGTGGTGTTGGGCGGGAACACCAGGGTCCCGGACGACGGCAGATAATCCAGTCCCTGCCCCCCGAGCGCCGCTCCGTCTTCGGTGGCGTATGTCACGGTAATGGGGACTGTCCGGGCTTGGCTCAAAACAACATCGAACGTGACCGTGCCCGCCGTTTCCTGCACTTGGGTAACCGGCGGAGACGAATTTTTCACACTCACGGCGAAGGTGGAAGGCGCGTCATCGTCCAGGATGGTTCCAATCGCCTCTGAATTCACCAAATAGACATTGGGGGAAACGCTGTTCACCGCCACCTTGAATTTTTCCTGGGCCGGTTCCGGCTGGTCGTCGCCGATAAGCACGATGTTGAAAGCGCTGGCGGCCGTATTCGCGGGAATGGTTTTCGAGCCGGTGGTGGTCACGTAGTCCACATCCGGAACGGCGGCGTTCGGGGTGGTCAAGGGCACGGTGGCGAACGACAGGGTAATCGCTTGCGGGTTTGGCGGGACCACCGCCACCGGGAAGGAAAGCAATCCGGAGGCCGTATTGCCTTCGGCCCCCGATACATCGGCGATAAACACCTTGCTGATGCCTGCGGGGCGGGGCGCATAGCAAATCTTGACATCGTCAATGTACCAGCCGCGCGCGTGATGGGTGTTGACTTCGTCCGGCTGGACAAACCGGAACCGGATAAACACGTCTTTGCCGAGATAGTCCGCAAGGCTGATGACTTCCTCGGTCCATGGAATGACAAAATACTCGTCCGACAGTGTCGGCGGCGCATAGGCCTTGAGAATGGTCCAGTCTATCCCCGCGTTGGTGGAGATTTCGACATAGGCCGTGGTGGCCTGCGGTTGAATGGTGTTATAGGCAATTTCGAGAAAATGCTTAAAACTCAATTGGGCGGTGAGAGCGTCAATATCGGGGATATCCGTCCCGCTGGTCATCGCCGCAACGCCTTCCACGCCTCCGGGCATGTCATACGTGCATGATGTTTCGTCATTAAACACCAGAGCATGGGTGGCGGTGGTGTATCCAGGTCCTGTGGCGCCCGTCAGGCACTGGCTTGCCGCCTGGATATGCCAGAGTTTCAAAGCACACCCGGCATTGTTCGGGTCCGGAGTGCAATCGGGATCATTCGGCGGCTGACTGGGGGGATATCCCGTGGACCACGGGAAGGTGCCTTCGGGCGTCTCGAAGTCCTCCTCGTACAGGCACACCAAGTCATCATCGTCCAGAATGGTGCCTGTTGCCCGGTTAAGCGTAATGATGGCATTGGCCGATGGATTGGAAATCACCAGTTCAAACGATTCGGCGGGTTCAAACAAGGCATCGCCCAAAATGGAGACATTGAGCGTGTACGAACTGGTATTGGCGGGAATCACCAGGGGGCCGGAAGTGGCCGAAAAATCCAGTCCGGAAACCGCCGTGCCATTCACCGTGGCATGTTCCAGGGTGATGGGGACGGGATTGGGCGGCTGGATGTCAAGCCGGAACCCCATGGCGACAGTTCCCGCATCGCCTTCCATCACGGACGCATCGTTCAGGGCAATCGCGCTCACCCCCTCGGCCAGGGGTTCGCCAAAAATGCGCATGTCATCAATATACCAGCCATAGTTGGTAATGGTGGCATCCGCCACGAAACCGAAGCGGAGGCGGATTTTCTGTCCAATAAACGCCGTCAAATCCACCGTCTCGACATCCCAGAAGGTTTCATCCACGCTGTCCCGGAAAATCTCGATGGGCCAGGAATTCCCCCCATCCGTGGATACTTGAATGAAATAGAAATCGGAACCTACTTCCGCGCCCACATAATCCCGCCATTCCAGCGTTACGGCGGGGAGGGTAATGGGTATAGTGATATCCTGGCGCATGGCCGCGAAACCGATGCGGCTGTTACGGTAGCCGCATTCGCTGGCATAATCGAATACCAGGGCCGTGGCGGGGCTGTTGTACCCCAACTGGTTCGGCAGGCAAGCGCTGTTTTCCCTGAAGCGCCAATCGCCGGACAAGGCCCAGTGGTCCAGATTATTCTCCGCCTCGAAATCCTCCTGGTAGAGGATTTGTTCGGCCCAGGCTGTTCCCCAAACGGGCAAGAACAGGCATGCCGTTAAAAGAATGGCGGCGCGCCCCCACAGGCGGTGGGCCTGTAGTTCAACCCGCGTCTTTGAAATCGTCGTTGCGTTGCTCGTATGCATCGTTTCGCTTCCCATCGTACTGATGCCAATGGCATGGTTATCGTGCTACGCAAGAAAGCGGCGCGCCGCGGCGCCGCCTATCCTCTAGTTGCCATCATTCAACAGCGCCACATCCACAATCCGGGTGAGCAGGAAGGTGCCCTGCACATGGAGATCGCGCTTGTGCACGCCGGTGATTGTTTCCCGGTAGGTTCCTCCAAGGAGTTTGTCGCCCCATTCCGGCGGGTCAATATCCTCGGGGTCCTCCGCACTGAACTCGAGCCGGATTGTCCGGCCAAACGTAAACGATTCCTTCCCTTCCGCCAGCGTGCCCGTATATCGCTCATTATTATTGTCATGGTCCGGGTGATACCGGTGAAGAAAGGGGTTCAAAGCATCGTCATACGGCATAGTCAGGCTGGCCTCAAGCGCTGTGGCAAGGCTGCCGGTCATAGGCACGGGATCGCGGAATGCAAACACCGGCGTGGAGATGCGCCGCCCCACAATCTTCCCATCGCGCGTCGAAACACCCTCGTATTGTGAAATCAGATTGTCATTGGACAACAAGACATAGCGCGCGGGCGCCGTTTGAATGAACTGGCCCGGGTTGTCCGGATCCGCTTGAAGCACCGCCTGCACTTGCATCAAGGTGACATGCTGGAGCAAGCGTCCCGTGCCCGAAGCATCCACATGCACGAGAATCCGGAAGGTAAATTCGGAGGCCGCAGGGGTGGGCGTCGCGGAATCCGCCGCATTTCCGGCCTCACTGACGGCGTTGGCCTTGACATTGCCCACCCACAGGCCCGCCATGCTAGTGCCGGCCTTGGCCGAAACCGGTATCTGGAAATACGACCCCTGATTGTCCGAAACCTCCAGCAGGCTCTCATATACCGCCTCCGAAATCCCCTGCTTTTTCATGGCCGCGCGGCGCACCGCCAGCCGCACGTCCTGCTCTTTCCCCCCCGCCAGGGAAAAAGTAAGCGGCGCTTCAAGGGGATACCAGGCCAACAGGCGCATGAACGACAGTGCCACATCCCCGCCATAGGCCGGTAAATCTTCTTTAACCTTGCTCTTGACCGGACGCTTCGAGGGCCGCAGACGCACCGTCACCATCCGCTCCTCCGCCGAGTCGTTTTTCAGACGCAGCGTATGCTCCACAAGGTCCTTGCCATAATCCAACCCTTCCCGGAGATCAAAGTCCACCTTAAGCGGGCCGGAAAAAGACGAAGCGCCCTTGCAATACACCCAATACGCCTCGCCTTTGCGCAACCGGGCGGACGCCAGATTGGAAATCACTTCATTCTTGCCGTTCGCCAGCGTCCGGTAAACGGCCTGGCCCGCCAACGCGGCATCTCCCGCGAAGAACTTCTGAAACGTGGGCGGAGCCGCGGAATCCACATGAAAGCCCACCAGATTGAAGGAATTCGGAATCCACTCGGTTTTCCGGATTTCCGTCTTTCCCTCCAGCACAAGGGTGCGCGGCGCGGTCCCGTCCAACTCAATCAGATAACATTGTCCCGCATGCAGGGCATACAGATCGGTAAGGAAAGCCTGCGGATGCCCGGGCGGAAAATACGTCAGCCAATCCGGCATTTCCGGGAGCAAATCTTCCGGGTCCTGAACAAATTGCACGGAGGTGAACCGCTTCACCCATGACCACACGCTTTTCACCGGCACCGCCGCGAAAACCTGCTCACACCGGTTCTCGGACGGCTGCACCAACAAGAACACAGCGTTCCATCCCGGTTGCAGTACAATCTCCTGCGTGGTCCACTCGGCCTGGGCCGCGCCTGCGATAACACCCAGACCAATCACCATGCTCGCCATTCTAAATGTGACAAAAGCCCTCATGACAAGGTTCTCCTACCTTGGTTGCGTGCAAATACCGAAATACCGCATGTTTCGCGGGAAAATGCGCTGGTGCATAAGAAGAGAACGAAGCCCCCCGCGATACCGAAGTTATCGAAGGGGCTGGAATAGCACGAAGAAAAAAGAGGGTGTGCGTCAGCAGCGAAATACAACGGACGCGGGCGCAAATCCAAAACAGAATACACCCCTCCTCTGGTATGCGCTGACGGCCTCTGTCCCACGCCACGCCATTCACACGTTGAACGTTCCCGCTCACCCGCAAGAATGTCTCCCGTTGCTAAAACGTCCCACACCACCATTTGACTACCCTCATGAACAAACCATCCCCGGATACCGGATTTCCCAAGCGTCCTTACATGCAATCACCCATTCCAAAACTCCCGCCGCCTTTTGCATGGTCTGCGGGGAAAAACCAGCCCACACCGAAAACCGTCTTGTCCTCAAAACAATTCCTGCCCATAAAACAGCTCTCATGATATACCACAACCCCTGGAAACACAATGCTTTTTTTCTCCCCAAATGACCGTTTCTTGGGTCCCCGTAGACCCTGATGTCATTACTGACAGGGCATGGACGGCCTTTTCTTGAATCTGCACTTTTTCGTGCGGGGTTTTCGTGTTACGCGGTAACTATGGTGTTGGATTCTGTGGACGATAATATTGATGCAGGACTTCGCCAATAATGCCCACTATCGGAAAGGAGAGGTAGGGGTAGAGGTTAAATCCTGTAACCCCGGCGGACCAATGGTGGAAGAGAGCCTCCGCCACGCTTGGGCGCACCGGGGGAAGCTGTCCCACAAAAATCTGGACAAGTTCTTCGATCATTCCAAGGGCGGGCACCCACCACAGCCTCGGCCAGCATACCACCGCCAACACCACCATGATGCCAAAGGAACCCAGCATGGGCCGGGTGGCCCCCGGCGCTTCGGGGGTGGTCCAGGCCGCTTCCAGCAACCCCAGCGCGATGGCCGCGGCAAACGCAGCCCCTGTCTTTAGGAACGCGGTTTTCATCATCGTCCGCCCTTCCGGCATAACACCTGCCCTTCTTAACAACCTTCCTCCCAAAGACCTGCCTGAACACCGTCAAGTTTCGTATTCCGCGTCATTTCATCCTTGCGGGAAAACTGGGTCAAAACAGAGGGGGCGCATTTTCATTCTTCCTCAAGCACAGATTTCGATGAATATCCAAAAAATGGGCGGAAACCGGGCCGTCTTGGCTTTTTCATCAAGACTCCAGCGCACTGCGGACTTCTGCGGCGAGATCCTTGCTGGAAAAAGGCTTCTGAATGAAGTGCACGCCTTCGTCGAGCACGCCATGATGGGCAATGACATTGGCGGTGTATCCGGACATGAACAGGCGCTTGAGGTTGGGATAAAGGGCGATAAGGTTCTTGGCGAGGTCGCGGCCATTCATTTCGGGCATGACCACGTCCGTCACGAGCAGGTGAATTTCACCTGAGTATCGCTCGGCCAGGCGGATAGCCTCACCGGGGGTGGAAGCCGCCAAGACCGTATAACCCTGGCGTTCAAGCATCGCAAGGGTCATTTTCAGGATCCCCGGCTCGTCTTCCACCAGCAAGATGGTTTCATGGCCGCGCACGACGGATTTGAGCGCATCATCTTTGGGCGCTTGGGAGGCCTTGTCTGCATATCGGGGCAGGTAGATTTTGAAGGTGCTGCCATGGCCCGGTTCGCTGTACACGTTGATGAAGCCGTTGTTTTGCTTGACGATCCCATAGACTGTAGCCAGCCCCAAACCCGTGCCTTTGCCCATGGCCTTGGTCGTGAAAAAAGGCTCAAATAGTTTGTCCAGGGTCTCTTTATCCATGCCACAACCATCGTCGCTTACAGCCAGCAAAACATATTCGCCTGTTAAGAAACCTGGGTGTTCAACACAGTAACTTTCATCAAAGACGGCGGTGTCCGTCTCGATCATCACTTTACCCGTATCCCCGATGGCGTCCCGCGCATTGACACACAGGTTCGCCATAATCTGGTCGATCTGGGAAGGGTCCACTTTAACCGGCCCCAGGTTATTCCCCGGCCGCCAGACAAGATCAAGGTCTTCGCCAATAAGCCGTTGGAGCATGTTGAGCATCCCTTCAACGGTATCATTGAGATCAAGCACTTTGGGGGCGACAGTCTGTTTGCGCGCAAAAGCGAGGAGTTGGCGGGTTAGGCTGGCGGAACGTTCGGCGGCCTTTTGAATTTCCAAAAGACTGCCATGGAGCGGCAGGGCCGGGTCCACTTGCTCCAAGGCCAGTTCGGTATGGCCAAGAATCACGCCCAGCATGTTGTTGAAGTCGTGCGCCACGCCGCCCGCGAGCCGCCCCACGGATTCCATCTTTTGCGACTGGGTCAACTGTTCCGTCAGTTTCTCGCGCTCTTCCTCTGCCCGTTTGCGCTCTGTGATGAAGCGCGCCTGTTGCACATTTTGATAAGCGGAGGCCGAAAGTTGATTTGCGAGTGTGGAGAGGACCTGGGCCACTCTCTTGAACTGTTCTTGCGACATCACGGGCACATCGCGATAGGCTTCAATAAATGCCTGTTCCTCCGCGCCGATTTTCCGGGCATAGGCGGACATTTGTTCTACCGTTTGGGTCTCGTCACGGACTTGTCCGATTATCCAGTTAGCGATGTGACGCCCTCCGATGGAAATGATGGCGCCGGAATTCCAGAGCCCCGCACCAAGACATAACTGGGTGGTGAAACCTTCCTGGCTGGATTTGGCGACCATGGCGTCGGATCGCAGGCAGTCGGCCAGGCCGGTTTCGGTCTTCCGTATGATCTCACTGCAAAACCGGGTGAAATTACTGGGCTTGGTAATCGGCGTCCCCTCCGGATGCGTGATAAGCGAGGCCACACCCGTGGCCCGTGCGAATTCGTCTTGGAGGCGTTGGAGGTCTTCGAGGTTGAAGAGGTCTTCCAGCGCAATGCCCTCCGGATCATCCAATGGCTGGCTCAAGGCCATAATCCGCTTCTCCAGCGCCGCTTCCGCCCGCTTCCGTTTGGTGATGTCGCGATCAAAGGCGCATGAAAGGAAATGGCCGTCAAAATCAAAATAGTTCGTGCTGACCTCCACCGGAAAGGTGCGCCCGTCTTTGGCACGATGACGCGACTCGAATGACATCCTTCCCAAACGCCGCATATCCTGCTTATGCTGCTCCCACTGAGCGAACGGAAAATCCGGGTCAATGTCAAAGACCGTCAGCTTCAATAACTCTTCCCGGGTATACCCCATGGAGGTGCAGGCAGAATCGTTCACATAGACCAATCTTCCGTCTTCATCCACCCAGAGGATGCTGTCTGAAGCACGGTCCATGGCGAACTGTGTCCGCATGAGCGATTCGTGTTCCCGTTTTCGTTCCGTGATGTCCACTTGAGTGCCCCAAATACGAATGAGATGCTCATTCACAACCTCGCCATGATAGTTTTCCATGAGGTAAATAGCCTGTCCGCATTTATCTTTGTCGCACGTTTCAACGTTCTTTACACGATGGTCGTCGTTTTTTAGTATTCGTGCGGCCCGGACGCCAAAATCCGGAGCGAAATCCGTTGCCAAACGGCCGATCATATCTTCCGGCATCAGCCCATACATTTGTGCGAGCGTCTCATTAACCTCAGCGACTATGGCCTGACGGTTAATGGCCTCGATAAATTCGGTTTCCGGCAACTTGATGGAAACGGGGGGTATCACATCATTGCGATAAATCCCTTCGATGCTGTGACTGATAAAACTGCGATAGCGTTCCTCGCTCTCCCGAAGCGCCTCCTGATGAACAAGAATTTGGCGGCGCGACTGGGCAAGAACAATGCTCAGGGCCAGCATGGTTAGCGCCGCCAACAGCAGTCCCGTGGGCCAGATAGCGGCGGTGAGGGCGGTTCTTCTCCACGTGCGTGCGTCAACATCCATGCCCAATACCGCGATCCTATGACCGGTCTTCGGATCAAAAATTGGGACCAGACCGGACACCCAAGTACCCCAACGGTCTGTCTGAGGCCCTGTTACAGCGGCGGTTTGTGTGTTGAAAACACGGAGAACTTCTTCAGAGGCTTCATCATAGGTTTGTCCGGGGGGAGAATACCCTTCGGAATCAGGTGGTTCGTTATCCACGTAATAAAACAACACGCCCTTCGTGTTTTGGCCAAAGAGATAAATAAACCGGCATTGAGGGCTGGCCTGCTTGATGCCGGCAAACTGCGTCTTGAGATGTTGATACTCCGGCTTTTCCAGGTCGGTCTCATTGCCAGAGAGCGCCTTGATCTGTTCACTGTCCACACCCCCCGCCACCATCCGTGTCTGATGGAGCAGCGCTTTCCGCATTTCAGTGTCGGTCCGTTCTATCGCCCACCAGGCAAGCATCACCCCCGCTAGCATCACGGCCGCCATCGCACTGGCTATCCATGCGCCCATTCTTTTTTTTTGCCGCATCGTCTGCTTGTGGCTCATTCGATAATACTCTCCCATTTATGCTCCAGCACGTCACGGACTTTGGCGGCCAGGTCTTTCATGGTAAAAGGCTTCTGGATAAAATGCCCCCCTTCGCCAAGCACGCCATGATGGGCGATGATGTCAGCGGTATACCCTGACATGAAGAGGTATTTTATGTTGGGGTGGAGGGCCAAAATGTTTTTGGCGAGATCATAGCCGTTTAATTCGGGCATGACCACATCGGTAATAAGCAGGTGAATTTCGCCGGAGTATCGCTCGGCCAGGCGGATAGCCTCACCGGGGGTGGAAGCCGCCAAGACCGTATAACCTTGGCGTTCAAGCATCGTAAGGGTCATTTTCAGGATTCCCGGCTCGTCTTCCACCACCAGGATGGTTTCGTGGCCATGCGTGGGGAAGGATATCGCTTCATCCTCCTTGGGAGATGGTGCGGCCCTGCCCGTATATCGGGGCAGGTAGATTTTGAACGCGGCGCCATGGCCCGGTTCGCTGCAAACATCAATGAAGCCATTATTTTGTTTTACTATGCCATACACGGTGGCCAACCCCAGTCCGGTGCCTTTTCCCAAGGTCTTGGTCGTGAAAAAGGGTTCAAAGAGCTTTTCCAGGGTTTCCCGGTCCATGCCACAGCCATTATCGCTAACCCCCAGCAGGATATACTCTCCTGGCACAGCCCCGGGATGTTCCGCGCAGTAGCCGGCATCAAGAACAACGGCGTCCGTCTCAATGATGACCTTGCCCGTGTTTTTAATGGCGTCCCGCGCGTTGACACACAGGTTGGCCAGAATTTGATCAATCTGCGAGGGGTCTATCTTCACCAACCCCGTATTCTTACCCGGTCGCCAGACAAGTTCTATGTTTTCGCCGATAAGCCGCTGGAGCATCTTGAGCATGCCTTCCACGGTCTCGTTCAGATCAAGCACTTTGGGGATGATGGTTTGCTTGCGGGCAAAGGCGAGCAGTTGCCGCGTGAGCTCCGCGGAACGTTCCGCGGCGTGCCGTATTTCCATCAGGCTGGCATGGAGCGGCTGGACCGGGTCCACCGCTTCCAGCGCCAGTTCGGTATGGCCGAGAATCACGCCAATCATATTGTTGAAGTCATGGGCGACACCACCCGCCAGACGGCCAATGGACTCCATTTTCTGGGTCTGGCTCAACTGCGCCTGCAGTTTTTCCCGTTCCTCCTCCGCTTGTTTACGCTGGGTAATGTCATTGCCGATGCAAAGAATTTCAGTGACCGCGCCGGCCGCGTCATACAAGAGTTTGTTGGTCCAGGATATCCAGACGCGCGTTCCATCCCGGCGCATGTTTTCATTTTCGTTGACCGCGTAATGTTCCGTCCGCCGCCCAATATCCGTAATCATGGCCCGCAGGTTATGGCCGGCGGAATCCCTCTCGGGCACAATCGTGCCGACCACATTCCTGCCAAGAACCTCTTCGGCCTCATACCCGAAAAACTGCTGGGCAAATTCATTAAAAAACGTGATCCTGCCCTTGCAATCCATGCGCAAAATAATGCTGTTTGCGTTTTCCACCAGTTCACGATACCGCGCCTCGCTCTCGCGCAGGGCTTTCTCGGCGCGCTTATGCTCGGTTACATCCAATATAATGGAGTGAAGCAGGGTCTTCCCCCCAATGTCCATGGCATTGCTGTAGACCTGCACATCCCGGATCGAGCCATCGGCCCGTTGGTGCTGGAACTCGAAACAAACCCGTTGATTCTCCCGGGCCTTGGCCATCTCGGCTTTGACCTGTTCGGGCGGAAGCGTATTGATGTCCTGCACCCGCATCCGCCGCAATTGTTCCCCGGTCCAGCCATAATACTGTTCCGCCTTTTCGTTGGCATCCACGATACGCCCGGTATCCGGGTCAACAAGAAGTTTGACCACCGCGTGTTTCTGAAACAACGTGCGGAATTTTTCTTCGCTTCTCCGCAAATCGGCCACCCTCTGATTCAGGCGGCGTTTCAAAATGAAATTGATGCCCAACAGGCCCGCCAGCAACAACCCCATGAACAACGCCGCCAGTTTCAACCACTGCACGGCTTTAGGATCGAGCCAATACTCCGATTCCAAGGAAATCCATTTCTTGCGGATGGCCGCCAGCTCGTCTTCGGAAATTACGTCCAGTGCCTTTTGCAGGGAACTGTAAAGAAGCGGGTACCGCCGGCTCACCCCGATGCTCCAGGCAAACGAGAAATCCGTCGTTCCCGCCACCCGGAGATTGGGAATGCCCTTTTTATCGATGTAATACGCGGCGACGGCAAGATTCTCCACAAACGCGTCCATCTGGCCAAATGCCACGTTTTCCAGCCCTTCGGGCACATTGTTAACGAGAACCACCTCGAAATGCTTCACCAGCGCCTGATCCCGCAGGTATTGTTCCGTGGCATAGCCGGAAACGACGCCAAGCCGCCGGTTGGAGAAGTCGTCCAGCGTTACTTTCCCCGAAGTGGCATTTGTGGTGATGATAACCACCGGCACAGTGGCATACGGGGTGGTGAAAAAGGCGTACGCCTCGCGCTCAAGCGTCATCACAATAGTGGGCGCAACGGCGCATTCCCCGCTCTTTAATGCCGCCAGATGGGCATTCCAGTCGTCAGAGGGCCGCTTAACGAACGTAACACCCAGTACGTGTTCAACCTGGGTGATGACATCGGCCCCCATTCCGATGAAGGTTCCGGAGGCCGAACTGAATTCGATGGGAGGAAATTCGATGTTGAACCACAGGACCAGTTTCTCGGGATGGTTGTTCAGCCAGGAACGCTCTTCGGAGGTGAGATTGACTTGCGGCGCGGCTTTCGCGCCGGCCGTGACGGCGCACCCAAGAAGAAACGAGGCCATCACCAGTGCGGCAACCCTGCCCGCGGCGCCTTGATGCGGTCCTGATTTCCATCGGCCATTCACTGGATCGTGTTCTCCGGCTTTGCCTTCACCCGGCCAGCACACTGTCTTCCCAACATTTCCGCCATGGCCCATCTTCGCACGGCACCGTCCTGAAGAGCATACCATAGGGGAAGCCTTTCGGGCACCTATTTATGGAAAAACCGGAGAATCAGGAAAATGGAAGGAAGCCGCACCCGCCGGAGCGCGGCAGGCTGTTCTCACGCGCTAGGATTTTCGGAATCGGATACTCCAACGAACCTCCCCGGAGGAGGTGATGCTCAGCAATGCCCGGAGTTCAACGCCGGTTTGGCTCATGTTGACCCTGCACTCCGAGGTTTCGGATGTGATGGCCTCGGCGTGCCAGCCTCCGGGCACGAAAATGCGCAGTTCATAGGGATCGCCCGCAACGATCTTACTGGAACCCTTCAGCGTGGCGCCGGCTTCGTCCCAGCGTTCCTCCGTGACATCCACGATGCCTTGGGTAATATGGCGGCTGGTGCTGAGCACAAAAGGCCGGTCCAGCAGGGGCCGCACGGCAAGTATGCGGCAGGAACCCTTTGGAAGCGTGACGGACAATTCCGTATCGAACGGTTCCAGCATTTTCTTTTCCCAGAAATCAAAAACGGCAAAGCGCGGGGCGTCCGGCAGGCCGAGTTTTTCCGGGGTATACGCCACTTCCGTGTCTTGCTTTTCATCCCAGTTGAAGAAGCCGAGCACATCGCGCCGCACCCCGCTCCGGGTATCCGTGAGTATCCAGGCCTGCGGCAGTTCGTGTTCAAACAAGTCCACGGGCCGCGCCTTGAGGCCGTGGTTCGGCAGAATGCGCTTGGCAATGTCCAGGCGCTCTTCAGGCAACTCGGGCAGCCAGTCGCTCATCACGGTGAGTTGTCCGCTCAGGGCAACCCACGAACACAGCAGCCGGCAGTGTTCCAACGGCATGGACGCGCGCAAGTACACCGGATCGGGATCGTTGTGCCAGACGCGCCCGTGCAGGAAATAGCGGTTGCTTCCATGCCACGGCCCCGCCTTCAGATCGTTCCATCCGGGGCCATTGTCCGGCCCGATCCGCATGGCGTCCACAAGGCCGAAGCTCGCCCCGAGCGTGCGCATGTTTTGTGAGACGTTACACCCCAGGATGAACACCTCCGGCCCCGCGGCCCGCCGCACCAGGTTCAATCCGTCACGATACCGTTCAATGGGCGTCTTCGTGCGATCCCAGGCGACGGCCTCGCCAAGATCATCTTTTACATAACCGTCATTCACATAAAGGATATTCGCGCCGGTCCCGTTCCACAGACCGTCCAATTTCAGGTAGCGGTATCCCCATTCTTTCGTGATGCGGCAGATGGCCCCGCTCAGAAAATCGTGCGCGGCGGGATTGGAAACATCCAGGCACCATCCCGCCCATTTGGCATAATACAACGAGCCGTCCGCCCGCTTGAGAAAATAGTCCTGATGCTCGACAAGCGTATCACTCAACGGCTCCCAGGCAAAGGGCATCAACCACACACCCGGCACAAAGCCCAACGCGCCGAGTTGTTGGGCGGCGGCGGTCATGCCCGAAGGATAGGGGCCTTTCGGATGATGGCGCGTGAAATCCGCGCCGGGCCCCCACCACCACCGCTTGTTTTGTTCATCCCCGGGTTTGCCCAGATACTCATCCGTGAAGCCGCGCCGGTCGAGATCGCCACGGTCCCGGGGCCAGCCCTGCCACTGGTCATCAATTTGAATAAAATCCAGGCCGAACGGTTTCAGATGTTTTTGCGCGAACGCCGCCAGTTCCGGAAGATGTTTTTCATCGCTGGCGCCCCCATGAGGATTGGAATACCAGGTGCAATACCCGCTTGGAATCGGTGGCAGCTTGATGGCGTAGTGCGTGGCGATGTGATCCGCATACTGTTCCAGCCCGGCGCGCACATCCTCAAAATACCCCGCCACCAGGGTTTCATGCTTCGCCTCGCCTTTGGCCGGAATGAACCGCCGCCCATAATCAATTTGCGCGCGCAGGAGCACGGCGTCTTCTTTCCGTTCGGAAAACACCACGCCGTTTCCGCGATCCTGCGTGAGCCACCCCAGGGCTATACCATTGCGGTTTTCCCCGCCGCCCACGGCAAGAAAGGTGTAGCTGCCGGGATTCTCCTCGGGTTTTTTCAGGCCTGCGGTCCCCAATACCCGGACCGTGGACGCGGATGCATCAATCCGCACGGAAAACTGGAACGGCGTGTATTCCCGGAGGTTTGCCGCTTCCGCGCCGGTGTTGACGGTGGTGCTTCCGAAGAACACAAACGGGCTGTCGTCGTAAAGCGTGAGGGTGGCGGTTCCTTCCGGACCGGTGAGCAGAATGCTGTTCCCGGCTCCCCAATGGGGATCATTGACGGGTAGCGCCGAGGCCTCCAGCGGGCCCAATGCGCATTTTCCCTCTTGAATGAACGGAAGATTAGCCGCCTTTGCCAGGACTTGAAAAGTACCGGAGGCGGCATCATAGCGCACGCCATACAGCGCATTTTCAATGGCCACCGCATTGGAAGCCTCCGCCGCAACCGGTTGACCGGCCAACGCCACAAGAACTCCTAATGAAAAAAAGCGATTAATACACATCGTTCACGCCGTTATTTTTGATGCATGGCCAGCATGCCGATATTGCCGTCGCGGATCACAATTTTGATCGGGCCGGTCACCCTGGTTTTGATGGGGAGATTCAACGGTGGAAGAGTGAAGAGCGCGTCCGGGAAGATTTCTTTGTGAATGATGATTTCCTTGAGCGTGCGGGCGCGGGAATCTTCCCGCGCCTTTTCCAGTTCTTCGTCTATTTGCCGGATGGCTTCGTTGATCGCGGTGGCCTCGTTCAACAGCACCGTGGCCATTTCCCGGAGTTTGGGCGGGAGCGATTTGCTGCGTTCTTTCAGGGGGGCGAGGCGTTCCGCGATTTTGGCCAGAGACTTGCGGCGCGTTTCCAGGTCGGCCTCCTTGGCGGTGACAAAGGCCTTGAGGGTGTAGTCTTCGCCCGCGGTGAGTTCGGAGCGGATATAGGCTTCGCTGCCCACCTGTCCGGTTTCAATGCCGCCCAAGGCGGTGATCACCCCGCCGACAATGCGGCCATGCGGCACCTTAACCGCCCCGCGGGACTTAATCACGCACTGGTCAATCTCATGCTCGATGATGACATCGCCGCCGGCCTCGATCTCGACACTCTGCAAGAATTTGGCCTGCACGCTGCCTTCCACTTTGATCCTGCTCTTGGGGCCGCCGGTGATGCCGCCATGCACGATTAAACTGCCCTTGGTGGAGACGGCGGCGTTTTGGACATAGCCGTTGACCTCGATATCGCCCAGGGCTTCCACGGAAAATTCGGGTTCGATGTTTTTCGAGATAACGAGGGCGCCCGGATGCTTGATGTTGCCGGTCTTCAGGTCCACACTTCCGGTAATGGTGTAGACGTCATCCACGGCGAGCACGTTGCCCGCGAAACGGATGCGGCCATCCTTCGTGGCGTAGTATTTGTTTTCTTCTTCATCGTAACGGACATTGGCCCCGGCGCGCACGCGGAACGGTTTGGGTTTCGGGGCGGGAACGGTTTTCCCATAGACGTCATAGCCGTCTTCGCCCGGCTGGGCCGGAATCATGGTGGCGAGATGCTCACCCTCGCCCACGGACTGACGCCCGGCGCGCTTCCGGTAGTCCACGGCGCCGGTGGCGGGATCGACAACAAAGCCGGTCTTGAAAAACTCGTCCGTCCAGAGGATTTCGGCTTCCTTGGGGGGGATGGGGCGTTTCCCTTCCAGCAGGGTGTAATGAGAGAGTACGGGCCCCATGGGGACGGCTTCGCGCAAACGCTTGGCGGTTTCGGAGAGCGAAGCGCCGCTGGCAACGCCTATCTTGACCAATTCCGTGCATACCTGGGAGATGACGGTGTCCAATGTCTCGGCGGTCACCTGGCCGTCAAAAAAAAGCGTCATGCGGTCATCACTGACCAGAAATTGAAATGGCTTGACTTCCGCCCCGGCGGCCTCCGCGGGCGTCTTTGCGGCCTCGTCATCCTGCATTGGCATGCATTTCCCCTTCTGCACGGCGCTTCATGCTGGTTGTATCTATTTACACAAGCCAAAACGTCTGGCGGCATCACTATAAAGGCGAACCCGGAGTGGTGTCAAGCTATTTGGCGATACCTTCCCCGCGCCTTGCATAATCACGCCGCAAGAAAGCAGAACACGGCCCCCGCCGCGCTATCGCGGCTTGGACCGTGCTCGAACTATCCGTCGAAATTACAGCCGCCCCGGGCAATAGCCATCTTCGGTGCCGGCGCAGGAATGGTAACCGCCGAGGTGGAAAAATTGGATCAGGCGGAGCAGTTCGGAGAGATCAATTTTCCAATCGGGCGCGCCGCCCTTATAATCGCTGGCATGCGGGGAGCAACTTGTCATATCCCCTGGGCCAAGACTATATCCATCTGCTTCCAGGGATGCGGCATCGCAATGAAAACCCTCGGGGTTGTTATAAAGCTGAATAACGCGCAACAGATCGGTCAGGTCGATTTGTGAGTCACAATTCAAGTCGGCGGTATGACACACGGTTTCACCTTCGGGGGCGCCTTCGGTTGCAGGTTCGCCTTCGACAGTTATCGCGCAGGTTGAACCGGATTCTAAACTGCTAAAATCCGCTGGCGCGCCCAATTGTTCTTTGATGACGCCGGTCTTGTCAATAAAATATCCGTGTCTACCGGTCTCGTTCATGATTTCAGGGTCGGCATTGCAAGTAAACGTGGTATTCGCAAGCCTCAATGTAAATATATAGCCGTTGCTTTTGTGCTCAGGTCCCGTGAAATACGGAAGAGCCACCACCCTCGTTAGTTCATCGAAGGTGCCTGTAAATGCGCCGGTTTTGGAATAGAAAGCCCACTCGGCGTTGAAAATGGCACAGAGCAAGGTAGTGCGTACGGCCGTTTCATTTTGTTCAATGATATCTTCGCCTTCGCCTTCAATGGAGCCCTCCACCACGCCTTCTGCCGGACCTTCAATTTCACCTTCGGCGGGGCCTTCGCCCTCGGGAAGGATTTCACCCTCGCCTTCAGGAAGAATTTCGCCTTCGCCTTCAGGAAGAATCTCGCCCTCACCTTCCGGAAGGATTTCACCTTCGCCTTCGGCCGGCGGCCCGCAGTCCGGATGCACCGCCGGGTTCAGGGCATTGTCAATATACAGCGGGCAATTGGTCCCGCCGGCCGCGTACGCTTCATACTCCTGACGGTTGGTGCAGCCATCCGCGTCGAGATCCCCGTTCGGGCCAAAATAAAGGCCGTCTCCAAGCGTGTTGAAATCGTCGGGATTGGGCGGGGGCACGCTGATCTGCTCGAGGAGACCGGCGATCATGAGGAGCGCGCCCTGGGAATCCGCGTCGCCTTGTGTGGCGAAGCCGGCCAACAGAATGGAGAGGTGGATGCCGAGATTGGCGGCGTCGGGAAATGCCCCCAATATGCCGCAATAGCCCGTGCTGCTCAGGGCGGTAAAGACAAGGTCATAAATCAGGGTGTAATTGGCCACCAGCGCCTCTTTCACCATGTCGGAGGTTAACCCGCTGGGCAACGACATCCCCGGGGTGTTATATACCCGCGCGATCAGGGCGAGTTCAGCTTGGGCGTCCAGCAGGCCGTTGGGGGTCGGCAAGTCATCCACAATCGGGCCGTTGATGTCCACGATACTGCATTTCAGATTATCCACCAGGGCGCAATATTCGGGATCATCTTCACAATCCAGGAATCCCTTAACCAATTTCAGGGAGGCCTGAATATTATTGGAACCGCTCGCGCTATCCCCCACAATGGCGCAAAAATCCAAACTGCCCTGGGCGGGGAAGGGGGGGCTGAACCGGCAAATGGTTTTTGTGTAGATGGAGGATACGACTTTGGCCGGTTTGGCGTTGGTCAAGCTGAAGGTTTTCGAGGTGGCGGTGGTCCAGTTGGGGACATCCTTGAATTTGACCTCATAACTCCCCACTTCAAGACCCTCAACGGTGGCGCCGCTGTTGTACCACGTGGTGTTGTCGTTATAAGTCCATTGGGCGCCTGCGGCGACCGCATCGGCGGGGGTGATGTTGGTCGTAATTTTGCCGGGGCCCGCGGCGGCATTGACCGCCATAAAGACCGGCACCGCCATCAGGAGCAGGCTTGCCATGAATCGCTTTGCCATGACTCTGAGTCCTCCGTTTGTAAGGGCTACTTCTATTCCTAACTCAATAATAGTTCGATACCGAGGCATCTGTCAAGAAAATTTGAACTTTTCTTGTAAAAGCGGGGCTCTGGCATGTATCCTGCTCAATAGGGTCCCGCCTTTACTTCCAGAACGCCTGGCCCGCCACGGGGACGGCGCTAGACCTTCACGGTGGCGAGGATTAATTCACAATCCAACCCCTTGTTGTTGTTGGCGGGATGGAGGCGTTCGAGTTTATACATCACGATGAGGTTGTTGCTGGCGTAGAGAGTGTGGAGGACATCCACGAGTTCTTTGAGGGAGACGCCGGTCAGTTTAAGCTGGGCCATGGGCAGTTTTGGGGACGACTGCCGGGTGCGGTAGTTTTCGAGGGTGAACCGCCCGGCGAGGTTGGCCCCGCGAAGCTGGGTGTTCAGGTAGGAAATGAGATCGAAGGTGGGCGGCCGGGCGTTGAGTTGCTCGCGCAGTTTTTCCTGCCGGCGGAGGCGTTCTTCCTCCTCGGATTTCATCAAGAGCGTCATCGTTATCTGTTGTTTGAGATCGGCAATCCTATCCTCGGATTGACGGAATTTTTTCTGGGGAATCATGGGGATGAAGATGAGAAGCGCCCCGCATATCCACAGGGTGATGAAGGCGCAGACGAGTGCCGCCTGGCCCCGGCGATCAAGATTTATACGCATTTTTTTTCTCCGCATTTTTCGCCGCCGGACGGCGGGCTTTCAAGGTAAAGGTCGTGACTTCGCCTTGCACGCTGAGATCGGCTTCTTCATCGACGGAGTACAAGGAGGATTCTTTTAATTGGCCCAGAAACTCGTTGAAAACCGCGGCATCGGGAACACTCCCGGCCAGTTTAATCCACCAGCTTTCGGTCTCGGGCGCGGCGATCCGCAGGTCGGTCAGAACAACATTTTTCCCTTCGGGGATGCGTTCGGCGATATCCGCCAGTAACGCGAGCAGGGTGGGATCGGTGAACATATCGGTATTGATCTCCGCGCCCAGCCCGTCACCGGCCATTTTCTCGATATCCGCCTTGAGGGCATCGAGTTGCTGCTCGAGGCGGAGGGTTTCGGCCTCGTTCCGGACCGTTCCCTGAATGTAATAGGCCCCCCAGCCGGCCAGAAGCATCAACAGCAGGCAGGAGGAAAACATCAGATGCGGAATCACTTTGCGCAGTATGCTTTCGGTGTTCTGTCCGGCGGGTTGAAAGTTGATGGCGTAGGTTTTCCCGGCGGCGCCAAAGGCGGAGCCTATCACCGCTTCCCAGGTATTGTGCTTCGCGCCCAGGGGGCCGTCCTGCAAGGCCAGGGCGCCGCCTTTCAGTTGGGAAACCAACACCGTGTCTTCAATGGGAACATGAAGCGCGCGGGCCAGGGTTTCGCGTTCCTCGATGGAAAGATCCAGCCCGGTGACATGGAGCAGGGCGATTTCGCCGCCGGCGCGCCATTTGGCCATGAATGCGCGCAGGCTGTTTTGAATCTCGCGCGCGGCGCCCGGGACCGCCCCGCGCACCTGTTCGGCGGTGCAGGAAAGGTGGCGGAGGTAGGCGGGCCGGCCATTGAACATCACCACGAGGCAGGAGGAGGTTTCGCGCACATGCAACATGGCGCTCAGGCCCTTGATTTTTTTGCGAGAGGCCTGCCAAAGCCCGGAGAGGGCGACGGCATCGAGGGTGGCGGCCTCGATTTCCACCCCGGCCGCGTCGAGCAGGGCGAGGCGTTCTTCCACCTGGCCCCGGCGCATGCCCATGGCGAGGACCTCGGTCTCGCCGTCGATCTCCGTCACAATATTGAAATCGAGGAGGAGTTCTTCCAGGGGGAACGCCAGGAAGGGTTCGAGTTCAAAGGGAACCGCCGCGGCGACACGCCGCCGACCCCGGAACGGGATGGACAGGGTGCGCACGATGCTGTTCGCGGAACTTTCGCACAACACATAGAGGGCGGGCTGGACGCTCAACGTGTTCAGCGCGTCGTTCAGCGCGGCCACCATGGCCTCGAAACGCTGCCCCGGTTCTTCATAGTGTGCGCGGCGGGACACCAAGTCCAACACCTTGGGCAACTTTCCGGCGGCCTTGATCACGGCCACGCGGACCTCGTCGCCCGCGAATTCTATCGCGCCAACTTTGGCTCCAAATCCCATTCTCTCGTGCTCCCAAGGAGGTTGGTTGTCAGCTATCCGCTTTCAACGGATGGCTGGTTGTTATTATATAACAATGCCTGATCATACTTGATTATCGAATCACACGCCAATCCAATATGCGAAAGGTTTCCGACGGCATGGTGGTGGCTTCCATGGGGATTTCGTCCTGGGCCGCCGGGTCGTCCACCACCGGCGGATTTATCATGGCCTGTTCTTCCGGAGGGGTGAGGGGCGTTCGCCATACATAGGCTTCAATGCGCACCATGATCTCTTCGAGCATGCCATCGCCATAGATGCGAAATACATTGCTGTTTACCCGGAACGGTGTGCCGGCCTGGCCCGTTCCGGTTCCCGTGCCCGTGCCCGTGCCCGTGCCCGTGCCCGTGCCGGTGCCCGTACCTGTACCGGTGCCGGTGCCCGTACTCGTGCCCGCTTTTTGTTCCTCATTCCGTTTCAAAAATGAATCTGTTCTGTTCGTTTGAGGGGAGGTGCGATTTGTGTTGGTGGTATTCCTTCCGGAATTCAGGCCTGTGTTTGCCGTTCCCGTATTCGCCGGTATGCCAAATTGAGAAAACTGCGAGGCGTCCATAAAGGGCTCATTGAGGGCCTGTTCGCGGATTTGCTGGCCCTGGGCGATATCGAAGGTGCCTCCCGCGCCGGCGATGACGGCGGCGATGACTTCTTCGCGGGCGGTGTTGATGTTGACCTGGCCTTTCCAATCGCCATGGACGGTGAGGTATTCGGAGAGCGGAAACTGTTCTTTTTCGGGGTCGCCGAAATACATTTTAGGGGTCATATGCTTGATAAGCAACAGTTCTTCGATGGAATCCATGGGGCCGTTTTTACAGGGGAAGGGATTTTCGAGGTTGCTATAATACTCGTTTTCGGCGCCTTCCTGCCGTTCATCGTCGTCATCATTGTAGTCGAGCCAATCCAGGATGGCATCGACGATGGCTTCGGCCGATTCCTCGTTGTCCAACTGCCGGTACCGGAAGAATTCGACCAGTGCATTCACCAGCGTTTCACGTTCCTTGGGTGTTTCCTCGCTGCTGTCGAGCAGCGCGTTAAGGTTTATTTTTCCATATTCATCCGCGATGCTGGCGCGCATGGTGGCCTCGTTCAGGGGCTCGAAGGGAATTCCTTGGGCCCACGGCACGGGATCGAGGACGCTGTCAACTTCCGGTTCGCCGTTGAGCTGGGTATCCGCCAGGTCGGTGGCAAGAAGGCCAAGGCCCCGGGCGACGGCGGATTTGGCCGCGAGATAGGCCTCGAAATCGCTTCCCTGGTTGGTGGCGAAAGAGGCCTCAACCTGGGATTCGTAGCTGAATTCGATGACAAGGACGGTCAGCAGCGCAATAAAGAGGAGGGCGAGAATCAACGCCACGCCTTTGTTATGTTGGTGGTCCGTGCGCATCATTCGCCGGACCCTTTATGACGGCTGCTGGAGGAAGAACGGCGGTTGTTCGAGGAAGAACGTGTGCCGGAGGAAGAGCCGGACTGTTTTCCCTTGTTGCCCTTGGTTTTCCCCGTTTGAACGCCTTTCCCAAAGAGGTCGCCGTTGGAATCGTCCATTTCAACCGTATTCCGCTTCATGTTAAGGTCCATGAATTGATCGATGACGCCGACGCCCGAAGGAATGCCGATGGTCAGGTTGAGATCGGGTTCCTCGAGGGGATTGATGCCGGATTGGGCGTCCATGGCCAGTTCTTCCTCGGTGCGCATGAAATTAACATTGACCTGGATGGCCCAGGGCATGCGCCCTTCCGCCAGGGAATCCCAGTCTTTCATCCATTCGTCCTGGTCGCCGTCATAATAGAGGATGTCCATGGAGGCGATGGGGATTTTGCGTTCGGAAATGGGGAAATCCACATCGGTGACGGAGGAATCCTTTTCGGCGCTTTCCAGCACGAGCGGTTCCTCGCGGATCACCAGCATGTATTCCTGATCGCTGTCGCCGGGCTGCTTGTCGATGGCCACCTGGCCCACCGTGGTGTCTTCTTCGGTGGAATATTCATTGGTCAAATCATAGGTGATCACCTTCAAGACGCCGGGGAGCGCGGTCGAGCCGGGCATGGTGAGCGAAGTGCAAAACCGCAGGGTATCGGCCGGCCCGAAGGGGCCGTCCTTATCGGTTCCGAGCAGTTGATATTCCGGAGAAATGCAGGCGGCATCCGAATAGACGGCGCTGAGGTTCTCCGTCAAGTGACGCCAGAGGACTTGCTTGAAACGGGTCTTCTCGGACTCTTCACGGGCCATTTCGGTGGAATCCAGAACCGAGGAAAAACTCTCGTACACGATGCCCACAACCACGCTCAACACGGAGACGGCCACCAGCAATTCAATGATGGTGAAGCCCGTCCGCCGCGCGGCATATATCGTTGGCCTGTGGTTCATGCTGCTCCGTTAACTCCGTTAGAATCCGTCACTGTCAAACATGCCGGAACCCCGGTGGCGGCCGGACCCGGAACGCCCGCCGCGTCCGGAGCGTCCGGCACGCGAGGACCTGTTGTCGTCATCGTCCCAGCCGCTGTTAAATCCTGACCGGTCTCTATCTTTATCCTTGTTTTTATCTTTTCCCCGGCGGTTGCCGGAACTCGAGCCGCTGTCTTTGGAGGACGCCCCGGCCTTGGCCTGTGGACGCCCGCCTTTCTGGCCACTCTTTTCCGTATCCTGGTCAAGAGAACCGGTGAAGTAGACGTAGAACTGGAGAGAACGTTCTTCAGCGGGTCCTTTGATGGAGGCTTCGACGTTGTAGAGCATGACGGTTTCGTCTTCACTTTCCTGGACGGCATTGAAGGACCAGGTAAACCCGGGGTAGCGGTTTCCGAAATCGCCTTCGCCAGCCAATTGGCCCGCGGCCACCTGCACTTCGGCCCAGGAGGCGACGCCTTCGGTGAATTGGCGCAGGGCGACTTCTTCGTTGATGACCTGGTTCACACGGAGGGCGGTGTATTGGGCGTCAAGCAGGACAAACAGGGCGGTGCCGAGCACGGCAAGGGCGGCCAGCACTTCCACGAGGGTAAACCCGTGGCCGTGCTTGTGCACACGCAATGTTCTTTGCCCGCGAAAATTCACTGGATATCCTGCTTTCCATCTAAAATATTGGTGCCGCCGGTGAGGGGATCCCAAATCACGGTAAAATAGTCTTCGTCATTATTAACGATGTGGAACCCCACCTTTGAGGACAGGCCCAGAGGCGAGAGTTTCACTTCCGCGATGCCCCGGCTCTGGGCGTTTCCGTCAATAATCACGGATTCGATACGGATATTGCCCGGCAGGATTACCCGTTGGAGGGCCGGGTCGGCCAGCTCCTGTTCTTCGGGTTCCGCCAGATCAAGAGAAAATTTGTCTTTAGACTCGAAGAGGGGCCCAATCTCGTCGAGGATGCTTTCTTCCTGTTTCACGTTCTTGGCCCGTTCTTCCAGCACACGCCGGGCGAAGCGGTCGAATTTATCGGCCAATTGCCGGTTCGCGGCGGTATCGTCGAAGCCGTCGGGAAGCCCAAGGGTGCCTTTGTCCGAACGCGCTCCGGCCAGCGCCCCGCTGATATCGGCGGAGGACATGCCGCTTTTTTTCAGTTGAGAAAACAGGCCCATCTGGTCTTGTTCGGGTTCCCCCTCGGTGGATTCCGGTTCGGGGTAAACAACCCGGACACAGTAGTATTCCTGGTTGTCGAGGTCGAAATAGGCGGTGATGTCTTCACGGAAGAGGGTGGATTCGGCGATGGCGGCGCGTCCGTAATTGGAGAGATGGCGCGCTTCGCCTTCCAGTTCGGTAAACATGATCACGGGCGCGATCTGCGGGAAGGCGATGGCAGCGATCAGCGCGATGAGAAAGATCACCACGCTGAGTTCAAGCAGGGTGAAGCCGTCCGCGCGCCGCCGGAGGGGCCGGCATCGCGGGGGGTGCATCGAAGGTGCGCGCGCCGGGGAGTTCATGGGGTACCTTTCACCTTGCGCATGGAGCACAAGGAACGCCGCGCACCGGAGGTGGTGCGTAGGGCACGCTCCGGTGGGCAAGACGCATCCTACTTTTCGTCGCCTTTAAGGTTGGAACTGCTGATGTCCGCATCATATCCGGAGCCGCCCTGGCGTTTGTCGGCGCCATAAGAAATGATGGAAAACTCGCGGGCGCTCGTCAACGTGTACTGATAGGGGTTGTTCCAGGGGTCATTCGGGATGCTCTCCTGGTCAAGGAATTTGAGGCCCTTGGGGTTGTTGATGAGCGCCTCGAGCGAATCGGGATATTCCTTGAATTTCATGCGGTACATTTCGATGGCGGTCATGAGGGTGCGGATTTCGGCCTTGGCCTTGGCCTGGTCGCCTTCGTCCATGGCGTTAATGACGTATACGCCGACGGTGGTGGCCAGAATGGCGATGATGGAGACCACGACCATCAGTTCCACCAGGGTAAAACCCGCGGAATTCCTGAATCGTTTTTGCTTGCGCTGTGTGTTCATGATTAGTGTCCCTTTATGTTCGTGCTCATCGTGAGGATGGGCAGCAAGATTGCCAAAACAAGGAAGCCGATGAAAATGCCCATGACGATAATAATGATGGGCTCCACAAGGGCCACCATGGCGTCAATGGTCACCCGGACGTCATCATCGTAGGTGTCGGCCACTTTCATCAGCATGTCTTCAATTTCGCCGGAGCGCTGGCCCAGTTCGATCATGTGGATCATCATGGGGGGAAAGAGGGCGGTTTCCTTGAGGGGGAGGGCGAGATCCCGCCCGCGCCGCACCCCGGCCTTGACGTCGTCCATGTGGTCCTGGATGAATTTGTTTTCGAGGACGGTGTTGACGACTTCAAGGGCGGGAAGCATGGTGAGCCCGCTTTGGAGCATGGTGCCGAGTGTGCGGGTGAAACGCGCGCAGACCAGCTTGCGGTGGAGGTTGCCATACACCGGGATGCTCAGTTTGATGCGGTCCCAGCGGCGGCGGCCCTCTTCGCGGGAAACCCAGAACCGCCATAGGCCATAGAGAAGAAAAACGGCGATGATCAGAAAAATCCAATAGTGCCCGACGAAATTACTGATTTTGATCATGGTTTCCGTGATGACGGGCAATTCGGCCTTTTGCTTCTGGAAGATTTTGGTGATGCGGGGCACAATCACCATCATGAGGAAGATGATGACACCAAAAGCAAACACGCCCATGAAGGCCGGATAGGCCATGGTCGAAATCATTTGTGTTTTGAGCTTGGCCTGGCGTTCGAGCACGTCGGCCAGGCGCATCAATACGCCTTCGAGGGCGCCGCTGGTTTCGCCGGCGCGCACCATGTTGATATAAAGGGCGGAGAAGATGCGCGGGTGCTCGGCCATCGCGTCGCCGAGGCTGGCGCCGCTGTTGACCTTGTCGCGGATTTCATAAATGGCGGCCTGAAGACGGGGGCGGCTGGTTTGGTCGAGCAGCGCGCCCAAAGACTCGACGAGGGGCATGCCGGCATGCAGGAGGACAGAGAACTGGCGGGTCATGAGGGCGATGTCGCGGGTCGATACGCGCCCTCTGCGGCGGCGCCCGATGACGGAACCGCCCTTGCCGCTGGTGACGGCGGTTATGCCGGCTTCTTTACTCTCCTGGAGGGTGGTGGGGTAGAGTTCGAGTTCACGCAGCTTGCGCCGGGCCTGGACCGGGTTGTCGGCATCTATGACGCCCTTGGTGGATTTCCCGGTGGATTTGATGATCGCCTTATATTCGTAAACTGCCATTCGGTGCCTGGAGGGGGTTGTTTCCCGTATATGCTTGCCGGACCCGGCGATATATGCGCCGCCGGTTACTCAATTATTTCAACCTCAAAGTCTTCGCGGGTGACCCGGAGGATTTCTTCGAGCGTGGTCTGTCCGCGCATCATTTTTTCCGCGCCATCCTCGCGAAGCGTGCGCATGCCGAATTTCCGGGCCTCGCGCTTGATGACATTCGAGTCCGAGCCGCGCAACACAAGGTCCTGGATGGTGGGATTCATCACCAGCAGTTCAAAAATGCCCGTGCGTCCGTAATACCCGCGTCCCGAGCATTTGTCGCAGCCTTTTCCGCGCCAAAGGATTTTGGCGCGCGGGGAATCGGGGCTGATGTTGACTTCCTGCAAGCTGGCGCGCTCGGGCGCATACTCTTCCTTGCAGTGGCTGCAAATCCGGCGGACAAGCCGCTGTGCCTGAATCGCAATGGTGGAGGACGTGACCAGGAACGGTTCAATACCCATGTTAATGAGGCGCGTGATGGCGCCCGCGCTGTCGTTGGTGTGGAGGGTGGCGAAGACCAAGTGGCCGGTCAATGACGCCTGAACCGCCATCTCGGCGGTTTCGTGGTCGCGGATTTCGCCGACGAGAATGACATCGGGGTCCTGGCGGACAATGCTGCGCAGTCCGGAGGCAAAGGTCAACCCGACTTTGGGGCGCACCTGCATCTGGCCGATGCCGGGGATAAGGTATTCGATGGGGTCTTCGACGGTGATAATGTTCTTGTCGGGGGAATTGACTTTTTGGAGCGAGGCATAGAGCGTGGTGGATTTCCCGGAGCCGGTGGGACCGGTGACCAGGATGATCCCGTGCGACATGGCGATAAGCTTGTCCATGATTTGGTGATCGCGGGAATCCATGCCGAGCTGTTCGAGGCTGAAAAGGAAATTGCCCTTTTCGAGGATGCGCATCACGATGCGTTCGCCATGCGCGATGGGGATGATGGAGACGCGGATATCGATCTCTTTTCCGCTGAGGCGTATTTTGATGCGTCCATCCTGGGGCACGCGGTGTTCGGCAATGTTGAGATTGGCCATAATCTTGACGCGGGAAACGACGGCGGCCTGCTGCGACTTGGGCACCTGAAATTTTTCGTAGAGGAGGCCGTCAATGCGGTAGCGCACCCGGACATCGCGTTCGAAGGGCTCAATGTGTATGTCGGATGCGCGTTCTTTGACGGCGCCGGTGATGACAAGGTTGATGAGCTTGATGATGGGGGCTTCGTTGGCAAGGTCCAGAAGATCGCGTTCGGATTCCGCCCCGTCAAGGGTGTGAACAACACCTTCTTCGTCGTCGCTATTGGCCATGGTGATGCTATCAATCATCTCGGCGGCGTTTTCACCCTGTTGCTCGAAGTACGTGTCAATGATGTTTTGAATATCGGCCTTCCGGCAGAGCACGGGCTGGACGGGACCGCCCAGAAGGAGGCGGAGATCATCGAGGGGCAGGAGGTTCACCGGGTCGTTAATCGCGACGTAAAACGCGGCGCCGTTTTGCCGGAACGGCACCATGTAGTACTCGCGGATGAAGTTGATGGGGACCTTGGTGGTGAGGGCGGATTCGATCTGCCCTTTAAGGTTGGGCTCGAAGGGGATGTCGAATTGGTCGCTCAAGGCTTCGAGAATGTGGTCTTCTTCGCAATAGCCCAAATCAAGCAGGATTTCACCCACGCGCTTGGGGCGGATTTTCTGGAGTTCAAGAGCCTCCTGCACCTGTTCGGGATGCACAAACCCCTTGATCAGGAGAATATCACAAAGTTGCCGATCCTGCTCAACCTGCATGGCTCACCTCTTGATTTCTCCCTTGCTGAAGGCAGGTTCGGCATTCTGATCAATCACGGCGTCCACCCGCTCGAAGGTGGGATGGTGTTGTTTGCGCAATTGGCGTTTGGTCTTGATTTTCTTGAAGAATCCGTCTTTGAACAATTTCTCGATGTTGGTGTCGCGGTATTCACCGAGTTTGTACCGCGTGATGCGGTCCAGGTCGGAGTGTTCTTTGACAATGTGGGGAGTGACCAGCACCACGAGGTTCTTTTTCGTAATGATGTTGTTGCGTTTTCCGAACACCCAGCTAATCAAGGGGATGTCGCCGAGGAGAGGCGGCTGGGTGCGCGTGCGGTCTTTTTGGTCCTTAATGAGCCCGGCCAGGATGACTGTGGAGCCGTCTTTAACGACAATTTTATTTTTTACGAGGGATTTGTCGGTGGTGGGGCCGGCCACATTGGGATCCATGCCGCCCTGGGACGTGGGAATGATGGTAATGGCGGAATCTTCAATTTCCAGCTCCAACAAAACGTTATCGCCCTCACTGATTTGCGGGGTGACTTTAAGTTTGATGCCCACTTCTTCGCGTTCCACACGGGTGTAGCCATACCCATAATTTGCGTAGTTGTTCTGGTTGACGCCGCCGGCATTGCGGGTTTGGCTGGTGATGAACGGCACTTCGTTGCCGTCGACAATGGAGGCTTCTTCATTGTCCACGGTGACAAGACTGGGCTGGGAAAGAATTTCAGCTTCGCTGATGGCTTCAATGGCCTGAAACAGGAGCGGCACAAAGGGGACTTTGTATTTGGAACCCGTGTTGGGGTCGCGGATGATTACATCGTCGTAGATACCGGCGGTCATGCCGCCGCCGGAGCCCAGCCCAAGCACGCCGGAGAAAAGCCCGGCGGCGGGACTAGCCCCTGTGACTGTACTGGCGGCCTTGGCGACACTCAACAGGGCATCCGCGTTTGATTTTGTGGTGGTGGTGGGGGTGGACGTGGCGGCCATGCTCGTGGCCAACTCTTTCAGCGTAGCCGTGTTAAACATGCCGAAACCGTCATTGCCGCCCATCGCCGCGGAATTCACCGCCAAGGTGAAATCGTTGGTCAGTTTCACTTTCATGATCACGGCTTCGACCGCGACCTGGCGCTGCGGCACATCGAGCCGGGCAATGAAGGCCTCCAATATCTTGTAATCCTGCGGGGAGGCAACGATCAGGAGGGAGTTTGTCTGGTCGTAGCGGGCGATCTGGACTTTTTGCTCGAAGGGCTGGACTTCCGGGGAGCCGGCAGCGCCTCCTCCCCCGCCCGCGGCGCCGGCGGCGCCGCCCGCGCCCGCTTTGCGGGGCGCGGTGCCCACCAGCGGCTGCAACGCCGATTCGACCTGTTCGGCATCGGCGTTCAGCAATTCGTAAATATGAAGATTATTGGCTTCGTAGGGCGTAGGGGTATCGAGGCGTTTCACCAACCCCCGCACCTTCTCCATCATCCCTTCGGAGGCCACCACGATAAGGGAATTGAGGCGCTCATCCGGAACCATGCGGAGGGTTTCTTCACGCGCCCCGATGACTTGCGAGGAAACCGCGCCCGGGACGGGCCGGGTGGGCCGGGTGGGACGGGCGGCCTGCGCCTGGGGCGCGGCGCCGCGCGCGCCACGGGGCGCCCCGCCGGTATCCAGCAGCACTTGTTCGATTTGCTGCGAGATCGTTTCCGCCCGGGTGTATTCGAGGGTGAAAATCTCCATCACGGTTTCAAGCCCCGGGGCATCGGCCCCTTCGAGGAAGGAAAACATCCGCCGCAGTCCATCGGCGGTATCGGTGATGATGAGCGTGTTCGTGGGGGCGTACACATCAATCCGGGAGTTCTTTGATCCCAGGATTTTAATGGCGCTCATGATCTCCGTGGCATCGGCGTACTTGACCGTGATGATATGGGTGGAGTAATCATCGAACGTGGCGGGCACCCCTTCCAACCCTTTTTTCAGGGGAATTTTTTCGGATTGGGTGACATCCGGGGTGCTGACAATTTTGATCATGTGGCCTTCGAGGGTCTCGACCATCGAGAAGCCGCGCGTGGCCAGAATGGACTCCAGGACTTGATACGCCATTTCCGGCGGAATTTTATCGTGGGTGATAACGGTGACGGTGGTGGCGCCGATGTTCGGGTCCACGTCAAAGTTGCGTCCGGTGAGTTTGGAAATTTTGCTGATCACCTCGATAAGGGGGACTTCATTGAAGTCGAATGAAATAAGGTCCGTGGGTTTTTCACCGGTCTTTTGCTCATTGGGCACCACCGGTTCTTCCGGCACGGTGGTGTCGGGCGCGCCCGCGTTTCCACGGGGCGCGGGCGGGGTGGCACGGCCCGGCAAGCCCACGGGCCGCACGTTGGGCCGCATAGGATTCGCCGGCCGCGCCGGGGCGGGGCGCGGCGGGCGCACAGCCGGCTGAATCGGTTGCGGGGCCGGCGGCGCTTCGATGACTTCGGGCTGAGGCTCGGGCGCGGGAGCCGGAGCGGCTTCGGGGGGGGCGGCAGGCTGCGCGGGATGCATAGGCTGCGCTTCCGCCGGGACTTGTGGATCGGCGTGCGCCGGCGGGGCGGGAACTGGAGCATCCTCCCCAATACCCATTTCCTCGACGGGAATCGGAGGCTCTTCGTCTTGCGCCCAACCCGGCGCGGCCCATCCCAACGACAGGGCGCTCCCCACAATGAAGAACAGGCATGTTCGCTTCAGCACGATTCATCCTTCCAGGCGGAGGGTGCCGGCAACGGCCGGGCGCTCCGCGCCATTAGTCCAACCCATAGGTTATAACTTTCGCCTTACCATTACGCAAAATACCAATCCGAAATGAATTCGCATTGCGGTATTTTTGAACCATTTCCATGATTTTCTGTTCGCTGTCAATGGCCTCGTTATTCACGGTTTGCAACACGTCGCCATTTTCCAGGCCCAGTTTCGAGGCGATGGGGACTTGGCCGATGTTGGCGGCGGTCACGCCGATGACTTTGCCGCTGGCGTCCCGGTACATTTCGGGTTTCACTTTGGTGATGAGATCGGTGTAGTTGGTGTAAAGGTCCTGGATGAATTCCTGCCGGTTCAAGGAGATTCGGTCGGTGGAATCCGTTTTGGCCGGCTGTGAAGATTTCTCCGCGCCGGCTTCCCCCTCGGTTTTATCATCCATGCCCAGACGTTCTTTGGAGGGAGGCGTGTTGCGTTCATTGAGGAGATACACCTCGCGGGGAAGGACCTCCGCGAGCTTAACTTTTTCCACCACTTCCTGGCCAACGGTGTAGCCTTTGGTGATACGTTGATCTTGATTTTCTATGATGGCGGAGGCGAAAGGGTCGTCGGGGCGGAGGGCAATGGTGCCCAACAGCCGCAGGTTGAATTGGGTTTCTTCGACTTTAGTTTCGTTCTCCGGCGGAGGCGCATCGGCGTTCACGCTGAGTTGGCCGCGGCCCGCGTCCCCAAACAATCCCTTATCATCTATGACATTATATTTTGCGCGGTCACTGACCGCTTGGGGCGCGCCCTGTATCTCTTCCTCCCCCAGTAAGGCATCATTAAGTTTGGCGGTGACTTCTCCGGAAGGGCCAATCACGCGGTAGAGGATCATGCCGCTCATCGCAAGAACCGCGAGAATCAGCGCGCAGTCCACGAAGATAAAGATTTGGCGTATGACCAGCCCTCGTACCATCACAACCTCTTTATGTTGAACATAACCATAACAACTCTACTTGGCGCACACCGCCCCGTCCACCCTGCCGGGCCTTTCACCCAGCACGGTGGAACTCCTGCATTCGCAATGGTTTTTGCACCATCGGAACAACGCGCGGCATACCCGCGCGGTTGACACCGCACCGCGCGGTTGGAACAGGTGAACCGGGTGAAGATAGTGTAGCGTAAGCCCCTCTGGAAACGCAATGTTCCGCACGCGATGGCATGGGTGGGGCCGGAGGGCCGCGGCCCCCCATGGAGTGTGGCAAAAACGCCGGGGAGAAGTCCCCGGCGGTGGTATGCGATCACGGCATGCGGATTATTTGGGCGATTTTTTTTCGCGAACAATTTTTCGCAGGTAGTCCATGTACGCGTCCAAGGGGATGCGGGTGTCCTCCGGTATCACGGCGGCGGTTTTTTCCTCTTTTGCCTCGCCCGCCATGGCCTTTTGGTCTTCCGCAAGGGTCTTTTGAACGATGGGCGCTTCGCCCTGCACATAGGCCTTGCCGGTCTTTTTGTCGGTGACCACGATAAATTTCCCGCGTGCGCCGCCATACAGGACGAGTTTGTTCGAGGAATTCTGCCGGAGATACAGCAGCACTTGTTCACCCTTTGTAAAGGTGGGCATCTCGCTGGGCCGGTAGACAAAACCGCCGACTTGCCCGCCCATGATGGAGAATGAAATGCTGGAAGACTTGTTAAGGTTGCCCTTCGCGGTGTCGGCCACTTCCACAATGACATCCGTGTAGATGCGCCCGCCGCGGGTCCAGCGGCTTTCAGCGGAAGTAACTTTTCCCGTCACGATATCGTCGGCCGCGGCGGCCATTTCGGGCGTGGTGACATAGGCAATATCCGAAAACGCGGGATGCATCCAGCCGCCCAGCAGAATCAGCATTGACCCGGCCAACAGCGCCTTGCGATGTCGGCGCCACGCCATCGCGGCAATGAAGAGGAAGGTCATCATGGCGCCGGCAATATAGTGCGCGCGGGTGATGCACCAGTCCACGCCATGATTGATCGTGCGGAAGACGTTCTCCGCGCCCTGATGGTTCAGGAGGAAATGGGCCGCGGAAGGCGCCGCCTGGTAATAAAGGTCCACGAGGGCGGTGCCGAAGGCGGAGTGCAGCAGGAAGTTGTCGCGGAATTTGCGCAGCACGCCCGTGCTGACGATATTCGTGGTGGATGACCCGCCGGAGCCCGAAATCACGTTCAGGGGGCACACGTCGTTGGGGTCGCCAAACATGGGCCGCCTATTGGAGAGCATTTGGGAAAGGGTGCGTTCCGTGTCCGCGCTGATAACCGTATTCATGGTGAAATTCCAAATCAGGGGAGTGCCCGCGTCTTTGTTGCTCACATCCAGCACGTTTTCCACTTCATTAAACACTTCGGAGGGGAACGCGGTGATATAGTCGGAACGTTTTTCGGCGCCTTGGCCGTACGTCCCCTGAATGGAGTCAAAGTCCGTCACTTCATAGCCGGTTTGAGGGGCTTGGCGGTCAAAACCGGTGTCATTGAGGGGGTTCAACGTGAGCGTGTAGGTGGGGTTGAAGAGCGCGCCGGAGGCGCCGGGCGTCTCGATCTGTTTCCAAAGTCCTGACAGGTTAAAGTATCCTTCCATCTGAAGATCAGTGGTGGGCTCGTACAAGCCGGTCATGGTGCTGAAGAGCGGCACGCGGGTGGTGTCGGGATTGTTGTCCGTATCCGCCCAAGCCACCACATGGCCGCCGGGGATGGGAATGGAAGGCAGGCCGGTGCCCGAACGGGTTTGCGTGCGGGCTTCGGCTTCAATGGCGAAGAAATTGGCCTGGCTGCCGCGCGGATAGAGGAAGGAAATGCCGGAAATGTCGTCCGGGGCAAGGTCCTGTGTGCCGCCTATACGGATTCCAGAATCCTTTTCAACCTGGAAATAGACCGGGAACATGGTGGGGGTGACCCCAATGTACTGGCCCTGGCCGTTCACTCCGGTATACCAGAACACCTGATTCTCCACAAGGTTCACCGCCGTCTCTTCCTCTTCTTCCGTGTCCATTACTTCGCGCAGGTTGTTCAACGGGGTGTGGGCGAGGCCGAGCAAGTGGCCAATTTCATGGACGAGAACCGATTTCAGGTCAACAAGGGGGTCTTCGCCGTCCTCCCCGCTACGGACGGAGGTGGCGTCGAGGACAATATCCACATCAATCAAGGTGCCCGCGCTGATCGTGTACGCTTCGCCGGCGACGGTGAGCACTTCATCCTCAATGGTGTACAGGGGAAGCGTTACGCCCAATACGGGGTAGGCCACGTCCGCAGCGGTGACGTCGGTGGGATCCGGCTCAATGTTTTCGCTTGGCGTAGCAGTTTCGGTCACCTGCAAGGCGACCACGGTCAGAAAGTCCGGGGACGCCTCGCTGGCCACGAAAATGGGGTCTTGGACAATCCCGGCGTACCGGAAACAGGCATAGCTGGTGGGAACATCCTGCCAGACCTGAAAGGCGTCCTTGACGATTTGAATTTCCTCGAGGGTATAACCGCTCTTTCCCCCTTCAATATAGATTTCGAGTCCTTCGCCGATGCTGATTTTGCCGTCGTTGTTGGTATCGAATTCATTGAACGGCCACACCATGTACCGCAACTGGTTTTGCAGATTGAAGCCGCCGATGGGGAAGAAGGCTTCAGCCGCCGGCGCCAGAATCAGCGCCAGGAGCACACACCCAGCCGCTAACGTAACCCGTCGCACGTTTGCACTCACGTATTCCGTTCCTTTCATGGCTCCGGCCGCGCGGCACAGGGCAGCGCGTCCGCCTCTGGTTATCCGTTCCAGCGTTATGCGTTAGTCGTGCCTGCGCCGGGCATGCCGCAAGGGAACGGCGAGCGCAAGGGCCACCAGCCCCATCAGCGCCAAATCGCCGAAGATGCCGCCGCCTGACCGGCCTTGCATTGAACCGCATCCAAATGCGCTGCCCACTTTCGGGCGTTGCGCATCATTGACATAGTCAAAGCCACCCAGCAGGATAGCTTCCGTGCCTTTGTTGACATTGCTGACTTTCACGTCCAACCGGCCCACATCGGGAAGTCCGCCGGTGGGGAATCCCACCGTGATCCGGGTTCCGGCCGCGTTCACATCCAGCACGGGCATCAAGGTTCTGCCAAAAGTGACATCAATATTGGCCAGATCGGAGAAACGCTCTCCAATGATCACCACGGGGAAGACGTCTTTCGTGCCTCTTGATGGTGATACGCCGGTGATGGCCGGGCCTTGTTCGCCTCCCGGCTTCAGGGTGAAGAGATCCGAACGGCTCCCTTCTTGCCCCGTTTGGGGATTGCGGACAATCAATACGATGGGGGCCACGGGAACCGTGCCCGCGGGGGTGCTGATACTCAAACCGATGCTGGCATCCGTGGCGCTGGTCACCTGCACGTCATAACCACTCAACGCCACCACGGGACTCGTGCCGAAGCCGCTTCCGTAAATCACCAGGTTGAACGGCGCTCCATCCAGGGTTTGCGACGGCAACTGGCTCACGCTGGCGGAACTGATAATTACCGAGGTGGGGGAAACCGGTTTTGTCCGCGCGGTAATAACGCCGGAGCGCCGTTTTTTCGCGCTGTGCGACCGAATCCAGTTGAAGCCGCTGTTGTCCTCCGTTTTGCCCGCCTTGGCGCCAATGAGGGAATAGCGGAGGGGAGGATTCTTGAAGAACGTGACGAATCCCAAGCCGCGGGCGCCCCAGGGGAACTCCTCAAACTTGGTGAAGTCATTGCGTTCTTCGCCGGAAAGGACCGCCCATGTGTCGGGGTCGGGTTCCGTGGGGGTATTGGGACCCCAGGAAACGATGCCCACACGGAAATTATCATTGGCGGACATCTTGTCCGCGGCGCGCAACACCACGAAGAAATCGGAACCCGTATAGGGGTCCGCGGCGCGGCCGCCGAAACTGTCGGGGACCCACTGGCGGTTGCGCGCCTGGGTATCCATGGGCGCCGGATAATCATCGGTGCCCGGCGACGAGAAGACAAACTTGACTTGAATGTCTTCCGCCGTCTGGCCGGTATACACCGGAGCGGCATCCAAGGGAAGCGGAATGTCAATGCCGGCGTCGAACACCCCGTTGCGGTTGTTCGGGTCGTTGTCGTTATCGCGGTACAACGCCACGCCGCTCAATACCTGGTCCTTGTTCAAGGGCAGGAGGTCCACGGTCGGATTGAAGTTGGTGTCCGTGCCTTCGTTGTAGAACTCGACTATCACCTGCTCGAGGAAGCTGGGTTCGCTGACAATCTTCCAGGAGCCCGTGCGCGGCGTGCCGCTCAACAAATTCAACTGGTTCGCCGTGTTGCCGAGAATCTGATAGGGTTCATAGGCGCTGTCCAGAAGCCAATCGCCCGCGAAGGCGTCCACCGCCCAATTTTCCTGTTGGACCGTGAAGGACCTCTCACCGCCCGTGCCCGCGGTCCCACTGGCGGAAACGCCGGCATCGCCGCGGTTGGTGGAGAGGTCAAGCCCCAGCACGGGCAAAGCCGCCCCGCCAATGGTGATCACCTGGGACTGATTGGTGATGTCCACGATTTTCGCCGGGATATTCACCTCGAGCATGTCGTGCCCGTAGAAGTCCTGAACGGGGTCTTCATCGGGGTTGTTTTTAATGCTGGAAGAGGCGCTGGTGTTCACTTGCGGCAGGAACTGAACCCCGCCCTTGCGCTGGCCTTCCGCCCGCGTGGGCAACGTGGCGGGGATCACCGCGCGGAACTGCTCGAAGCGCTGGGTGCTTTCCGAGGTCCGCACCGTGATGAAGAGATCATCCCCGGGCTGTTCCACGGCAAGGTCCAGTTTTTTCCCGGCGTCTTTCGTGCCGGAGGGATCGCCGGTTTCGAGCGCATGCGCGGAGGAGGATTGACCTGATTTCAGATCACCGAAATCGCCTGTTCCGCACGAGACGATGGCTTTTTCCAGTTTGAAATCAAACAAAATCCCGTCCTGATGCGGGACTTGCCACAAATTCGCGGGGGTCAGCGTGACGACCCACGCCTTGTCGCGGTCATCCACCAAGCCGTTGCCATCCAGGTCATCCGCGAGGCCGTCCCCGTCCAGGTCGATCAGTTCCGATTGGCTGGGCCACGCGAGATTATTCAAGGGCACCGGGGTATCAAACCCCGGCACGGGAACGGGATACTCCGTGTACGATTCAAAGGTTTTGCTGTTCATGAACATGCCGTTGCCATCCGTATCCTCATACAGCAAAATCCCGGATTCGGAGCTCTTGCCGGTGGAATCCAGCGCCGCCAAATCGGACGGCGTGAAGTTGGGACCCCAGAAGGCCACGGTGATGGAAGCGACCGAGGTTTCACCCGCCTTGATCACCAGGGGATCCAAGGAGCCGGCCAGGTTCAAGCCCAGCATGGGCGTTTGATCGCTGTTGATATCCGTCTTCTGCGTCAACAGGCGCGCCTTGGCGTCTTCGGGCGCCCAATCCGACGCCTTCGGGTATTCATTGGGCCCCAAGGTCTTGGGCCATGTGTCATAGTCGGGCAAGGCCGGCTGCCAAGGCGGCTGGGAATACGCCGCGGACCGCGGTCCGGCCGGCGGCAAATCACTGCCCGGCTCCGCGGTGTTGTGGAAGAAGGGGACGGTTTCGTAAGCGAATTGCCCGCGGCTGTTCCGATCATCGAAAGACAACGAGAAGGTGAAATCGCCAAAGGTGAATGTGTGCTGTCCGAAAAGTCTCCAGCGTGTGACGCCCGGCGCATGCCCGTTAAGGAACCGCGCGCGCGACAATCCGAAGGGATCGGTCCACAGGCTGAAATCGGTGGGGTCGCCGCCCGCCAGGCTGTAGCCAAAGCATTGGGAGGACGAGGTGGTGGAATCGCCAAAGAACAAATCCGTCTGCCGCAGATAGATGGAATCGGATTGATAGGTCAAGACCAAGTCGTGAACCTCGAGTCCATATTTCACCGGCTTTGTCGAGATCGGGCTCACCGTGCGTTCCGGCCACCAGGGTTCGTCCTGGCCCCAACGGGTATCCTGTTGCCACACAATATCCCCCATATCCGGGTCCTCGGCTTCAAGGCCCGGAATCATGCTGTCCACATAGATGCCGCCGGTGGCGAGACCTTGCGCATTGATGCGGCGGGGTTCAATGAACGCGCGGAAATCCGCGCCCATGGCAAGCCCCGCGTTGTCACCGGGCGCCAGCGAGACATCCTGGAATCCGCTGTCGGTGCGAATCACCACAAAGTAATCGCAGGTGTACTCGCTGGGGGACTGGAGCCCCACCACATTGTCGGGTGTTTTTTCGGCATAGCCTTCGACATTCGCCTTATCGGTGATTTTGTCCAGGCCTTTGCGGCGGCCTTCAAAGAAATGAAGGGTGGTTCTCCACCAGGGGTCGCCGCCGCCCGGCGGGAAGGGAATATGTTCCCAGGTTCCATCGCCGGAATGGTTGAAATTGCCGTAGGAAGAATAGCGCGCAAAGAATGCCTCCGGAAGCATGGGATAGTCGCCATTGTATTGCACGCCGCCCTCCGGCAAAGCGGTGGGCGCATCAAAGACACCATTGTTGTTGGTGTCATGCCACACCCAAACGCCGTTATACGTGACGTCTTCGGCAAAGGCCTGATCTTCAATAATTGGAGCGCCCCAGATATTGCCCGTGTAATGTTCCAATCCGATATTGGGATTGAACCCGCCGTTTCCGGGTTCGCCCAGCGGATCGGCCCCGATATCGGTCAACACGATATTGACTTCGCGCAATTGCGCCCCGTCTTTGCCCAGGTCCATGCGGCTCTGGTAACCGGCCTCGTATTGATCAAAATGGAGGGATTTCGCCGAGTGGAGGTTGATCCCGATAAGGGCGGTCCAGGTGTCCAGCGAGGTGAGATTCTTAATTTCGAGAAATTCGCCGGAGACCAGGCTCATCAACTGCTCCGTGCTGCTCCAGCGCGGACGGCTGAATTCCGCGGGTGGCGTGAACAGGTAGCCGGGGGCGTTCCACGCATCGAAGAATCCCGGCACGATTTCGCCGGTGGGCGTTCCCGTGATGTCCCACACCGCGAAGCTGGCGGAATAGGCGGACTCGGGTTCGAGGGTTTCCCCGTCAGAGAAATTGGGCGTGTAGGAATCCACAGGCTTTCCATCCTTTAACGGATACGCGCCGGATTCCTTGACCATTTGCGCGGAGAGCACGTCACAGCCGAGGGTGGTCTGGCTGCGCCACGTCGCCGAAGTGCGCACTGCAACGTGGTAGGAGGCGCCATTAAGGCCATTGTCGGTCACGGCTTCCGCGAGAATGGGGAACTGGGGCTCGGACGCGGTGCCGTCGCCGATGAAGTCCAGTTCATACGCCAAGCTGAGGCCTTCCTCCGTGAGATCAGGCAATAGCGTGGCAATAGTGCCAAAGTCGGTGTTGCCCATATTGTCCCAAACATACAGGAGTTGATCATAATCGACATCCAAGACCAAGTCGCCTTTATCGCCGCCATCGGATTCCTTGAAGAGGCCGAATTCCAGGATATCGGAGAGGAAGGGCCCGTATTGATTGCCGTAATTCAAATCATCGGGATCCCGCTTGTCCGGACGAAGCCGGTACACGAGAGAGCTCAGCAGCCTGGGCGCGGGGTTGTCCGCCGGATAGCCCATGGTAAAGTGGAACAGGGGCACCCAGTCGTTCAAGGGTACAAGCGACTCTTTGTCTTTGATGGTCGAATTGACCGCGAAGCTGGCGGGAAGTTCTTCCGTATCGCCCTCGCCTTCATCGGAGATGCCGCATCCCGCGACCGGCGGCCGTACCGTAATGTAATTCTGTATGCGGTAGGTGGCGGCCTGGGCGGCCCCGGTATCGGAATCCGTGAACGTGACTTCCAGGGTAACGGTATAGAACCCTTCCTTGGTATAACGGTGCTTGGGATTCTGATACCGTTGTTCCGCCGGGGCGGTGTTATCGCCGAAATTCCAGAACCATGCGGTCGGCAGCAGGAGGTTGGTTCCGACGGACAAATCCGTGAATTGCACGCTCAACCCGCATCCGGTTCCGCCCACAAGGTCTTCGGAAATAATTCCGGAGGTGGGCGTGCCGATAAAGTCCACAAAGGGCGCATCCACGATCTCGATGTAGTCCGTCTTGGTTTCCGTTACCTCGATGCCATAGCGGTCCGTCACGGTGACACTGACGGTGTACAGACCCTCTTGCTGATACGTATGCTTGGGATTGCGTTCCGTGCTCTTGGCGCCGTCGCCAAAGTCCCACTGAATCTTCGCAATGGTGCCCGTGGCGATCAGGGTGAATTGAATATCGCCTCCCACCACCTGCCGGTGACGGTCCGCCGAGAAGTCGACATCCGTGCGCTGGAGCGAATAGATGGGCGCCGTGACGCCGGCCTGATTCGGATTACTCCGAATCCAATACTTGATCTTTTTGTCATCCTGGCTGTGGTCCACCTCGTGCGTGGTCATGAGACGGTCTTTTTCCCGGTTATACGTCCAGAAATACATATCCGGAGGATTCTGGAAAAAGGTGATGTAGCCCAAGCCCCGGGCGCCCCAGGGGAACTCGGAGAACTTGTCGAATTCGTCTTCCTTCTGACTGGTGCCCAGAATGTTCGAGAACGTGTCGGGATCGGGTTCCGTGGGGGTGATTGGGCCCCAGGAAACAATGCCCACGCGGAAGGTGTCGCCCTGATTCATGTCCCGCGAGGTGCGCAACACCACAAAGAAATCGGGGCCATAGGTTTCCTGCGCGGGCGAGGTGCCGAGTTCCTGCGGAATCCATTGGCGCAGATTGGGTTGTTGTTCATAGGGTACGCTGACGCGCCCGGTGGTGTCGTCGGTGCCAGGCGACGAAAACACCATTTTGACTTGATATTCAGGTTCGCCTTGCACGCCGATGAACACGGGCACATCATCCAGGCGAACGGGCAGGTCGATGTATTCGAGCTGGTTGTTCGCATTGAGGATGGGCGGATCGAACACGCCGTTGGTGTTGCGCGGATCCCAATCATTGTCCCGGTACAGCGAGACGCCGCTGATGATGCCATTGACCGGGTCTTCATTATTCAACGGCAACAAATCATTATACGGATTGAAATGCCGGCCGAGGGTTTGATTGCTCTGATCGTAAAATTCAACGATGACCTGTTCGAGGAAGGAGGGGTCTTTCACCACCACCCAGCGGCTCCCATTCTTCGGCGCGCCGGCCCGCAGGGTCAAGGCATTGCCATTGACCCCGGTGATCTCGAAGGCCTCCATCCGGGAATTCTGATTATCGCCCGGCCCCATGCCCACCAGCCACAAGCCCACGGCCTTTGAGGTCCAGTTTTTGCCCGTGTAATAAAGACTGCTGGCGGCGCCCGCCGTCACATTGCTGGTGGTAAACACGTTCCCGGACGTTTCCCCTTGACTGCCCTTGGCAATCAGGTACTCCGGACGATTGGCCGCGCAATCAATCCCAAGCACGGCCACGGGCGGGCCGCCCGGCACCACCACCGGAACCGCCGGCGTGATACTCGAAGAAATCAAGGTGTCCGACAAATCCACAATACGGCTGGGCACAGAGGTTTCCAGCATGTCATGGCCATAGAAATCCTGAACCGCGCCTTCGTCGGGGCTCAGTTTTTCAACCGGCCCGCCCACCGTGGTCCCGGAGGGGGTCAATCCGCGGACAATATCAATGCCCGCATACGAATTTGGAAGACTTCGCCCAGGCAGGCGCGCGGGGATGAAGCACCGGAATTGCTCGAATTGCGAGATGCTTTCCGAGGTGCGCACCACCACGAAAAGATCATCGCCCTGATTGCCGCCGCGGGCAAGCGATTTTTCCGCGGACTTGGCGGTGTCCCCGCCGCCAAGCAATGGCGTTACATCCATGATCTGCGGGGCCGCGCCCCAATAGTCCGGCCATTGCGCGGTGATGGATTGCACCGCTGATCCGGGGAGGACGGCTTCCATGCCGCCCGACTTTTGCCAGGGCACACTGGGCGGATTCGCGCCGCCGTTCCGGGTATCGGTCTCGGGAAGCACCCACGACAGGAGCGGTTCAAGCTGCAACACCCAGGCCAAATCATACAGGCCGTCATATTGGGCATTGCCCGCATAGGTGGCGGCTTGTGATTGCGACAACACCACCAGCCCGTCCCCGCTCAGATCGTCGGCCACATTATCCCCATCCAAGTCCACCGGCTCGGGCGCATTGCCCCATATCAGATTGGCGGGATTCATCGGGACCATCTTGTCCACGAACGCCACAGTGGACCCCACAACCACAGGCCCGTCAAAAACGCCGTCGCCGTTGGTGTCCTCGTAGAGCATGACGCCCGACGAAACAAGGGCGCCGGATTCGGAATCGAGTTTGGCCAGGTCCGTCTTGGAAAATTCAGGGCCCCAGAAGGCGACCGTGACCCGGTTCAAGGAAGTGGGCGCATGGCGGTTCACCACGGGGTCGTCGGACGCCGTCAAGTTAATGCCCAGCATGGCGGTGGGCTGTGAATTGTATTCGATGTGTTGCTTCAGAAGGCGCGCGGCGCGGTCGCCCACCGGTTTATCCGCGGGAACCGCAAACCGGCTGTCAAGCCCTTCCTTCCAATCATCCATGCGCGGATATTGCCCGGGCTTGAGCACATCGCGCGCCAGCACCCAGCGCCCGGCGACAATGGCAAAGCCGCGCCCGGCCCGTCCGCACGGATCAAACGGGTAATACGGGAAAGAGACTTTATCGGACATGACGGCATTGCCGAGTCCGTCCACCACCGGATTGCAGTCTTCGTCCAATTCCTGGTGTTCGGTCTCGTAAAACTTGCCCCTATACGCCGCGCGGGCGTTTTCAAGCGTGAACACCGTGCCATTCTGGGCCAGCACACGGTATTTTCCGCCATCACTGTCGATGTAGAAAAGAGGGCCGTCCACGAGCAGGTCTTGACCGCAGATTTGGCAATCCTGCAGATCGGCGTACACAATGTCGTCTTGGTACGTGGCTTCATTGGGCGTCTGGCCCTGTTGATAATCGGCTTCGTGGTAGACCGTGTTGTTGATAACACTGTTTTCATCCACATAGACGATGCTTTGCGCCCCGAAGGCCAAGGAGTATTCCAGGGTGGTATTCCCGAGATCAAAGGAGCCGCTCACGGGGAATCCGTCCGGGCGCAGGTCCGCGGGGGGCCATGTGCTATAGTCGGGCAGGGTCGGTTGTTCGGGCGGGAACGGGTAGAAATACGACCGCGGGAAGGTCAGATGCCCGCCCAGTTCGTCAACTGTGGTGTCTTCATTTTTCACATTGAACGGAACGGTTTCAAAGGAGTACTGAATGCCGGTGTACTGGTCATTGTTGCCCGTGTTGTCGAAAATGCCTTCGGAGACATCGGGCTGGATGCCCACCGCGTGGAAATTGTAGAACCGGATGCTCTGGATGCCGAATACATCGCCACTGTCGTATATCTTGACCGGGTCCATCCAGAGGCTGAACCAGGTCAGCCCGCCCGTATCGCTGACATGCTCGTTGCCATAGCCGTAGGTGACGGACAGAAACGCGATCCACGCATCATATTTGGGCGGGAGCTGGCCCACAGTAATAAAGGTTTCTTTGGCATACGCATTGTACGTGCTGTAGGTCAAGACCAGATCGTGCACTTCCATGCCGCAACGCATGGGCTTGGTGTTGTCCCGGTTGGTAACACGTTCATGCCACCACGGCTGCGGATCAATTTGACGCGCGCTGACGGTATCCCAGGCCGGATTGTCCTGCCAGTTTTCCGTCGAGGAGGTGGTGATGGCGGAAACGGACGTGCCGCCGCAACCGCATTTGGAGGCGCCCGCAAACATGTTGCTGGTGCTTATGCCGCCCGCCCAGTGCCCGCCATTGCGGGAATCCCAGCGGCGCGGTTCGATAAACGCGCGGAAATCCGCGCCCAGCTTGATGCCATTGCCATCCCCGGTCAGGCCCGAAAGATCGCGGTAGCCGCTGTCGGTATGCAGAACGACAAAAAAATCGGCCGCGGGTTCCGGAGCGGGCTCAAAGGTTCCCCTGCATCCATCCGGATTCCGCCGCCCGCCGGCGAAGCGCATCTTGATTTTCCACCATGGGTCGCCGCCTCCGGGCGGGAAAGGGATATATTCCCATTGATTAATCCCTTGATTGCAAAAACCGTTTTGATTCGTCATGTCTTCGGGGACCATGGGATAATCAATGAAATTGATGCCATAGGAGGCGCCGGTGGGATCCGCGGGCACCGGCGGTTCGAAAATCCCGTCCGCATTGCAGTTTAATGGAGGACTGCAGTTCGTGCTGCCGCCCACATCGTACCACAGCCACGCGCCATTGAAGGAATAGTCCGATTGCACGGCATACGGGCCGGTTCCGCTAAAGGTGGTGGTCATGACTTCCAGGGCGTCGTTGGGATTGAACCCCCCGTTGCCGGGCACGCCATAGGGGTCACCGCCGATATCGGTCAGGATAAGGTTGACTTCATCAATCTGCGCCGTGCATTCGCCGTGCATGTTAATACCCACCACGGGGACCCAGGCATCCGCGGAAAAGAGCCTGCGTATGTCCAGCCACTCCCCGCTGACCGCTTCGAAGAAGGTGTCGCTGATATCCCAGCGGGGGCGGGCATGCTCGCCAATCGGGGTGTACTTGCGGATTTGCCAGTTCCAATTGTTGTGATAGGCGCCGGGCTGGTAGGGATAAATGGTGTCACCGCCGACATCGAAGACGTCAAAGCTTGACGAATACCCGCATTCCTGCGCGAGAATCTGCGGCGGCGACGCATAGAAATTGGGATTATAACTGTCCACGGGTTTCCCGCTTTCATCGGTGGGGAAATTCACCACCATAAACTTTTCGTGCGGGAACTGTTGGTTCAACGCGATCATGTCGGTGGTGGGCGTGGGGCCCGCCCACGGTTGCATGGCGGCATTGTAGACGGTTACGCCAAAGGTCCGCGTGGTATCCCAAACCGACGACAACCGCACCGCCACAATGTAGCCCTCATACGGGTCCACGCCGGCAATCGGCCAATTCAGGACCGCCGCCGTCGGATCCGGATAACCGTTCGCCATCGGAACGGTATACAGCGGGTCCCCCACATAATTGCTCGAGAAGGGGCCGTAGGGGTCTTCCGGATTGCTGTAGGTGCGTAAAAACGGGAATTTGGGATTCGCCGGATTCAACACATTGGTGTACCAAAATCCATTGGCTTGGGCGGGATAATAATTGGCGCTGGAGATGTTTTGATAGCAGCCGTAATAATCAAATGCTTGTCTGCACACGGGCAAGGGGCGGGGATCAAAACAAAAACTGAGGTGGTAATGTTCATCGTTAATGTTGAGATTTCCGGCTTCATCCGGCGTTTCATAGGGAAAACCGTGGTTGTCCCACTTCAGCATGGGCTCGCCCGCTTCCAAATGAAATCCTGAATAGGAATATCCCATGTAACCGGCCTTCCGCCAGACCCACCGCCCGTCCGTCTCGAGATTCAGGACTTTGTCCGGCACGCCAATGGAGTTACTGTCCACAAACAATCCGTATTCGTATATGTCTTCCTCCTGCGGGCCGCTGCCCCGCGCATAACTCCGCACGGCTTTGCTGTCTTTATGAATCGAGTACTCCAGGAAGGTCAGGACACGGGGGGCGAGGCTGCTTTCGTTATAGCCCATGCGGAACCAGAAGAGGGGGACCCAATCATTCATCGGGAGCAGCCCCATGGTGTCGTTGGCGCAAATCAGGTCTTCCACTTCAAAGCTGGCGCTGTCCAATACGGCTTCCAACTCCAAATCATTGCTAGCGTTCAATGGATCAGGCGCAATATAGGGCGCATCGCCCAAGGGCGGGCACAGGAACGAGACGGCGCTGTTCGGGTCCTTGATTCTAAGGCGCATGCCCACCACATATTTGCCTGCTTTATTGAATACGGGATAATCAACCCCGCCCAAGGAAACGGCGGGCGAGGACGCGGAATAGGGAATTTCGATGGGCGCCAGATCGTCGGGAAAGACATACTCCCCGCTTTCCTGCTCAGGGTCCGGCCCCAAAACATACCACAACGTGCTCACCAGTTGAAGGGTGCCCGGAATACTGAATGTTGGTGTAAAGGTGACCACCATGGGCACCGGCCCCGTCATGGGATTCGCGGTGTACGTATACGTCACCTCATTACAGGGATCGGGACCGAAGGCCGCGACAATCACCGGATTGCGGTTCATGCGGATAACGCAGGTAATGCCGTCATCCTCATCGGCCGAAGTGAGTCCGTTCCACCCCAGGAATTGTTGTCCGTCATCGGGGACGGCGGTCAGGGTGGCGTAGGAACCATATTGATATTCTTCGGAACAGTTGTCACTGTTCTGCGTGCCGCATGCAATGCCATCGTTCAATGGCCCCGGGGCGGTTACCGTGCCCCCCACCGGCACGTCGGGCAGGGTCACCAAACAATGGGTATAGGCCAACACCGCCGGCGACCAGCTCGACCAGCCGCTCGACCATGTTTGTGTGGCCATGCGGAAACGATAGGCCCGGCAGGCCTCCCCGGAAAAATAATATTCGCGGTCCAGCGGCCAGAGGGAAATTTGCCCCGAACTCGATCCGTCCGACCACTCAATGACAAAACCGGAAACCTGCCCGGTTGAATCTTCGGTATAGTTCCACGTGACTTTAATAATGGAATTGTTTCCGCCCACATACGCATCCGCATTCGCCACCGGTTCCGCGCGCACATTGCTGGGGGGAGGAACCCGCTGAAAAACCGCCGTGACGGTGGCATTGCCATCCACCGTGAAGGGGCACAGCGATGAAGTGGTGCATGTTGTTCCCCCGGTCCACGTGGAAAAGGCATACCCGCTGTTGGGGCTGGCCGTCAGGACCAAATCGGCCGTTGCGGGAAATTCATAGGAACATTCATCCGAACACGAGCATCCGTACGTACAGGGGCTGGCGCCTTGGATTTCCACCGAACCCGTGCCGGGGGGCTGAACCTTGAACGTCACCTCGCAATACGTGCGCGCGTCCGCAACGTTTGATGCGGTCTCCCCGTCCGCGCTGCGGGCCAGCACGCGGTAATAGTAGCGGCCGCCCATGGCCAGGCCCTCATCGCCATATTCCACGGAACCGGGGCCCGACGCCGGAAGCTGGGCTATTTGTTGCCAGGGTTCCGCCACCGCCGTCTTGCGCTGGACTATATACTGGGTCTCCCCCGTGACATCCGTCCACTGCAACTGGATGGATTCCGAGGAAGTGCCATTGGCGATCAAGTCATTGATCGTTCCCGGAACCGCTTTATCCGCCGGGGCATTGCGCAGACATACGTCATCCACATACATCCCCGGAGCAACGCCCGCCGCCACATGGCCTTCAAACCGCACCACATGCGCCTGGCCATCCGCGAACGCCTTCACATCCACCGACACCCGCGCATACCCGGCATAGGCCGCCGCATCTAATTCCGAAGCCTGAAACACGGATTGATTGTCCACGAGCACGCGCAGGGTAAGCGGCGTTTCGGCCTGCGGGATCGCCAGGTAAAACGTTAACGACGCATATTCATTTTTCGGGATCACCACCGTCTGCCACAACGCGCTGTCCACCGCGGTCTCGGCGCTCCCCGGAAACCACGCCCACCAATTGCCCGTGCGCGAATGCAGCGTCCCGTCACATTGCGAATCACACAACGGCGTCTGCCCCGTCGAACTTTCCTGCCAGTAATCGCTCGATGCACTCAATTCAAAACTGGGGTCTTGCAGCAGGTTCCCCTCGCAGGTGAACGCCGCCGGCGCCGCCTTGGACACTGCGGCCAGACGCACCGGTCCGGGTAAGGGCGGCGTGCCCGTGATGCTCGCCAACTGCTTCGGCGCGGCAGCACCCTGCGGTTGTTCCGGAGTCATTCCGATGACCCCCAGCATAACGAGCGCGGCCAAAGCCAGCCCAATCGTAGCGCCGTACTTAATGCTCACGTTGACATTCTCCTGCGGCAAAACGTGTTTTCGCTTCCAGGCCCTTTTGGCGCTGAAAACGTTATTTCTCTGCTTACATCTCAATATCGCCGGCGGACAAAAACACCCGTGCGGCCATACGCACGCCTCCCGTGTAAACGGCCCGGCTTTTCAGCCGCCGTTTGCACGGGCATGCCACGGCACCGTCTGTTCCTGTCTGCCAGACGCTGTACCAACATAGATTTCCCCGGCTATTCGCTTCGTGTTTTATAGCATAGCCCATGCGCGGTGTCAATAGAGAAAGACGGCGCAATTCCCGAAAGGACACGGATTTATGGGTTCGGCACCCCTCGCGCGCCCTGGCGATTTTCTCGTTTTTTGTCAATAAATTCCTTTTCGACACCATAATGTCTCCACCAGCCGGGTGTCAGTATAGCGCCGGAGGGGGCTCCCGTTTCAAGTAGGCGGCTCCTGGCCATCCTCCGTATGAAGGCGCCCCGCTAGGGTTCGCGAATGCCCTGGCACATTTCCCGGACGGTATCGATAAGTTCTTGCTTGATTAAAAACACGCCGGAACGCCCCTCGCACCGGGCGTACCGCCGGCTGGAATTCTCGGGGTCCGTTTTTCCCACCTGCAACGGCCCGAGACGGGTTTCTTGCGGGGGAGAGGCGGTGGCGGCGCGGGTGGTCAGGTATACGGTGAAGACGGGGGCGTCCAAACCCAGGGCGGCCGGTTCAGGAGGATTTTTCACTTCGGCCACCGCGTTTAATTCCGCCAAGGCCTCCACCAAGGCCTCCACATCACTCTGGTGTTCCAGGATTCTGTTTTGGGGTTGCGTGACCACCCATTGATCATGGGCCTTTTCGAGGATATAGCCCTGGTTGTCCAATTGGAACTCGATCTTGCACGCGCCCGCTTTGGCAAAGCGCATCAACTGTTTGGACCGAAAACGCAGGGCATCGCCCATCACGGCGTCGGCGGACTCCTTGGTCAGCATCATGACATCGCCGGTGTCTTGAGTGGCATAGACCATGCCGGTGGCGTCGTTCGGAACGGCTTTGAACCGCAGAAGCACCGGGGTGTCCATTCCGTCAAAGGCCAGGGCAAGGGTGGCGTCGGGGTCGTTCAATCCATACTGTTCCATCGGGCCGCCGGGAAAACTGCTGCACTCGACCCACTTGAACGCGGCAATATAGTCCGAAAGGGCCACCGGACTGGTTTCGGGGTCCTGGGGTTGCACCAAAACCCATCCGCCTTGGGCCTCTTTTTCCAATACAAATCCCGCGCCGCCCCGGGCACGATACTCCACTTTCTTCAGGCCACTGACCGGACGGGTGATCAAGCGGCGCTCCCGGAAAGCGTCCGGCGATTTCGGGAACAGATTCAGCAAATGGCCCTCGACCAGAAAGACCGCATTGCGGTCCGCGCGGCGCGCATAGACCTTGCCGGTCTTTTCATCCGTTTTGTCCCCGATAAAAAGGGTCTGCGGCGCGCCATCCTTGGAATCCGCCACGGTAATGCGCAAACAGGCGGGGTCCAACCCGTATTCGTTCAGCGAGGCGGGTTTGTCCACGTACCCTTCGCCCACGGCGTACTGCACCTGTTTCACCAGTTCGTCCACCTTCTCCTGATTGGCGGGCGCTTCCACCGGCGCGCGCATTTGCCATGGCGCTTCGCTGGACGGACGCTCAAATACCACTGTCACCGATTCCGCGCCAATGGCGGGCGGGTTGTCCATCGCGGTCTCCTTGCGCCCGGTCCAGATGCGGGCGAATTCAAACCGGCGCAGCGGCGATTCCCGGTCATTCCAAAGGAAACGATCGCGCAAATCATTGAGTGAACGGTCGAGTTCGAAGAATGCATTTTTCGTGACCAGGAAAACCGGCCCGCCGTCTTGTTGGGCATAGCGAAAACTTTCCGTGGGATCCAACGAGCCGAAACTCAGATGCACTTTTTCACCCGAGGCCAGCCGCGCCCGGACAGTGAGGGCGGGTGTGTCCAATCCATAGTCCGCGGCATTGGCGGCGTGTATTGCAATAGTGCGCTCGTTGGTGAGGGCGGCCACATGCTGCGCCACGCGGCTCCACAAGGCCTGATGGGGAACTATCGAGGACTCCGGCTGGGTGATTGCCCACGGTCCTTCCCCCGTTCGTTCGGCGGCGCAGGGGGGTTCGTTGATCCGGAGAATTTCCAGCGCCTGAACGGCGGGCGCCTCAAAGGTGAAAAGGCGTTTGGCCGCCTCAGCCCGGCGCGCGCCGCGGTCCTTGAATTTCTGCGCGCCGAAGTACATCCCGCATAGCGCCGCGAACACCAGCCCTAAAACGATGGTGGACCGGAATTTCATTGGTGCTTCCTCCGCGCCCAGAACACCACGAGGCCCGCCAGCGTCACCAGTTGCGCGGTGAACAGCGTGGAGAGCCAGGCAATGGCGCGCTGTTGCCGCTCCGAGAGCACGAGGGGAGGCGCTTCCTTGCCGGAGGGCCGGATGGCAATCAGTTCCTCATGTTCGCTCAGCCAGGCAAACGCGTTGAGCACAAAGTTGAAATTGCCCGGAACATTCATGCGGAAATTCGAGGCAAATTCAGAATCCCCCACCACCACCGCGCGCGCTTCCCGGGGATTTCCCGCACCCGCTTTCGCGCGCGCGGCCGCCGCCACCGCCAAGGTGATCGGCCCTTTCCGCTCGCCGTCATCCAACTTGGCCTGGCGCGTTTCAAATACCTTCGCCACATCGGTTTCCGCCCAGAAATCCGGGGTGGTGCGCAACAGCGGCGTGACGCTCGCGCCTTGGTAAAGGTCCGCCGCCGCCTGTACCGAGCGGCAGGCCTCCAGCAGCATGGATTGGTCAAACCCGCGCGTAATGGGATGTTCCCCGTTGAAGCATCCCCGGAAGGCCATGAACCCCGTTTCGGTTTTCGCGAAGGGCTGCTGGTCCGTGGTCAATTCCATTTGCCAGGGATTCGTCTGCTGATCGGTCAGGGCCATGTCGCTGCCCACATTGACGCCAAACCGCTTTTCCAGCCAGGGGCGCAATTGTTCCGAAGTGCGTCCGGCCCGGACGTTTTTCCACGGATCCATAAGGACAAGGAGCCGTCCGCCACGGTCCGCATACGCGTCCAGCGCGGTGATTTCCTGCGGGTGCAAATCACCGGTGGGATTATGAATCACCAGCACATCACAATCCGGCGGAATTTCCGGCGCGCTGATCTTGATGGCGATCCGCTCGGTTTTATACGCTTCGCCCTCCAACAGGTTTTTCAGCATGGACGCGCCGGAATCCCCCTCGTCCAGTATGTCGCGCTCATGATGTCCGGTCAGGAAACACACCTTGGGCTCGGAATCCCGCAGAACATTCACCAGCGCATTCGTAAAGTCCCGCTCTTCCATGCGCGGGCTCCCGCCGGATAGCGTGATCACCCGCTGGCGCGTGCCCACATTCAACACGACGGTCCCCTGCACGGATTTATGCGTCACTTTCAGTTCGTCCAGGCGCGCCCGGTCCACTTGCGGGTCCAGAAATTCCACCTTGAGAAAATCGGTATATTGTTGACATTGTTCCAGGAACCGCTGGGTCTTGTCGCGCGCGATCACCACCAATTCCTCCTCCACATTCAGGAAGAAACAGGTGACCTTGACTTCCTTGGTCATGCCGCGCAACACCTGCACGGTTTGCGGCGAAAGCGAACGGCGGCCTTCCTGGGTCAGGTCCCACGAAACGTTCCAGGTCTTCACCATGGCGAAGACCACCATGCAGATGCCCAGGAAAATCACGGAGGAAAACACCGCGTTGAGGCGGCCCGCGGCGCGGCCCTCGAACCGCGCCTGCCCCGCCATACTTCCAATCGTCAGGGCCAGCCATACGATCCCCAACACCAGGGAAAGCGTCAACGGGGCCAGCACCCAGAAGGAAAACACCTGCTGGGCGCCCACCATCAGATTCAGCGCCACGGCCAACAAAACCAGCGCCGCTATGCCGCTACTTTTTCGCACCAAAGGCTCTTTCCATACGCATTGCAGGGTTTCCCATGAGTGTGATTCGCTATCCTTTCCAGTTTCGGCTCTCGAGCGCGCGAAACGTCAGGAAGAGGAAAAAAGCGGAAAACAAAAGGTAATAGGCCACATCTTTCGGTTGAAACACGCCCTGCGCCATGTCGCGCGCGTGCGCGTCGAGGGCCAGTTCCGTGGCCAGCCCGCGAAACACGAGATACACAAAATTCACCGGCCCCTGAATGGCCGCGGGCCAATTGGCGGGCACGGGACACACCTTGGGCAAATCCCCGCCCAGGTTGCCCAACACATACGACAGCAAAAACAGCCCGAACGTGAGCGCCGCCGACGTGATCTGGTTTTGGACCAGGGAGGAAATCAGAAATCCCAGGCTGATGAACGCCGCGCTCATCAGAATCACCGTGAGCAATCCGAACACGAGGACGGCGGGCTCGACATCGACGAAATAGGCCACAATCCCAAGGTTCACGGAAATGGTGAGCATCATGACCAGCACCATGGCCATCGCCGCGAGATACTTTCCGAAAATGATGTCGCGGTCCCGCAGCGGATAGGTCAGGAGCAGTTCTATCGTGCCCTTATGCTTCTCTTCGGCCAGAAGACGCATGGTAATCAAGGGCGACATGAACATAATGAGAAGCCCGCAAAACACCAGGTACGGCCCCAGCAACGTCTCCTCGAAATCCGGCACGCTGCTGTAGGCGTATTGCGAGGGGGCCTGCGTAATTTTGGCGAAGGTAATGAAGGAGATGGTGAAGGCCAGCCCGGAGAGTAACGCAACCATCCCCACCACGACATAGCCCACGGGCGTCAGGAAATACCCTTTGAATTCCCGCTTGAATACGGCCCACATGGTTCGTCCCGAAGCTCCCGTCATGCGCCCGCGGCCTCCGTCTCGTTCTTCCCGTCCGCGTCCTTGGCTATCGCCTCCATAAACACATCTTCCAGCGTGCGTTCGCCGTCCTTGCCCGTCAACCGGTCCAGGCGGTCCTCCGTCACGATCCGCCCCTGATGAATAATGATGACACGCTCGCACACCATGCTCACTTCGGGCAGGATATGCGTGCTCAGCAGCACCGTATGTTCCTGGCCCAGTTCCTTGATCATCCGCCGTATTTCGATGATTTGCCGGGGATCCAGCCCGGCGGTCGGTTCGTCCAGAATCAACACCGGCGGGCTCCCAATCAACGCCTGGGCCAGCCCCACCCGTTGACGATACCCTTTCGACAAGTGGCCTATCATACGGCCCGCGATATCCGTCACGGAACACCGTTCCATCACCCGCCCCACTTCCGTTTTGATACCGGCCCTTGGGACGCCCTTCGCCTCCGCCACAAACCGCAGGAACCCCGACACCACCATTTCATCGTAGAGCGGCACCCGCTCCGGCAAATACCCCACCCGGCGCTTCACTTCCAGCGGATGCGCATGCACCTCAAACCCGCCAATCCGCGCGAATCCCCGCGTCGCCGGCGAAAAACCCGTCAAAATCCGCATGGTCGTGCTCTTGCCCGCGCCATTCGGACCTAAAAAACCGATCACTTCCCCCTGGCCCACCTGAAACGACACGTCCTCCAGGGCGGGGATGGAACCATAATATTTGGTGAGATGGTCAACCTCGATCATGCGTGTATGGTAGCGGATTGACCGCGGACAGGTAAAATTTCCACAGGCGCTTCACCGGACAAGGCAAACACACCCTCGCATCTCCCGTCTCCCGCCTTAGGGCCTTGCCGCGCCATCGACGCCCCCGGACGCCGGCGGGTCAGGCCTCTTCCTCCAGTTCCGCCGACACCGCCCGCACAAACCAACGATTAAACAACACCACCAACACCACCAGCGGCGCCCACACATACGGCTGCCCCAATGCAAACAACCCGACCCATAATATCTCCGGAGAAAACGGCAAATTGCCCGCCATCTGCACATTCAGCGCCCCCGCCCCATACAACACGCCCAGCACCACCGCGAATTGCCCCGCAATGCGCGCCTCCAAATACGCCGCATGTGGGCGCAACCGCAATACCGCCACCGCCCCCACCGCCACACTCGCCAGCGTCACGCACAACACCCAATCCCGCAACACCGGCTTGGTCTCCCCAAAATACGCCTGAAGCGCCAGCCCAATCACTTGACACACCAACAGCGCCGCCAATACCCCGACCAACCACATTACCTTCCGCACCACCTCCGACGGACGCTCCTCCCCGGCCAGTTCCGCCCCCGCGCTCTTGCGCCGCGCAATACGCAATCCGTGCCCCGCCCCCAACAGTGAAAACTGCTGTATGCTCCAGATCAACAACAAACTGCCCAACCCCGTCGGCATCACCACCGAGAAATCAATGTATTCATCATAGAGAAAACCCTTCGGATGCGGCTCAAATAATAACACCAATCCAAGAAACAACATCCATACGGCATTCACGGCAAAAATCCACCGCCGCGGAAAACACATCCCCGCCAGCCCAACTCCCACGCAGCCCAGCCCCCACCCCAAAAAATAATAACTGGGAAACACCAACTGAAACACCCCGGTCAGCACCACCGCCGCCCCGTAAAAACGCACCTCCTTTTCCATCTCCTCCCGCGTCTTCCGCGGAAGCCAGGCCAGCAACGCCCGCAACTCCTTAAGCCGGCACCGAAACCGGTACGCCTTTAGCCCCTCCACCACCTCAAACATCACTATCCGCCCATGCACCAAATCCCAGGCAAATCGAATGTGCCGCGCCGACTCCTCCCGCGGGAGCATCATCACAATGCGCCCGTCCGGCGCATGCAGCGAGAGTAACCCCTCCTCTAAATGAACCGCCCACCGCTCGTTCTTGCTTCCATGAACGGGACGCAACCCCAGCGCCACAAGCTTCCTGTCATTCGCCGTCTCTTCCACCGCCGAATCAACCATAAATCCTCCCGCCAAATTATCACCGCTTCCCCGCGGCACATGACTAAATAATAACACACACCCGCTATTCCATACGCCCTTTCCATCTTGTTTCATTCCCCTCACCGAAAAACGCTGTCCACTTTTCGTGCTCCTCAATATCGTCCACGTGTCTTCCCAAAGAGTATTAAAACTACCCCGCTACACATCAGCAGAAGAAGATCGTCAAAACGTTTGTTTGTTTTTACTGGAGCCCCCTCCGTCTTATTACATCCGCATGGTGGATTCGGTCCCTCGCCTTCGCCCTCCCCTTCATTCACGCCTTCTTCTTCTTCTTCTCCTTCCCCCTCATTCTCGCCTTCACCCATCCCCTCTGCCACACCCTCACCTTCCGCTGCGCCCTCGCCTTCACCTTCCTGTGTTCCCTCGCCTTCTTCTGCACCTTCTTCTTCACCCTCCGTGTCCGAAACATTCGGATCAGTCCCTTGGGCATATTCTTCCGCATTGCTATACAGATCGCCATCGGGATCGTCTTCCGCCGTTAAACCCAAGCTCTCAAAATTCTCCTTCTCCCACCAATCGGGCAGCGTATCGGTGTCGGAATCGGTATAACCCGGTTCCACCTGAATCGTGACCGTGCTCTCGGCCGGGTTGCCGTCGCTATCCTGCACATGCAGGGTGATCGTGTGTTCCCCAATGGACAACGATGACGTGGAGAAGCCTTCACGGCTCCGGGCCAGTTCCCCATCCCGGCTCGACGTCCAGACATAGCTGGCACTCTCCACGTTGCCGTCTTCCGCATCATAGCCGAACCCATTAAAAAACACCGTATCGCGTTCGTGATATGCCGCACCGCTGTCCGGATCGCCGATGATTACCGAGGGCGTCTTTTTCGGGACTAAAAACGGCGCGGACACTTCCTCAACGGTGTTAATGCCATCGGAGGCGACAACCTTCACCGTACATGCATTGCCTCCGGGCAAGGGCAGGCTGTCAAATGTAAACGCGCTTTTGCCGTTCCTTTTCTTCGCGAAACTGCTTTCCAACGGCATCCAAGTACTCCCATCATTGCTGTAGGCCGTCAGATATTCCATCTCGTCACCGTCGGCATCGTTCGCGGTGCAGGCCATTTCAAACCAATCGTGGCCTGCCTCGAGTACCGAGCCGAGATCCAGAATAGGCGGCGTTGCTGAAACGCTCCGCCGCGCCAACACGGTTCCCTCGTGCCGCAGCAGCACATTCACCGTGCCTTCCGGGAAGGGTATGGGGAAACTAAAGCAAGCACAATGGTTTTCCCCGTTGTTTTCGAAGCAGGGATCGAATGAGGTGCGTGACAAGATTGCGCCGCCCTCCGCTTCACAGTCAAAAGAATACGCCCCCGCTTCTGGTGTCATCTCCATGCCATTCCGTGTAAAAAATGGCCACAATTCCGTTGTTCCATCCTCTTGAATCTCGCCGCTCACAAAAAGCATTCTGGGATCGCTCCCGCCGTTCACCAATCCTCCCCATGGCCACATGCCGTCCATCAGCCGCCGGTAATTTGCCTCTGTGACCCAGGGACGTTGAATGCGGTGATCCCCCATATGCGTTTGATACGTGTATAGATGAGTGGGATCCTCCGGGTAATAACTGTATTTTGCATTGCTCTCGCTTTTCATTCTATAACTCGCCCGCCCCATGACATCCCAGCCATTCCCGGCGGGGTATAGCGCGAGAATATTGTTGTCGTCGTCATACTCTTCGGTATGTCCCCGCATCCCTGCAAGCCCCCAAGTGTGGCCGATTTCATGGGCGCTGACGTGCATGGGGAATCCCTGGGTCTCGTCCACGAAGACACCGATGCCTGCCTGCGGTTGGGCCGTCCCCGCAATGCCCATGCCCAAGGCCAGGGAAGGAACCACCCACACCACCGTATCCACCCAGTCAAACCAGGAGATCAGCGTGGCCTTGCGCGCGACCCGCGCCCGTTCACCCACCCAGAAACCGTGGACCGTTGGCGGATCCAGTGGGCGGCCCTTGTTGTTCACCCGGCTATACCCATAATACTCGCGCACGCGGGGCACCGGATAGATGGCCTCCAAAAATGCCGCATGGTTATGCGCCATTTCCACATGCTTCGCCAGCGTTTCGGTGTGATCGGTCGACAAAGAATCCAAGGGCATATAAAGGATTCGGTACTCATGGTGTATGGACTTCTTGCCTGTGGCCGTGGCGCAGACAGTATTCCCGGATTCGCTGGCATCCAACGTCACCAGTTGGGCCTGGATCGTAAACGCCCCCTCCCGCCTCGGCGTGGTGTCCGAGCTGGAGCTATATTCCAGGTTGAATGCATCCCAGCCGAACTTAAAGAGATGCTCCTTTAATAAGGCCTCATTGTTCATGAGATTCTTGAACATGTTTACCTTGTCCCGGGGCACAATGTATCCCGTCCCTGCCTTGCCCACCAGGCTCATCACCGGCGCGAACGGCGTCTCCTGAGAGAGATTGCCATCGTCAAAGAGCACCCGCACCCGCACCCCGTGCACCACGGAGAAAATATCACGGCAAGATTCCGCAAGGCGCATATTCACCCGCGTCATCATGGGTTTGTTTATAATCAGGGGAACATCGCGCACCACCTGAATCGGAATCACTTCCGTGAGTTCAATATCGGGGACAATCCGCAACAGGACGGATTTCGCGGCGGAATTATTCGAGGGGTTGACGTCGGGAATGTGTTCATGGGGATCGGCGGATACCTTGAGTTCCACCCGCGGCGCCGCCCAGACCGCATTAAGGGTGCCGTGGAATTCCGCCTCAAGCCCCCGCATATGGTACCGGATCGTGTCTATAACGTCCCAAGTGAACGTCACCGAAGTCGATCCACCCACGGGGAGCGACTCTAGCACCGTGCTGGCGGCTTGGAAACCGTAGGCATATAAGACAATTTCAATGTCCTCTGCCGGGACCGCTCCAAGGTTCCGAACCGTCGCGCGCACCTCCGCCGTTTGTTCCGCGGCAGCCGTGAGGGGTATATCCATCGGCCCGGGAATCGTGAGATCTTCTACAGCGATGGAGAGGTCTGACACCCTCTGTATTAGCGGGTGATAGTCGCCCGAGTAGTAATACCCGGATCCATCCGGCCCTCCATCCCGGATGCCACTGCCATACGGAAGATCGGTATCCCCAAGGCCATCCTGATCCAGATCAGAACCATAATAGTCATCCCAATAATTCCCCCCAAGAAAGGCCCCGCCCACAATATTCTGCCCAGGCGTTTTTTCAATATTCCACTGGGTACTCATGGCTCCTTGCGAAGCATCAATATTAACCGGATTGCCGGAGAAATAATTGTCATAAACCGCGTTACTATATTCAATCCCGTAAATATCAGGCCGGCCCATATTAAATCCCGCAAGTTTGTTGTTCTTTATGGTGCACTTCCGAACGATATTGTTCAGCGTGTTGCAATAACCATCGGCTTGCATAGTAATCCCATAAGTACACCCGGAGACCGTCACCTTTTCCACGAGATTTGCATGCCCCATAATGTCTATTCCATGATAACAATCGGTCACATTCGTGTTGATGAGCGAGCATTGGTCCGCGGATAGGCAATTAAAGTAAACACCCACCGGGCTGTTCCGGACTATTACATCGGAAACCTCGATATTGGCCCGGTACAACCCTATCCCTATACTGTCCAGGGAGTCCGGGCCATTCCCATTGTTCACCACACACAGATTCCGCAGCCGGTTCCCCTCCCCTAAAACACAAATCCCTTCATCCCGGAAATTTCTAATCGTGAGTCCCTCGAAAGAACAATTAGGCCTGCTCACCCTAATGCCTGTGTCCGCAGTGTTCTGACCATCAATAAAGGTGACATCACGCCCGTGTGACGAACACACTGTCATATCGGATTGCCAATAAAGATTGAACCCCGGGTAGCTTCCGGGCGCCAGCATAAGCGTGTCCCCCGACTGAATCCAATGCTCCGAGGGATGGCCGGGATCAGGCGCGTCCAGCGCCGCCTGAACCGTCACAAAATCGCCGGGGATGTTCCACACCGTGGCCCAGACCGAAAACACCGGTATAAACAACCCGCCAAGCACTACACCAGTCCTCACCATAAAGCACCTCTTTTCCGTAGCTCTGCTCATTGATCACACCCATCCTGAACCAGCAGAAAAACTGCACTCACCCGTGCAACATCCCCTCGTCCAACCATCCACTCCTACGGGAATGCCGTCACACCCATAGCATACCACTTTTTCCGCCCGTCCAGGTTTTTTTCACCCAATTCCCCACCCTGCCCCCATACTTCCCATTTCTACCGGTTCGTGACCATTCTCGGTATCCAGACCCGGAATTACCCCCTAAATCACATCCGCGATAGTCGTGCGCTCCAGTTTCTCCGAAACATAGTCCCGGATGTCCCTGAACACGGCTATGAGTTTCTTCTCTTTTTCGACCGGCGTGGACTCGTAGAAATACTTGCTGACCGATTCCGTGGGGGCCAGGGCGCCATCAAAAAGCCGCACCACTTCCGCCAGGTTAATGGACTTCGGCGGTTTGGCAAGCCGGTAGCCCCCCCGCTGGCCTTTCAAACTTTGCACATACCGGGCATTTTTCAGCGCGAGCAGAATCTGTTGCAGAAACTTCTGCGGAATGCCCTGTTCCTGAGCAATGATTTCACCGCTGATATACTCCTGCGGTTTATGCTTCGCAAGACAAATCAGGGCCAATAAGGCATATTCACTGCGCGTTGTCAATTTCATATGAAAACCATCGCCGATTTTCCATGTCCACGGGTACACCGGGAGAATATCAGACTTCCAAAATGGATGCAATGCTGATTTGCCCCAGGCCTTTGCCTGTCCGAAATTCTGGCGCCCCAGGAGCTTCCGCGCACTGTGTCCCGTGCTTGCGCATTGGCGGAGGGGGCGGATGGCAAAGCCTCTCCTGTTTGCCCCGGAGGGGTCAAAAGGGTAAACTCATGGAGGCTTGTTTCAGAAGTTGCGCAAGGACGGACAACTTTTTTGGAAGGATGAAGACCATGATTGAATTGGGCGTGAATATTGACCATGTGGCCACGTTGCGGGAAGCGCGCAAGGGAAAGGTTCCCGATGTTATTGCCGCGGCGAAAATCTGCGAGTTGGCGGGGGCGCATCAAATCACGGTGCACCTGCGGCAGGATCGGCGGCATATTCAGGACCATGATGTCGAGTCGCTGAAGCAGGTCTTGCTGGTGAGAATGAACCTGGAAATGGGCGCTTCGGAGGAGATTATCGCCATCGCCCACCGGATTTGCCCGCACACGGTGTGCCTGGTGCCGGAGCATCGCCAGGAAGTGACGACGGAGGGGGGATTGGATGTGGCGGCGCAGCGGGCGCGGCTGAAGGACGTGGTGCGGGGCATGCATGATCTCGGCATCCTGGTCAGCATGTTTATTGACCCGGAAAACGACCAAGTGGACGCCAGTGCCGAAATTGGCGCGGATTTTGTTGAGTTTCACACGGGGGCGTATGCCAATGCCGCGGGGGACGAAGTGGAACGGGAGTTGGACCGGCTGCGGAAAGGCGGGGCGCGCGTGGCGAAGACGGCGTTGGGATTGCACGCGGGGCACGGACTCACGGTGCGCAATCTGGCCCCGGTGGCGATGATTCCGGGATTGCGGGAAGTGAACATCGGCCATGACATCATGGCGCGGGCGTTGTTTATTGGCTTGGATAACGCGGTGATGGAAATTCTCGACATTCTGCATGAATGCTCGGAGTGGTGATACAACGCATAAGGAGTGGAGCGTATGTACGCGCGGGTAAAACGGATGATGGTTGTTGCTGTAATGATGGCGCTGGGTATGGGAAACGGGGCGTATGCCCTGTCGGTTCAAACCGGGCTTGCCGCGCATCAAGTGCTTCAGTGTAACGCGGAGGGCAAGGCCGATGCCGCGCTGAGCGGTGTGTCGGCCGCGGCGGGGGCGCTTCAGGCGCGGGTGATGGGGGTGCAGAAGGAAATTACCGGATGGACCGATCTGGGCAAGGTGTCCGGCGGCGCCTGGCAGGCCCCATTGACCGGGATTCCGGCAGGCGGGCCGTACCGCGTGGATTTGCGCCTATTGGATGACACGGGAAAACCGTTGGAAGAAACGGCCATTCCAGACGTGCTGGCGGGCGATATCTGGGTGTTGGCGGGGCAGTCGAACATGCAGGGAGTGGGCAACCGGGTGAATGTGGAAGCGCCTTCCCCGCAGGTCCACACCTTCGCCATGAATTACGCGTGGCGGCTCGCGGAAGAGCCCTTGCATACACTGGCGGAATCCCCTGATTTGGTTCATGGAGATTTCAAGACGCCCGAAGACCGGCAGAAGGCGATTGCGGCGTGGCGGGACGGACCGAAGGGCGCGGGCTTGGGCCTGCCCTTCGCCAAAGAGATGGTGCGGCGCACGGGCCGGCCGGTGGGGTTGATTGCCTCGGCGCACGGCGGCACCTCGATGGCGCAGTGGGACCCCGCCTTGAAAGACCAGGGCGGCGCGTCGTTGTATGGCTCGATGTGCAAGCAATTCGCGGCGGCGGGCGGCAAGGCGCGCGGCGTGCTCTGGTATCAGGGGTGTTCCGATGCGAATCCGGAGGCACAACCGGTGTACCGTGAAAAAATGAAGCAGCTTGTGGCGGCGATGCGCAGGGATTTCGGCGTGCCGGATTTGCCGTTTTATTATGTTCAAATCGGGCGGTTTGTGATAAACAACGACAAGGCGGCCTCATGGAACGCCATTCAGACGGATGAACTGGCGCTGGAGGCGGAATTGGCGCCGGGCGGAATGGTGGCCTCGATTGATCTCTCCTTGGACGACCTTATCCATGCCGGGACTTCGGGGCTGAAAACGCTGGGCTATCGTCTGGCCAATCTGGCCGAACACGACCTGTTCGCCGGGAAAACCCTGCGCGGGCCGCGGTTCGAGAAGATGACGGCGGTCTCGACACCCTATGGGCAACAGTTGCGGGTAACCTTCAGCCAGGTGAACGGCGGATTGCGGGCGGCGGGCCGCATGTCGGGCTTCAGCATCAGCGAGGGCGCGGACGGCCCGGACATTCCCTGCATCTTTAACATGGAAGTGGCCCCGGACGATCCGGCCACGATTATCCTGTGGGTGCAGGAATTCCCCAAAGCACCCTGTTTGTGGTATGGGCGCGGATTCAATCCCTACTGCAACGTCGTGGATGAAGCCAATATGGCCCTGCCGGTCATGGGACCGCTTTCCATACAGAAATGAACCGTCATCGCGGGAACCCCTTTCCGCGTTTTGGGTTAAAGAGATGAACCGGTAATTCCGAGGCCGGAGGGCTGCGGTGTCGTCCGGCATATAAGGGAGTAGAGCCATGCGCAAGGCCGTGATATTTGGCGGGGCGGTGTTGTTAATTGTGTTGTCCGCGGCCGCTTTTCTGATGCTAATCCGAATGCAGACGGGGATGAAAGCCCGGCAGCAAACGCTTGAAACAATCAAGCAGGCGGAAACGGCCCGCCAAGCGGCGCGGGATAACGCGGCGCGCCACGAAAATGACAAGGAGGATTCTTCCTCTCAAGCGGAGAATGAACTTATGAGCCGGCTGGTGGGCGACGCCATCCAGGCGTTGATGCAGGAACCTGTGGACAAGACGGAGGGGGAAGTTGCGGGCGCCGCCGGGAAAACCTCCGGCAACGAAGGGGAAACGCAAGACTCGGATACCGCCAAGAACACCCAAATCAAAAAGAAAAAGAAGGACCGCGCGAGGCAGGGCGCCGGCGGCGGCGCGGTGGTGAGTATCGAAGACATGCGGACCTCCAAACAGCTTATGCGGGAGGCACGGCAGGCCCAGACGAATGGCGAGTATGACGCGGCCCTGGAGATGTTGAAGGACAGCGTGGAGAGCGATCCGACAAACAAGCAGGCCTATCAGATGCTGGCGCAGATGTACAATCAACTGGGCCAGACGGCGGACGAGATGCAGGTGTATAAGGATTGGATGGCAAACATGCCAAAGGATGCGCTGCCGCATTACCTGATGTCACAGGCGTATTTGACGATGGGCGACACCACATCGGCCCTGCAGGAGCTTACCCAGTTTCAAACCTTGGGCGGGGACCGCCTGTCAACGTATCCGATGGCGGCGGGCCTGTACCGGCAACTGGGCATGACGGCGGAAGAAGGGACTCTTCTGGAATCGTGGGCGCGCACCGCCCCGGACTCCGCGGATGCGCATCAGATGCTGGCGGATTATTACCGGCGCAACGGCAACTATACCTCGGCGCTGACCGAGTATCAGCAGGCCATTACGCTCGCGCCGGGCGATGTGTCGGCTTTTCGAAGCCTGGGAGCGCTCTATGAACGCATGGGCCAATATGCCAGCGCGGAGCAACAATACCAGGCCGCGATTGAATTACGTCCGGCCAACATGAACCTGCGGGATCAACTGGGGGATTGCTACCGTGCCGCCGGTGATTATCAGAATGCGATCACTACCTATCAGAGCATCATTGAGCTGGCGCCGAATTCCCCCGAAGCGCAACAAGCCGCGCGGCAAATCCGGCAAATCGAGCGGCAACTGAACAAACCCTAGGCCGGCGTTCCCGCCGCCGGGAATTCCCGCGCGTTGTACGGGAATCCGGGTTATGCATCCCATGGGTCATTTCGGGCCAAGTTCTTCGCATTGACCTCCATCCGCAGCAGGAGATCAATCAACGTTTCATGTTCTTGCGGGGTGAAACCCGAAGTAAGCCTGTCATCCCAAACAACGGCGCGCGCGAACATCGCCTGTTCTATGGCACAGGCCCTTTTCGTCACATACACCCGGGTCACGCGCCGGTCCACGGGGTCTTGCACCCGTTTAACCAGTCCTTGTTCCTCGAGCCACTGCAGGGCGCGGGTCACGTTTCCCTTGTCAAGATAGACCGACTCCCTCAAGTCCTCCTGGCGGCACCCGTTGTGGCTGAACAGTTCCCCCAGGACGATCATTTGACTTATGCTTAACCCGAAGGGGCGCGGGGAACGCTTGGCGTACATGGTGCAGGCGCGTGAAATGGTGGTCACGAGCCGGATCAGGATGCGATCTCGATTCTCTTTCAGCGCGTTAATCTGGTCGTCCATGACCGGCGGTTCCGTTTTCGGCATGAGCGGCTTCCTCCCAGGCATTGTTTGCTTCCCTTCTTGTTGCCGGCACTCCCTCTTTACACAGACTCTTCAAACCTCCCATGGAAACTATCGCCTTATGGCGCGGACGGTCCTGCGGATTGAGATGCGGCAACGTTCTCCTTTTCCTGCTTTGGCGGGGATGTTTCTTCCCTGCCGCCGCCGAGCACGGCGTACAGCGTTACCGCATTGACGCGTTTTGCCAAGCGCAGATTGACCAGCCCCTGTTGCGCCGCATAAAGAGACCGTTGCGCATCCAGAACGTTCAAATAACTGTCAACCCCGCGGGCGTACCGGGTATTGGCCAAGCGATGGGTTTCTGAAACCGCATGGACCAGGGATTCCTGGGCGGACACCTGCTGGTCCACCGTCCCGCGCACCGCAAGGGCGTCGGCGACTTCTCTAAAGGCGTTTTGAATCGCCTTCTCGTATTGGGCGATGGCCAGCTTCTTGTCCACTTTGCTTACCCGTGCGGCATACCAAATCCGGGGGTCGAAAATGGGGACGGCTATCTGCGGGGAGAAACTCCACATGCCGGTTCCGGGATCAAAAAGGCCCGACAATTCGGCGCTGACCGTTCCGGCGCCGCCGGTGATTAAAACCCTAGGAAAAAAGGCCGCGCGCGCCGCGCCGATATTGGCGTTGGCCGCCTTGAGGCCATGTTCCGCCTGAAGCACATCGGGACGGTTCAGGAGCACACGGGAGGAGGTTCCGGGGGAAATGTCGTTGGGCGGGGTGACGCTTCCCAAATCCGCCGGCAAGAGGTCCTCCGGCACCGGAGCGCCCGCCAGGAGATTCAGTGCGTTGATGTCTTGCGCCACCACGCGGGTGAACCGGGCCACATCGCCGCGCGCGGCGTCCACTTGCGTTTGCGCCTGAAACACAGCCAGTTCGGCGTCCGCGCCACATTCAAACCGCCGTTTCACCAGTTTATAAATACCCTCTTGCGTTTCAAGGGTCGTCCTGGCCAATGTAAGGTTTTCCCGGTCCGCCGCCAGCGCGTAATAGGCGCCGGCCACATTGGAAACCAGCATAATCCGGGCGGCATGCTTGGCCTGTTCGGAAGCCAGATACTGCTGTAACGCCGCTTTCTTCAGACTGCGGATGCGGCCAAAGAAATCAATTTCCCAGGAGGTGATGCCAAGGCTCACCATGTCGCGCTCTGTGATTATCCGGTCAACGATGGGCATGGCCGGTTTACCGGCTTCGGTGGTCATGTAGCCAACGACCGACTGTTGTTTCTGCCGGGTTTTGCTTCCGGACGCCGCGATCACGGGCAACAACTCGCTCCGCTGAAGGCCATGCTGCGCCCGGGCCCGTTCGACATTCAGCGCGGCGATGCGCAGGTCGCGGTTGTTTTCCAGGGCGCGGTCAATCACTTGTTGAAGTTTTTCATCGGTGATGAATTCCCGCCAGTTCAAGTATTGGGCCTCTGGAGCCGTTGCGGCTTCCGCCGTCTTCGGAGAGGCCGCGCCATCCGGCCATTCCGCCGGAACCGGCGCCTCCGGCCGGGCATATTTCGGCGCCAGGGTGCCGCAGCCCGGCCCAAGGACGGTGACGGCCAGCAAAAGCAAACGTAGTGTGTTTCCGCGCATTACACGTGGTCTCCCGATGGAATTGGCTCACCCCCATTTTCCGGCAGGCGCGTACGCTTCTTCCCAAAGGTCTTTTGGATAAGCACGTAGAAGAGGGGCGCGAAGACGACCACCAGCACCGTGCCGGTGATCATTCCGCCCAGCACGGAGGTTCCAATGGCATTCATGGCGCCCGCGCCCGCGCCTTTGCTCAACGCCAACGGCAGGACGCCAAACCCAAAGGCCAGCGAGGTCATGACGATGGGGCGGAACCGTAGTTTCGCGCCTTCCAGCGTCGCCTCGATCAATCCCATGCCTTCTTCCAGGCGCGCTTTTGCGAACTGCACAATCAGGATGGCGTTCTTGGTGGTCAGTCCGAGGGTGGTCAGCAGTCCGATCTGGAAATAGACATCGTTGGGCAGCCCGCGCATCGTCGAAGCGATGACGCCGCCGATGGCCCCCAACGGCAGGGCCAGCAGGATCGCGATGGGGATGGGCCAGCTCTCGTACAGCGCCGCGAGGCACAGGAAGATGACAAGCACGGAAAAAGCGTACAAGGGCGCGCTTTGCGAACTGGCCATCCGTTCCTGAAACGAAAGCCCCGTCCAATCACAGCCGATCCCCTGCGGCAGCTTCGCCGTAATCTCTTCCATGGCCTGCATGGCCTCGCCGGAACTCCGTCCCGGGGCCGGTTCCGCCCAAATGTTCATGGATGAAAAGCCGTTATAGCGTTCCAGGCGCGGCGAACCAGAGGTCCACCGGGTAGTGGCAAAGGAAGAAAAAGGCACCATTTTCCCGGTGTTGTTGCGCACGTAAATGTTCTCCAGGTCTTTGGGGAGCATGCGGTACGGGGCGTCCGCCTGGATGTAGACCTTCTTGACCCGCCCGCCCTGAATGAAATTATTGACGTAAGAACCGCCGAAAGACGCTGAAATGGCATTGTTTATCGACGTGATGGAGAGGCCCTGCGCCCCGGCCTTTTCCCAATCCACATCCACACGAAACTGCGGCACATCCTCCATGCCGTTGGGCCGCACGCTCTTCAGCCGGGGGTCCTGTGACGCCATTCCGAGCAGTTGATTACGCGCATTCATCAGGGCCTCATGGCCGAGACCGCCCCGGTCCAGCAATTGGAAATCAACACCTTGGGCATTGCCCAATTCGACGACGGCGGGCGGGGGAAAGACGAAGACCATGGCGTTGCGCATTTGCATAAACGCGCCCATGGCCCGGCCGGCAATCGCTTTGGCCCGCTGGTCCGCCCGTGTGCGAAGTTCCCAATCTTTCAATTTGACAAACACCAGGCCGTTGTTCTGCGCCCGCCCGGAAAACCCGATGCCGGAGATCACCATGCACGATTCCACGGATTCTTTTTCATTTTCGGCAAAATAGCGTTGGACCCTTTGGCCCACGGCTTGCGTCTGTTCCAGGGTTGCGCCGGTGGGCAATATTATTTGCGACATGAGCATCCCCTGGTCTTCGTCGGGAAGATAGGACGTGGGCATCCGCATGAACAGAAATCCCAATCCCGCCACAATCAGGACGAATATCAGGAGGTAACGCAATTTCCTGGCAAGAGCGCGTCCCACCAATTTCACATAAGCGTCCCGTACCCCGAAAAAGAGGCGGTCAAACCACCTAAAGAAGGGGCGCAGAAAGAAGACGGCGCCCTCCGCCGCATCGTGGCCCTTGGGCACCGGCTTGAGCAGGGACGCGCACAACACGGGCGTCAGGATCAAAGCCACCACCACGGACAATAACATGGCCGCGGCGATGGTCACAGAAAACTGGCGGTAGATGACGCCGGTCGAGCCGCCGAAGAACGCCATGGGGCCGAATACGGCGGCGAGCACCAGGCCAATGCCAATCAAGGCGCTGGTAATCTGGTCCATGGATTTGGCCGCGGCTTCCTTGGGCGGAAAGCCCTCCTCGGCCATCAGCCGTTCCACATTTTCCACCACCACGATGGCATCGTCCACGAGCAGTCCGATGGCCAGTACCATGGCGAACATGGTCAGCATGTTGATGGAGAAACCGAAGGCCCCCAATACGGCAAACGTTCCCAGAAGGACCACCGGCACCGCAATCGTCGGGATCAGGGTGGCGCGGAAATTCCCCATGAACAGCCACATGACCAGGAAGACCAGGAAAACCGCCTCGAACAGGGTCTTCACCACTTCTTTGATGGCCACCCTGACAAACGGGGTGGTTTCGTAGGGATAGGTCACTTTCATGCCCGCCGGAAAGTAGTGGCTCATGTCTTCCAGTTTCTTTTTAACGGCATCGGCGGTTTCCAGGGCATTGGCGCCGGGCGCTTGACGAATGGCCAACCCGGCGCTCGCTTTGCCATTGTAATAGCCTTCGATATCGTAGGCTTCGGTGCCCAACTCCGCGCGGCCCACATCCTTGATACGCACAATGGAACCATCCGGATTGGTGCGCAGGGGGATATCGGCGAACTCTTCGGGGGTTTTAAGCATGCTTTGCACGATAATGGAAGCATTCAGACGCTGGCCTTCCACGGCGGGCGCTCCGCCGAACTGTCCGGCGGACACTTCGACGTTATAACTCTTCAGCGCCAGGACCACATCTTCAAAGGTGAGGCGGTAGTTCGTCATTTTTTCGGGATTCAGCCAAATCCGCATCGCATACTGTGAACCGAAATTGTTGACCTCGCCGACGCCCGGCACCCGCGCCAGCACTTTCTCGAGGTTGGATTGGGCATAATCCCGCAGATCGAAGCTGTCCATGCTTCCATCTTCGGAAATCAGGTTCACAATGATTAAATAATTCCGGGTGGACTTGCTGACCATGACACCCGTGCGTTGGACCGCGTCCGGCAGGCTCGCCATGGCCAGTTGCAGTTTATTCTGCACCTTGGCCCAGGCCAGGTCCGGATCGGTGCCCGGTTTGAACGTCAATTCAAGACGGGAGGACCCGGAGGAATCGCTGGTGCCGGCGATATACAGCATGTCGTCGAAACCCGTCATCTTCTGCTCGATGATTTGGGTGACGCTGTTTTCCACCGTCTCCGCCGAAGCGCCGGCATAAAACGAGTCAATGGCGATGGACGGCGGCGCGATGGGCGGATATTGCGAGACGGGCAGGTTGTAAATGGCCAAGCCGCCCAGCACCATCATCACGATGGCGATCACCCAGGCGAAAACCGGCCGTTCAAGGAAGAATCTCGATAACATGATGGAACTCCGTCAATTCGATTTGGAGGCCGCCGGCGGCGTGTTTCCAGGAGCCATGGTGTTTTGTTTTTCAGCGTCAAACGGAACCTCTTTCACCAGCGTGCCCGGCCGCGCCTTTTGCAGGCCTTCCACAATCACGCGGTCGCCGGCGGCAAGCCCCGAGGAAACCAGCCACTTGTCGCCGATTTCCCGTTCCACCACGAGCTGCCGCGGTTCGATTTTATTCCCTGCCCCCACAATCATGGTCACGGGATTGCCCTTGTGATCGCGCGAAACCGCTTGCTGCGGGATCAGAATGGCCTCGTTGACAACCCCTTCTTCCACCACGGCCCGAATGAACATGCCCGGCAGCAGAATACCGTCCGGATTGGGCGCGATGATGCGCAGGATAACCGAACCTGTCGTGGGGTCCACGGTCACCTCCCGGAAACCAAGCGTGCCCTCTTGGGCGTACACCGTCCCGTCCTCCAGAAGCAGCTTCACCTTCTTCTGATCCGCACCGTCTGCTTGCAGATGCCCCTTCTCGATGCGGCTTCTGAGCCGGGCCAGTTCCGCCGTGGACTGGGTGACGTCCACATAGACGGGGTCGAGTTGATGGATAGTGGCCAGCGCCAAGGGCTGATACGCGGTCACGGCGGCGCCCTCCGTGATGGCGGACCGGCCGATGCGTCCGGAAATGGGCGCCTTGATCTTTGTGTAGTCCAGGTTGATGCGCGCCGTTTCAACCGCCGCCTCCGCCTGCTTGATGGCGGCTTCCGCGGCCGCGATGCCGGCCTTGCCGCTCTCCACTTCCGCCTCGGCGACCTGAAGCGTGGCATTGGCGACATCGAGCGCGGTCACGGCATGGTCCCGCTCTGTGGCGGAAACCGCCTTGTCCTTGAATAATTCCTCCGCCCGCTGGGCATCCGTCCTGGCCAGTGCCACGGATGCCTGTTGACGGACCACATTCGCGGTGCTGGCCCCCAATGCGGCCCGCGCCTTATCCGCCGTTTTCCTGGCGGCGGCGAGGTTGGCCAGCGCACTGTCATACGCCGCTTGAAAGGGCGCTGGGTCAATCTGATACAACACCTCCCCCGCGTTCACATCGGAACCTTCCGTGAAAAGACGTTTTTGGATCAAGCCGTTGACTTGCGGCCTGACATCCGACACGAGATAGCCGGAAGTCCGCCCCGGAAGCTCGGTGGACAAGGATACCGCTTCGGTCTTGACAACGATGACGGCCACCTCCGGCGGGGGCGCCGCACCGCCTGCGGGGGGCTGTGCCGCGGCCACCACCCATTCGGAAAAACTAATCATCGCCAAACCGGCCATAAAAACGTTGAAACCGGCTGCCCATTTGCGTTTGCACCTAACCTGCATATCGTTCTCCTGGGCGTGACGCCCAATATTCACTCCTGCCGGGAACAAGAGTATTTTGCCTGTATTCCTTGGTATCATACATGCTTTATCCTGCCTTGAGTACATATCCATCGGTTTCTTTTTGGGCTTTGCCACTATTTCCGCACCATGGATCTGCACTTTGTATAGTCGAGGAGCCGAAGGCGCTCATCGAAACAAAACGGGGATATCCCTCCTTTAACTAATTTCCAAACCATGACGCAGCGGCACCCGGACCTGCGATTCACGCCGATCTTCCGGATTCTCCTCGCCCGCAAAAATTCCCTTCTCACTTTTCACGCAGTGTTGTTCCGGTCTTCCAAAACAATAAAAACCGCGTTGCAGATTGCCAAAGGACTCTTGAACAAACCCTTTATAATAAATTCCATGTTTTTTCAGAATAGCGTTCATACCAATCAACTTCCCGGTTTATCTTCAACTTTCCCGGCGGCTACACCCGCCTCTTACTGTTGCGAACGCAACTAATATACCATACATCCGTTGCGAACGCAAGCATTGTTGTCGCGGATTAGGTTTCGTGCAACCGATAAGGAGGAATGGGGCGGGGTTAGGGGTGTTTCGGGGGGTGGGGGCCGCCCAGGATTTCCACGGCATTGTTGCGCGGGGCGAAGGCAATGCCAACCCGCGCCACATCCTCGGCGAGGTCGCAAATGCGCTCCGAGCCTCGGTGGGCGCGCACTCCCAATACAAAAGGTTGATCCATTAATGCGTAACGGTTCATAAGGCCGGTGGCGGCATGATGAATGCCGAGTATCGCCCCGGCGATGGTGCAGGGGGCAAGGGTGTCCCCTCCGAAAGCCAATGCGGTCAGGAGCGTTTGGATAAAATCCGATTCGCCGTAATGCATCGCCCGCAACGCGAGCGCAATATCCCGAAAAAGGTTGTCAAGATCAGGGGGAAGACTAGTGTTCATAATACGACGGCGGGTTTCGTCTTCGGGTACTGTTTCGCACCACGTTCGGGTATCCCGCACAAGACGTTGGAGCAGGGAATCCCTGGGGAGGAATTCCAATGCGGAGTCAAGGCAAAGATCAAGGTCCGGTTCGATAAAGGCCCGTGCGCCCAAGGCGGCGAGAAATTGCCGTGCCTGAAACAATGCGTCGGAAGAATCGGACGTTGCCCCCAAGGCGGCAAGTTTGGCGGCCAGTGCGGGGTCCCCCGGAGCCACACAGGCCCACAGTTCAAAACCGAGAGGTGAACTACCATATTTTGCGGGGAATTCTTCGGTGGCCTGAGAGACAATATCTTCGGCGGCAACATGGATGCCTTTGTGCTCGAGCACTTCCAGCCAGAGCACTTGGAGATCGAAATCCGCATTGGGAAACAAGAGACTGAGCATGCCGGGCTCGAAATGAATTTCCGCCGGCGGTTTTTGTTCACCATAGGCGGCCGCGATAGCCCCGGCGATGCATTTTCCGAGCCAGCATCCATGGACGCGATTGATATATTCGGGATAAACGATGCGTTGTTTCATGCACATTCCTTCCGGCCCCGGCAAGGAGCGTACCCTCTCGAAACCGGAAATTCAACCCGGCCTGTGGTAAAGTAAGGGTTCTTTCGGCGTAATTCGCTGCAACGATTCAGGAGGTCCAATGCCGGATATCATCATCGCTTCTGATGTGTGCAAACAGTGTAATTTTTGTGCGGAGGGATGCCCCGAGGGGGTGTTCACCGCCGGGGAAAAGGGAGCGGCGCCGCGCGTGGCGCGCCCCGATCTCTGTATTGGCTGCGGGCATTGTGTTGCGTTGTGCGCCAGCGGCGCCCTGCAACACTCCGATTTCCCGCCGGGCAGCGTGCGCCCGGTGCGCAAAGACCGTCTGCCGGACGCGGACGCGCTGATGGAATTGTTGCGCGCGCGCAGATCGGGGCGTGTATTCACAAATACGCCCGTGCCCCGGGAACACCTGGAGAAAATCATCGAGGCGGCGCGCCTGGCCCCCACTGGCCATAATTTTCAGGGCACCCGGTATATCGTTGTGCAGGACGCCGCCCTGCTCCGGCACATCACGGCTCTCACTGCGGATTTCCTGGGGAAAACCGCGAAACTGCTTCGAAACCCTTTGATTCGCGGACTCTATGGACTTGTCCGGCCCGTCGAAGTAAAAAGCGCCATGAAAATGCTGGCGTGTTTTGAAATCGCGGCGCGCGCCACCCAAGAAGGACGGGACAAGATTCTGCGCGGCGCGCCGTGCCTGTTGTTTTTCCATGCGGACCCGGCCCTGGCCTATCCGGACAAGAGCGCGCAACTGGCCGTGCAAAACGCCAGCCTGATGTGCGAAACCCTCGGTCTGATGAGTCTATACACCGGGTTTGTGCTGGGCGCATGCGATCATGGCATCAACATCCCGGAACTGATCGGCGTGCCGAAACATCATCGCGTTTGCGCCGCGCTTGCCATCGGCTATTCCAAATTTACCTTCCAACGCTGGGCGGATCGGAAACCCGCGGAGGTGGAGTGGCGGTAGAACCTGGAAAACCGCCTGGAGCCTTTTGGCGCTTTACTGTTTTCGGCAAAGATAGATAATCTGGCTGTCAGAGGGAATTTGGAATCGGTTAATTTCTTCTTGCGAAAGGAAGCTCGCTGGAAACCATTCTTCATAATGAAATGGTTCCAGGCGATATTTGAAATCGTGCGGAGAATAGGCACGGACGTGGCCGAACATATGCGAGTTGGGCGCGCCATATTCGATGGTCGTTGGCTGATCCGGGAAAAAGGGCACGATAATTATTGCCTGGCCATCCTTTTTAAGGACACGCCATAATTCGTGGATCGCGCGGCTGTCATCGGGCACATGCTCGAGCACGTGCAGGCAGAAAAGGCCATCCATGCAATTATCTGGCAGTGGCATATGTTGTATGTCCGCGACAAATCCGGGCCGGGGCACTCCTTTGACCATTTGGGAGATGTAGTCGGTGACATAGGTGACAAGATTCGGATTCGCATCCAAAAAGCATCGTATCTGGGGTTCACTGGCGAAATGCAGCACTTTCCCCGGTACGGGCGTATGCAGGAATTCAGGGGGGCGGCGTGTTAGGAACATGTGCATCATTCGGTGACGTTCCTGACTGCGGCATTTTGGGCACACCGCATTCGGCACAGAGAATTTCCCGCAATCCATGTATAAAAAACCGTATCCGCTCCAGCCGCAGCAAGGGCATTCCACATGGTTTCCGGGGTAAAATTTGTTTTGAAAAAGGCGGTGCATGTTCAGCACATAGGTTCCCAGGCTGTTCCAAGCGGCCCGCCAGTCTCCATCGCGCGCCCGAAACCATGCGGTCGTGAGGGCCGACATTCCGTCAAACAAATGAACTTTAATGCTTCTGAGTTTCATCCTGTTGCTCCAAAACTTCCATTTCATGAGGCGCCACAATAATCACCTGGCCGGTTCTTCCATCCAGTGAAACATGCATGCCGGTGTGAAGAAGGCTGACCGCGCCTTCGGCGCCGATAACCATGGGGATGCGGTATTCGCGGGCGAGGATGGCCGCGTGGGACAACACGCCGCCGCGTTCGACGATCAGCCCGTGAAAACGGGGCAATACAGGGGTCCAGGCCGGGTCCAAGCACACGAATACCCCGATGACGGGTTCAGACAGTGTTTCCGGGACATCGCTGAAATGCCGCAGGACCAAGACGGCGCCGCGCGCGGTGCCCGCGGAGGCGCCAAGCCCGTGCAGCGAAGTTTTTGGGGGCGGGGCGGCGCCGGGGCCGATAAACAAGGGCTTTGCCGTCAGGGTGTCCATGTAGAATTCATGACGGCGCAGTGCAAGAACGTCTTTTGGCACGGGTTGTTGATGAACCATTGCCGCGATAAGTTCGTCCCATTCAAGAAACCAGATGTCTTCTTCCGTTGGGATCACTTTTTTCGCGGCCAAGTCTTTTGCCGCATGGAGCAGCAGTTGCCGCTGGCCGGCCAGAATCCGCTCCCATTCGAAGCGCTGTTCCTCGCGCATTTCCAGCAAACGGGTTACGGGTTTCAAAAGGCGGCGAAGCCAGGAAGGCATGGCGGGTGGTGAATCCGGTGTGGGGTGGGAGGAGGCCAATGCCGCGGCATAGCGTTGCCGCAACGCGCCGGTGCGGGCCAATTCGCCCCAAGTGGGGATCGCATAGTCCAGCGATTCTGAACGGTGTCCAAAATTCGCGATGAAATGTTCTCGGGTGGGGTCTGCGGAGTCCTGGAGGAAACGTGAGAGCGCATCGTTGGCAGCCCGGCTGCACAATGCGGCGCGGCGATGAAGTTCGTTGATGCACGCTTCGCGGGTTGACCGGGGGAGCCACCGGAGCATGCCCGTACTGGCCCGGTACAGGTAATTTGCCCAAAGATAACTCCAACGGTGAATCCGCAGGAAGTCTTCATTCAACGTTTCCAGCGCGCGCCAGCGTTCCAACCATTCACGTCCGGTATTCATGGGAACAGCCTCCGGTGAAGGCAGCCGTTCCTTCAGTGTGTTGCGAAACTTGTCCCAGACCGTAATGTTCCGAAAGACACTCCCCCGCTCCCGCGAAACGGATTTTATCGAGCACCACGCATAATTCCACATTGACGCGCGCGGACGATGTTCCACGGCACAGGCGCATGCGTTAGGAAATAATTGGCGCAAATCGGGGGTCAGCCACCAGCGGGGCGCGCCCGCGAGCATGGCGCGGTAGTGTTCATGCGCCACATAGGCCTGTCCTCCGTAGAACCGCACCAACGGCCCGATGACATCATGCCCGCGCATCTTGAGGGCTTCGCCGATGGATACCCGCGCAATCAGCGGCAGCAGGGTGGTGCGGGTGATGGGATGGATGGGTTCGGCGAAGCGTTGGTCGAAGAACCAGGAGGTGGCGCAGGCGGAAGGGCGCAACGAAGGATCCAATTGCAGGGCGGTGATGGGCCGGGCCTGAAGAAACCATACGCGCGCGGTGTCCGCCGCCCATTCGATATCCAACAATGCGCTGAAATGCTGTTCCAATCGAAACAGCGGTGGCAGCAACGCGGAAACAAGTTCGGGTTCAAGGAGATCAGGGCCGTCGTCGCCGAGTTCTGACTTTTGGATGGACCCTGTTTTCAGGTCAATGTCAAATCGTGAAGGCTTTCGCACGCCATTGACCAGCCCGCGTCCGTCTCCGAATACCGCTTCGAGATATGCGGTCTCCGGGTGCGCGTGAGCAGGATGCGCGGAAAACAGCACGCCGGACACCCGTGCGTTCACCCGTGCCTGGACAATCACTGAGACGCGATGCGGCGCCTCCATGCCGGCCGTGGGTCCGGAGTTCGCCACATTTCGTACCGCGTCCGCCAAATCGTGCGGAGCATCCACGAATACCGTTTCAAACTGTCCCGCCCAGGAATGTTCGCGGCGGTCTTCCACCTCCGCGGAGGAACGCACGGCAAGTCCCGCGAAATTTTCAGAAGCGAGTTTTTCCCATAAGCTGTGAACCTCCGCGGAATCTTGAATTGCACGGGCGGTCTCGGCGGGAATCAGCCGCCAAGGGGGAACCGGGAGTCCCGCGTGCTCGAGGACCAGCAGGCCTTTGGCTTTCCCGCCTATTGTGGTCGCAGCGCCTTCTTTTAGTTCCTGTACCGTATACGACAGCATTTTCTTGAACCTTCCGGCACTATAGTGCCGAGGGCATCCTAACCGCAAGCAAGGGATGGAATGCGCAGAAATTCAGGGACAGACTACGAATTAAAACTGTGCGACGGGATATCATTATTGCAGGAAATTGGGAAATTATGTCCGAATTTAGGTTTTGCTTCAAATTAATTCATAGTCTGTCCCTAAATTTCTATTTTGAAGGGAGCATGAGCACGGAAGAAAAAAACACGGATTGCGCGAATTGGCACGGATTTGAGAGGGTTGATTTACGGGAGATTTGGCTCGTAATCAGGAAGGGGTATTGGCCGGCGTCAACACATAGTACTCCGGGGGTTGGCCACGCAGCAGCACGTCGCCGCTGAGCCATTCCAGGAACAGATATTTCGTGCCGTTCAGGGTGCGGATTTCATAGTGGCCTTTTCGTTTTTCATCGGGATGCCAATAGAAGCCCTTGGACCAATACCAAATGCCGGAGGTTTTTCCGTTCGGCTTGAAGGTGAGCTCTTTCAAGTATAAGTCGCCCGCAAAGAGTTGTTCGCCGGGCTGGAAATCTTCCACAGATGGAACAAAATCCACACTCTTCCATTGTCCAATCACCTCGGGGTCACTGACAAAGGGGCCGTTTTCCAGAGTATCGACAAACGTCGCCGTGAAGAAGAGGGCCGCGAGAACACAAAATACTGTCCAACCCGCGCCAATGAGCGAGATGGCCAGCGAATGGAGTTTCCGGGCGTACACCAGCAGTAGCAGGCTTCCCAGCAGCATCGCCACACCCGCACCAAGGATACATTCGCCGCCAACGCGGTTTGCGGGATACCAGATATCCGCGCTGGCCAGCGTGGCCGTCGTGCGCACGCCATACGCGCCATTGGGCGGCACGATCCCGGCGATCATCGGAATAGCCAGCGCGATGAGCGGAAGGCTCCCTACAATAAACACCCAGGCGGAGAACCGTTTGATCCACAGGGATTCCATAACCAACTCCGAGGGGATCTCTTTGGACTCATCGAAGGCGGGCAGGGCCGCACGAAACGCTTCCACGTCGCTTGGACTCACGGAGATCGCGTGTTTCTTTGTTATCAACAAAAGGCCGTTGGTGAAGCGGTTGCAGTATCCCAGCGCGCCGGGATTCCACCCAAGTACCCGTTTAATTCTTTTGACAGGCATCACGGACTGAATCTCGCTGAAGGGAACGCGCCGGTTCATAATCCAGCCGCAGCGCAGCCGGACTGCGTCGCCCTCGATTCGATACTCCGTTGTATAGGCCGCGTGAAATGATTCCAGCAAAAGCAAAAGAATCGGCAACATAAGGACCGACAACAACACCTTCGCCACCATTAGGTGGCCGAGTGCCAGAATGAGTATCACGGGAAGCAAGCAAAGCAGCAGAATCCCGAGAATCATGGCGAGAAACGCCCTACTCGGTTTAGGTCTATCACTATACGGCATCGCACCTACCCTTTCGTTCCGGGACATTTTTATTCCTTCTTCTGCTATTTACTGGTATCGGCTACGTTTTATTCAAGTCATCCTACAGGAAGGATCGTGAATAATTCAGAAATCTCGCACAAAAACGCGGCGTTCTGATGGGTAAATAGTTGGGGGTTCCACCCGCCTTGCTTTAGTTGTTTGAGCGAAGTTGTGGTTTAATTCGTAGTCCGTCCCCGAATTTCCCTCGGTTGACGTTTAGCATAACAGGAATTTAACGCCACGCCAACCGGGGAACTGGAGCGAAGAATCAGAGATTCAAGGACACCAACGCCATCAAAGACACCAAAGACGGAAACGGTGGCGATGGCAGGGGCATTATAGTGGGATCGACATTGTTGCTTCGCATTCGTTAGAATTGCCCTGATTGCCAAGGGAGATGATTATGAATCAAGGTCCGAAACGGATATACCTGTGCGGCCCGATCATGGATTGTTCGGGGGAAGAGAGCAAAACGTGGCGTCAGCGGGCGAAGGAGCGGCTGGCGGGGAAGTTTGTGCTGCTGGACCCGATGCGGCGCAATTTCCGGGATCGGGAACTGGACAGCGCGAATGAAATCGTCGAGTTTGATCTTCAGGACGTGCGGGACGCGGATATTCTGCTGGTGAATTACAGCAAGGCTTCGATTGGCACCTCGATGGAGGTGTTTTACGCGGCGCATGATCTGGGGAAGTTCGTAATCGCATTCAACCCGGGCGCATTCCGCGATTTGTCGCCGTGGATGGTAAAGTATTGCACGAAGATTCTTCCGAACCTGGAGGAAGCATTGGCGTATATAGAACGGCATTTTTGAGCAAGGGAGTCCACCATGACCAGAGCCGCGAAGCCGAGTCCGTTTGAGGCACTGCAACTGCTGAAAGCCGGTAATGAGCGCTTTGTCAAAGGGCAAATGAAACATCCGCATCAGGACCTGGCGCGGGTGCAATTGTCGGGTTCGGCCAACCAGGCGGACCATGCGTATGCCAGCATTCTGTCCTGTTCCGACTCGCGAGTCCCCGTTGAACTGATCTTCGACGCCGGGGTCATGGACCTGTTCATCATCCGGGTGGCGGGGAATGTCTGCAATGTGGATGAGATTGGGTCCATCGAGTATGGCCTCGCCCATGTGCATACGCCGGTGTTGGTCATGCTGGGCCATACGCAGTGCGGCGCGGTGACTGCGGTAACCCATGCGCTCCAAGGGAAAGGGCACGCGTTCGAGCGGAACATCCCGCCGCTGGTGAAATGCATCGAGCCGGCGGTGCGGCAGGCCATGGCGGACCACCCGGAGGCGCATGGGAACGACATCATTCCCCATGCGATTGAGGCGAACATGTGGCGGGGCGTTGAAACACTGTTTATGGAGAGCCCGGTCACGCGCGATTTGATCAAGCGCGGCGCGGCGAAGGTGGTGTGCGCCCTTTATGATGTAAGTACGGGAAAAGTCGATTGGTTGCCGGAAACCCGGTGCACCGAACTCCTTATGAAGGTGGAGTCCAATCCGGACCGGGCCATGTAGCAGACGCGGCGTCCTCGCCGCGCACCAAACAAGGAACAAAACATGAGTACGGGAAAAACACTGCAAGCCGCCGTTGTGATGGGCAGTCAATCGGACTGGGAGGTCATGTCCGCGGCACATGGGATTCTCAAGGACTTCGGGGTCCCGCACGAATGCCGGGTATTATCCGCGCACCGCACGCCCGGCCCGCTGGCCGATTGGGTGGAAGACGCGGAAGCGCGGGGCGCGGAAGTGTTCATTGCGGGCGCGGGACTCGCGGCGGCGTTACCGGGCGTGGTGGCCGCCATCACCACAAAACCGGTTTTGGGCGTTCCCTTGGCGGGGGGCGCCTTAAATGGGCAAGACGCGTTGTATGCCATTGTGCAGATGCCGCCCGGCATTCCTGTGGGAACGCTTGCCATCGGCAAAGGCGGCGCCATCAATGCGGCATTGCTGGCGGTGGCCATTTTGGCGAATAAATACCCGGAATATGCGGTGAAACTGGCGGAATACCGCGCGGCCCAGGCGAAAAAGGTGCTTGATACGGAGTTGCCCGGCGCATAGTCCATGTAATTGACCCAAGGTGGCGCCCGGCCCGTGGCGCTGCAATACCGCCATGAACCACGCACCGGATTCCGGTTCCTGGAGGAAGAACCCGTGCCTTGCCGTGATTCATTCCCAGTGATCGAAACCCGGTGCGCGCTGTTAGCGATGCGGACCTAGTACTTCAATCCCATCAAGTGGGAGAGCAGGTACCGGTCCAATTCCTCATAATCCCGCGCTTTGATCAGCGAAGCTTCCAAATCGCGGTTCAGGGTGCGTACTTTGTCGAGCATGGCCTTGAAGGTGGCCAGACTGTTGCTCAGGTGCTTGGTGTTTACGTCCTGCTTTTGGGTGCGCATCACCTTCACGTCCAGACCAATCCATTCGCCGTTGTGGCCGTACCCGTATTCCTCCAGGACGCGGACCTGGTTGAAGGCGCGCCGCAGGTTGACGGACCCGAACGATTTGTCCTGGTCGAACTTGAGTCCGCCCTGGTCGTTGAGATGCACGCTCCGGAGTTTATTGTGGGCGAGGGCGTAGGCCATGTCGTCGGAGGGGTCGAGGCCGGCGAGAATCGAGTGGGCGGTTTCCACAAGGCAGCCGACGCGTCCGGGTTCCTTGGTGATATAGCTCAATCCGATGGCGTGGCCGATGGTCGGAATGATCGCGCTGTCAACGGGCTCATTCGGCTTGGGCTCGATCAAAATCATAATCTTGGGATCATGTTCGAGCATGGCATTGATGGCGTCGCGGATTTGCAGCACCTCGATGCGCGGATTTTTACTCTCGCGGATATACGAGCCTTCGCGCGCCAGCCAGAGCACAATCGTTTTCGCGCCCAGGATATTCGCAATATCAATGCAGGTCTTGGTGCGCTCAATGGCGTATTTGCGGCACTTCGGATCATTGCTGGTATAGGCGCCGTCAATCGTGTTGGGCGAGAACCACAACCGGGGCGCCACAAACTCGGCGTCCAGGCCTTCGCCGTCCAGCATCTTCTTGATATTCTTCGCTTCCTTGGCAATCTGAGACGCTGTTTTCTTGTCCAAATCCGGCACCGCGTCATCATCGTGAAATTGCATGCCATGGAATCCCATCTCGCGGCATTGTTTCATTTTTTTCGCGAGGGCGACGGGTTTCCGGACGATAGGTCCGAACGGGTCCGCGCCTTCATCAATGTTCCAGGGGCCAAAAGAAAACCGGTATTGTCCGTTGAGACCCGGCTTTGTGTAAGGCTTTTGCTTGGCCATGGGTTTGTTCCTCCTTCACGCACTGCGTGGTTAATCCCCGCATAGCATACGCACGTAAAGACGCCCAATCAAAATTTTTCTTTCGTATTACCGTTATGTATCCATGTGCGCTCCAATTACTGCCGCACCTTATAGATCGTCCCTTTGTTGAGCCGGGTAATTTCGTCGAGTTGAGCAATTTCCTTGAGTTCATCGGGTGTGAACACATACTCGCGTTGTATGGACGAAAACCACACCAAATACGCGGGTGTTTCTTGCGGCCAGTGGCCTTTAAGCGCCTCCAATTTATTTTTAATCCCGGTTGAGTTCTTGGTTCCTTTTGCCGGACACCACTTGCCATACCTATTCGTGAAAAGATACAGGGCGTCGGGTGCGTTGGTGTAGATGTGCGCGCCCTTCTCAAAGGGATACGTTGAAATATAGTGAACAATATCGCTTTCCCGCCATGTCCGGTCGCTATACACGCGTATGCCTTGGGTGAAGCCTCCTTTTATCTTTGCCGCACATTCTGAAATGGATGCCGCTCCCCACATTCCCAACAGACATACCACCAGAATGGCTCCCAAGACACGCCGCGCCGCCGGGCGCCCTTGAAATCGAAAACAGGATGCAAAACAAATCAGGCAGAGAACGGCAGGCGCAAAGATTGGGGAAAGAAGCCGGCTGTCTATGGTGTCCATAGCATACTTCGTGGCGGAAACAAGTAAAAATACTGTATACAACCCCACATAAACCACCAACGGCCAGCTCTTTGTCCAAGCCGTTTTCATCCGAATCCAGTCCTCCGTTGTGAGGGTTCCCAGATACACACCGGCACTACCGCAGGCAAGCGGAAGAACGACCCATGGGGCAAACATTCCGGACGGCATACACCACTCGCGAAGTGTTCCGAAGAATACCTGCAAATTATCCAGGAAGTTGAACGCGGAGGGCGCGCGTTCACCAAAGTGTTCCCCTGTGAGTACGTAATTCCGCCGGCCCCACCCGGTAATGGGGAGACTACATATAATTAAAAAAAGCATCAGGTGCAAGGAGGCTTTTCCCAAACGGAATTTTGTTGCTTTTAGAATATATACACCGCCCGCCGCCAACAGAACCACGCCAATAAGCCGCGTAAGAATGGATAAGGCGGTTACTACCGCGAACAATACAAGAACAAGAGTGTTCCCACCTTGAATATACCGATAGCCCAAGGCCAGTGCGCACAGTACCAGGAAAATAAAGAGCAGTTCCGACCACACCATGAGCGCCACCGTAAAGAACGGCCCGGCAATAATCATCAAAGCAGACCCTGCCAGGGCGAGCCATGGGGAAAAACCAAGCCACTTCCTGGCTACAAACCCACTAAGCAGGATCGATAGGCCAAACAAGACCGCATTCAACAAACCGGCGGCGGCGGCGGGGTCTTTTCCAGGCACTGCTGCCACAAGACCCAGCAAGAAAGGATAGAAAGGCGGCTGAAAAACAAACGGGGTTCCGTTAAAGTACAGCATGCCGGAATCCGCAAAACTAGTCCGTGCGGCCGCGATATACCCCACGGAATCTGTGGATATACCAGCGCCATAATTCCATGTTGCAAGGAGCACCAAGCCTGTGGCAAACATGGACAAGAGAACCATCCCAATACAGAAAGAATTTTTTCTAAAACGATCCGTCATCCTCTGCTTCATATCCTTTATTTTTCTGGTATGTGTTTGCACAATCCGCGATATATGCCTCGAAGAGGAAACCACCGGGAGACTCGGGCGCAATACTCTTCATACCTTGCGTCGAAGGTCTTTAGCAAATGCGGCTCCTCATATCCCAGCACAAAGAGATTGACCACGAGGAAAAAGCAGCCCGAATAGATCAACAAAACGCCGGACCGCCAGAGTACTGCCTCGCCGAGCAGAATCATCAGCACCCCGAGATACATCGGATTGCGGGTGTAGCGGTAGAGGCCGGATACCACGAGGTTTTTAGGCGGATCGATAGGGGCGGGAGTGCCTTGACCCTTCACGGCGAAATCACGCACGCACCATCCGCAGATCCATGCGCCGCCAAGGATGCACCCCAGGGCGGCCACGCCGGGCAGACCCAAGGACGGCCAGCCCCAGTGATTCAGGTAGACAATCGCCAACGGCGCCCACGCCACCACCGTCCCCGGCATCAACAGGACAAAGAGCAGGTTGCGAACCAGCAGTTTCATAAAGCCTCCGTTCATACGGAGGTCATTATAAAGGAAAAAGTGAAAATTAGAACCGCTTTTTATAAACGTGACAGTAGGGCCGCTTCCCCGTTTTCTCATAATAATTCTGATGGTAGTCTTCGGCGGGCCAGAAGGTTTCCGCCGTCACCACCTGCGTGGCCACGTTGTATCCCTTGTCGTTGAGTTCGCGGATGAGTTTTTCCGCGACGGCCTTTTGCTGGGCGTCTGTAACAAAGATGACGGAGCGGTATTGCGTGCCGATGTCCGGGCCTTGACGATTGGTCTGGGTGGGATCGTGGATTTCAAAAAACAACCGGGCCAGGGCTTCGTACGAGGTTTTCGAGGGATCAAAGCGCACTTCAACGGTTTCGGCATGGCCGGTGTTTCCCGTGCAGACTTCCTTGTACGCGGGAGACGCGGTATAGCCGCCCATGTAGCCCACCCGGGTGGCGAGCACGCCTTCGGCTTTTTTCAGGAGATGTTCCACCCCCCAGAAACAGCCTCCGCCAAAATAGGCGGTCTGATAGGTGGCTGGGTGCTCCGCCGGAACGAAGGTCAGGGATATCGAGTTTACACAATGACGCACATTTTTCCCCGTGTGTCCTTCACCGGTGAACACGTGGCCGAGGTGCCCCCCGCACCGGGCGCAGGTAATTTCCGTGCGCCGGCCGTCCGGATCGGGCTGCCGTTTCACCGCGCCGGGGAGTTCGTCGTCAAAACTGGGCCAGCCGCAATGGGAATCGAACTTGTCGTCCGAACGGTAAAGGGGGGCGTTGCATCGTTTGCAGAGATACGTGCCCGCTGCCGTGTGGTTCGTATATTCGCCGGTGAAGGGGTATTCCGTGCCTTTATAAAGGATCACGCGTTCTTCTTCCGGTGTTAACGGGTTATAGTGCATGCCATTCTCCTGTGTGGCGGGAGGAGGACTGCCGCAGGCGGCCGCCATCACGCCACAGGCCATCGCAAACCAATTCCAGGCACTCATAAACACTTCATCTTCCTTTTCCAAAGAAACATTGACAAACGGGGAAATAGTCCCTGCGCCGGGAAGGATTTTGTATCGCATCGTTTCGGGGGAATCGTGTAGAATAATCCAAGAATGGGCCAAACCACCTGTGGAGGATGTAAGCATGTTTTTTTCGGGTATCAGCGATGAGGCCGGCCAGGCGATTGACACGCAAATCAAGGCGCACCGGGAATTGGGGTGGACGCATTTGGAACTCCGGCTGGTGAATGGGACGAACCTCACACAGGTTCCCGAGGATGTTTTTGACGAAGTCTACCGCAAGGTCACCGAAGCGGGGATGACGGTGTCCTGTTTCGGAAGCGCCATCGCGAATTGGGCGCGGCCCATCACCTGCGACCCGAATATTGACTTGGAGGATTTGCGGGGGGCAATACCGCGCATGAAACGCTTTGGGACGCCGTTCATCCGGGTTATGAGCTATCCGAACGACCCGAAAAGCCCGCTCCCGGAGCCGGAATGGCGGAAGGAGGCCATCCGGCGGATGAAGGAAATGGCGCGGATCGCGGAAAACGAAGGAATCATTCTGGCGCATGAGAATTGCAGCGGCTGGGGCGGACTCTCGGCGGAAAACAGCAATATCCTGCTTGGGGAAGTGAACAGCCCCGCGCTGAAGGTCGTGTTTGACACCGGCAACCCGGTCACCTACCGGCAGAACGCCTGGGAGTATTACCTTGCGGTGTACGGCAGCATCGTGTATGTGCACATCAAGGATGCGAAGATTGTGGATGGCAAGGAAGTTTACACCTATTGCGGCGAAGGCAACGGGTATGTGAAGGAGATCGTGACGGATTTGCTGCGGAGAGGGTATGACGGCGGATTCAGCATCGAGCCGCATCTTGCCGCAGTGATTCATACGGGCCAGAAAGCCGGCAGCGAAGAAAATCTGTATCAAAGTTATGTGGAGTATGGACGGCGTCTGACACGGATTGTGGAGGCGGCCAAGGCCTAGTCCGCCCGCATCCGTTCCATGATAGGACATGGTTCTGAATGGACTAAAAATACCGGAGGGACTTTTTCCATGAGCATGAACAAAACACGTGAGATCATCGCCGCGATTGTGGCCGTTATCCTGATCATCCTCTTTGCCGCCGTGGGCGCCGCCCTGATGGGGTGGGACATTCCCGGGCTGAACTTCATCAGCAACGCGATGGGAATTGGCAAGCAATAAGGCGTTTGGCGGCCAAGGACCGTTGAAAGTCCCGTGAATTACGCGGGGCAGGGGATTCTTTTGCTGGGGAAAGATATTCACACTTTTACGAGATATTGTTGACCAAAACTATTGACATTTTGACTTCATTTTGTATATAGTTCATCTCAAACATTTAAGGTGAATCGGTTATTTAAGAGTAGTTATGACTAAAAGACTGTTTTAACTTCAGCTTATGCAGGCAGCATTGACTATAGATTATAGTCAGAAGATGCGCATGAAAGCGCTGTTCGCCCTGCTTACCTCGACGGCACGGGTGACGGTGCTCCGTGTTTTTCTCCTGGACCCGTTGCGCAGCTATTATCAGCGGCAAATCGAGATGGCGACAGGCCTTCCCATCCGGGCCATTCAGCGGGAACTGGAGCGGCTGAGTTCGGTGGGGTTGGTTCACCGGCGGGCGGAGGGCAACCGGACGTATTACCAGGTGGACATGCATTTCCCCTTGTTTCCGGAATTGCGCGGGATGATATTGAAGGCCTCCGATGAGGTGGATGCCTTGCGGGGCACGCTCGCCCTGGAAGAGGCGGTGCAGTTGCTGTTCTTAGCGGACACACGGGACCGTGCGCTGGTGGTGGTCCGCCCCGGGCGGCGGTTAACGCATCCGGGCAAGAGTCCCATAGCGATGGAAGTGATGACGAGCGAGGAGTTCCTCCAGGCCTTGGGAGAGCGCCGAGAGGAACTTGCGCCGTTTTTAGTGCGAGGGCTTGATCTCTTGGGCCGCCGTGAAGAAGTCATCTGGCGTCATATCGAAGCGGCGGGCTACAACGTTCAGAAGGGAGAAGGAGTTCCATGAGAGACGCATCCGTGGAAATTTCGAGGCTGTGCGAATCATGGTGGGGGCGGTTGGCGGATTCATCAAAACTGGAGCAGCACCGCTACGCGGAAGAATTGTTGCGCCTGCTGGGCTGGGAACAGCCAATCCCGTTTTCGGCGAAGGGCGCGGCGGCGGCGCTGTCCGCCGTGCCGTATTTGCTGCGGGCGGGCGGGCAAACGGCGGTGGTGACGTTTTTTGTGATGCCGGGAACGCTGGAACCGCCGGCGGCGGCGGTGGAGCGGGGGCTGGATTTTTGCGAGAGCACGCGGGCGCTGGTGAATGAAGCGCGCGTTGTGAATGTACACTATGTGCTGGTCAGCGATCTGTACCGATCCTATTTGTACGATGCGCGGACGGATGAACTGCTGCTGTATGCGGACGATCCGAAGACCTTCAACCGTGAATTGCTGCCGGTGTTGAAAAAGGCGAACGTGGAACGGGGCTCGCTCGAGGAAATCCGGCGGCAGCCGCGGAGCATGGTGGCGCGGCAGTTGCGGGAATGGTGTCACCATTGGATTGACCATATTGCCGCGCGGGGCCGCATTCCGGAGGAAAAGGCGAGTCTGGCCCTGGACCGCCTGATCGTGATCCGGTTTCTGTTTGATCACGACATCCTGCGGCGCACCAAATGGCGGCTCCAGCAACGGTTCATGCAGTTGGTGGACAAGGCGGCGGGGCCCTCGCCGGAGGGGTGCGGGCGGGCGCTGGTGCATCTTTTCCACGACATGTGGTTTGACTGGCAGATTGACTTGTTCGAGGCCGCGCCGGAACTGGACCAGGTGCTGTCCAATGACGCCCTGGCCGCGCCCCTGCTGCGCGAGTGCGCGTTGCTGTCGAACGGGAAGTTCACGATAGCGACGATCCTGGAGAGTTTCAACTACGGCGAGCCGGCGGAGAAGATGCGGGTGCGGATGGTGCCGGACGAGAATGAGGACCGGGAAGCGTATTTGCGGAAACAGACGCTGGACACGGTGGACAGCGCGCGAATCGAACTGGATTTGATGGAAGAGGGCTACCGCTCGATTTTTTACTGGCTGGACAAGGTGGTGGAATTGTACGAGCGGCTTGACGTGGATTTTGACTCGAAACACTATGTGCGGCAACCCGAAGACCTGGATTTGTTTTCGTGGTCGGAATTGAATGCCAACCGCCCGGACGCGTGCGCGGACAAGATCGCGTATGCGTGCGAGCGCGGCTTTGGCGTGTATTACAACAGCCCGCACCAGTTCCGGATTGCACGGCTGCTGTTAACGCTGCACCTCATCAGCAAATACGCGCAGACCCGGCAGGCGGTGGATACCTTGCCGCATCTGAAAACTGTGTTGATAAAGCGTCCGGCGGTGTTGCCGGCGGAACGGATCATGATCCCGCGGCGCCCCGAGGACGCCATGGAGGAAATGGAAATTTACCGCGAGATATAAGCGGCAGTCATCGAAATACGCGGCAGGCGGAAAGCGGGGGCATGCCGCCGAATTCGCGGCAGAAGCAATGCAGCGAGGCGCCGTGCATGTTCTGCACGAAATCCTCGATATTCTCCCACCTGTAGAATACGGCCCATACGGTCTTGCCGTCCTCCGCCGCACGCAGGGTTTCCACGCACAACTCGGGGTACCCCTCGAAGGTGACGATGCGGTCGCGTGAAAGGGGCCGGCTATAGCGGACACCCAGGGCGTTGAATTGTTTCAAAGCATGCACGACGATGTCGGGCGCGGGGTCCGTGGCCACCGCCCGGGCCATCTCCTGATACTCCGCACGGAAGGGGCGCGGCAGCACGAGACTCTGGTATAAATAGGCGATGACAATCAAGCCTGTCGCCGCATGGCGCAGGCGCGGATAAGGAAGATTCACAAGGGTTCCCGCCATCAGTACATAAAGTCCGAAAGAGGAATAGAGGACATACCGGTCGAAGTAACAGGGCCTCCACACCAGCGCGGCGGCATACAAAGCCGCCACGGGGATGAGCCACCAGCACAAAGCCAAGAGCCATGCATTCCGGTGTCTTGCTGAGGATCGGTTTTTCCATAAAAGTATAAGCGATGCGCCGGCGAGGGCCGCGCCCATGCCCGCGATACTCCAATCCAGCGAAATTCTCCCCGGCATAAAGGGCGCGGGATTGAGATTTGAAAAGCGCCCCCCGGCAAACACGATGAATGTGTTGGCGAGCGTGCGCAGGGTGGGTGGCACGTCATTGTAGGCCTGGCTGTGCGTGCCAAAATCGTAGTGCAGAAAGTTCATCCATGCGGCAAACAGCAACAGGATCATTCCCTGGGCCAAGCCCCATAGAAGAATCCATCGTACCCGGCGATATTGGGTGGCCAGGAGAAATACGCCTTGCGCAAGGAAGAAGAGCGGCGCGAAGGCATGGGTTCCCAGCAGCAGGGCATTGCATCCCCAATGCAGCAGCCCCCAATGCACCCCGCCGGATTCAAGCAGGCGGATCAAGGCGTGGAAGGACAGGAGGGAGAATGCGCCCATGAGCGCATAGAACCGCACTTCCTGCGAATAATACACGTGCACCAAAGAAACGGCGAGCAAGAATGCCGCCAGCACCCCCGCCCGCGGATTGAACAGCCGCCGCGCCACAAGAAAGATCAACGCCACGTTAACCAGCCCCAGCGTCACGGAGAGCATCCGAATCGCGGCGAGGGAGCCGCCGAACACGGCGGACCACGCGTATTCGAGCAGATAGTAGACCGGGGACAGCATCAGGCGGGGGTCCTCGCCAAAGGCGCCCCGGAGGAAATCGGCCAGGCTCGATGCGGGAAGATGCAACAGGGTCAGTGCTTCATCGCCCCAGGCGGATTCATTTTGGAGGCCGCGTAAACGCAGAAAGGCCGCAAGGGCCAGACAGAACGCCAATCCCCCCCAAGGAAACAGGCCTCGGCCGCGGTGGAGGGGTGTTTCATTATCCGGGAATTGGCTTTGCATGCGCGTATTGTGGGAGAAGGCGTGCGTTGGTATCAACCTGATGCGCCTGACGCGTTCACTGCCGCGTGGCCATGAACGCATCCCAAAGGTCTTGACGGATGTAGGCGATCAGGAAGACGCCTGGGCGGAGGGCGTGCAGTTCCACCTGATAATGGTCTTTAAGTTGTGCATCGAGCGTTTGCTGGAGTTTGGGGTCCGCGATGATAAAGGGGGCGTCGGGCGGGTTTGGTATTTGCGGCCAATAGCCCACGCGGTCATAGGCGCGCAGATACCAAGGCAGGGGCCAATAGTCCGCATCGGGCCGGAGAATGCTTATATACATATGTTTACCCTCGGGACTGAAGGCTGCGATATCGTCGATACGGTGCACCAGGCGCATGAGGGCGGTGCTGGTGTGGGCGTAAACATAGGGATTGCGCGGGTCGGCGGGATAGCGGAAATTTCCCAGGCAGGTTTGATGGGCAAGTTGAGCGATACCGCAAAGCATTAGGATTCCAACCATGACTTGAACCGAACGAAACCGCACTACCTGTATCAACCAGGCCGCCCCGGCCCCCGCCAGCAGAATCAAGGGGAACAGCAGGTCCAGCACATTCCACGGGGTTTTGTAGGGAACCAGGGAATACGCCGCCGTGACCAGCACAGCATAAAACAGGATGAATCGCTGAAAATGAATCGCTGTACAGGGCGCGGAGTCTTCCGCGGAATTTTGCGGAGCCTGTTTTCGGAGCAGAATGGGAATCGCGCCCGCAACGGCGAGCACGAGGATTACGGCTTCGCTCCATTTTGGCCCCGCACTGCGATAGGTGTAAAGCATGAGAAGGAGGTAGTAGTGCCAGGGTTTTTCGTGAGCCGCGCTGCTGCCCGCGCCTTCCGCGCGATGGAAATAGGTGGCATACGTAAGAATGGAGTCCAATGGCCCCCGGCCATGCGTGAAAAAGGAGGAGAACAACACTACCGACACCACGAGGGCGGCGGCGGCGGCCAGGACCAGGTGGTTGAAGGGAAGGCGGCCTTGCAATAGGGGTTGTCTGTCGCGAACACGGGCCATGCCCCAAGTGAGGGCAAGCGCCATTGCCATGCAGGCGATAAGTATGAGGCTGGTTTCCTTGGTGGCGTGCATGAGTCCAAGCCCCGCGCCCGCCAACACCGCCCAAACGGCTTTCGGGGTTACGATATAGCGCCAGGCGGCGGCGAACGTCATCGCCGTGAAAAAAACCAGCAGCGTTTCCTGGATGTAGTAGCGGCTGTAATAGACCATGGCGTTTGAAACCGCGTACAACAGCGCCGCCCAAAGCATGGCACTGTTTCCAACCGCCCCCCGCAGCAATCCGATCAACACCAGCAGCCCCAGGCCAAACACGGCCGGCACAATGCGGTAGTTCCATTCGGTGGAGTCTTTGAATGCGCTCACGCCGCTAAGCCACAGGGAAGGTAGTGTGAGATAATAGAGCGTGGGCCCGTGATGTTCATGCGGATCGTACGTGTACACGCCTTTGTCGAAGAGAATCCCCGCCTTCACCGCCTGATTCGCCTCATCGCCGTGCATGGGCCGTTTGGACAACTCCGGCAGCCGGTACGCCGCCGCAATAACCACCACGCCCGCGAAAAGGAGCGCATATGTGCTTTTTACGGACATCACAACGACACGTTACTTTCTCCAGGAGGATTTGAGTTCGTATGCTTCCATGGTGATGAGTTTAACCGCTCCGCCCGTACAAAAGACTTCCAGCGACGTATTTTTCGGCTCGGGCACAAAACAGGAAGACATCACCACTTTCCCGTCGTTGGCGAGAATCTCTATCGAGGCGCGGTCCAGCAGGACCCGCAGTGTGATGCGCCCGGAAACGGCTTCGAGGGGAGCGGTTTTGCCGAGGCAGGCCAGCGTCTTGTCCTTCACGGAATACGCGAGAGCCTCGCCGCGAAGTTTCAATCCGAAGGCTTCCGCACCGGCAAGTTCGGCTTCCAGGGAAATATCAAACAGATCGCCGTTAACGTCCTTCAACGGATTATCGCCGGGATTCACGGTGTGCTCCAGCCAAGCGCGCCGTTCGCCGTACAGCGAGGCAATTTCCCGCACGGGCATGCGGCACATGCGCAGTCCTTCGGGGAAGGTGCGCAGGGTCAGTTCACAGGGGAAATTCATCTGCTGATTAAACGGCATATGGGGATAGTTGCCGCCGTTCATCCAGGCGATTTGGATTCTGCGCCCGTCTTCCTTGGGAATGTCGCTGTACGACTGCGTGGCGTAATAATGCGCGCCATAATCCGCTTCCAGCTTTTCGGATTCCGGCGTAAATGTAGTGCCGTCAAATTTACCGATGAGGTAATTGCCATCTCCGCCGAGGAACACCCATTTTGTGGAGGACGGATTGCCGTCCACGGGCAATTCAAACAAGTCGGGGCATTCGGTGGAACCCGCCACGGTGATTTTGCTGAGCAGCGACCATTCCTTCAGATTGGGCGAACCGAAAAAGCCAAATTCATTCCCATCGAGGTAGAGTGCCATCACCCATTTGCCCGTGGGAACATGCCAGAACACTTTTGGGTCACGGTTTCCGCCCACGATATGCGGCAGCACCGGATTTTTGTCGTAGGGGGTCCAAGTGCGTCCGCGATCATTACTGTACGCCAGGCATTGGGAGAATTTGGGCCCGCCTTCCACTTCCGGCACCGGCGCGCCGGTATACAACGCCACCAGCGCCTTGTCCTCACCGGTTTGGAACCCGGAGGTATTGTTCCAATCAACGACGGCGCTCCCTGAAAAACACGTCCCGTGCTGATCGGGCGCGAGGGCGATGGACAGTTCTTCCCAATGCACGAGGTCCCTGCTTACCGCATGGCCCCAATGCATATTGCCCCAGTTGATGCCAAAGGGATTATGCTGGAAGAAAAGGTGGTATTCGCCATGGTAATACACCAGCCCGTTGGGGTCGTTGATCCAGTTTTTCTTCGATGAAAAATGGAATTGCGGACGGTACTGTTCCTCATACACTTTGCCAGCCATGACATGCTCCTGCTTGGGTTGTTTGCTTTGCACAATCTGATCCACGTTGATATGCCCCCAGCCGCCGGTGGCTTTGTCAAAAATCTCCAGCCGGGCGGTTTTCCCTTTCCATTTCCGCACGTCCCACGTGCGCCAGGTTAATTTTTCCTCATTTGATCCCGTCTCGGCAAGGACCTTCTTGCCGTCCACCAGCAGATTCATCCCAACGGCATCCGGAAGATTGCCCCCGCCCATCAGGAAATTGATGTATTTGCGCTGAAGGGTGAACTCCGGCGAGGTGAGCGTGCCCTGCGCGCCGTCGCCATTGGTGTAACTGTTCACCAACCCTTTTCCTTCAAACCCGGACACCGGCATCTGGTTGGGCAGGGTGCCTTTTGCGGGGCCTTGCCCGAAAGCATCGCCGGTGGCGGCCCACCCGCCATAGTCCGGACCTTCAAAATCGGCGATTACCTTATCCGGAGCCGCACCGCACCCCAGCGGTGTCAGCATCAATACAGTCAAGAACAGCCTCATTGCTTACCGTCTCCTGTTGCCGGGGTTTTTATACTCAGTTCAAGAAGTTCCATCTTGCCGCCGCTGGGCGCAATGCTCAGCATGCCTTTTTGATATTCATAGGCGCGGCAACTGAAGGGATAGGCATCGTTGATAAAGCACTCGATAATCGTTCCCTGCACGAACGCCGTAATAGAGATCGGCAACGAGGTGTCCAGGCGCACTTTCCTCGGATAACTGAATTTCTTTCCCGCGATTTCCGCTTCCTGTTTCTTGGGACGCAGGATTAACCGGTACCCGGAATCATGCTTTTCTTGCTGCCGCATGGCAATGCACACTTCGGCCTCGGGGTCCATCTTCAACCGGCATTGCATCAGGTAATTGTCCGGGGTCTCATACGTTCCAATCGATTTTGTGGGCACGCCGGCGGCCACCTGAACCTGCCGGGTGAATTGCGCCAAGGCTTCCGGCACCGGACGGAAATACAACAGGCCCCCGGGGCCGGGATACACCTCGCGCGGCACGCTCTGATCCCCGCCCCACTCGAAATTGCCGCCGTCGCGCTCGCCGCCCAGATCGCGAATCCAGCCGGTGATGATGTGGCGTTTGCCGTCAAACATACGCTTGGCGGCATACAGAATCGGCGTGTCTATGCTGGAGGTTTCCGGAACGCGGTATGGGCCGCGTATATCGCCCGCATACCGCATATCGGTGGTGCCCGCGCTCGGCGAGTGGATGAGATGCCACGTGTCCCCCATCTTAAATAGGTCCGGACATTCCGGGGTGCCTTCGCCCAATGGCGGCTCCAAAATCAACGGATCAATCTGTTCCCACTGGACAAGATCGCTGGACTGCGCCACGCCCTGCACGGGTTTGCCGGTCTTTGCGTCGCGTGCGCATAAGATCATCCAGAACTTGTTCGCGGCCTCATTCCAAAACACATAGGGATCGCGAAAATCACTGTTTTGATACTGCACGCCGTCGCCAAAGAATCCATGTTCCGGGTGCTTTGTCCACGCAATCAAATCCCTGCTCGTGGCATGCATCACCTTCTCCCGGCCTTCTTTGTTCGCCGGATTCCACCCCGTGTAGAAAATGTGGAATGTGCCGTCATGCTGCGTGACCGAGCCGGTGAACATGTGCAGACCGTCCGGCCCGTCCGCCGCGCCATCGGACCGCAAGGCGGTGGGGAGTTCCAGCCAATGGATCAGGTCGGAGGAAACAAGATGTTCCCACGGCACTTTGTCCAGGGCGCGCAGGTAAAAAATGTGGTAGGCGCCGTCCCAAAAGAACGGGATGGTATCGGCCAGGCGGCCCACGGCCGGCCGGTAATGAATCGGAGACGCATACGGTTCCACATAGGTCGAATCGGGAATGATTTTCTCCTGCCGCATCGCCTGTGCGAGTTCTTCATCGCTCAATACATACCCCCAGAGCGCGGCTTCCTCCATTTCGCCCGTGAAAGGCCGCACTACATTCCCGTGATCCATCTCGGCCCCAATCAGTGTTGGTTCGGTATTTTGCGTCAGGTTGCCGCCCCGCCAGGACCGTTTCGCCATGACCTTGCCGTCGCAAATAAGCTCGATGGTTCTTCCATCGTAGCGCCCCGCAAAATCATGCCATGCCTTGGGGTCAATCCGCCCGGCATTGAAATTGACCATGGCAAACCCTTGGTCGGTGTGAATTTCAAAGCCGATTTCCGGGCCTGGCTCCCCGCCCAAGTCCACGCTGAAGAGATTGTAATTGAGAATCTCGTGCGTGCCGCGCTTGTTGAACAGGGCATAGGTCCACTGGCCGCGCGGATCACGGGCGCGCAAATACACCGTGAGGCCCTGGCCCGGCACATTCAGGTTCTTCCCCGCATCGAAATAGGCGCTCGTCAAGCGCGCCACAGTGGCGCCCGCCCTTGCTCCGTCCCCTTCGGCGGGCACGCCAAATTCGATTTTCCCGGTGGGCGTAATAGGGGGATTTGCATTCATCCAGTCACCGCCCAGGTTCCAGTGCGCGAGCGATTTCTTCAGCACGTCATCCCGCGCATCCCCCACGGCCCCTAACGAGACCAATATCCCCGCCGCACACAACCATCCCAGTTTTTGCATCCCATGTTCCTTTATCGTTTGCGGCGAATCACGTCCATATACACCGCGCCCAGAATAACCAGTCCTTTTACCACATATTGCAGGGAAAAATGCACGCCCGCCTGATTCAGTCCCTTGTCGAGGATTCCGATAATCACCGCGCCGATCAATGTGCCGGGCATGGCGCCGATGCCCCCGGAGAAACTGGTGCCGCCCACCACCACCGCCGCAATCGCGTTCAACTCGAACCCAATCCCGGAGGCGGGTTCAGCGGAGTACAGTTGCGCAGTGTTAATCACGCCCGCAATGCCCGCCAGCACCGCGCAAATCACATAGACGATGATGGTGTTGCGCACCATGGGAATGCCGGACAGGCGCGCCGCCTCAAAGTTGCCGCCAATGCCGTACAGATGCCGCCCGAACAACGTAAAGTGCAACAAAATCGAGGTGATGGCGAAAACCACCAGCATGATCAGCACCGGCACCGGCAACCAACCCATGACCCGGCCGTTGCCCAGGGCCAGAAACAGGGTGTTGGTTTCCGGTATCGCCATGGGCCGTCCTTCATTAAACCCCAAGGCCGCCCCCCGTGCCACCAGCATGGTCGCCAGCGTGATAATAAACGGCGGTATCTTGCTTTTTGCCGCACAAAAACCATTAAACGCCCCAAACAGGGCCATCACGGACAATCCCGAGAATACCGCCACAACGGTCCACCACCCGGAGTGTGCCACGGGCAGACTCACTGTGAGCACATACACCGTGCAGGTGCCCACCAGCGCCAGCAAGGCCCCCACCGACAAATCGATCCCGCCAATCAGGATTACCAGCGTCATGCCAAAGGCAATAATGGCATTCACCGAGATTTGCTGGGTGAGGTCGAGCAGGTTCTCCGGGGCCAACAGGTTGGGCACCCAGAATCGAAACAACAGCAACAGGCCCACAACGGCCCCAAGCAACGGCAGCATTTGCTTTCCAAACCGCACAGTCGTCCACTCCTGATTGATAAAAATGAAGAATAGCAAAAAAGGCCCGTCCTTTTCTCCATAAAAGGGAAAATTTCTGTAACATTTCCGTTTCGTGGTATTATTTATACATAGGGAAATCACCGTTCCACGGTGCGCATGATAGAAGGAGCCAGCCCAATGCATACAGTTAAGCATCAACAAACCATTCTTGCCGGAATGCTTTTGCTCACGGCGATTGCACTGTGCGGATGCCCGCCGGAGAGTAAAGAAGGCAAACTCATCGGATGGGTCAACGACACGGAAGGGAACGCCCTGCCCTTTGTCGAAGTGACCGCCAACGGAACCACCACCCATACCGACGGCGGTGGCCTTTTTGCTTTTGATCCGGTGGCCGCAAAGCAAAATATCCCTGTCGCGTTCTCATTGACTGGTTATGCCCCCGCCACGCAAGCCGTGCAGGTGGGCTCCGGCGCCACCGCCACCATGAATGTGACGTTGAAGCGGCTGGACCAGGCCAAGGTTCTGGCTAACGCGTCCGCGGGCGGCACCGTGGAAAATGGGGGCAATAGCATCACCTTGCCCGCCAACGCACTGAAAACCGCCGAACAAAAAGCTGTCACAGGCACGGTGGACATCCAAATTACCGCGCTCAACATGAGCGAAGAACTGGCCTCGTTCCCCGGCGGCGGAACGGGATCGTTTGAACTGTACGGCGTGGTGAATTTTGAAATTACACAGAATGGTGAGACGATTCAGTTGAGCGCAGATGCCAATGTTCAGATTAAGATTAAACTTGCCGCCGACACCACACTCGAACCGGGGGATACGGTTCCTCTTTGGCATTTTGACGCTTCCACCGGCACATGGGTCCAGGCGGGCACCGGCACGGTCGTGGAAGGGGAAGGCGGGGCATTGTATGTGGAAGCCACCGTATCCATGCTCGGCTGGTGGAGCGTGGGCATTACCATCCCCACGCCGCATGTGATTAAAGGGCACGTTTATGACGCGAACGGCCAACCCGCCGCGCACGCTCTCATCTTTGCGACCGGCCTGGATTATCACGCCGTCACCCTCGGTATCAGCGACGGCAGCGGCGCCTATACCGTCTGGGTCAAGCCCAATGCCCACATCCGCCTGGAACTGGTGCTGCCCGGCGCCTATTACGTGTGCGCGTCAAAGAATGTGACGGCGGGCGCGGCCGGAGCCACCACCGCCAACCAGGACCTGACCGCCGCGTTCACCTCCTGTATCCAGGGCAAAGTAACGAAAGAAGACGGAACCACGCCGATAGCGGACACCCGCGTATACTCTTCGACCGGCGGTTCGGCGGTTACCGGCGATGATGGCGCCTTCTGCATCCCCGCGCCCGGTTCCACCTATGTCGCGGTCTACGTATTGGGCCGGCCCGCCGTGGTGGCGCTCACCCCGGCCACCGCCGATTGCGAATCGGGCAACGGCGCGCTGGCGAATATCTCTGTGTATTACCCGGCGGACGGTGACCGGCTCGGATTCGTGTTCGGCACCCTGCGGACCACCAACCTGCCCTTTGCCGGCCAGAGAAAAGACATGACCTCGATGGGGCTCTTCTACTCAGGTTTCAAGGGCGACGCATTTGATCCGTATGACGCCGATGCTCCCTTGGACACTTGGAAGGCCTACTCCGCCTCCATTCAGACCGGCGGTCTTCAATTGATCGGCCTGACAGATCAAGGCGCGTCAAACCTGATTTTCGGACTCAACTTCGGCGTCAACACTATTTTCAGCTTGCCGGACGGAGAAGCCCCCTCCTTTGATAAAATTGGCGCGTTGGACACAGGCTCGCCGGGTTCGCTCACCAATGGAACCTCCACCGTGGCCATGAAACGCCCCCTTGATTATTACTATGACTTCTCCGGAACAGGCTCGCTGGAAGACCTTGGTTATAATGCGCTCGAAGCCTGGATGGGCGGTTTCTTCTTCGAGGAAACGATCACCGCCTCCGGATTCGACAACGGCGACACGGTGACCTACTCCTGGCCCGGCGGACTTGATATTGGCGCGTTTACCGCTTCGGGTTCGCTGCCGGGACGGCTCACGTTGACCGCCCCCGCGTCGCTGGCAACTATCTTCGACGCCGCCACGTTGCAAAATGGCCTGACCATCACGTGGGACACGGCGGGCCAAGGCACCTGCATCACCTTCATCCTGGAAACACTGGTGCTGGAAGCTTCCAACAACCCCGTGCGCCTGGGCGCGCTGGTGTGCAAAGCGGCGGACGATGGCACCTTCACGATTCCTCCGGAAGCCCTCGCGCAATTGCCGCAATCCTCCGCCTTGATCACCGCGCAGCTTAATTACCTGTTCGCCAAGCGGCAGGCCATTTCGACAGTGGAAGCGCCCCTGGCGCGCGGCAACGGTTCCGGTTACGTGGTGCTGAACCTCGGCACCGAACCCGTAATGAAATGGTCCTTCGACGCCCAAATCCATACCGGCGGCGGGAAATAGTTACGCATGCGGCACCAAGTTACGCGAAAAGCCAGGGACAGACACGTCTCGGCCACCCACATCTAGATCGGCTTCTATACTGCAGGTTCTGTTCATGGGTGGCCTCGCTTGCGTCAGTCCCTGTTTTTCGCTTCTTTTTGTATTCCACGTTAAGTAAGTGGCATTGGGGACACCTGTCTCGGTCACCCGCAGTATCGAAAAATTACGGCAGGGCGCGATTGCACAGCAGCGCGCCCGCCACCACCATGACGCAGCCCGCCCAGGCCGCCATGCCGATGGGAATATCCAAGTACACGCTGCTGATTAGCGTGGACAGGATCGGTATGAAATACGAGAGCGTCACCACCAGGATGATGTGCCCGCGCCGCATGGCCACGTCCCATAAAATATAGCCGAGCATCGTCGGCATCAGGCCAAGATAGAACAATTCCGCCACCGCGCGGCCACTCCAGTGCAGGGGGGCGGGCGCGAGCGGAAGCAGCGCAAACAATCCTATCGACGATGCAAGAAAGAAGAACGGCGTCGCCCATCCTTCCGTTTCCTCCGTCCAAAGGCGGCTCAAATTATTGTACAGGCCCCACAACACCGCCGCCGCCAATGCCAGCACATGCGGCGCGGGATTCACCCCAACGCGGCTGCCGGAAAAATCACCGCCACTCAACGCAAGAACGATTCCACCGAAAGCCACAATCACTCCCAACGCCAGCAGCGGCATCGAGCCCCGGCGGCCCAGGATCGGCACGGCGAACACCAGCGTCAGGCTCGGCCACAGGTAGTTGATGATCGTCACCTCGATCACCTGCTGATGGTCCACGGCCAGCCCGATGGCCGCCACAATCACCAGCATCTCCACCACAAAAATCCCTCCGCAGACCAATAGATAACGCTTGGGCAAACACAGGGCTTTCCGGAAGGCGCCGGGCTTTGCCAGCAAATACCCCATTGACGCCACCCCCGCAATCAACATGGACAACGCCCCCGCCGTAAACGTGCCCAACTGCTCCGTCAGGCTCCGGCAAAAGGCAATATTCGTACCCCAGAAAATGATGGCAAGCATCCCCGCCGCGGAACCTGTCCAGGATGGTTTTAAGACTTCTTTCATGCCGGGAAGGATAATGTAATGACATGCTTCAGCGCCAATTGGTCTGACACATTGCGAATGCGGGGAAAAACAGGAAAGGAAATAAAGAAGAGAATTAAACCACAAAGATCTCAAAGAGCGCATAGAAAAACGCAAAGAGCATGATACCTGATATCCGTCATTTTCCATGAATATCCGTGGTTCTTATTTTGCGATCTTTGTGCTCTTTGCGGTTAATATCTTTCTTACTCTAGCCTAATTTTTCCTCCGCGATCCTCGTCGTTCTCGGCGACTCTGCCCTGAGTGATTTTTCTAACGCAGAGAGTAAAACGGCCCCTATTTCCCAAACATCGATATGATTTCCGGTTTCTTACTTTGACACAATGAAACAGTGTTGTTTTTCTTGACAGGCGATTGATTCAACAGAAAAGAGAATGTTATGTCGTATAAATCAGTCATGAAAACTGTAACCGCTATCTTCACCTTGGCCTTCCTCTTTATATTGATTTCATCCGCTCACGGCGCTACACCTGCACCCGCGCAAACCCCCATTTGCAAGGGAACGCCTTGGCAAAAGGCGATATTCGTGCCCCAGAAGATGATGGCAAGCCCCCCCCCACAGAGCACATCCAGGCTTGTTCTTTCATGGCGGGAAGGATAATGTAATGACATGCTTCAGCGCCAACCGTTTATGGAGCTTGAGTGCGGACCCGCATTGACTGCGGCTACGCCGTGGTAAGTTACAGAACTGGTGGGTAGAGGGCTGGGAAATGAGGGAGGCAAAACGCGAAATCCGCCGTCATCCGCGGACTATGGCGGGTGTACTGTCCTGTCTCCTGACTGCCTTGCCTTGCCCACCACTCCCCCCTCGACTTGACTTTCCAAGCGCTTGGGTATAGCATGTTAAATAGAACACGTTAGCAAGGGTGGAAGTTCTTGTGTTTTTTTGCTAACGCGGGGCTGTATGTAGTCAAACATGTAAGAAACTGCAAGGGAGAAGGGCCGTGTTCAAGCTGAACCATTTTCAAGTCCGTGTTTTGTTTCCAATTCTCATTCTATTTTCGCCGATGGTTTTCGCCGTCAATATGTCGAAAGACCGATGCGCGCCCTTGACCGCACCGCTGAATGTAGTCCTCGTGAGCGACGCTGTCGCGCAAGCGGAACAGATTCGAAGCGCAGCGGTGGAAGACACTATCGTAATCATCTATCCCAGCGACAATATGAACACGACAGGCTTGGTCGATCTTCTTGCCTCAGTGTCCGCCACACACAACGGCGCTCCGATTGGTCACCTGGGGATCGTGGCTCACGGTGGTCCGGGAGAACTTGATCTCGGCAAGGGCGACAACCTGAGTTTGGTGACGATACCGAGCCAAGCTGCTGCATTAGAACGATTCCGATCCGTGCTCACAAACGGCGCCCGCCTTGACTTATACGCATGCTCTGTTGCTGCTGGAGCGGACGGTAATAAGTTTGTTGACGCGCTTGCCGCTGTAACGGGCGCGGCTGTGTTTGCCAGTCACAATCCTGTCGGCACCGTATTGGGCGCGGATCTCCGTTTGGAGCAGCATGCAGGCCAAACGCGCGTCAACAGCGAGTTGTTCTTGACCCAAGCGATGGAAAAAATTCCAGGCTTGTGTCTGCCGGCCGACGGACCTGATCTTACTCTCGAACAACAAATTCAGAGGGCGAAAAGGTTTGCCGCTATGAAGCTGATCTACTTGTCAGCGAGCCAAGTGGCCCAGGCGGCATATGACGTGGGATTTTCGGGCGGTGCCCTCGTCAACGCCGTAGCGGTCGCCAATGCGGAATCTTCGTTTGCTCTTGACGCGGAAAATTACAATCCTCCGGTCGAAGATTCTTGCGGGCTTTGGCAGATAAACATAATTGCGCATCCATCGTATAATCGATCTCAACTCCTAAGCAGTGCGTCCTACAATGCGACGGCTGCTTACAACATTGCAAACGCGGCGATCGATGCCGATTGGACGCCGTGGTCAGCCTTTACGAATGGTGCTTTTACGAGTTATCTGACGACCGCTCGAACCGCCGCACAGGGAATTGACTCCACGGTTATCCGCGCATCAGGGGATGGAGTCACATGTACAACTGACGGTATGCGTGTGCGAACCACGGCAGGTGGCAGTCTTGCAGACCCCTCCTCGGTAAACTCCGGAGCTACAGGTGCCGTCGTAGCCGGACCCGTCGTCGCTGTCGTTGGCGCAGGGACATATCGTTATATTTGGTGGCAAATCGATTGGGATAATGGCGCGTACGGTTGGTCTGCCGAGGATTACATGTCTCGGACAGGAACCCCTCCGTCAGATACGACGCCACCGACAGTGAACATCAGCAGCCCGACCAACGGCCAAACGTTCACAACGTCCTCGATTACGGTTAGCGGCATGGCCACAGACGCAGGCGGGTCGGGTCTGGCAGATGTGATCGTTAGTAATGGAGAAAACGGCAGCGCTGGGTATCAGTATGTATCCGGGAATTCGGCCTCGTATTCAATAGGCCCGATTTCGCTAGTCCAGGGGTCAAATATGATCGGTGTCCAGGCTTTTGACAGCGCAGGAAATTCCAGCACTATCGCGACAGTGACAGTGACATACATCTCGGACTACACGCTTTCGGTGAACTCGTCAGGTGCTTCGGGTGTAAGCATCACCAGTAGCACAGGCCATGGTGGGACGACGAACTACACGGCGAATGTTGCCTCGGGGACAAGTGTGGCGCTGACCGCACCCTCCACCTCTGGCGGGCAGACCTTCACGGGGTGGACGGGCGACGTGACGAGCAGCAGCCAGACGATTTCGTTCACGATGGACAGTTCCAAAACCGTGACGGCCAACTACACGACGTACAGAACGCTGACGGTGAACTCGTCCGGGGCTTCGGGCGTAGTCATCACCGGCACCTTTGGCGGCACCACGAACTACACGAGGACGAACATTGCGTCAGGTTACAGTGTCACGCTGACGGCTCCCGCGACTTCCGGCGAGGCGACGTTCCTAAGCTGGTCCGGGGACGTGACGAGCAGCAGCCAGACGATCTCGTTTTCTATCACTTCAAACATGACTGTTACAGCCAATTATCAGCCCACGTACTACACCCTTTCGGTGAACTCGTCAGGCGCTTCTGGTGTAAGCATCACCAGTAGTACAGGCCATGGTGGAACGACGAACTACACGGCGAATGTTGCATCCGGCACGAGTGTCACACTGACCGCGCCCATGACGTCCGGCACAAAGACCTTCACGGGATGGACGGGCGATGTAACAAGCGGCAGCCAGACGATCTCGTTCACGATGAGCAGTTCCAAGACCGTGACGGCCAACTACCAGACCACGGCCTACACGCTTTCGGTGAACTCGTCAGGCGCTTCTGGTGTAAGCATCACCAGTAGTACAGGCCATGGTGGAACGACGAACTACACGGCGAATGTTGCATCCGGCACGAGCGTCACGCTGACCGCGCCAGCAACGTCCGGCACAAAGACCTTCACCGGTTGGACGGGCGACGTAACAAGCGGCAGCCAGACGATCTCGTTCACGATGAATGCTCCCAGAACGGTCATAGCGGAATTTGAAACTGGTGAGGGCGAAGGCGAAGACGAATTCATCTGGGGTGACGTTGCATCTCCTCTGGGGGTGAGCCCCACAGTCCTATGCAACGGTTCGCCGGGGGGGCAGGACGCGTCCCTCATTCTGAAGTGGTACGCCTTCCTCATCAATGATCTCCTCGATTGCCCCGGCGCCGAGCTTCACAGCCGTCCCGACTATCCTGCGGGGGCCGACGTGAACGGAGATGGCCTGCTCGGCGGCCAGGATGCCTCGGCGATTCTCCGGTACTACGCGGGTCTCACTACATGCTTCGTTTCCGACACCAATTGCGATGCTCATGGACCCGATGCCGCAACAAAGGGAAGCTCGCTTGCAAAGACGCAGCGCAACCTGACCATCGACCAAGACATGGTTCTACCTTATCAGTCACTCTTTGAAACCGCCGATGTCCCCTCAATTGATATTAACCCCTCAAGTTTCAACGTCTCGTGCATACAAGGACAGAATGCACAGAGTGATATCCTCAACGTGTTCAATCGAGGCGGCGGCACGCTGAATTTTAGTATTTCCAGTAATGCCACATGGCTTTCAGTGAACCCAACGAGCGGTAGTTCCATAAATCTATTTGATGAGAAAATCATCGCCCTCACCTTCCCTTCCTCCGGTCTAGCCGCCGGTGTGTACTACGGGGCACTGACAATATCTGCTCCTGGCGCAAGTAATGACGTACGACAAGTCCCTGTGACGTTTACGGTGGACCCGGTAGGCGAGGGCGAGGGAAAAGGTGAACCGGAATACGACGTTCTAGGGGCTGGATTGAATAATCCAGATTCACTTCAAATACATGGCAACTTTCTCTATTTCGCCGACATTGTTAACGAAGATGGAAAGATCAAACGCGTTCACAGGTTAGGGGGGGATGTCGTCACGGTTCTCCATGACGCTTGGGCAGAGAGCACGGGATTCGGGAAATATTGTGTTGAAGGATCGAGAATTTATGGCCACTATGGCGGCTACCAGGACTGCCGCATATTCTACGCGGACATGAGCGAGGGGATTCCTCATGTAATTCGCACAATGAATACATTTAGTGATAATGGCGGGGGTTATATCGCAACGTGTAATGGATACACGTACTACATGCAACGCTGGAGTAACATTTATCGAATTCCGGAAATGGGCGGAGAATCGCAGTTTCTGCACACAGGTTACTGGGTACGAGGGCAATCTTTCAGTGACGCCAATGCAGTGTACTTCCGGGAGTACGGGAGATCGGTGAAACGGCTCGATCTGCAGACGAATCAGATCCTGGAGCTCATTTCATCGCAACCGGCAGAGGCCCGCCTTTTTGTGGACGATACGCACGTGTACTTGAATTCTGGTGATGGGACCCTCTGGCGCGTGTCCAAAACGGGTGGCGAAAAGATTGCCATATTGGAATACCCCGGCGCCACCGGTTATGCCTCAGACGGTACGACCGTCTTCTGTGCAGATCCTGAAAAGCTGTTTTGCATCCCCGCAATGGGCGGTTCGACTGTTGACATTCTGAATTTCCCGTGCGAACAGATAATAGATCTCGTGGTTGATGAAACTTACATATATTGGCTGGATGCCGGAGAAGGTCCGGGTAACCGGCGGTTGTTGAGGCTTGCCAAACCGCAAGTTGTTGAAGGTGAAGTAGAAGGTGAGGGTGAGGGAGTATCCAGCGACCGTACTCTTACCATTGACCGAGGCATCGTTCTGCCGTCTGCGGGCCTTGAAGTGACGATACCCGTCAGAGTTGACGATGGCGCGGATGTGACCAGTTACCGCGTGCAAGTCGACTATCCAGCGGGGCAACTTGTTTTTGTGCGCGCCCAGAACGGTTTAGCCACTGCGGGCTGGGCTGCCCCCATCCCGAATGCCGGCTCGGGCACGGTTATTGTCGTCAATGCAGGAGCTCAGGCCGCCGCATCCGGTCCGGGCATCCTGGTGGAACTCATCTTCACAGTCGCTGAGGGCGCCTCCGGAGGCGATCTGGTCTTTGGCCCCCTGACCGAGATCAACGACGGCGCACTCATGGTGGAGGTTCTTGACGGATCCTTTATCGCCGAAGGTGAAGACGAGGGCGAGGGAGTATCCAGCGACCGTACTCTTACCATTGACCGAGGCATCGTTCTGCCGT
>CAYYRW010000007.1:3933-29530 GCA_964474205.1 uncultured Nitrospirales bacterium | reverse complement strand
ACGACGGCGCACTCATGGTGGAGGTTCTTGACGGATCCTTTATCGCCGAAGGTGAGGGCGAGGGCGAAGGGGGCGGCGAAGGAGAAGGTCTTATTGAAGGTCAGCCCGAAGGTGTCATCGAAGGCGAGGGTCAGGGGTGGACAGAGGATGGCTATGCTCCCGGACCGGGCGACCACAATTGTGTTCAGCACAATAGCGACTACAACCCGATGAACTGGCAAATCACACTGAGTGAACTACTCCGGATCATCCAGTTCTACAATTCTGGAGGTTACCATTATTGTCCAGCGCAAGGTACGGAGGACGGATATTGTCCCGGCCCAGCCGAACCCACAGGAACTTACCTTTCGGCTGACTACAACCAAAATGGGCTTATCGAGGTCTCAGAACTGCTCCGAGTGATTCAATTTTTCAACTCAGACGGTTATCACTGTGCCACGGGAACGGAGACGCCAAGCCCAGCCCCCGAATTTACTCTCACTCGAACGGTTGACGGCTGTTATAACCCTGGGGGAACGGTCACCGTCTTCGTGACGGTCGAGTGCGCAACCGTAGCACCCATAACCGCTCTTGGCGTGGAAGAAACTCTTCCGGATGGATGGACATATTCCAGTGTTGGCGGCAACACTCCCAATATTCAGCCAAGCGCAGGTGCTTCAGGTGTCATCGCGTTCGCATGGTTCGCTGTTCCGACGTTCCCATGTTCATTTTACTTTGATATCAATGCCCCAGAGTCCGCCAGCGGTCTCTACGAAATCCAGGGCCAAGCCATTGGACGCAGTGACGGATCAGAAGCCCGATCTGTCTTTGTCAGTACGGCGATATTGGAAGGTCCAAACTGTGGCGAAGGTGAGGGCGATATCGAAGGCCAACCCGAAGGTCAATCCGAAGGTGTAATTGAAGGCATAACAGAAGGCCAACCCGAAGGTATGAGTGAGGGTGAAGGTGAAACTTCGACTCACACCGCCGACCAAAATGGAGATGGCCAGATCAACCTTTCTGAATTGCTTCGGGTCATTCAGTTCTTCAATTCGGGAGGCTATCACTGTCAAGCTGGAACGGAAGATGGTTATGCGCCTGGTCTTGGTGCCCACACCTGTATGCCGCACGACAGCGATTACAACACTCAAAATTGGTTGATTAACCTTTCCGAACTCTTGCGCCTTATCCAGTTCTTCAATTCGGGTGGCTACCATGCTTGTCCCGATGCGAATCCCCCGACGGAAGATGGGTATTGTGTTGGGATCAAATAATTGCATTAGCGACAATAACACAGGAGCCCTTGAGGCAAACCGGTAGAACCGGGTGCAGGTATGCGGATTGGTATGCGGGCCGGATGGCTATGAAAAAATGTGAATAGCAGGCTACCCCAAAATCATACTGTCTTATCCTGTAAAACCGTGTTATCCTCATTTTCGCACGCTCTTCTTTATTCTCATGGTGTCACTTCCGGCTGCAAGGGCTTTACAAGCAGGAACATCTCTGATACTGTGGTGGGAGGAAATGGTGTGCAGGCGGGTAGTTTTTTCTGCTTGGGATGGGCGCATACGTCTTGCGGCAAAACATGGAGGCAAATGTCATGAGGCATCAAAACGCAACCACGGTATTCTTCCTTTTCAGCGCCACACTCTTCATGCTGGCCTTAACCGGGTGTCCGCCGATCACCGTCACCGTGACGCCGAATGCCATCACACTCGAGGCGGGCCAGACCGCCACGCTGTCCGCTTCCTCCACGTCCGATGCGGATACCGCTTTTGCCTGGGGCTCGAACAATATCCAGGTGGCCACGGTCCAGGCGGGCGTGGTTACCGCGCATCAGGAAGGAAGCGCCGTCATTACGGCCACCGGAATAAGCAGTGGAAAACACGGCAACGCCGTGGTTACGGTCATTCCCTCACCGGTGGAGGGCGAAACGGAAGGCGAAGGCATTGAAGAGGGCGAAGAAGAGGGAACTGTCGAAGGCGAAGGAATTGCCGAGGGGGAAGGGATTGAGGAGGGTGAGGAGGAAGGAATTCCGGAAGGCGAGGGGACTGTGGAAGGCGAAGGTGCCGCCGAAGGCGAGGGCGAAGGCGTTGAGGAAGGCGAGGAAGAAGGAGAAAGCATGACGATCTTCTTGCAGGAACGCGGCGGCGTGGATCATGTGGCCGAATATGTGTCCTTTGGTATTCCGTTGCCCCGCTCATGGAACGTCACGGATGTCTCCGCGCTTCGTTTGAGTGATGCCAGCAAGGCTCCGCTCCCCGCGCAATTCGACGTGCTGGCGCGCTGGGGCGCACAGGCGGATGACGGCGATGCTCCCATCAAATGGGTGTTGGCGGGATGCCTCGCCGGGGTGGCCGCCAACACCACCGGCACACTCACGCTGGACCATTCCGGCCCGGGGCCTGTCCCGGCAACCCAAATTTCCGTGGATACCTCCATGGCGGGGCATATGGCCGTGAATACCGGCACAGCGCAGTTCGATCTTCTGACGGACGAAAGCTTCAATGTGATCAATCAAGTGACGATAAACGGGAGCACGCTGCTGGAACCGCTTTCCGCGCCCGATGCCATTGATTATGTACCGCTGGATGCCGCGGGCATTGTGCCGGGGGCCGCGCCGGATTTCACCCCGCGCGCCGCCTATGCCGTGGTGGAACGCGCCGGTGCCCTCTGCACCATTGTGCGGGTGATGGGCAGCATTTTGGACTCGAGCGATCGCGCGCTATTGGATTTCACCGCACGCCTGCATTTTTACGCGGGGCGTTCCGAGGTCCGGGTGGATTTCACCGTTGAAAACAACCAGCCCGTGGAAGAAACCCTGGATGGGCAACCCGGAAACGTACACAGCCAGGGCGCGCACAACAGCGTGTATATCGGCGGCCTGTGGCTGAATCTGCGGCTGCGGGATACCGGGGCGGCACTTCAGGGCATGACCATTGATAATGTGAATGTGAACGCGCCGGAAACCACGCTCGAACTTTATCAGGATTCCAGCGGCACGGAGCACTGGGATGTCTACACCGGCCTGGTGGGCTGGCCCGGCTATGAAGCCTCCGCCGCCCCACGCCTGCAATCGTATTGCACCCTGCCCGGCTACCGCATCTCCGGCGGCGGACTGTTGGCGCCCCTCAGCGGCGGTCAGGCGCTGGGATGGATGTCGGCGGCCCGTTCCGGCGTGGCCGATCCCCGGCTCACCACGGTGGTGCGTGATTTCTGGCAGAATTTCCCGAAAGCACTGGAATTGCAGCCGGACGGCACCCTCTCCGTGAATCTATTCCCCAACGGGGAAAAGTTCCGCCACAATTTCCGGGTTGGGGAAGAAAAGACCCACACGATACTCTATAAATTTTCGCTGGGCGCGCCGTTGCCAGGCTCCTTGGAAACCGCCGCGCAGGCCTTTAATTCACCGCTGTTCGGCAAAACCTCGCCCAGCCGCTATATAGGAAGCGGCGCACTGGGCGAAGTGCCCGCGGCGAATCTGGCGCAATGGCCGTTGTATGAGCGCTACACCCGTACCGCTTTCGAGCCCAATCCCGATGCCGGACCCGAAATTGTCTTCGGCAACACCACCTTGCGGGAGGTGATCGAGAAATACGATTTCTACGGCTGGCAGGATTATGGCGATGTGCCGTTGGACTATGAGGCGTTCGGCCCCAATCAGGCGGGCCAGATGAACCTGAAATACTGGTACCTGTACGGCATGCTCGTGCAATTTTGCCGCACGGGCGATTTGCGGTGGATGGAGTTGGCAAGGCCCGCCGCATGGCACCTGGCCGATATTGATTATCTCCATATCCCGGACGAGGGCATCCAGCATTGGGCGCATGGCGCGTACTTCGGCCACAGCCAGCACGACGAACCGGGCAATACCAATCCGAACCGCAATTATAACTCGCCGTCCGTGGACCTGTTTTTCGGGGTGCCGGAACTGTTCATGATGTACCACCTGACCGGCGAGCAGCGCTTCGCGGACACCGCGATGGAAGGGCTTGAGGCCATGCTGAACCTGTCGCAATTCAGCGACTTCACCAACCCCGTGTTTTACCGGGAACGGGCCAACCTCATTTTCGCGTATATAGAGGGATACCGGCATTCCGGCGATGCGCGCTGGCTCAATGCGCTCCGGACCATTGTGGGGGAAACCGCCAACACCGCCAACAAACCGTGGCTGACCAACCCCAATGCGTACCGGCCCGGCGGGGAGGAACGCCTGAGCGTGTTCCAGTTCGCGCAAACCCTCTGGACCCTGGGGCGCTATCTCGATTTCTGCACGGAATATGGGTTGCCGGACGATTTGGGCGCGGGCGCCGCCCTCGTTACGTATGGCGATTTTGTTATCAACCACTTGATGAATGAGTATCTCCCCGGGCGGGCCTCCACCATTGACTCGATCTGGTTCTTCGATCCGGGATATGAAACCTACCAAGAGATCAACAATTGGGCGCTCGTCACCGCGGATATTTTGGCGTATGCCTATAAATATTCCGGGCAGGCACGCTTCATGACCGAAGCCGCCAAATTCTACGCCACCGGAACGATTGATCCCCAGTGGCAGGACGACCCCGCCGAATATTACGACACCAAGGGACTCGTCAATGCCCTCAATTGGGGATTGGTTTATATGAACCAGCAATAAGACATGTACAGGTATATATCGGTATTTTCCCGGAAAACTGCAAATTCCTTTTACTGGGGCCGGCGTCCAAGATGCATCGGAAGGTCGTTTTAAGGTATTCTAGCGCTTCCCCGCGCCTCTCTCCGCAGGTGATGAATGGCGGCGTGGCGGTCGATCTTATTATTGGTGTGGAGTCAGCGCTGTAAATGAAAAACAATATATTGTTGCGCCGCTTTACCATCCTGTTGGCCGGGGTGGCGTTGATATCGATGGCGGGATGCCGGCCCACGCGGGTCACCGTAACCCCAGGAACCGTCACGGTTAAAACCGGTGAATCCGTCACATTGACGGCTGTATCCACATCAAAAAAAGACGTGGCCTTTATCTGGACCTCGAATCAACCGGACGTGGCCACGGTGGACGCGTTGGGGAAAGTAACGGGGGTGAATCCGGGCATTGCCTCGGTTCATGCCACCGGCACGTACAGTAAAAAACAGGCCCAAACACTCATAACCGTGCTTCCTGCCCAAGCGCCCCTAAAACCAACCCCGGAAAAACCCGCGAAAGAAGATCAACCGCCCAAACAAATACCCATTAAAGAAGCGCATCCCGCCGAAGGCGAATTCCCGGAAGGCCAACCAGGAGAAGGGGAAGCCACCGAGGGCGTTTTGGAGGAAGAAGGCATACCGGCTCCGCCGCCGACAGCGCCCGAAGTGCAGGAAACACCGCCTCCCCCGCCGCCGGAAATCAAGATCAGCCATACTCCGGACATGCTGGTGTTGACGGAAGGCGGCACGGCGTATATCACGCCCATGTCGACATCGCCCGCCGATAAAGCCTTCACCTGGGCGTCCACCAACGACGCCGTGGCAAGCGTCACGCCGCAAGGCCAGGTCAAAGCCGTGGGCGCGGGCGTGGCGTATATCACCTCGACGGCCGCGCAAAGCGGCGCGCAGGGCTCGACCAAGATGATTGTCACCGCAGCCGCGCACACCAATGAAACCCAGGCACAACCGTCCGCTGAAGGCGAATATCAATTTCTGACGGTGTACCCCGGAAACGTTTCGCTTCACGTGGGGCAATCGGTGGCGCTGAACGTCACATCACCCTCCGCGTTGGATACGGGATTCACCTGGACCTCCACCAATCCCGCCGTGGCCGCCGTGAACGCCTCCGGCCAGGTAACGGCGGTTGGCGAAGGTTCGGCCTTCATTATCGCCATGAGCCCCTACACCCTTTCCCAGGGATTGGCCAACATCGTGGTGGCCGCCGAAGGCCCGGCGGCCCCGTAAAGGCTCAACCTCAAACGCCACAGGCATGGCAACGGATTTGAAACCAAACTCCCTTCTCATTGCCCCCCGCGATTGAGGTATAATCTCCCCGCCGGGCGGGCGTGCCGTCACTGGGATGCTTCTTCAACCGCCCGGACGAACTATCTTCGATGGGCACGTTATGCAAGGAAACATGCGTAAAAATATCCTGTGGCTTTTGGCCATCGTGGCCGCGGCGCTGGTGCAGACCACCTGGCCGGACGCCCTGAAACTGCAAGGCGTCCTGCCGGATTTGCCGCTGCTCCTGGTGGTCTATTTTGCCATGGCGGAGGGCGAGGAACGCGCCATGTTCACCGGCCTCATCGGCGGCATTTATCAAGATGTGGCGAGCAGCGCCGTGTTGGGGCATCACGTGTTTTGCCTGGTGGCGGCGGGCTACGCTATCGGGAGATTGTCCACCCGGTTGATCACCGAGCATCCCGCCGTGAAAGCGGGCATGGTCTTTCTCGCGGCGCTGATGGCCGGGGTTTTATTCACTTCCATTCACTACATTCAGCAGCCCGCCAGCGGCGCGATTTATCCTTTTCTCACCTCCGTGGTGCCGGGCGCTTTTTACACGGCGGTGCTCACGCCGTTTGTCTTTGCCGTGCTGGGCTGGGTATTCCACCGGCGCCGCGCCCTTTCGGGAGGCTTGACCTGAATGACCACCTCCAAGAAACCGCTGCGCTACGAAGGCGTCGAGCTGCGCGTGCAACTCGTGGCCCTGGGGCTCGCCGCGGCATTCTCCATCCTATGCGTTCAACTGTGGCGGCTCCAGGTGATTCATGCGGCGGAATACCAGAGCCGCGCCGAGGAAAACCGCGTATGGCCGCAGCGGCTCAAATCGGACCGGGGATTGATCTGCGCCACCGATGGAACGGTGCTTGCCGATAACCGCGCCAGCGCCGACGTGATGTTCGTTCCCGGCGAGTGCCCCGCCGAACGGCGCGAGGAGGTCTGCAATACCATCGCCTCCCTGTTGCAGGACGTCTCGAGCGAATCGCTGCAAAAATCCCTTCACGCGCACCGGAAAACGCCCTTCACCCAAATCCTGGTGAAACGGGACGTATCCAAGGCGGAACGCGTCCGGATTGAAGAACACTCCTATGCCCTGCCGGGCGTGTTCAGCGTGGTGCGGCCCATCCGGCGGTATTTGTATGGAAAGACCGCCGGCCAGATTATCGGCTACTTGAATGAAATCAACGACCAGGAATACAAGACCTGGGAAGGCTACAACATGGGCGATTTGGTGGGGCGCAGCGGCCTCGAACGGCAGTATGAAAACCTGCTGCATGGGCGCGACGGCTACATGCTGGTCACCAAATACGCCTCGGGCCTGCCGCAGTTGCGCACCGATACGCGGGGCGTTCCCTATATTGCGCGCCGGGACAGCCTCGGCAATATCCTGGAAGAAGAAGGGAATCGCCAGGAGCCCTCGTCGGGGAAAGCCCTCAACCTTACGCTCGACATCAAGCTCCAGCAATTTTGCGAATCGCTGTTGGCCAATGTGATCGGGGCCATCGCGGTCGTGGACGCCGACACCGGCGCGGTGCTCGCGCTCGCCAGCACGCCCAGTTACGATCCCAGTGTTTTTGTCAATACCGGGCGCGCGAACCGTGATGAATGCGCGGCCCTGTTGTCCGGCACAAAACCCAACCGCATGAAGCACCGCGCCCTGGCCGAGCAATATCCCCCCGGTTCCGTGTTCAAAGTGCTGCTGGCCGCCGCCGCCCTCGAGGAAAAAGCCATCACGCCGGACACTACGTTTTTCTGCCCCGGCCATTTCCAGATCAATGGGACGGGAAACACCTGGAACTGCTGGCAGCATCATGGCCATGGTTCGATGAACGTGGTGCAGGCCTTGGCGTTTTCCTGCGACGTTTTCTTTTACAATGTCGGACTCAAACTGGGCATTGACAAGATTTCCGAGTATTGCCACAAGGTGGGAATGGGCGAACGAACCGGTATTGACGTCCCCGGCGAAACCGGCGGCCTGATCGCGGATCGCGAGTGGAAAAAGGCCATGAACAAGAACAAGCCCGTGTGGGAGCAAAACTGGTATCCGGGCGAAACCGTGAACATGAGCGTGGGCCAGGGCGGTGTCAGCACCACCCCGCTGCAAAATGCCATTCTAACCGCCAGCATCCTGAACGGCGGCTATAGAATCCGGCCCTATCTGTGCAAGGACCTTGGCCCGCAACGGCTGGACCGCGTTTTTTCAGACGCCACCATCGAGATTGTAACCAAAGGCATGCGCTTGTGCGTGGAGAAAGGCCCGCCCGCCCCGACGGGCACCGGGCATCTGGTCTATACGCCGGGCATGGCCATATTGGGCAAGACCGGAACCGCCCAGGTAGCCTCGCTTAAAATCACCAAGCAATACAAGAATGAACTGGACATCCCGTACGAATACCGCGACCATGCCTGGTTCGTGGCGGGCGTACTCGACCGCACGCCCAAGCTGGCCATGTGCATCCTGGTGGAGCACGGCCTGCACGGCCGGGATGCCGCGTCGCCCCTGGCCAAGGCGATTATTGATTTCTATTACGGCGCGGTCCCGCCGGAACCCACCCTTGTGGCGCGCCAGGAGGGCCGGTAATGTTTACCCGTGCCTCGGAATTGACGGTGCATGACGTTACCATCCGTCCGTTCAATCCGCGCAACTTGTTGCACATTGACTGGCTGCTGCCCATTTTTGTGCTGGCCCTCGCCGCGGCGGGATGGCTGACCATGTACAGCGCGAGCCGCAGCAGCGACATTGAACACTTCCACAAGCAAATTGCCTTTTTCTTTCTGGGATTGAGCATCACCCTGCTTATTGTGTGCGTGGATTACCGGTTCTGGGTTTCCCTTGCGCCTCTGATGTACGCCGTGATGATTGCTCTTTTAATCGCGGTGTTGTTCTGGGGGGTGGAAATCAAGGGCGGAAGACGCTGGCTCCGGCTCGGATTCGTGGGGCTGCAGCCCTCGGAACTCGCCAAAATCATCATGGTGTACAGCCTGGCCTGGTATTTCACCACCATCGGCGAGCGAATCCGCAAACTGCCCTGGTTCATCCTGGCTTTTATCATTACCGGCGTTCCCATGCTGTTGATCCTCAAGCAACCCAATCTCGGCACCGCCGGCTGCCTGATCCCCCTGCTGTTTGTCATGCTCTATGTGGCCGGGTGCCGCCTGTGGCACCTCGCCCTGGTCATCGCCCTCGGCCTTTCCGTAGTCCCGGTGGTTTGGTGGCAGATGAAGGATTTCGATCCCAAAGTCAAAACGGAAAAGAGCGCGTTTTACGAACTGGAGTACTATCAGAAATTGCGCGTGTACACCTTCCTGCATCCCGAGGAAGACAAACAGAAAAGCGGCTGGCAGACCAATCAGAGCAAGATCACCATCGGCAGCGGCGGGCTTTCCGGCAAAGGCTATCTGAAAGGCACCCAAACCCGCTTGAACTATGTCCCCGAACATCACACCGACTTCATCTTCTCCCTGCTCGCGGAAGAACACGGCTTTGTGGGCGCCGCGGTGGTGGTGGGGTTGTTCTGCGCCTTTTTACTGCGGGGACTGATGTATGCGCGGGACTGCCCGGAAATGATGGGGACCCTGCTGGCCGCGGGTGTGGTCACCGTGCTGGCCTTTCATATATTTGTCAACATCGCCATCACCATCGGCCTGATGCCGGTCACCGGAATTCCGCTGCCGTTCCTGAGCTACGGCGGTTCGTTCTATATGACCACGATGGCCTGCGTGGGTATACTATTGAATGTCCCCATGCGCCGGGGAATGTTTGTCAACTACATAAGGTAAAACCATGAAAGAATTTATCATTAACGTCAATCCATTGGAAACGCGCATCGCCCTGATGGAAGACAAACGGCTCGCCGAATTGCTGATCGAGCGCGAGGAAAACCCCAGCCTGGTCGGCAACATTTACAAAGGGCGGGTGGACAACGTGGTGCCGGGCATGCAGGCGGCCTTCATTGACATCGGCTTTGAGAAAAACGGGTTTCTGTACGTATCCGACATTGCCGGGGCGGAAGGCACGGGGGATATTGACCTGGAAGACGGCGTGCCGCGCGCGAAGAGCCGGGCCAAACGCGCCCGCCAGCAGCCCATCGAAACCATGTTCAAGAAGAACCAATATGTCATGGTGCAGGTCACCAAGGACCGCCTGGGCACCAAGGGCGCCCGCCTCACCAACTTCATCACCATCCCCGGGCGCTATGTGGTGTTGATGCCCACCCTGGACTCGCAGGGGGTGTCCCGGAAAATCGAGTCCGACAAGGAACGCGACCGGCTGAAACGCATTTTGCAGCAGGTGCGCCCGCAGGGCGTGGGGATTATCTCGCGCACCGCCTGCGAAGGCCGCAGCAAAGCCGACATCCAGAACGACGTGCGCTACCTCGTGCGGGTCTGGGAAAAGGTCAAGAACAAGTTTGAAAGCATGAAGGGCCCGGGATTGATCCGGGAAGACCTGGGGCCCATCCTCCGGACGGTCCGCGATCAGTTTAACGCGGAATTCGCCCACCTGACGGTGGACGATGAAGAGGAATACAACCGCATTCTCAATTTCGTCGAAATCTATTTCCCGCAACTGAAAAAACAGGTCCGCCTGTACAAGAACAATGTGCCGTTGTTTGAAAAAATGGGGGTGGAATCGGAAATCCTGAAAGCGCTGCAACGCAAGGTGTACCTGAAAAGCGGCGGCTACCTCATCATCGATCAAACCGAGGCCCTCATCGCCATCGACGTGAACACGGGGAAATTCACGGGGAAAAAAGAACTGGAGGACACGGTCTTCCACACCAATATCGAGGCCGTCGAGGAAATCGCCCGGCAAATGCGCCTGCGCGACCTGGGCGGCATCATCGTGGTGGATTTCATCGACATGGAGATCGAGGCCAACCGCCGCAAGCTCATCCGCCATTTGAGCAACGCCTTGAAAAAAGACCACGCCAAAACCACCATTTCCGAAATCTCCGAACTTGGCATGATCGAAATGACACGCAAGCGCGTCAAACACAACCTCGTCAAGGCCCTTTCGCAGCCATGCCCCTACTGCGAAGGCAGCGGGCTTGTGCGTTCGGTCACCACCATGACCTTCGACGCCGTGCGCCGCCTCCAGAGCCTGTTCTGCCAGACCAAGGAGACCCATGTCATTTTACAGGTGCATCCCGACGTGGCGCGGCGCCTCCGCACCGAAAACAAGCCGCTCATTGATGAAATCAGCAAGAACTTTGAGCGCGAAATCAGCATCGAATCCGTATCGGACTTCCATATCCATGACGTGAAGATTCTCCGCGCCCGCACCCGCAAAGAGATCACCGTATAAACCGGGAAGCCTCTTTTTCCGCAAAAATGGCATTTGGCCGGGGAATTTTGCTACACTAACGCCCTCAACCGCCCGCGTCCGGGGCTGTTTGAAGCATCCGCATTTTTAACACACAAGGGTGAGTACTATGAGTTTTCCGATCGATGTCAGCCAATATAAATCCGTGGCCATTGACCCGTTTGCCGGCACTATTACGCCGGAGCAAAAGGCCCAACTGCTGAAAAACATCCAGGTGGTGCGGGACACCATCATTTTCTTCACGGCCGTGGCCGGCGTGAAGGGGTTGGGCGGCCATACGGGCGGGGCCTACAGCATCGTTCCGGAAGTGCTCATCGCCGACAGCTTCATGAAGGGCGGCAAGAAGGTTTATCCCGTGTATTTCGATGAAGGCGGGCACCGCGTCGCGATTCAATACGCCATGGCGGCCTTTAACGGCGAAATGCCCTTTGAAAAGCTGTTGCAATACCGCGCGGCGGGCGAAGGCCTCTATGGACACCCGGAAATTGACCACAAACTTGGGATCAAATTCGCCTCGGGACGCCTCGGGCACATGTGGCCGTTCGTCAATGGCGTGGCCAAGGCGCATCCGGACATGGTGGTGTTCATGTTCGGTTCGGACGGCTCCCAGCAGGAAGGCGACGACGCGGAAGCGGCCCGTCTGGCCGTGGCGCAGAAACTGAACGTGAAACTGTGCATTGATGACAACAACGTGACCATCTCCGGGCATCCCGCGGATTATTTGCCCGGTTTTGACGTGGCCAAGACCCTCACCGGCCACGGACTCACCGTGGACCTCGGCCAGGGCGAAGACTTCGACAGCCTTTTCGAGCGCATGGTCAAAGCCGTGCAAACCCCCGGCCCGGTCGCGCTGGTGAACAAGCGTAAAATGGCCCCGGGCGTCCCCGGCATCGAAGGCAATCACTCCGGCCATGATGTCATCGCGAAACAACCCGCCCTCGATTATCTCACTGCACGCGGATTGACCGCTGCGGTCGATTACCTCAACAGCATTCAAAAACCCAAGAGCAGCGCCACCTTCAAAGGCTCCAGTACGGACACCGGCAGCAACCGCACGGAATTCGGCGTAATTGTGAACGGCATCCTCGACGAAATGTCCGAAGCGGACCGCGTGGCCAGTGTGCTGGTGGTGGATTCGGACCTGGAAGGTTCCACCGGTCTCAAAGGCATCCGCGCCAAGCACCCCGAAGTGTTTATCAACGGCGGCGTACAGGAACGGGGCAATTTCTCCGCCGCCGCCGGGTTCGGTTTTGAAAAAGGAAAGCAGGGAATCTTCAGCACCTTCTCCGCCTTCCTCGAAATGATTATTTCGGAAGCCACCATGGCGCGCCTGAACGAGGCCAACTGCATTTGCCACTTCTCGCATGCGGGCATCGACGATATGGCCGACAACACCTGCCATTACGGCATCAACATTTTCCTGGCGGACAGCGGCCTGCCGGTGGGCGACAAGACCCGCCTGTATTTTGCGGCGGACGCGCTTCAGCTCAAGAGCCTGGTCCGGACCATCTGGAAAGACGAAGGCATCCGCTACGTGTTCACCACGCGCAGCAAGGTACCGTTCATTCTCAAGGAAGACGGTTCCAAGCTGTACGATGGCGCGTATCAGTTTGTGCCGGGCAAAGATGAAGTGATCCGGGAAGGCAAGGCCGGGTATGTGGTGTCCTACGGCGACCTGCTCTACCGTGCGCTGGACGCGGTGGAACGCGCGCGCGAAGCGGGCATTGACGTGGGCTTGATCAATAAACCCACGCTCAATGTGGTGGACGAAGCCAGCATGGCGAAACTGGGCAAAGCTCCGTTTGTGCTGCTGGTGGAAGGCCAGAACTTCGTGAGCGGACTGGGCGCGCGCTTCGGCACCTGGCTGCTCGAACGCGGCTTCGCTCCGAAATACGTCCGCCTGGGCGTTACGAAACCCGGCCAAGGCGGCCTCGGCGAGCACATCCCCTATCAAGGCATCGATCCGGACAGTATTCTCGCGAAGATCAAAAGCTTGGCGAAATAATCCCGGCTCAGCCGGGATACCCCTTGAAGGTAAAATACAAACTGGCGGCGTGGTAATACACCACGTATGCCAGCGACAGGTACAGCCACGGCTGGTAGTTTCTCTCCGGATAAAGGATGAGGACCGCGATAATCAGCGCGCCCCATACCAGCCCCAGTCCCAAGGTAACCGGGCGCAATACCCGCGTCCGCGTGGGATAGAGATATTTAATCGGCACAAAAATCAATACGGCGAACATAACAATCACCGCCGCGTTCACCCACGGATTCCAATCCAGCAGAAACAGATAGAAGACCACCAGATTCCAATACGAGGGAAACCCCTTGAAACAATGGTCCGGCGTTTTGGCGTCGGTCTGGCAGAATTGATAGCCCGAGGCCAAGGTCATCAACGCGGCCAACAGCGGGCCGAAATGCGCGGGGCCGACATCCACCTGGCACAAAAAAAACGCGGGCACAATCACGTAGGTGAAATAATCCACAATATTATCGAGCAGCGCGCCGTCAAACTGGGGAAGCACCTGCTTGACCTTGCAGGCGCGCGCCAGAAAACCGTCCACCGAGTCGATTACGATGCTCACCCCCATCCAGGCGAAGGCCCCCGTGTAATTCTCATGCACAATCGCCAGCATGGCCATCAGGCCGGCCACGGCCCCCGTCGCGGTAAATAAATGCACGCTCCACGCCGCGCCTTTCCGCGCCGGGGAGTCTTCCGGTTCCAACACCACTGAATTGTCGTCCGCCATAAACAGCAACCCTCAATGAAAGCATGATACTTGTGAACCAAAACCAGTATCAAGAATTTTCCCTGGAGGGAATAGCGCTTCTGAGAGCGTCTATCCGGAAAGTGGACCACGGGAGGCGCGTATCGATCCTCCGAACGGATAGAGTTTTTTCAAAAGACAGGAGCCGCTGAAAAACCCCCTGTTTGTATTTGTGGGAAAATATCCATAATATTTTTGCACATCAACCCTGGGAGAATGATCCATGATTTGTTTTCGTGTGTTCTTTGCAACGGTGCCCTTGATCGCGATATCCATGCCCGGCATTGCCGCTCCGCTCGCGCAGCATGTGGTCGTCATTGGCGTGGACGGCATGACCGCCAAGTCGGTTGAAAAGGCGGCAACGCCCAATATGCACGCATTGATGAAATCGGGTTCGTACACGCTTGCCGCGAATTCGGTGAAGCCAACCGTAAGCGGCCCCAATTGGGGGGCGATTCTCATGGGCAGTGAACCTGCGGAAAACGGCATTCTCGACAACGATTGGAAACTCGACAAGAAAAACCCCTTCCCGACAATTTTCAGGGCATTGCGCGCATCGAATCCCAATGCCACCATTATCGCGGCGTATGAATGGCTGGATTTCGGACGCCTCTTCACCGATCAGGATGTTACCCAGCGTGTTAACGCGATCAAAGCCGCACTCCAGAAAGACAAATCAGAGAATGCGGCCGCCCATTACATCTCCGAGCAGGCGGCGCGGTTGATTCAGGAGAAAAAGCCACAATTGATCTTCATTCATTTGGATATGATAGATCATGCGGGCCATTCCTACACCTATGATTCCGATAAATACAATACGGCCGTGGGTGAACTGGATGGCCTTGTAGGCAATATTGTAAAAGCGGTGGATGAGGCGGGTATCCGCGAGAACACAGCCATTTTTGTCATTGCGGATCATGGCGGAAAAGATACGGGGCATGGAGGCGACACCCCCGAGGAAAAAACGGTTCCTTGGATTGTGTCTGGCGCAGGCATTGTACAGGGAGCGGAAATCCCCAACGGCATCAGCGTCGCACAAACCTCGCCCACGATTGCGGCCTTATTGGGGATTGCATCCCCCAAGCAATGGACGGCACAACCGGTGACCGCCGTCATAAAGAAATAAAAAATCAGTGGATATTGCGCGCCTGCGCTACGGCGCGTTTCACATAAACGAGAATAATTTCCGCGCATTATCGAATAGCATGGCCTGTTGAGCCGCGCTGTCCAGGCCGCTGCCGGTAATGCGGCCCAGTTCGAACCCGAAATCAAACATGGGGAAATCCGAACCGAACAACACCTTGTCCGCGCCCGCTACATCCACCAGCCGCGCCAGTGCTTCGCGATGGGACGCGGAACCCGCCACGTCCACATACAAATTGGGGGTGGTGCGCACGCGCGCATAGAGATCGCGGCCCTGCGGGGCAATGCCATCCCAAAGGCAACCATGCGCCATAATAAAGTTCGCGCGAGGATAGTGCGCGGTTACCTCGTCCCAATGATCCTCACCGCCGCGATGGACCAAAACCGGCAGGCCGCGTTCATTCGCAAACCCCAGCGCATAAGAATACCCGGGATGTTGCACTTGAGCTTCATGGAGGGCGCAGTGCAGCTTGATCCCAATGAATCCCTGGGAGCGTTCAAAACAATATTGAAGTTCATCGGCGGCTTCTTCCGGATAATGCGGATTGATGACGGCATACCCGTAAAGACGGCCGGGCGCATGCCGCAAGGCCGCCGCCGTTTCACAATTGCCCACGTGGGTTTCGCCGTGAATCGCGGTGAAACTGCACACCGCCATTTTATCGATATGACACCAGTCCATGGAGGCGATGATGTCGTCCAGTGTGCGGACGGGCGTGCAGGTGCGTTCCCATGCGCCGATATGCGCGTGGGCGTCAATCACCTTCGGCGGAAGCGGAAACGGCTTGGCCTCCATGGGGGCGGCATCGTCAGGAAGGGAAAGAATCCGGCGGGCATTGTTACAGCTCACATCCAACAGGTCTTCCGGTTCCAGGCTGCCGCGCAGGGTTTGCTCGACGGGGCATTCGCCCGCCCGCAGCGGCAATCCCGTTCCAAAGAGCATCGCCTCGCCGAATCCCGCCGCGGCCATAAGTTCAAGGCCGTTCGCGGTGCAAAACGCGTGATACTCCAGATACAGATTTTTCACCTGCGGCAACAGGGCGCATACATCGCGCGTCTCGCCCGGCGTGATACCCGTCACAATAAGGGGCAGCGATGGATACTGTTCGCAGAGCGCCTTGATGGACTCCCATGGGATGACGCGTTCCGGCCACATATGGGGGCCATAATCGATGAGGAGCGGCATTTCAATGCGCTCAAGCGTGGCGCACAATGTCCCAACACACCAATCCGAAAGCGTATACAGGCTGTGGCGCGGGAAAATGCGCACGGCCTTGACCCCCGCGTCCGCGGCGTCTTTCACCCATTCTTCCATTCCCGGCAAATCTCCCAGCGCGGAGGGCGCCATCACCCAGCAGGCGTGCAGCCGGTCCTGTCCCCGGATCGCTTCCATCAACGCCGCATTGCCCTTCATGATGTCGGCGTCTTCCGCCAGACGATGATGCACCAACGCTTCGGTGATGCCCAGGCGATCCATCTCCGCGAGCAAGGCTTCCGCCGTGTCAAACCCCTTCCGGGAATTGGGCACGCGCCCTATCGCCGCATTCACATCAAAAAAACCCATGGCATTTGCTCCATAGTGCTATCCGCATTTCATAGTGCTTTTTCACGCAAAACTCTCTCTTTCCGAATCCGTGCAAATCCGTCTGACCCGTGTAATCCGCGTCCTATTTATCAGCCGTGCCGAAGGTTCCCTTGGAAAGTGCCGCCACACAATCCAGCATGGACTCGCGAAAGGCGGACACCGTGAGATCATTGTTGCTGGCGTCAAGGACATAGCGCGCCAAGCCCATGCGCATTTCCTCAAAACTCTGGTCGATCATGGACGCCAGGTGGGTATGGCGCAGTGCATGAATGCGCTGGCGGAGTTCTTCGCCCAACGGTTTGCCGGGATCATTCGCGGCCTGCTGCAACGCGATGAGGATGCGTGCATCCTCCAGGCCTTCCCGAATCGCCTCCCACCGCCGGCTGGTCACCGGTTTCGGTTTCCCGGGATATACCACCCTATATTCATCCTCCACGCGCGTCCACGGATCGCCGCCATGATTGTAACACCAGAATCCAATGCCGGCGGCTCCATGGCGCAACGCGAACAACGCGGCATTCCGGTATTCCGCCACGATATTGACATTCTTCAGGTTGGGTCCCGCCGGCCGTGCATACGGATACGCGCAATTATACGACCAGAGGGTTTTGCCGGAGTTCCGCACCACCTCCATGACCGGCGAGTTCTCCGGAAGCATGTACAGGCTCGGCGTCCAGATATCCACCACTTCCGCCATCGCCTGAAACATCGGCAATTCGCCTCCGCCGTCCATATAGAGTTGAATATCCGGCCGTACCGCCTTCACGTCCCGGCCAAAGGCCACCAACTGATGCACCGTGTCCCAACCCACCCCGCCGGGCTCATCGATTGGATACAAGGCAAAATGCCTTGTGTCCAAACCCGCTTCGGCCATGTGTTGGGCCAATTCATCAAGATAGACGCGCAGATCGCGCCGGTACCCTTCCTCTCCCACGGCTCCATGTAATGCTGGAAATCCATTGAGCAGTACCACCACATCATGCCCATGCACCTTCGCCAACACTGCATCCAACCTGGAAAAGTCCGAGGCGCCCAGTGTTCCGTCCGCGGCATACTTCGCGTCCGGCGGCGGCCCCAAAAACACATTGTTGCCATGCTCCAGCAAATCCTCCCACATCCCCTCTTCCGGCGCGGCCCACATGCAGAGCCGGAAACTTCCCGGCGGAGCCATGGCAAACGGCAGCACGGTATATTCCACTTCCACGCGCGCCTCCGGCACAGCCGCAGCCTGCTCTTCCTGGATGGCCTGGAATTGCACGGTCAGGGTGCAGGTGTCGCGGGCGGCCTCGGAGACATTGACGTCCAGCCATACTTCCTGGCAACCAAGGGACGATACCCTCACCGCTTCGGCCTCACCGAGTTCCGGCAGCGGATCCCATGAGGTGCCGCCTTGCGCCTCGGGCACGGGCACGGAATGATGCACGGTGGCCGTTATGCCCTCTCCTGAGAATTCCACCCGTGGCCGTGCTTGGACTTCTTGAGCGCTAAGGTTAAACAGAATCAGCGGCACAGGATCGTGTTCGCCCGGCACGACGCGCCGCGCCAAACGCAAGGACGAGGTAACCTGATCGGGAAGCTGCTGCTCCACGTCGCGGCTTTCCCACGTGCGGCCTTCAAAAGCGGCCAGAGATGTTTCCAATCCCGATGCCTCTGCCTGACGCACCAGTTCCGAAAGGTGCAACGCCCGTTGCGCCGCTTTTACCAGCGCCGCGCTCTCCTTGAATGCACTTTCCGATGCGACGGGGTCCCCTGCAACAGCCTGGTCTTGCAGTGATTTCACCGTCTCACTGTTTTCAACCAGCGTTTTTGCTTCTCGGCGCAGCGCATTCGCGGAATGCGGCAAGGCCTGTTCCACCGTATCCGCGGTTTCCTTCAAGGCATCCATGGCCCGTGCGGACAGCGCACGATCGTTCGCAAAAGGCTGCACCACCACGTCCCGAGCTCCCGAACAGAGCCGTGTTCCATTTTCCTTTGCCAGCGACCACGTGCAACGATAGGTTCCCGCTTCGAGCCATTGCACCGGCAGCCGCAATTCGCCGTGTTTGCCCACCACGCGCGTGCGCGCCGCCTGACGTGTTCCATCCGGCCCCGTAACGGCCGCTTCCGCGCTCAAGGGCTTCGATTCCGAAGACGGCAGGTCTATGCGAAACCGGAGATCGTCCCCGGTGAACAATTCTTCCGGTGAAAGGTTTTCCGGGGTCATGAGGGCGGGACCGAACTCCTTCAAACCAAACCACGCACCCGTGTTTTGCGCATTGCCGCGATAGAGCGTCCAATCCGAAACCGCCGCTGCGGACGCCGGGGTGTCAAGACACAGCAATAAGCCCGCCTCCCCGCCCGTGAGGACCATTTGCAGACGCGCGGACTCTCGCGTGAACCGGCCAAAGGCAGGCGTGACATTGATGGTGCGGTGGTCAAACTGCCGTTCGTACAGAAATTGCCCGTCATTGCCCACTGCCATCAAATGTCCGCTTTGTGTGCACAGTACATATTCCTTGCGGCCATCGTTGTTCACATCGAGGATGGCCCCCGGCGCGAGGCAGCGTCCTTGCATATCGATTTCCCAGAGCCGCTTGCCGAATTCCTCGAAACGATAGATCACGCCCATCTGGGTCACACAGAAAATATCCGTCCGCCCGTCGAGATCAAAATCCCCCATCGAAATCGTGGAGGACGTCGCGCCGCGAAGGGGGGCGTCCCAGCGTTTTTTCCCTGTGCCATCAAAACAAAACAACCGGCCTGTGGTGGTGGCGGCGGCTATCCGCGCCTCACCGTCCGATGCGCCGAAAATCACCGGCGCGGCCGTGCTCCAGGTCTGCGAAGTGCCCCCCAGTTCATAACACCACGCCTCCTTGCCGCCGTCTTTTATTGCATAGAGGTTTCCCTCCCCCGTTGCCGCCACCACTTCCTTTACACCATCGCCATCCAGATCGCCCACGGCCGGACTCACCGGCATGCCATTCACGGTGGCCTGCCAAAGCACCCTGCCCGACACCGCATCAAACGCCCACACATTCCCCGCTTCATCCGTTTGCACCACATCGGCCCGGCCATCATTATCTATATCCGCAACGGCTGGCGCCGACCACGAGGACGGCCCTTTCAGCGTGGCGCGCCAGAGTTCCTTGCCCGTGCCGTCAATACAGGAAAACTGGGCCTGCGTATCCGCCGCAAAAATTAGGGCGGGCTGGCCAGATCTCGGCAATACCGACGGATACGTCATGAACCTCCCCTTGGTGCGCCACCGCCACAATTCCTTGCCCCCGCCATTCACCGCAATAAGTTCTTCGCGCCCCGCCACCAGGATTTCATCCACCCCATCCGCGTTGATATCCGCGGCAATCGCCGCGCTCTCCAAAAACGTCCCCGTGTCATGCGTCCAGAGAACGGGGAAATCCAAATCGCCGGCAACGGCAAAAACCGGGAGTAATCCCATGATAATTGCACATATCACCATTCGCATCACGATGTTCCCTCAGCATATTTATGCGTAAAGCCTAAGCCTGGGCGGAGGTTAAGTCAACTTGACGGCCCCAAGGCAAAAACGATTGGCAAGAGCCCAGCACGGTCAAACCGAAAATGAAAAACTGAATATGGATGACCTTCCTTTGCCACGGCCCCGGGGATCAGGAGACGTCAGTCTTCGAGATTGTGGAATTAACAGAATGTGACGCCCTTTCAGGGCTCAGGCGGGGGAAACGACATTGTCCCAGGGCGTTGCCCTGGGCTGTCATGTTAAAACCCTTCGGGTTTACCAGACATCAGGCGTTTGGGTTAACTCCCTTCGGGTTTACCAGACATCAGGTGTTTGGGTTAACCCCCTTCGGGCTTACCAGACATCAGGCGTTTGGGTTAACCCCCTTCGGGCTTATCAGACATCAGGAGTTTGGGTTAACCCCCTTCGGGCTTACCAAACGTCGGGCGTTCGGATTTAAACAACGGTAATCTTTCGCGTAGTATATTCTCTTGGGACATATCCTGTTTCGGGAGTTATCTGAAACATGAATATGGGGTTGTTTTTGCGGTACGATAGGTTGCCCCAAAGGGGCTTTAACATGAAAGCCCAGGGCAACGCCCTGGGACAAGGATTAGGTGCGGGTAAAGCCCTGAAAGGGCAAAACAAGGATTCATTCCATGCCACAATCACTCTCCATGAATCTCATTCACCTTATCTATAGCACAAAAAACCGCCATGCCTGCCTTACCCCACCCATTCGCTCGAAATTATTCGCATATCAGTCTGGCATTTTTCGGGAATGGGAAAGCCCCGCCCTTGTGATTGGCGGTGATTCAGACCATGTGCATGCATTGTTCATGTTGTCCAAAAGATACGCCCTGTGCCAGATCATAGAAGAGGTTAAGAAAGGATCATCAAAATGGATTAAGACCCAAGACCGCGAATATACCGGGTTTTATTGGCAAAGCGGATATGGTGCGTTTTCCGTGAGCCAATCCCATGTGCCACGGGTACGCCAATATATCGAACAACAAGAGGAGCATCATCGTAAAGTTTCGTTTCAAGATGAATTCCGTTTGTTTTTGAAGCGGTATAAAATTGAATATGACGAGCGATATGTTTGGGATTAATTGGTGTGACGCCCTTTCAGGGCTCAGGCAGGGGAAACGACATTGTCCCAGGGCGTTGCCCTGGGCTGTTATGTTAAAACCCTTCGGGTTTACCAGACATCAGGTGTTCGGGTTAACCTCCTTCGGGCTTAGCAGACATCAGGTGTTTGGGTTAACCCCCTTCGGGCTTAGCAGACATCAGGCGTTTGGGTTAACCTCCTTCGGGCTTAGCAGACATCAGGTGTTCGGGTTAACCCCCTTCGGGCTTACCAGACTTCAGGCGTTCGGGTTAACCCCCTTCGGGTTTACCAGGCATCAGGCGTTCGGGTTAACCCCCTTCGGGCTTAGCAGACATCAGGCGTTTGGGTTAACCCCCTTCGGGCTTACCAAACATCGGGCGTTCGGGTTAACCCCCTTCGGGTTTACCAAGCATCGGGCGTTCGGATTTAAACAACGGTAATCTTTCGCGTAGTATATTCTCTTAGGACATATCCTGTTTCGGGAGTTATCTGAAACATGAATATGGGGTTGTTTTTGCGGTACGATAGGTTGCCCCAAAGGGGCTTTAACATGAAAGCCCAGGGCAACGCCCTGGGACAAGGAGTAGGCACGGGCAAAGCCCTGAAAGGGCGAAACATAAAGCGGTGTTATCCTTTCAGATTTACAAATCATCAGCCCTTAATGACTATGTATAAAACGGCCGCGTAGTCCTTGAATTCGCCGTCTATTTGGACTTGGTGCCGCATTCTTCTTTTACGCTATGTGCGGTATACTGCACATTAAACAGGAACAACAACCCGAGGAATTTTGAAGGAGGGCCGGACATGGGCACAGTTGAAAGTGTGACGGATCTTTATCACGATGCGCGGGGGCCGATTCAACGGATGTTCTGGGGCGGATTCGTCATCAATGGCAAGGAACACTCCGATGACGGGGAAACGCGCAAGGGCAAAGGCAAAGACATCTGCCTGATCGGCGAGAAAGTTAAACGGTGGAAGGAACGCGATGGACATCGCCTGAAGAAGTCCATGATCTCCAGAATATACGATGAAGAGGTGGAGGTGTTGATCCTGGGCATTGGCGTCTCCAGTGCCATCGAGGTGCCGGACAAGGTGAAGGAGGACATCGAGAAACACAAGATTCAGGAATTGATAATCGCCCCGACGCCTGCCGCCTGCCGCCTATACAACCAATGTTATCACGAAAGGCGCAAAGTGGCTATGTTGGCGCATGGAACATGTTAATCCCAAACAGGATTGCAGCATGTTTGCCAAAAGGCCGTGATGGTCACACCCCATAATCACGAAGTTTATAGATTAGGTTGCGGCGGCTGATGCCGAGCAGTGCCGCGGCATGTGTTTTATTCCCACTGGTTTTTTCCAGGGCTTCGAGAATGGCGCGCCGCTGGATTTCATCCATGTCGCCCACGAGCACACTGCCCGGTTTTTCCGTGAGGGAGGCCTTTTTAAGCTGCGGTGGCAGGTCATTGGGTAGAATGAGCGAGCCATTGGACAGGATTGCGGCACGCTCCATGGCATTCCGAAGTTCGCGCACATTGCCGGGCCAGTCATAGGTTCTCAGCAACCGCTCGGTCGCCGGCGCCAACCGCAGCTTGCGGTCCCGGAGAATGTAATCCGCCAGGGGAAGGATGTCATCCGGGCGTTCCCGTAACGGAGGAATCTTAAGCGGGAACACATTAAGCCGGTAGAAGAGGTCCTCACGAAACTTTCCCTGGCGCACCTCCTCCTCCAGATCACGATTGGTGGCGGCGATTACACGGACATCCGTGCAAAACTCACGGTTGCCCCCCACCCGCCGAAAACATCCCGTTTCGAGCACATGAAGGAATTTTGGCTGAACCGGCAACGGGAGTTCGCCTATTTCATCCAGAAACACCGTGCCCGCGTTCGCCACTTCGAACTGTCCCTTGTGTTGCGCCTCGGCACCGGTGAACGCGCCTTTCTCGTGTCCGAACAATTCGCTCTCCACCAGGTTTTCCGGCAACGCGCCGCAGTCCACCCGCACCATGGACATGGCGCGGCGGCGGCTGGATTCATGAATGAACCGGGCAACCACCTCCTTGCCCACACCGCTTTCTCCCAGCATCAGCACCGTGACGTTGGAATCAGCCACACGTGCGGCCTGGTCCAGAACCGATTTCATGGAGGCGCTTTCCGCAACGATATAAGGCGGAATCTCCATTTCCGGTTCGGATGGGTGAAAACGGCAGGCCGGCCCCAGCGCATCATCCACGGCGGCGACCAACTCGTCAATGTCGACCGGTTTCTCCAGATAATCCAGTGCGCCCGCTTTGATCGAGGCTACGGCGTCGCGGACGTCAATGAATGCCGTCAAGAGAATCACCGGCAGGCCGGACCAATCCCTCCTGACGTGTTCCAGGACTTCCAACCCGCTCATCCCCGGCATTCGCACATCCAGCACCATCAGGCTGCATTGCGGCGCGGCTTTCAACGCTTCACGGCCATCAGCGCATAATACTGTTTTATATCCTGCTGAACGCAATGCCGTGTCCAGCAACTCGCGTTGAGCCCGCTCGTCGTCCACGATTGCGATGCATGCTGAAGATCTCATGCCGCCGGCCCCGCGATTGTAATGCCTTCCAGAGAAACCTGGGTGCCCCCGCCCAAGGCGGAGGTAATGCGCAGCCGCCATCCATGGGCGGCGGCAATTTGGTCCACCATGCTCAACCCCAGCCCGGAACCTCCGGGAAAACGGGTAAAATACGGTTCCGTGACACGCGGCAGGTCTTCCGGCGCAATGCCGCAACCGGTGTCGGATACACGCAACGTCAACCCCGGCACCGTGCGCACGGCTTCTATTCGGACCTCCTGGCCCGGGGCCGACGCGCGCAGTGCGTTCAGGATGAGATTCAGCAACGCGCGCCGCAGCAAGCCTTCATCGGCGAGGATGGCCTGTTTACTGGGAACATATTGAATATCCACTTCCGCGGCGGAAGCATCCATCTGCACCAGAGGCAGAAAGCCCTTGAAAAAACTGTCCAAATCCACGGGCGCCACCACCGCTTCCTGCGGACGTGCGAGCGCGAGAAAGGAGTTGATGACGCCAATGGCCCGGTCTACTTCATCCACAATGTTCTTAGCCCGATCCTTGATGGGGCAAACATGATGCGTGCAACTGCCGATGGACTGGGCCAGCCCCCGCACAATCCCAAGCGGATTCTTGGTCTCATGGGCCAGCCCCGCCCCCAACCGTGCAATTTGTTCCTGACGCCGCGTGCGTTCCCGTTCCCGCTCGAGCAGAACCGCCAATTCAGACCGTTTGAGCAGCAAAGCGAGTGCCAGCGTACCCGAGGCAAGGGCGGCGAAAACGACCCCAATGAAGAACACAAGATGGAGTTGATGCCGCCGGATCGCACGGTGAACCTCGGAAGCATCCAATGCCGCCGTCAAAACATAGACTCCCTTGGAAAAGAAGGACCAGTCTTCCATGTCTTCCCGGCCCTGCCGTCCACGGCCCTCCCCGCCTTGGCCGCACTCCGCCAGAAGATCGATCTTGGCCGTCATCACTAAGCGGTTCGATTTCCATTGGCACTGCTTGGACAATGTCTTTGGAATTTCCGCTTGATTTCCTCCAGAAGCTACGGTCCCGCCGTCCGGGCCGCGCAGTTCAAGCGCGAGAATATCCGAAGTTTTTGCCAGTTCATCGAAAATAAACCCCAGCCGGTCGCCGCGGTAACGGCCCATGCGGCCATGGGCGAGAATGCCCGCTTTAAGCGCATCCAGCACCGTCTGCCCCCGGCCTGTCAGCACCCTGCGGTGAGAATCCACTTCGGAGTGATACGAACTCACCAATGAATAAACGCTGGCGGCCGCGATAAACACGGCCACCAGCGCCAGCCAGAAAATATTTCGGTTGTGTGTGCTATTCACCGATTGCCTTGTCCGCGTCCTTGGCCATTGCCGTTTCCACGGCCCTGACGGCGCTGCTGCGCCCCAGTGCCTTGATTATCGCAGATTCCGTCTTCATTCGCATCCACGTATCCGCGCCGCGCGCCCTGGCCATTGCCGTTTCCACGGCGGCCCATGCCCTTGCCTTGATTATCGCAGATTCCGTCTTCGTTCGCATCCACGTATCCGCGCCGTGCGCCCTGGCCATTGCCGTTTCCACGGCGGCCCATGCCCTTGCCTTGATTATCGCAGACTCCGTCTTTGTTCGCATCCACATATCCGCGCCGCGCGCCCTGGCCATTACCGTTTCCACGGCGGCCCATGCCCTTGCCTTGATTATCGCAGACTCCGTCTTTGT
>CAYYRW010000007.1:0-3833 GCA_964474205.1 uncultured Nitrospirales bacterium | reverse complement strand
TCGCATCCACGTATCCGCGTCCGCTTCCTTTTCTTTGGCCCCCTGCACGGTTGTCACACACTCCATCGTTGTCCGTATCGACGAAGTTTGGACCGAGGGACCCGGAGGACGGAGTTTCCTGTGCCGGGGCGGGCGGCGCATTATCAATCGCAGGGACCGCGTCTGGGGCGGCCGGCGCCGCTGCCACACTGCCGGAAAAAGCAGCGCCCGCCATCATTGCCACAAGCATTATGATCGAGGCTAAGGTCCGTTTCTTGATGGTATTCATATTTCCAATTCCTTTCTGTCTTCCTGGGAAAACTTTATCCTGATTGGCATATCCCAGAATTACTGTTGTCCGCCGCCACCACCGCCGCCACCATGACCATTACCGTTTCCATGTTGTTCATGCGAATTATGGCGATCACATTGGCCATCGCCATTCTCATCCACAAAACTGTCGCACACCCCGTCGCCGTTGCCATCTTGCTCGCCGCACCGATCACATCGGCCGTCGCCATTGCCATCCTGGAATTGATATCCCTGCGCACCCCAACCCAAACGCATATGCGACTTGTTGTGGTCACAAACACCATCCCCATCCGCGTCCACAAAGTTGTCGCAAACACCGTCACCATTCAAATCACGGCCATCGCACAAATCGCACTGGCCATCGCCATTGGCGTCCTGAAATCTGTATCCGATGGGGCCCAATCCCAACCGCATATGTGACTGATGATTGTCGCAGAGGCCGTCGCCATCCTGATCCACAAAGTTGCCGCAGCGTCCAAGGACTCCATCACTAGTGCTGCCGCACAGATCGCACAGACCGTCCGCATTGCCATCCCGGAACTGATATCCATCCAGACCCCAGCCAAGGCGCGCATGGGATTGACGATTATCGCAATACCCGTCGCCATCCTCGTCGATAAAGTTGTCGCAAACACCATCGCCGTCCGCATCCACTCCCTGGCCGCAGGTATCGCAAACCGAGTCCGCATCCACATCCGCAAAAGCATAGGCCGCCATGGCGGTTTCGGCTAAATCGTCCGGGCATCCGGTCAGGAACAATGCGCCGGCCGCCGTTAGGGATACAAGCATCCCTATACTTGTTTTCTTCATACTTTCTTTCCTTTCTATGCCAGCATTGCGATGGCGTTGGTTAATGTGTGGTCTTTTCCATGCATAACATAGAGCAATTCCCATGCCAATAATTTTTGCGGTTTGGTGCATGTCAACCTGCAAGATGAGTACAGTTTTGAGACTGCTGTGCAAAATTTGCATAGGGGAACAAGACGGTATACGGCAGCCCCATCGTGCTACGGCCCCGCCACCCCTCCCATTCTCCCCAAGTATTAGGGCAAATTTGGTTCTTCATGATATGCCGGACCTACACCCCTCCCTCATGGCACAGGGATTGCATCTCTATTGCCATGAGGAAGTACAACTACTGGAGGATTTGGTTATGAAAAAGTCTCTGCTTGTTTCGTGTTTACTGGCTCTTGGATTGGCCGCGGGCTTCGCTTGGGTGAGTTCGGGCGGTTATATTCTGGCCCAAGTGGAAACGGAAATCACCGTTTCGCCACAAACGCTCGTGCTCTCATCAAATTCCGCCACCTGGGTGACGGTCCACACCAACCTTCCCTATGCCTCGGTGGCGGCGGCCTCCGTGACACTTGATGGCATTCCGATTGCCTGGTCCAAAGTGGATTCCCGGGGTTACTTCGTTGCCAAGTTTCAAATGGCCGCAGTCAAGGGTATCGCGGCTCCGCCTTCCCTCGAGTTGACTCTCGCGGGAACCCTCAAAGACGGACAGACGTTCGCGGGAACCGACACCGTGCCCGTACTCCCGTAAGTCTTGAAGCAGTCTCAGGGTTTGAGAAAACAGGACGGAGGTCCGAACCGGCGAATCCGTCTGGCAACACAAACCATTAAAAAACGCCCCCAGGCCGAAACCCGGGGGCGCATTATGCTCTGCTTTTTGCTTATTTGCCGTAAACTTCGACTTCGACGTAATTGTTCAATTCGTTGGCGGTATTGCCATTCGAGTACAGGCGGACGTAACGGCCTTTGACGCCCTCAACCTTGATCAGGCGGCCTTTGTTGTTCTCGATGAACTCTTTGTCTTTGCCCACGCCCAAACCGGCGGAGTTGTCCGCGTCGTTGTTGTACACGGTGGTCACGCCCGTCTTGAATTCGGGGTCATCGGAAATCTGGACGACCATGTCGAAGTACACGCGTTTGCCTTCGTGGAAATGCCACACCAGGATGTCATAGATGGTAGCGGCCGCGCCCAGGTCAATCTGGACCCACTGCACGCCGGAGCTCAATTCGACCAGGCTGGACTTGGCATAGTCTTTGTCACCGTCGGTGATTTGCTTGAGATCGCCGAGGGTCGGGGTTTTGCAACTGCTGGTAACGGGCTTGCCCTTGGAAATCAGCGCGGTGCCCTTCGGGGCCATGACCGGGGGACGGTCTTTGTAATCTTCCGGTTCCAGGTTCGGCGACCAGTAATCGAGCGGCGTACCGCCGAAGAACGGCTCCGGCAACACAATTTTCAGCTCTTCCATGTCGCCCGCCGGGGCCGCCGGCTTCGCGGCGTCTTGGGCAACTACCGGCAGCGCCATCGCGACAACCGCCACACTCAACAGAACTTTCCACAGCTCCAGTTTCATTCGTACTTTCTCCTCTTGCTATGCGTTTGTGCGCTGTTCGCGCATATCCACTGAATTAGACGCGGCTCAGATTGGTTTATTCACACACCGCGTTTGAAGAAAATCCATTATAGCAAACGTTTCCGATCATTTGCCAGAAAATCATGACTTTCCTTGGCATGTATTCGACCACCTATCCGCCAAGAAAGTTTTACCCTGCGCTATCTGATTGATCGCCAATGGTTTACACGGATTTTGCTCCTTGCCCGGCATCACCGGCTATCGCGATCAGGCGTATCCAGCCCACCCAGTCCACCCGCTCCACCCAGCTCACCCGGTCCCTCCCGTCCATCATAAAATGGCAATCCATAGCCTCAAGACGCCATAATAGGAATCGCAGTGCGTCATGATAAGCCCAAGTGGAAACCTTTGGCGATGGTTAAGGGATTACCCCCCCTTATAGACAAACCCCGTGAATACGGAAAAGAAGGAGATGAAAATGACTATCAGATGGATGCATTTGGCCGTGGTGTTGACCGGTGTTGTCCTGGTGATTTCCGGATGCGCGGCCACCAAGGGATACGTCACGCTGAATTATACGCCGCAGATGGATACGCAACGCATTCCCGGCGCGCAGGACGTTCAAGTCAGTATTGTCGTGGTGGATGATCGCGCCATCAAAGACCGGGTCAGCGCGAAAAAGAACCTGCATGGCGATGAAATAGCCCCTATCGAGTCCGTAAACGAAGTGAAATCGGCCCTGAAAGAGGCCCTCGCGGCCGAGTTCAAGAATCACGGTTTCAATCTGGGCCCGGGCGGCATCCAGGTCGAGTTCACCGTGGAAAAATTCTACAACGATTTTCAGCCGGGCTTCTGGGCGCGCAAAGCCAACACCAATTCCGACACCCGGGTCCGCGTACTGCTCAGCGACGGCACGGAAGTGTTCCAGAAGAAATTCCAGGATGAATGGAAAAAACCCGTGATGTGGATGTCCGCCAAACGCGCCCAAACCGCCTTGAATACCGCGTTGCAGGACGCCGTGCAGAATTTGTTCAAGGATTCCGGATTCCTCAGTGCGTTGTTTAAGAAGTGACGGGTATCGGGTGCCGGGTTTCTAGCCCCTAGCCTCTAGTCTCTAGTCTCTATGAAGTGATCCCCAAAAACTGGACAGTTATCATGGTGTGTTATTACGGGTTAAGG
>CAYYRW010000006.1:57584-214459 GCA_964474205.1 uncultured Nitrospirales bacterium | reverse complement strand
TTGGGGATTGGGGATTGGGGATTGGGGATTGGGGATTGGGGATTGGGGATTGGGGGTGGGGGGATAAGAAAGAGGATCCACAGATTGGCACTGATTGGCACAGATTTTTGAATTATTTTGTGGGAAGGCGAAGCGGGTGGGATTGAAGGGGGGTGTAAATAAGAAATTAACGTATATTCAAATAAGTTATGTGTGTGAACATGGGGAATATTGGGTGTAAGAATACGGAAATTTGACAGGCAGCCCAAACATCTTGAAATTCCGTCAAGATGCTATCCGGATATCTCGCCATATGTTGTGCTGCCGTGCCATTTGCAGGGGTGGCACGGTGAAGGCCGTCCCCGGGCTTGGCCGTGGGTTCTGCCTTATGGGTCGTAGGCTTTGGTATTGGAACGGATAGCGCCGCGATTTCGGGCTTCTTCGGATTGCCGGGTCTGATAGCGTTTCTCACGGGCCAGATCGGCTCCGCATAAGGAAAATCCGGGGTGACCGGCATCGGGCTGCTTTTCCAGCGTTTCTTTTCCCGCCCGGAGGATGCCGAGGGCCTCTTGATATTCGCCGGGTCGTTTTTTACGTAATGACGCGAGGCACGGGCTGCGTTCCGGGCGATCAAAGACGACGAGCGGGCCTTGGTTTTTGGCGCAGTCCGCCAGCTCGGCAAAGGGGATGCGGGTGAGTTCGCTCAAGCGCTTGACTTGCTCCGGAGTGAGCGGGGAACGGCCCGCCAGGTTGCCGGGATACGCACTGGCGTATTCGGGGTAATAGGGCGCGTTGATGTCGATCCAAGTGACGATGCGGCTGAACTCTTCCGGCGACAAGTTTACTTTTTTGTGCCCGGCGCGCAGCGTGGAGACTACTTTGCTGGCGTGGGAGCCCCATGCATAGGCGTGCTGGGTGTCGGCGGGCCCCGCCCCGATGGCCTTGATAAAGCCTTTACGCCACAATTCGGTGTAGGAGGTGTTGAAGGTGAGGGTGCGGTCGCGGGCGAGGTTGAGTTTTTTGCCGGCATGTTTTCCGTAATCGTGGCACCGTACGCAATGTGCGTCGAAGACCGGCTGCACTTCTTCCAGGTAATTGAAGGTGCGCGCGGGGCCATGCCATCCGTTTAACACACTGGGGGCGCGTCGGAGCGCCATGGGAAACTCGGCGGCAGGCAGGGGCGGCGCGGCGCGGCGGTTTTCATGGCAGCCGGTGCATCCCGCGCGTTCGCCGGGCTGGATAATGGTTCCGCTGCGCATGGATTGCACCATCATGCCATCGGCATCGAGCAGTTGAAAGTATACGAATTTTTCCGCGGGCAAGGTGAAGCAGACCGAACCATCGGCCTCGACGGGGACGGTGCCCAGGATTCGCTTGTTGTTGAAATCGTGCCAGTTCATGGCGGGGGCTTCCTGCCCTTGCCCGTTCCAGGAGGGGTGGGTCCAGAATCGTTTCTCGGGAGCCTCCACGACCCGCAGGAATTTTACGGAACCGCGCGCGACGCCGTTCATGTGTGTGCCCTGATAGACGTCCGCCACATACATTGTGCCCTCCGGTTGATCGAAGGCGCGGCGCGCGGGGAGCATGGGGGGGCGGTGGCGCGGGGCCAGGGGCATGGGATCATAGCAACCAGGGGCTTCCGAATGGATAAGCGTGTCATTTCCGGAATCGTCGAGGAGATAGATACCCATTTCCTCATCGCTTCCGGTCATGCGCGCGCAGAGGAAGTGCGTCTCATCCAAGGGATAGGGGTCTTCGTATTTGGGCTGGACTTGCTTGTAGGTGTCGAAATCGCCTTTACCGATGAGGTCTATCGCGGCAGCCGGCCACGTGCGAAGGACGGGCGGACGGCCATCGAGGCCGAGGCGGCGGTCCACGATGGCAATCGCCCCCCAGGGCCGGTCATGACACGAAGAAAACGTGCAAATGATTTGTTGGGCGCCGGGGATGGACCGCGCTTCGAGGACCGCGCCGGGGGAGTTGGTGTTGTTGCCCCAATAGAGGGCGTGGTTTGTGCCATCGGGGTAAACGGTCCACAGGCCCTGGGCGTCTCCGAAATTGCGGTCCACATATTCCCATCGGTCATAGAGGATGCGCCCGTCGGGCAGGAGGGAGGGGTGGCCCTCGAAGAGGGTGCTTTTCCCGATCTGGTGGATGTTCGCGCCGTCCGGGTCCATGCGGAAGAGGTTGGCCATGATATGTCGGTTGCACATGCAATACTTGGGTTCGCGGGTGGAGGAAAAAACGATGCTGTCATCGGGGAGGTAGAGGGGATCGATGTCGGTGATGCCTTCGGCGCGGGTGAGTTGTTTGGGCTCGCCGCCCTGTGCGCCGATTTCATAAATGTGATACGCATCCTGGGCATTGCGGCGCATGGAAAAGAGGATTTTGCTTCCATCGAAATAGACCTCGGGATCGCGAATGACGCCTTCGGGGCATTCGAGGAGCGTTTGCACGCGTCCGCTTGATGCATCGAGCGTTTTCAGTGCGCTGCCGCCTTCAAAACTGGCTTCGTTGATTTCCCCCTTTTGAAACATGGTCTCCGTGTTGTGGTGGTCGGGTTTGTACTGTTTCCGGACCACAAAGAGGATGGGATAATCGGCGAGCAGGGGCACGGCCTGAAGGTTCAGGCCGGGGTTCGAGACACCGGCGGTCATGCAGCCTATCAGGATGCTTACTGCCAACGCGGACATGCAGGACCTCCTGTAGGGGATTGGCGAACACACTCGCGGACACAGCCCGGCCCGTGCCTCCACGGGAGGGGCTGCGTCCACGCGGATATACGGAATTTAGTTGAGCAGCCGGTCGATTTCGCGCTTGAGTTGTTCAAAGCGGACCGGTTTCATGAGCAGGGTGTCGGCCTTGACCCAGGAGCGTTCTTCGTCCGTGGCGGCGTCAAACTCGATGCCGGCCTCACTGGCCACCGACGTCACCATAATGATGGGAATGGCCTTGTCCCGTTTCTTGATCTTGTAGCACAACTGGAAGCCCGCGTCGTTCTCTTCCATCATGAGGTCCACCAGGGCGATATCCGGCTTGGTCTTGGCGACAATGGCCAAGGCTTCCTTGACGCTGTTCGCTTCGAGCACGGCAAAGCCCGCGGCCTCGAGTTGGGTTTTTTGCTGGAACAGGAAATCCTGATCATCGTCCACCAGCAACACTGTCTTTTTTGTTTCGTTCGTACTCATGGTTCCCACCGTCCTATTCATCTTGTTTCATAAACCATACTTTATACTAACAGGTTAACCACCTGCCACTGCGCTTTCGTAGGCCGAATGGCGGGGCAACGACACGGTAAACGTGGCGCCGGTCGGGAGGCTGGGGTCGGTATTCGATTCCACGCGGATATCGCCCGAATGCATTTTGACGATGCCATACGTGATGGCCAACCCGAGGCCCGTTCCCTTGCCAATGCCTTTGGTCGTAAAAAACGGTTCAAAAATTTTATCCATATGTTCCTGCGGAATGCCGGTGCCGGTGTCGCTGACCCGCAATTCCACGCGGGAACTGTTTCCCAGGGTTTGAATGGTCATAACGCCGCCTTGGGGCATGGCGGCGCAGGCGTTGTTGATGAGGTTGGTCACCACCTGCACCATCTGATCGGCGTCCAAATCCGCCACCGGGTCCTCCAGATTGTGTTCGACATGGACCTGGATTTCCTTGGGGATAATGGATGCTTTGAGACTGCGGTCCACCAGGTCCCGCAGGTCCGCCGGCTGCCGGGTGACCTTGTTCTGGCGGGCGAAGTGGAGCAGGCCGGATACGATCTTTTTGCAGCGGTCGGCCTGTTCGGCGATCATTTTAAGGTCTGCGCTGACTGGTTTTTCGCCTTCCTGCTCCTCGAGAATGTGGGCGTACATGAGCACCACCCCGAGCGGATTGTTCAGTTCATGGGCAATGCCGGCCGCGAGTTGCCCCATGCTGGCGAGTTTTTCCGCCTGCACGAGGGTTTCCTGCGTTTTGGCCAGTTTTTCCTTCGAGACCGCGAGGCTTTTCACGGTTTCGCGGAGCTTTTCGATGGTGTAGGGGAGGCACATTTCATTTTCGGCGAAACCGCGGTGGATGGCGACGGCATGTTCGCGGCAGGTCTCATAGCCGCAGGCCCCGCAATTGAGTTCATCTTCCGGAACGTATTTTCCCATGCGTTCGAGAATGCGCGCGAGGGACGCGGGGGAGGGTTCCGCGAGTCTTCGGTCTTCGGGGGAAAACGACCGGGCAAGGTCCAGGTCCGCGAACTGGTCCATCTGTTTCCGCCATTGCTCGTAATTCAAGCGGTTGAGGCGGCCGCGGACATAATGACTCACGCGGGTGCGGCGGCGGAAGAGCGGTTCTTTGTTGGAGATGCCGGGGCCCATGATGCAGCCTTCGCAGGCGAGCACTTCGAGCAGGCGCGGATTGTAGCTGCCGGAACTAAAGTCTTTGATGGCCTCGACGAAGCCGGCCCGGCCCTCCGCCACGAGCACATCGCAGGCGGACAAATCTTCGGGAATCTCGGCGGCTTGAAGCAGGCCGTGACTTATGGGAAAGAGTGCGCCGGAGCCCGCATGCGGCGGATCAAAATCACTGGGCACGATGACGTGCCGCGAAAGGTCGCGTTCGTGGGCCATGCGGCGCAATTCCACGAACGTAAGCACGGCGTCAATTTCGGCGGGGAAATCGCGGGCGGCTTCCCCTTTTTTGGCGATACAGGGGCCGATAAAGACGATTTTCGTATCGGGGCCATGGAGGCGCTTGAGGGCGCGCGCCGCGGCCACCATGGGGGACACAATCGGGGCGAGGGCGGGCGTGAGTTCGGGGAAATAGCGCTCGACATAGGCGACGATGGCCGGGCAGGTCGTGGCAATGTAATGCTTGTCCTTATTCTCTTCGAGCAGGCGGCGGTATTGGCGGGCGACGAGGTCCGCGCCAAAGCCGACTTCGACGACGTGCTTGAAGCCGAGGGCGCGTACAATCCCCGTGAGGGTGCGGTAGTCCCAGTCGGAGAATTCGGCGGGAAAACTGGGGGCGATGATGGCGGCGGTGTTTTGTGATTCCTGTAATACGCGCGCCACCGCGCCCGTGGAGTCCATGACCTGTTTGGCGCGTTGTCCGCAGACTTGGACGCAATTCCCGCAGCCGATGCAGCGCTCGCTCATCACTTCGGCCTGGCCGGTGGCGATGCGGATCGCCTTCGCGGGGCATTCGCGCACGCAGGTGTAGCACACGCGGCACCGTTCTTTGATGGTGGTCACCAGCGGTATTTTGGCAGACTCGCTCATTCCGGCCCAGTGTGGTTGAGTGGCACGGCCCGCCGCGTATCCGCGCGTGCCGGCCATGCCACTCAATGTCGCACAATGTGTTTAATTTTACAACATCACTTCGCGTTTGGCGTAGTGGGTATGCAGCAGGTGATGGCTCTTTTCGCCGAGCGGTTTTTCCAGGTATTCCTTGTACAACCGCTGCACGTATTCATTCGAGTGGGAGGTGCGTTTGGGCCCTTCGGCGTCCAGCTTGTACAGGCCCTTCATGCGCTCGCGAATGGCCGCCTTGTCCGTCTCCAGCGGCTGGCCGCCGCCTCCGACGCATCCGCCGGGGCAGGTCATGACCTCGATGAAGTGGAGGTCTTTCCGGCCCGCGCGAATCTCATCGAGCAGCTTGGCCGCATTGCCGAGGCCGCTGACGACCGCGACGCCGACGTCCAGCCCGTCGATGTTCACGCGGGCTTCCTTGCGCCCTTCAAGACCGCGGACCGCTTCGACGTTGAGATCACCGAGTTCTTTTCCGGTGATGAGGAAGTAGGCCGAACGAATCGCCGCTTCCATCACGCCGCCGGACGCGCCGAAGATTTTCCCGGCGGTGGTGCGTTCCCCGAAGGGGGTGTCGGCGGTTTCGGGCTGGAAGTTCTTCAGGTCCATGCCGCGCATGCGGAAAATCTGGGCCAGTTCGCGCGTGGTGAGCACGGCGTCAATGTCGGGGACGTCGTTGTGCATCATTTCCGGGCGCGCGGCCTCGAATTTTTTGGCGGTGCAGGGCATGATGGAGACGCTGTAGATTTGTTTGGGGTCCAGGTTCATGCGTTCGGCGAAGAAGCTCTTGATGATGGCGCCCATCATTTGCTGCGGGCTCTTGCACGTGGACACGTTTCCGATAAAATCAGGATAGAACTCCTCGACGAATTTGATCCAGCCGGGGGAGCAACTGGTCAGCATGGGGAGCTGTCCGTTGTTGCTGACGCGGTGCACCAGTTCGGAGCCTTCTTCCATGATGGTCAAGTCGGCGGTGAAGGACGTGTCGAACACGTATTTGAATCCCAGCGCGCGGAGCGCGGCAACCATGATGCCGTCCACGTCGGTGCCCGCGGGGATGCCGAATTCCTCGCCCAGCGTGACCGAAATGGCGGGGGCGTGGCTGACCACGGGAACCAGATTGGGATTGCCGAGGGCGGAAAGCACTTCCTTGATGTAAGTGCGTTCACGCAAGGCGCCGGTCGGGCAGGCAAGGATGCATTGGCCGCAATTGATGCAACTGGAGATGTTCAGGCCTTCATCGAAGGCGGTGCCGATGTGGGTGCGGCTGCCGCGTCCGATGAAATCAATGGCGGACACTTTTTGGACTTCTTCGCACACCCGCACGCATTTCCCGCACAGGATGCACTTGTTGGGGTCGCGCAGGATCGAGGGACTCGATAGGTCTTCCTTCCATGTGCTCTTGGCCCCGCCGTAGCGTTGATCGCGGATGCCGAGATTGGCCGCGAGCGACTGGAGGTCGCATTGGCCGTTGCGCACGCAGTACAGGCAGTCATCGGGATGGTCCGCGAGCAGCAATTCCACAATGGTTTTCCGGGCGCGGATGGCGCGCGGGGAATGGGTGTGGATTTTCATGTTGTTGCCCACCGGATACGAGCAGCTCGGGACGAGGCTGGGCATGCCCTCGACCTCGACGACGCAGATGCGGCAGGCGCCGGTGGGTGCGAGACCTTCGAGATAGCACAGTGTCGGCACTTCCACTCCCGCGCGGCGCACGGCTTCGAGAATCGTCTCGCCCTCTTTCGCTTCGAAGGGTTTTCCGTTAATTTCAATGTTCAGCATGACGATGTTCTCCTCAACCTTAGGACACGGGTTGTGCGGCGGCATCCGCCGTGTTCATTTCTTCTGCCATTTCCACGAGCTGGACCGCGCCGGATTTGCATACATCCACGCACGAGCCGCAGCCAATGCACTTGTCCGCGATGATATAGTGGGCCTTCTTGAGTTCGCCCACGATGGCGCCGGCCGGGCACCGTTTCAGGCACAGGCCGCAGCCCTTGCAGAATTCCTGGTTAATCTCGAAGGTGCGCAACTCCTGGCACACGCCCGCCGGGCAGCGCCGTTCATAGATGTGCGCTTCGTATTCATCCCGGAACCAGCGCAGGGTGCTGAGCACCGGATTGGGCGCGGTCTGGCCCAGACCGCACAGGCTGGTGTCTTTGATGACCGTGGCCAGGCGTTCGAGATACACCATGCCGCGGAAGCGTTCGAGGGCATCGTTGCCGCTCTCATTGCGGCGGCCGCGGGTGGCGCGCTGCAAGATTTCCAGCATGCGGCGCGTGCCTTCCCGGCAGGGGATGCATTTTCCGCAGCTTTCCCGCTGGATGAAGTCCATGAAGAACTTGGCCACGTCCACCATGCAGTTGTCTTCGTCCATGACCACCATGCCGCCGGAGCCCATGATCGCGCCGACCGTCTTCAGCGATTCATAATCCACTTCGATATCGACATGCTGCAAGGGGATGCAGCCGCCGGACGGCCCGCCCATCTGAACGGCCTTGAATTCCTTGCCGTTCGGGATGCCGCCGCCGATGTCGTAGATGATGGTGCTGATGGGCATGCCCATGGCCACTTCGACCAGGCCCGTGCGGTTCACTTTCCCGGAGAGCGCGAACACCTTGGTGCCCTTGCTGCCCTTGGTGCCGAGGGCCGCGTATTTGTCCGCGCCCGCCAGCATGATGGGCGGCACATTCGCCAGTGTTTCCACGTTGTTAATGATAGTGGGCTTGCCGAACAGGCCCTTGACGGCGGGGAACGGCGGACGGGGCCGGGGCATTCCGCGCCGGCCTTCGATGCTATGGATGAGGGCCGTTTCTTCGCCGCACACAAACGCGCCGGCGCCCATCTTGATGATGATCTTGAGGCTGAAACCGGAGCCCAGGATATTGTCGCCCAGCAGGCCGTATTGGGTGGCTTCGGCGATGGCCACTTTGAGCCGTTCAATCGCCAGCGGGTATTCCGCGCGGATGTACACATAGGCTTTCGATGCGCCAATGGCGTATGCCGCGATGACCATGCCTTCGAGCAGGCGGTAGGGCACGCTCTCGATGACCGCCCGGTCCATGAACGCGCCGGGATCGCCTTCGTCCGCGTTGCAGATCAGGTATTTCTGCTCATTCTGCTGGGCGCGGGCGAATTTCCACTTCTTGCCGGTCGGGAACCCGCCGCCCCCACGGCCCCGGAGACCGCTTTTCTCCATTTCATCGCAGACCCCGTCCGGATTCATTTTAAGCACGTTCGCCATGGCCTTGTAGCCGTCAAAGGCCAGGTATTCCGCCAGGCTCAGCGGATCCGTGATGCCGCACTGCGCCAGCACCCAGCGGGTCTGCTTCGCAAAGAAGGGATGCTCATCCATGCACGGCACGTCCGGCCACATCTGTAATTTCGCCGAGCGGAACTGCCCCAGGACCATGTCCTTCGGCAGGTTTCCCGCCAGCACGCCGTCCAGCACCTTCGCCACTTTGTCCCCGCTGACATGCTGGAACGAAATGCGGGCCTTGCCCGGCAACTGCACGTCCATCAGCGGTTCCGCGGAACACATGCCGATGCAGCCCACTTCCACCACGTCCGCATCGAACGATTTTTCGTCCAGGTATTTCTTGATGGCCGCGATGGTTTTCTTCGCGCCCGCGCCCAGGCCGCAGGTGCCCGCGCCGATGAAGATGACGGGTTTTGCCACGTCCTCGCGCCGCAACACCGCCTGTTTTTCCGTCAAAGACGGAGCCGCGGCCCCGGTCAGCGCGGCGACAAATTCACCGCACACGTCGTTCGCGCCGCATCCACATGCACATCCTGCCGTCGTTTTTGTAGTACTCATTTTACACCTGCCTCTTTTCGGATGTCCCGGATAATCTTTTCCACTTTGGAGGGGCTCATCCCCGCAAAGAATTCGCCATTCACCGTAATCACCGGCGCCAGACCGCACGCGCCCAGGCACGCCACCACTTCCAGGCTGAAGATGCCGTCCCGCGTCGTGTCGCCTGGCTCCACATTCAGCGCCTGCTTCACCGCCGACAGCACGTCAATCGAGCCCTTCACGTGGCACGCGGTCCCGCGGCACACCTGCACGTGATACTTGCCCAGGGGCTTAAACCGGAACTGGTTGTAGAAGGTCGCCACCCCGTAAATCTTGCTGGCGGGCAAGTTCAGGTGTTCCCCGATCTTGACCACCGCCTCGCGCGACAGATAGCCAACCTTCTCCTGCACCTCCTGGAGCAGGGGGATCAGCGCGTCCCGCTTCGCGTCCGGATAATTCTCCAGAATTGCGTTAATGTCCGATTCCACCATCGTTTCCGTTGTCATACCTTTGCTTCCTCTCTTGACGGCGTCTCCACCCTCACCGGGGCGTGATGGGCAAAATAAGCCACCTTTTCCAAAGCAACCGTTATGTTGAGATTGCTCACATACACATCTTCCGAAACCCGCAAGCGCACCGGGGCGAAATTCAACAGGCCCCGCACGCCATGTTCGCACAACTGATCCGCCACCACCTGCGCCGCCGAAGGAGGCACCGTGACAATCCCCAGCGAAATGTCCTGCTCCCGGATCACCGAACCCAGCTTCTCCATCGGATAACACCAGCATCCATGCACCAGCCGGTTCACCACCTGCCAATTGATATCGAACGCCGCCACGATCTGCAGCCGCGAATGATGGCCCGAAAAATTCGACAAGATCGCCCGCCCCAAGTTACCAATGCCCACCAGCGCAATGTTGCGCCCATGCGCATCATCCAAAAACTCCGTAATGCTCGCGATCAACTTACCCACTTCATAACCCTGATTCGGACTGCCACTGTACCCAAGCACCATCAAGTCCTGACGCACTTGAGCACTGCTCACCGCCGCCATCCCCGCCAGCGCATGAGAAAACACATTTCTCTCACCTTCCGCCAGTATACCGTACAGTAGGTAGCGATACAAACTCAACCGTTCTACGGTTTTTTCCGATGGGCTTTGTGTCACTTTATCCGGCATAATAACTGATACTTTTTTAACGCTGTTAAGGATTTCACAAAAAGAATAGCACCCGCACAACAAGAAGTCAAGAAATTTATTCCAGGAATTCCCAACCCATACACGCATAATTTCAATAAATTCTATATATAATTGATATTAAAGACAAAGTCAAAGAATCTGTGCATTGTAATAAATGCAGCCCCTAGAAGCCACCTTCTCCATATACTTTGGACTGCGCCCGCTTGCAGCCGCTTTTTCAAGTACCACTGCTTAATCCCTACATTACATTATGGACTGCCCCCTCCCTCCCCCGGCACGGCAAACACTCTGTGCGCTTTGTGCTCTCTTGTGGCAAGCTCCGTTCTTCCCCCCCAGCACGGGAAACACTCTGCGCGTTTTGTGCTCTCTTGTGGCAAGCTCCGTTCTTTCCTCCCCAGCACGGCAAACACTCTGTGCTCTTTGGGCTCTCTTGTGGTAAATTCCGTTCTCCCCCCCCAGGCACGGTAAACACTCTGTGCTCTTTGGGCTCTCTTGTGGCAAATTCCGTCCTTTCCCCCTGCCGCGTACGGGAAAAACATCGTGGCTTGAGCATCCTGCTCAAGGTCCTCCGGTTCATCCCCACACGCGTGGGGAAAACGTTCTTCTTATTATAGTATAATAATCACTCAACGGTTCATCCCCACACGCGTGGGGAAAACCACAATCCCCCAAGGCTCCACGGGCACGGTTTCGGTTCATCCCCACACGCGTGGGGAAAACTACGATAGGTGAGACATGAGAGATTTTATTCACGGTTCATCCCCACACGCGTGGGGAAAACATTGTCGTTTTTGTGTATATGCTGTAATCAGTCGGTTCATCCCCACACGCGTGGGGAAAACTCATCTGGTATTTCGTTCTCATTGTCTCGCTCCGGTTCATCCCCACACGCGTGGGGAAAACTCATGTTGTGGCCCCTATGCTTTTCAGGTAGACGGTTCATCCCCACACGCGTGGGGAAAACTGCGGTGCCTCTGTTCCCCGCCGTTGCGGTGCCGGTTCATCCCCACACGCGTGGGGAAAACGGATAGAACACCGCCGCCATTCACAACCATCACGGTTCATCCCCACACGCGTGGGGAAAACTCCGGAGTATCTACCTCATAAACAGGATTTATCGGTTCATCCCCACACGCGTGGGGAAAACCTCCATAGCAAGTGACCGTTCCAGTACTGATTCGGTTCATCCCCACACGCGTGGGGAAAACAACTGGCTTGTTCCGCATCCGCTACAGCCGCGCGGTTCATCCCCACACGCGTGGGGAAAACCCGGCACCGCCAAGGGCAACGGCATTGCTGGACGGTTCATCCCCACACGCGTGGGGAAAACTGGACAAATACGCCGCGCGTAAACGCAAGACACGGTTCATCCCCACACGCGTGGGGAAAACTGGAGTGGTGGTATTAAAACCTTATGTAGTTCCGGTTCATCCCCACACGCGTGGGGAAAACCGCCCATGTGTGCACATTTTTCAGGTAAGCGTCGGTTCATCCCCACACGCGTGGGGAAAACATATATAATTGTGCATGCTGTGGTAATTTTTACGGTTCATCCCCACACGCGTGGGGAAAACTCTTCGGCTGACTCAGTTCCAGATCGCGCCGTCGGTTCATCCCCACACGCGTGGGGAAAACGCCACCACTCACGGAGCAGTTCGGGGATTAGCCGGTTCATCCCCACACGCGTGGGGAAAACGTGATGAGTGAGGTATACCGTACAGGGGTAGTCGGTTCATCCCCACACGCGTGGGGAAAACCGAACGCGGCGATGATTGCACTGCACTTGTTGCGGTTCATCCCCACACGCGTGGGGAAAACCCCCGATACCGCCCCGGCGCCGCCATCCATTTCGGTTCATCCCCACACGCGTGGGGAAAACTCAAGTATCGCCTGCGCCGTATGCCACATTGCCGGTTCATCCCCACACGCGTGGGGAAAACTTGCGGTATATGATGTGCAGCCGTAAACATGTCGGTTCATCCCCACACGCGTGGGGAAAACTACCTGGAGTACATATTCCAGCGGTGGGCCGTCGGTTCATCCCCACACGCGTGGGGAAAACGGCGGCATAGTAGGCGGCGGAAATATCAACGTCGGTTCATCCCCACACGCGTGGGGAAAACGCTTTATCCCTTGATATTGCGCGTGGTACTACGGTTCATCCCCACACGCGTGGGGAAAACGGTTAGCTCTCCTGTAGTTTTTTCGCAAAATGCGGTTCATCCCCACACGCGTGGGGAAAACGGTTTCGGGGTTCATTTGTGGGGAAAGAAGTTCGGTTCATCCCCACACGCGTGGGGAAAACACCAGCTTCCGGGTAGCCTCAATCGCCAGCATCGGTTCATCCCCACACGCGTGGGGAAAACTGCACAATTATATATAATGTAAGGGTTTTTTTCGGTTCATCCCCACACGCGTGGGGAAAACGGAACTTGTTCACGGCATCGGAAAGCGGTTTGCGGTTCATCCCCACACGCGTGGGGAAAACGTTTATGATCCACTCTTTCGCGGAATCACGGTCGGTTCATCCCCACACGCGTGGGGAAAACCCATAGCCGCGAGTGTCTTCCTTTCCGTATTTCGGTTCATCCCCACACGCGTGGGGAAAACTGGCTCAGGCTCGAAGGGAGGTTCTTCGGTGTCGGTTCATCCCCACACGCGTGGGGAAAACGGCCGTGCCGTCGTCCCCCGCCGTGGCCGTGCCGGTTCATCCCCACACGCGTGGGGAAAACGTGAAACAAAACAGCCTGGGTGAGGATTATTACGGTTCATCCCCACACGCGTGGGGAAAACGTAATCTATGCAATCCGTGTTCTCTTCATCGGCGGTTCATCCCCACACGCGTGGGGAAAACAGGGAGACTTTTTTTGTGAATTGCGGTGGCGTCGGTTCATCCCCACACGCGTGGGGAAAACTCCCGCTGGCGGCGGCGTATGCGTTTGTCTCTCGGTTCATCCCCACACGCGTGGGGAAAACTATTCCACCACCACCAGAACCCTCTGTTTCACCGGTTCATCCCCACACGCGTGGGGAAAACACATTGATTTCATTGGTAATTATACACGAGTAATGAGTTGAAGTCCCTCCCAGTCATGCACATGCCGGGAGGTATTGCCCCAGAAGTCAATTTTGAAGCCTTGTTCCGTATTGGTCCGCCACAGGATCATGCAGGCGCCATCGCCTACGCTGCTACATACTTTAAGCCACAGTTTTTCCCGCACCAACGCGGAAATCGTTCCCACAAACACCCCTGCTTTCGGTTCCAGCATCCAGCGGGTGAGTTCCCCCCGCAGTGAAGGCGAAACCCGTTCAAGAATCATCACCGTCATTGGAAATCTCCCCGGTTGAAGCCTCTGACCCGTAACTCACGCCCCCGGCGGTTTCACCCCGTTCGGGGTCCCACAATGCCCCGGGATGCGCCGCATCCGCGTCGAAATCCACCTCGGCGGCATCGTCCACCGCTTCCGGAACGTTCAACGCATACCCGATATCCTCCACAATCCGCGATAGCAGATGTTCATTCGCAAACATATCCCGGCAGCGTTTGCGCACGTTCGTTTCAAGATAGCCCACCCCCTCCCCCACCGCGTGAAATGCCGCGGGCACCGTGGTCTCCACTTTGTATAAATCCGCCACGTCATACACGAACGAAAGCTGCTTTCCGATATGAACGAAACCCAGCCCCGGCGAATACCCCGCCGCCACAATCGCGGCGTGACACACCCCGTACAAACATGCGTTGGCCGTCGAAAGCGCCCGGTTAATCGGGTCCGCGTGCTTCCAATCATCCCGCTTATAACTTCGCCCCGACCAAGGTACCTGCGTTTCCCGGCTCAACCGTGCATAGGTATCCCGAACCCGCACACCCTCCATCCCGCGAATCTGTTCCAAGGTCAATTCCGGGTCGAGTTCTTCCTCAAACCGCATTTCATACAATCGGCGCACCACCTGCAGCCGCGTGCTCTTGCGAGAACTCAATGCCGCCTGACGCATCAAATTTCGCGCATTCCGCGTAATGCCCTGACCCGAAGCATAGAATCGAACCCCCTGTTCCCCGCACCACACCACAAGACACCCGTTGTCCGCCAGCGCCAACACCGCCGCGTGCGTAATCGAGGTTCCCGGCCCCAACATCAACAATGCCAATGTCGCGCACGGCACCGGCGTCATCCCCGCCGCGTCATGCACCGCAATCGCCTTCGCTTCCTGCTCGATCTTCGCATGTTCCACATACAAATACGTCAACCGGTCGCTTACCTTCGCCAACTCATGAAAATCCTGCGTGCGCATATTATCCCTGCCCCCGGCACCTCGCCACACTCAACAACCCAAATCCAAACGCCTTCCCCGAACCAATACCCGAGATAAGAGTGTTGCGGAAGGCATCAGCATCCGTGATACGCAATATCCCATCAAAAATAACTGCCAGATGTGTTGTTTTATGCGGTTGGCCCTCTTCGCGTTTTCGCCCATCTTGCTTGCCTTCTTGACTCACGGTAACACAGGGAACTAACCGGACGTTGCCATTATCATCCTTTACTTTTCTCTCCAGGATTTCAAAACCGCCGGAAATGCCCTTTTCTCGTTCATGCCCTTTTCTGATAAGCCACGCGATTTGTTCTTCTTCCCGCAACAAACCAACACGCTTTCCCTTCAATGCCTCGTTGCCATTGATTGGCTTTGATATGCGTTTGGTTGGATTGGCGCGCAATCGAAAGGTTAATAGCTGCCCACACTTAAGCATCTTGTAGGACTCTGTTACATTCTTTAAAGCCGGGTTTGGTCTTGGGGCGTCAGACGCGAGATAGTCCCTGTGTTTATGTAGAAAACTCCAGTCTGGTTCCACTGTGGATTGAACATATACGGATACCCAGTCTCGGCGTTCTTCTGTATCAGCCCGAAAAAGAACGTTAAAAAGCTCCCGTGCATTTTGTCCTTTCATAATAGGGTGCTGTTCAAAAGCATGCATCAAAGTCCTGTGCATCTCGTAAGGTTCCGCCAACTCTTTCCAAATTTGACGAGAACCGGGATTTAAAAAAAGCCTTGAAAGATAAAGCGGGGCATCGTTGCACGCTGTCATTCATGGTCTCCTTTCTTGTCAAACGCCGTGTGAAGAGCGCGTGGCTTAAAGTGACGCTCACCAAAACACAAAGGCCAGTCATTTTGACTTCTTTCACCATCACTTGCTTCTAAAACAACACGATCATTTGTTGTTCCGCTCAAAAGATGGTCCTCTAAAACGCCGGGCTTGATAGGGTCCTTTTCACAGATAGGAGGAACCGAAAGCGGGAATGCTTTTCGTCCCAGAAATAACGGCCAAATGGGCGACTGTAGAGCCCCTGCTATTTCGCACAACAGGTTAAGATCCCTCGACTCCAAACCAACTGTGAATGAAGCGTCGGCAAGGTAATCACGCCAAGACTGGACGGTGTCTTTTCCTTTTCCATCTGCCTTAATTACGTCAAGTGCAGTTTGGTAGTCGCATTCGGGCCTACCTTGTTGGTCTACGCGGACACCCATGCGAATCGCATCGAATCGAGAAATATCCTCACCTCGGGCAATCCCCATGGCGGCACAGATCAAGCCGATCATTCCGCTACGGGTCGGCTCAAGTGCGGTGTCGCGGCAGTCAAAACGGCTGCGATAGCCCCATGATTGCATAGGCCCTTCAAGCCGTATAAGAAGGGTATGGATTTCACTCATGGTTTTTTATTGACCTCCAAGGCCATTTTGATTGCATTATCAACGCTTCCCTCATCGGAAGAGGCGAGGCTATTGAGGCGGTCTTTTTGCCCAATATGAAAGCATGAGGTGCTTACTATACCTTGGTCGCCATAGGCTTTCTTCAGTTCATCCCAATGACGTGTCAGCGCGGCTATTGAAAGGCCGATAAGATCGTCATCGTCTTTTGTGGGGCGTACGGGTTTGCTGAATGCGTTGGCAAGCGAGATGGGAACTCCTCCTTGTCGCCTCACAAACAAGCCGAAGGATGGGAGGTTTTGCGCGGCAAAGGAGTTCTGTTTGCCGGTCGGAATGGCGTAAACCATTGCTTCAAGAAAGGCCTTGGCGACTTTGTCAGCTTCTTCGTAATCGTTTGCGTCAAGGTCCTGTTCCCAAGAACCGTTCTTGCGATTCGTTTTGCGAGCGATATTACGGGCCAGTTGATCTCGGTCGACGAGCGCGTAGCGGTAATAGCAAGCGCTGTTAAAGCCGACTACACCCATCATCGCAGATCCGGTTTCCTCCTTTGGATTCAGATCATCTACAGCAGTGAAAAAATCCATCTCCATGTCTACTTTGTGAGTGGATATGGGGTGGGCGACTTGGCAAGAACCATCCGTGTTGCGGCCCGGCTGCTCGGCAAGCATGCGTCCAAAGAGAGCGATGTCCGCGGAGATTTGAGCGTTCTTGATTCGGTTTGTTACCTCGTCCGTGGCCTTAAGCTTGATCTCCTTGTCATCTTTCTTTTTGCTCGCACTTCCTTCAGCCTCGTCTTCCTCATTGTCCTTTTCGGAGATATCTCCATTTTCGCCCGTCTCTGAGGTTTTTCCAATCTTTTCATCATGCTCGCGGCGTTTCAAGACAATAGCTGCAATTCCAGCCTGTTCTGTTTTTTTGGGGGCACTTTTCTTTTTTCCTTTATTATTTTCCGAATTCGTGTCCTCCGTCTTCGTTCCAGATTGCGGGTTTTTCCACAGTTCCTTTATCACCTTTGCGCATTCCGCGATCTCGTCAGGGCCAATAAAGATTAGTACAGTAGTTTGCTCAGCTTCCTTTTTGTCAGATGCAGCATAATAGGTGTCGGTAAACACCCGAATACCTTCCTTTAGAAATTCGTCATTTTGATCATTGTCAAGGAAGCTCTTATCCCTACCCAACTCCAAAAATAGTTTCTCTTGAAGCCGTTTCGTCCGGTTTCCAACGGAGATCGTTCCCCGTTCCTTCCACCACATGCGTACTGCACGTTTGCCGCTCTGACTGGATATACGCGCCCGCCGACAGTAGCCGAAGGTAGCGCTTTTGGGTTGGCCGGTATCGTCGCGGTTAAGATTCGATGGGGCAAAATTCTGAATCAGGTGTACTTCAATCTTGATGCCGGAATCACTCATGGCTTTATTCCTTCTCCTGTTTTTGTAAGTCTTCGTCATTTATGTTGTTTTTGTTTTCACTTGGTTTTTCGAAACCTTTATAAAAATCCCGTGCCCAACCCAATTGGACATATCCATCCTGGTGGTCCCAGTGAAGCAAATCACTAAACAACAGGAACCAATCCAATGGTTGCCCCTTTGCTTTAAGAAGACTAATTACATGCCGTAAATGATCACCAAGATCATCTGGGTGTGCGTTAAGCAAGGCAACAAAACGTGCCTCCATGCTGTCACTGTTTTGTTTTAGCGGGCAAAATGCCGCTCCCAGGCTATACCCCTTGCGACGCTTTGGGTATAGCCCAAAAAGTGTCGCAATTAGGTAATACCAACGATCTTTGTATTTGTCCTCTGGCAAATAGGGCACAACATACTTGTGAACGTGGGACATCTCGCCAGGTTTCTTTCCCAGGCCGCTCCGCAGGTCAGCGAGCGCACCCCGGTCTTCCTGCCCTTCTTTTGCAAGATTCAGCAGGTAGCCTATGAAGTTTTTTTGTCTCGCATCGAGGCTCATCTTTTCTTCTTTCCTCCTTTCTCTTTTCCTTTCGCCATGCCCGCTTTCTGCGGGGGGGGCTTGAGGTCATCATCGTTGAAATCGGTACGAACGCGTGCGATGGCCTGAATCGCCCGCGCGGTCGTGCCAAGCGTCCGAATGCTTTCTTCTAGTGCTCGTTGGGCTTCTTCCTTCACATGGATACGCCACATTCGGGTAGCTTCTTGCTGATTATCCGGTCTCCAGTCTCCATTGGTCTCATCCCAATCGTTGGGGAGATTTTCTAATAGACTAAAAAAGTGTTTCTCCAACCGAGCCCAGTAGGCGGGCGAGGGATCGATTGACTCAACAAGTTTTGCACTTTTATCTTTTTCGGGATGGTGGCCGCCTTGAGAGTCGCTATTGGGTGATAGGTAGAGTGTAGCGATCCGCCTCGTTCTGCTGTTGAGTTCAAACGCAGCGTATTCTGCTATCTGGAGCAAACCTCCGAGCCGTTCGATCAGGTCAACATCGGCTAATAAGGCGGCAGATACAGGCATCCGTTCGTGCCGCCAAAGAAGAAACTTTCCGGACTTTCCGGGTGCTGATGCTAAACCAACGATCTGAGCCATAAATGGCTTTGAAATACCGATAACGGCTGCGGAACGAGCACGATCTATAAGATTGAAGCATTCAGGCCTTCGCTCATTGCTGCCTGCTTTTGGAATTGTGAGGATTGAATGAGCATCCCGCCATGCTGCCTTACCGCTATTGAGCGGTAAGGCTGAAACCCCTTCCACCCTCGATGTACGATAGACTTTCATGGGATCTCCTGTGGATTTATCCGCAGAACGACCCTGTGTGAAATACATCTTTGAAATTGTCGAATTAGTAGGAATAAGTCGTATGAGCCGACTTTGCCAGGTTAAACGATCTACAACGCCCAGGGAGGTGACCGCTTTCTTATTCTTACCCTGAAGTCTGTCACGGTGCGTGTTAGAATTTTCCAGTTCCCAGGGTGGCAATGAGTCGTCTTCGGTGGGAACCAGATTGACCATCAGGGTTTCGAAAAGATTTGAACCCTGAAGCCAAATATTTATACCGCGCAACGCTATCGCATCAGAAGAATAGGGCAATGTCTCGTCTTTTCCATTTATCGTTGCATTTCCGCTCTTTCCAAAACCTAGAGCAAATGACTGACAGGCAACCAAGTATTTCGCAGTTCTGGCAGGCAGCCAGAAAACTTCTTCTTCGTCACTACTATGGTCAAAAAGGGTCGCGTTGTTGCCGCTTGCACATTCCGTTGCAAGACGATTAACAGAGGTTGCTTTCTTTGTCTCAAATTGTCCCATCTGGAAAAATGGATGGTTTTCCGCCAGGATATCAAAACGTTGCTTCCACTTATCAAAATACTCTTGAATCGTATGTTCGATAAATGAGCCTTTTGCGTATAGTTTCTTCCATGATGAAAATTCTTTGGGCCCATTTAACCCCCGATAGAGCACTGCTAAAAGCAGTCTATGTATAGCCACCGTGACCAACGGCGAATCGTCGCAAATCTCACGCAACTCATGAGCTTTCAGTAGTGTGTCACGTATGCCGTATTCGAGCCGGTTATTCTCAAGGTCGATGCACGGAATCCAAGGTTCTTCAATCAAATTATACTCAGCCATAATTTTCACCCTCCTTAAGTATCACTATGCCCACCTTCTCATCTGCCAGCAATGTGTAATTTTCCACTCGGCCATAATTTTTCTCATCTAGCCGCAAGAGGCGGGCATGACGCAGATGGGCATTTTTTGCCCATTCCCTGGGTGTTACCCCTTTCGTACATATTCCATGAAATACGCCACGATGGCTGATCTTAGCCGATTGGTCGAGCATTCTTCTGATTTCGGGAATGTTGGGCTCGCTTAAGAGTGCTGTGTTCGCTGGCAGCATCACGACTGTGATCGAGGGGTCGCCTTCCCGTGTAGCCGCCCTAACGGTCTTATGGATTTCAGGGTCATCATCATCTACCAACTGCTCATTAAATTGATCGATGAGATCGGATGGAACTTTGGGTTTTGAGACCAGTAATCGTAATGCTGAATTTTCAGATTCAGCGCGTTCGAATTCCATATTGTGTTTTGAATCAGACAGAGCCACAAGCCAATCACCATTGTTGGGGGTAACTTCAAACCCATACACCGCTTCTACGAACGCCTCGATTTCAGTTGGAACTTCAATTTTGTCCCGCTCTCGCAGTGTCAACCAAGTGCGGAGAAGAATATAGCGGTCGTAAACAAACTCTATACTTGTGCCGAAAGACTCGGGCGGAGGTCCAGCCTTTTCGGCGTCACAGAGCACAAGGAACTGTGGTTTTTCCAGCTTCAGCGGACGCTGACGATTATGGCGGTGAAGTCTTCCCGAACGTTGGAGCAACAAGTCTACGGGGGCGATCTCCGAGACCATGAAGTCAAAATCCAGATCAAGGCTCTGCTCAATCACCTGCGTAGCGACAAGTACGGCACGCTGAGGTCTGTCCTTTGGACTTCGCTTGCCAAATTTAAGCAAAACTTCCTCTTCGCGCTCACGCCGCCACATCTGAAGCGTGCGGGCATGGAAAAGCGAACACTCCGTATTCTGTAGATTATCCCGTAAGTGTTTATAGACCTCTATGGACCGGCTGACCGTGTTGCAGATCACGGCGGCGCACCCGCCATACTCTAGTCTCTCAGCCAGAGTTCCTTTCAGGGATTCCAGGTCGGTTTTTCCGAATAGCAGGTTAACCTGACGCGTATCGTTTATCGGAACTTCCGCGCAGACTGTCTTTTCATCCGTTTGTTCAACGGGGTAATGTCGTGGGTGAGCCAGTGTAATACGCGGATAAGGTTTGTATTCTACATCCTCGCGGCCAGAATAGGCCTTTGCGAGTGACTTGCGCTTGGCTTCTGGAAGTGTTGCCGACAGAAGAATGACTGTACAGTCCAGTTCGGCGAGCCAGTGTAGGAGGCGCTCAATAATTGTGCTCATGTAGGCATCGTAGGCATGGACCTCGTCGAAAATGATAACTTTTCCTGATAAACCGAACAGTCGCACGAACCAGTGTTTGGTCTGAAGAACACTCAGAAGACTTTGGTCGATAGTACCAACACCAAATGGCGCTAACAATGGCCGCTTCTTCGCAGTAAACCAAGCCTGCGCTTCCACATCGCCTTCTTCCTCGCCGATATCGTTAGGCGTGAACTTTGGAATTTCACCCTCTTTGACTTCTGCTATTTGAGCAAGTAATGCGTCGCCATGAATGAGTTGTAGATTCAGCTTGCCCTGATGCCCACGATGTTTTAGGTAATCGTCCAATACCCGCTTGAACATTGCATTACCTGTGGCTTGAGTCGGCATGGCAACATACATACCCCGAGCAAATCCCCGGCACAGGGCAAGATCCGCCGCGAAAAGCGCCGCTTCTGTTTTTCCATGGCCCATGGGAGCTTCTATAATAATGCAATAGGGCGAATCTCGTTTTGATATAAGTTTGATTACCGTATGCTGTAAAGCATTTGGCACAAACTCATGAAAGACATCTTTGAATGCGACCTCTTGTGCATAAGTGACGCTGGGTAGCCAGCCAAGTGTTTCAAGAGCCTCTTTTGCCTGTTTTTTCGCTTTCTCCCAGTATTCCTCCGCACAAAGTGAATAGGATTCTCCCCGCTTTGCTGCGCACGGGAAAAACTCTTGATTCGACCCAATCCAATCCACGACCGAAATTAATCCAGCAAGCATCGGAATGACTATCGGGTCCGATATTTCTTTTTGGGATTGGGCTATCTTATTATGATCAAAACCTACTATTTTGGCAAGTTCCCTCAATAGATTTTGCCGAGCATTTTTCCATTCGTTATTCCCCATCGAGTCTCTTCCCATTTGAAGATACATTGACTGTGGAAAGACACCATGGTGCCCGCCTGCAATCTGTCCCAATAGGGCTGAAACCGAGCCCGCGCCAAGAAACTCACCCAAAACATGGGCACTGATGAATCCGTGAGGTCGCTCTTGATCATTTTTGGAGAACGGAAGTCCTGATCCTTCTGCGATTTTAATAATTCGTTTTTGAAAACTTGGGTTTGCCTTGCCTATATCATGAGCACCCGCAATAAACATGATAAACGTGCGAGGTTCCGTAACTTGAAGTATATGCTCTATTCTATTGCGAAATCTGGAATTCAGATGATAATCCCAAACAAAGCCAGCTACCGCCGCAACGTCAAGCATGTGAAACAATAAGGGATGGTAAGAAAACGTATCACCTGAACAATCGGTCTTGGCCCATAGCTCCGGAATCCATCGTTTGGTATCCGGCCTACACAAATCCATTCAGTCCCCTTTCTTGCCTAAATACAATTTTTACGAACAACCAACACAACCATCAGTATAGAGTGGATAATCCCATCCGGTAACGGTAATGTACTACTTTCCGGCGTATGAGTCAACTTGTTATTATCTGCCACAAAGCAGGCAAATATATGCGAAAAATATGTTTTCCGGGCCGCGTGGATTGAAATGAAAGGGGGGCAGAACCGCTGAGGGCGGTTGGTTTGTGTGATGGGGGCGGGCGATGGCTCAGGTGGGTGTTTTCCGGAAGAGGATGAGCCCTGTGATGAGGAATACGGCGTTGGCGAACCATGCGGCGATGACGGGGGTGAGTTTGTCAAGGTGGCCGAGGCCCATGGTGATGTAGAAGAGCATGAGGTAGGCGAGGCCGATGCCGATGCTGAGTCCGAATCCCATCATTATGCCGCCGCGGCGGAGCCGGATGGCGAATGGAATGGCGAGCCAGATCATGACGAAGCACAGAGCGGGCCGTGCGAGTTTGGCGTGGAAATCGACCCAGTGCGCATTTACGGGCATGCCCATGGCGCCGGCATGGCGCAAATCGCGCCGGAGGGCGGCCAGGGATTTTTGGGTGGGGGGTTTTTCGAGGGCGAACAGTTCGGCGGGGCTCTCTGAAAAGGGGGCGGGGATTTGGGTGATGCGGTCCACTTTCTGTTCCCATTCCTGATTGGGGTTGAAGGTGAACCAGCGCCCGTCTTCGAGCATCCACTGGCTCTTGGTTTCATCCCAATAAATGCGTTTTGCGCGAATCTCCTTCACCACATCGCGCGCGATGGAATGGATGTACACGTCCTGTCCCGTCAGGGCGTCATGATTGAATTTGAGAATGTGGCAGGTCCATTCGCCGCCCAGATTGGTCCAACTGATGCCCGGGTTGTCCGGTTTATGAAACTGGGAAAAATACTCCCGGTCCATGCGCGCCAGCCACTGTGCCGCGCGTACGCCCAGCGTGTCCTCGATAAAGAAGGCCGCCACGGCCACGAGCAGGGCGGCGGCCACGGGGGCGCGCACAATGCGGCGCAGGCTGATCCCGCCGGCGAGGGCGGCGGTGATTTCCTGGTCTTGCGCGGCTTTTCCGAGCACCATCAACCCGGCCACCAGGACCGCCAGGGCCGCCGTCTGGTATTGGAAGAGGACCATGGGTATTTGTGCACAATAGAACTTGAGGACCATCAAGAAGGGGATGTCGTATTTTGAAATGTTCGTCTGCCGGGCCGTTAAAAAGTCGATGGCCACATAAATGAAGATCATGGCGGTCATCAATTGCAGGAGATTGAGCAGGACGCGGCGGGTAAGATATCGGTCGAGCAGAGTCATACGCGGTCCACCCGCCAGATGAGATAGGTGCCCAATCCGCCCAGGAGCAGATTGGGGGCCTGGGTGATCAGGATCACCTGCCAGAAGGGCAGGAGCCCGCGCGGCTCGGTGGCCTTGGTGAGCACAAAATACACGGTGAGAATGGCCAGCCCAATGGCGAAGTTAAAGGAGCGGCCGGTCTTGGGAGAACGCGCTCCGATGGGGGCCCCCACGATGCAGACGGCGAGGCACATCAAGGGGAATCCGAAACGGCGGGCGAGTTCCACGCGCAAGGCGCGCAGATCGCGTTCGACGGGGATGGCTTTTGTTTCAAGGTATTTTTGTTCCGTTTCGCGTTCCTCCGAGAACAATTCCTCCATGCTCATGCCCTTGCGTTCCCCCTGCAGTTCCCGGGGCTTCAGGGGGGGCACGGTGCGCTTGCCCAACTCGAAGGTGGTGCGCGGCACCAGGTCTTTCTTCTTCGCCTGGATATAATGGCCGTGTTCCATTTCCAGGGAGGAGACGCCGTCTTTCTTGACGAGCCGTGCGGATTCCGCGTAGAAGGCGTTGGCGCGTCCGTCGGGCAAGGGCTGAAGCACCACGATGTTTTTCAGGGTGCCATCCCGTTCTTTCTTGCCGACATAAATCCGCCAATCCCCATATTCATGCATGATGCCGGTTGGGAGCATATCGATGGTGACGCGGAGCGGGAGATCGCTGCGCACGAGCTTGTTGAGTTGTTTATAGGCCCAGGGTTTCCCGTAGTCCAGCGCCAGAAAGCACACTCCGCTCAGGACGATGCCCATCACGACCACCGGCAGAATGAGGCGTTTGAGGGGGATGCCGGCGGACTTCAGGGCGGTAATTTCGTTATTTTGGGCCATCCGGCTGAAGGTCAGCATAATGGCCATCAGAAAGGTCACCGGGAAAAGGAACCCGGCCAGGGTGGGCAGGGAATAAAACGAAATCCACGAAATGTCGATCATGGTAATCTGGGCGATGGGCACGTCTTTCAGCAGGGCTTTCACCTCATTCTGAATGGCGCCCGCCACCAAAACAAAGCTGATCACCACCAGCGCAATCAGCGCCGGCACCCAAATCTGCTTCATGATATAGCGTGTTACAAGACTCAATGAATTCACCTTACATCCGCATGGAAAGGCAAGTATAGAGAATTCACCCGCCCCGATACCACTTTAGCCCGTCCCCGGCACCGGTCATGGACCGGTTTTCGGCGACAGGGCCGGTCTGACAAAACGGCGCATGAATTCCGTCACGCCGTCCGTGTTGAGATGGTCCAGGTTGTAGTAATACCGGTAATCGGGCATGGCCGTGGTGAAGTCATGAACGGCAAAGCCGAATTCGCGCTGTTGCTGGTTCAGCCATGGCATCAGACGGGGCGCGCCGGGTTCCGGCCCGAGCAAGGTCGGAGGGAATATCACGGTCAGCGGCACGTTCCGCTGGCGGCACTGTTCCGCAATCCGGACAAATTCGCGGGCATAGCGGTGGAAGTAGTCATTGCGCAGGCCGTCGCCATACAGCGTTTGGATGCGGAAGGCAATCCGTTCCGGGGTGATGGTATCCGGGCTGAAGGTATACGTTTGGGCGTCCATCGGCTCGGCCGCCTGGAAAAACCAGGCCCGGGTGAATTTCGAGCGGATATAGGTCAAGATGCTTCTGAGGGGGTAGCGTTCCAGGACGAGTTTTTTGAGAAAAGACGCCCGCAAGGGTTCGGTGTAAATGAATTTATGGGCGTCATTCGCTCCGGAGGAGAAAAATACAAACGGTTCCAGGAAATACACCACCTGTTTCGCCGTATTGCCTTGTTCCCAGAAATAGTCCAGGAAGAAACGCGCCGGACGGAGTCCGCCGCCCGAGGGCAAGGCCAGATTCCAAACGTGCATCCCCAATTCCCGTTCGGTAATCTCATGATGCTGTTTCAACCGGGAAAACAGATACGTGTGCGAACTGCCCAGGAATACCGCGTCAAAAGCGGCATGGTCCGGCATGGTCAGCAACAGCGAATCCGTTTCCCAGCGCGTGTAGTGGAGGCGCGCGTCATGAATCGCCACTACGGCCAGCCCGATTCCCGCGTTGAGGGCGAGGAGCAGGGCCGCTTTCCATGCCAGCCGCATCATGATGCGATCGTTCTCCTTGGTCTAGAATTGAAAGTAGTAAAACTCGGTTTGCCGCAGGGCCCCGAGCAGAAAAATCATCCAAAGCACGGCGCTATACAAGCTCCAACGGAGCCACCATGGCGCCAGGTGCAGCCGTTGACGGATAGGGATGCGCGCCTGGACCATTTGGATGGCCAGGACCAATCCAATCAACGCCATGGATAAAAACAATTCCCAGCCCCATAAATCCAGTGCGCCGCCGGGATTGCCCGCCGCCAGCGCGGACAGTGCGCCGCCCCAGCCCCTGCCCATGCATTCAAAGAGGGTGAATGCCTTGCCCAAGGTCTCCGCGCGAAAAAAAACCCACGCGAACCAGACCAGGGTGAAGGTGCCGGCGATGCGCAGCCCTTGGTGGAGAAATGCGGGAATATGGCGGGTGAGGCGTTCGCGTCCCGGTGCGGTCCACCGCCCAAGAACGATATACATTCCATGCAGCCCCCCCCACACAACAAAGGTCCAGTTCGCGCCGTGCCAAAGGCCGCACAGCAAGAACACCGCCAGGATGTTCAGGCTCCAGCGCGGCAGCGGCACACGGTTCCCGCCCAGCGGAATGTAGAGGTAATCGCGAAACCATGTGGACAGCGAGATGTGCCAGCGCCGCCAGAATTCGGCCACGGAGGCCGCGAAATACGGACGCCGGAAATTGTCCATCACCCGGATTCCCAACACCTGGGCCGCGCCTATGGCGATATCGCTGTAGCCCGCGAAATCGCAATAGAGCTGGAAGGCGAACAGGATGGAGGCCAGCAGCACCATGGGGCCGGTAAAGCGCGCGGGGTCAGAATACACGGTATCCACCAACGAGGCCAGATGGTCCGCCACCACCACCTTTTGAAACAGGCCCCATACCATGAGTTTCAGGCCGTCCGTCACCCGGACATAGTCGAACGCAGAATGTTCCGTCAGTTGCGGGAGTAATCGTTGCGGCCGCTCGATGGGGCCCGAAAGCACGGTGGGGAAGAAGGCCACATACAGCGCGAAACGGCCCAGATGCCGTTCCGGCGGATGCTGGCCCCGGTACACCTCGATGCTGTAGGCCAGGGCTTGAAAGGTATAAAACGATATCCCGACGGGAAGCAGCAGGCGGCTGTGCGGGAGTAGTTCCGGAAGCCCGAGCAGGGCCAGAAGGGGGCGCATCGTGTCCGTGAAGAAATTGAAATACTTGAAGACAAACAACAGACCAAGGTTAATGACCAGGCTCAGCAGCAAATAGCGCCGGCGGGCTTGTTGGCCGGGCGTGTTCGCCATGAGGAGCGCCGTGCCATACACGGTCAGCGTGGAGCATAGGAGCAGCAGCACGTACCCCGGCTCCCACACCATGTAAAAGTAATAGCTGGCGGCCAGCAGCCCCGCCCACCGCCAGCGCCAGGGCAAGGCGAAATAAACGGCCGCCACCACCGGGAAGAAGACGGCGAAATGAAGTGAATTAAACAGCATTCAACGCTCCATTACTGGGCGCCGTAAATGGCACTTAGATAAGCGCGCGGCACTGAGGTACGCGAAAAAACAGGGACAGACACGTCTCGCCCGCCCATCCTTGAGATTCGTTGCAGGACATGGGGTTGGCCCTTGGGCGGCCTCGCTTGCGTCAGTCCCCATTTTTCGCTTCGTCTTATATTCATTGTTACGTAGGCGCCATTAGGATCGTTTTTTAAGAACCGATGTCTCTACGTGACGCCATAAAAAATAACCGTCCGCCCCATCTAATTACAAACCGGGGCAGAATCCGTCCTCCGTGTTTTCGCCCGGGCAGTAGTGATATCCGCCGGAGTTGAAGAACTGGATGATGCGCAGCAGTTCGGAAAGGTTGATCAGCCAATCCTGGGTATTGTAATCGCTGGCATGCGGTGTACAGTTGTGGCCGCCGGGGCCTGGTGCATAGCCGTCTTCGGTGCCGGCTTCGCAGTGATATCCGCCAGAATTGAAGAATTGGATCACGCGCAGCAGTTCCGACAGGTTCACCAGATTGTTGCAGTCCTGGTCCGCGGTGTGGCAGCCGGTTTCGCCTTCTGTTCCGCCTTCTGTTCCGCCTTCGCCCTCCTCGCCTTCTTCGCCGCCCTCCGGTCCCGCGCCGGAAATCACCAGCGCCACCGCGGTGCCGCACTCGACCACCAGGCCCGACACGGGGTTCTGGCTGATCACCTGGCCTTCCGGAACCGTTTCACTCACTTCAAAGGTGATCGCGCCGGCGGAAAGATTGGCGGCGGCGAGGGCGGTTAGTGCGGCGGCCTGGGTAAGCCCCTCCACATTCGGAATAGACGTGTAGCACGAACCCAGGGAGATTATGACGGACACCGCACTGCCGTACGCCACCGAGATTCCCGCTGCGGGATTTTGACTGATGATCTGGCCGGCGGGCACGGTGGAACTGTAGTTCTGGGTCGCCATGCCCAACACCAAACCCGCACTCATCAAGACCGCTTCGGCTTGTTCCTGGTTCATGCCGGACAAATCCGGCACGGCCACCGTTTGCGGCACAAACACGGCGATGATTTCCCGGTTTTGGGTCATGGTTCCGGAAATCGTGAGCGACGCGGGGTCTTGTCCCTCCGGGATATTACCGGTCCAACGCAGGAACATGGTGTCCGCTCCGGGCGTGGCGGTCACTTCAAAGGCGCTGCCCTGCAGATACCAATACAACCCCGGGGCCGGGGCGATGGTTCCATTGCCCTGGACTTGGAGGTAGAGATACCAATCGGCTTCCAGGAAATTCGCGATGATCGTCCGGTTTTGGTCCATGAGGATCACCGCATCCCGGTCATTGGGATTTACTCCCGCCGGCAGGTTACCCGACCAATGATCAAAGAGGCTTGAACCCTGGTCTATGGCGTGAATGGCGGGTGTGGCGCCCGCCACAAATCGCGATGTACCGGAGGGATTCGTAAGGCCGCCGCCAATTTGATTCACCACCAGTTCATAGCCGGAGGTTCCCAGGTTGATGGTAACGTTTTTATTGGCGTTCATTGGCAGCGCGCAGGCGAAGTCATAGGTATTCACATCGCCGGAATACCCGCCCCAATAGACCGTGGATCCTGGACGGACTTCAAGACGGGCATCCCGTCCCGCCATATATTGGTAGCTGCCTGCGGGATGGGACAGATATTCAGCCGTTCCACCGCCCGCGACGGTAGTGGTGAGGGTGTAATCGCCGGGGGTGAATACCGCGGTCAGGGTCATATTATCGTGGATGGCAAAGTGATGGCCGGGTTCGTCGGAATCCATGTCTTCAGGCAATCCTTCCCAGTGGTTGAAGGCATCACCGCCATTGTAAATATTGGCCACCGCCTCGGCTTCCGCGCCATCCATAAAGCCATAGCTGCCTGGGGCGGGATAGGTGTTTCCATTGCCGGTATAGTCCAGGGTGAGCGTCCAATCCGCGGCTTGATACGTGGCGATGATGGTGCGGTCCTGATCCATAATCAAGGAGAGATGCCGGTTGGAGGGGTTGGCGGAACCGATATCGCCCGACCAGCCGCTGAACGCCCAGCCGGCCGCGCCCATTTCGGCGCTCACCCAGGCTTGGGAACCCTCCGCATAGTCATGTTGAATCCCCGGTTCCGGCCCGCCTTCGGGAGAGGTTGCGCCCTGGCCCACAACGATAATGGTCAAGGTCCGCTGGTTTTGAATAAAGTGGGCGGTAATCGTACGGTTTTGGTCCATGAGCACCGGGAGGTCCGCGTTATTCGGGTCCGCGCCATTGGGCAAATCGCCCGACCAATGGTCGAATTCCCAGCCGTTTTGAGTATGGGCGTTTATCACCGGCTCCGTGCCCACGGCAAAATACGAAGTGTTTGGAAGGCTGACCCACCCCTGGCCGTCCGTGCCCACATTAAGCAGGTAGCCGGAATCGGCGAAATTGGCGGTGACGGCCTTGTTGCTCTCCATAACCACATCGAGACTGGGGGTGTCACTGTCTACATCGCCCGACCATCCGGCGAAATACGCGGAGGAATTCGATGAGGCGCCCAAATGAGCGGTTTGCCCATTGAGATAGGCATAGGTTCCGGGGAGAGGCGATACGCCGCCCGAGGACGGCCCTGTTTTGTCGAGCGTGAGGGTATACTCCCCGGCTGTGAAGTTGGCGGTGATGGTGCGGTTCTGGTCCATGGTGATTGAACCCCAGAAACTCTCGGGAGTAGTGCCGCCTATGTCTCCCGACCAATGAGAAAAGGCGTCACCGCCGGAAAGAAGATTCACGCTGAAGTATGCCCAAGTCCCGTTCAGATAGCCATAGGTGCCTGGGGCTGGATTGGTGCTGCCATTGCCCGAGGCCACCAGCGTCAGGCTCCAGTTCGCCGCCGTATAATGCGCGGTGATGGTGCGGTCCTGATCCATGTTGACACAGACTGTATTTCCGGTGGGATTGGAACCGCCAATGTCCCCGGACCAATATTCAAACGCGCCTTCAGCCACTCCCAAGGCTTGAACACATACGTTTTGACCGGAATTGTACTCATAGGAAGTACCTGGGGCCGCGCTGCCCGCCGGACTCGTGCTTCCCGGACCGTCAATGATGACGGTCAAGGTTTTGGAGTCTTGAATGAACACGCCGATGATCGAGCGGTCCTGGTCCATCAAGACCGGCAATTCCGGGTTGTGGGCATCGGCGCCCACGGGCAGGTCTCCCGTCCATTCGCTGAACACCCATCCGCCCCACACATTGGCTTTCAACACCGGCTGTGTTCCGCTGGCCAGGTAATACCATCCGTTCAGATTGATGTTGCCCTGACCCTGTGTGTTCACGTTCAAGGCATATCCGCTGCTGACATAATTGGCGGTGACGGTTTTATTGCCGTCCATGACAACGCTGATATTCGGGGTGTCATCGGTGATACTGCCCGTCCATCCACTAAAATATGTGGACGTATTGGACCATGCGCTGATAGTGGCGGTTTGCCCGTCCAAATAGGCATACGTTCCCGGGTTGGGATTCGTCCCGCCCCCGAACGAACCGCTGGTATTGAGCGTCAAGAACCAGTCTCCCGGGATAAAATTCGCCGTGACGGTCCGGTTGCGGTCCATGATTACATTGACCCAGTTATTTTGGGCCTGTCCCGAATCAATATCGCCCGTCCAACCTGAAAAGGCCCCGCCGCCGGAGAGAAGTTGATAATTGAAATTCGCATAGGCTCCGTTCACATATCCATACACGCCGGGAACGGGATTGGTTGTGCCGTTGCCGTTTGCCTGAAGGGTAAGATTCCAATTCGCGGTCACAAAAACAGCGGTGAGCGTGCGGTCCTGGTCCATGGTTACACAAATGTTTTGGTTATTCGGGCTGGCACTGCCTATATCCCCTTCCCAGTGATCAAAGGCCACGCCTGCGGAGGACATGGCATTGAGGCAGGCGGTTTGTCCCGTGGAATACATATATTGTGTTCCGGGGGCGGCGCTACCGGATGGGATAGTGACGCCGCCGCCTTCGATGATAAGCGTGAGTGTTTTTGCATCCTGGACAAAGACGGCGGTGATGTCCCGGTTCTGGTCCATCACGATGGGCAGCACCGGGGTATTGGGGTCCGCGCCGGCGGGCAGATTCCCGGTCCAGTGGTCAAAACGATATATGGAATCGTACGCCATGGCCTGTAAATCGAAACTGGCGCCGGCCGCATAGTTAAATGGTCCGCTCCCCCAGAATCCCATGATATTTCCATTACCTTGGGTATGAAGGGTCAATTGATATCCCGAACTGGCGAAGGCCGCAGTCACCGTCTTGTTGCCATCCATGAGGACGGATGTGCTGAGCAAAAACCCGGTGGCGTCCCCAGACCATCCGTTAAAATAGGAGGACGAGTTATTGTTGGAACTTATATTGGCGGTTTGCCCATTCAAGTAGGAGTAGGTTCCCGCATTGGGCCACGTATTGCTGTCTCCCCCGCCCGTTACGTTAATAGTCAGTGTCCAATTCCCCGGCACAAAGTTTGCCGTGACGGATTTATCGCTGTCCATGAACAACTGGGTGTACATTTGCGTGCTTGTGAGGTCGCCGGTCCAACTGCTAAAGGCCTGGCCGCTGCCGGAAATGGGATAGGCATTCACATAGGTCCAGGTATTTTGGGCGACTGCGGTTACGCCGGGTCCCGGAGACGTTTCGCCTGTACCGTTTATAGATAGGGTGAGATTGAAGGCGGGTCCGCAAACGGCATTGGATTCAATTCCCGCATAAGGCGCCAGGGCTTTCAACTGGTCGAGTTGGTTTTCATCACAAAAGGGCGTCCCTTCTGCAAACGGATTATCCTTCAAACTAATCCATTCAAAATTGGCCGCATTCGCATTATCAAGCAACGGCTGAATGTCCGTAAGCTGATTGCCGTCCAATCTGATCTGGGTCAGGCCTGTGCACGATTGCAGCGCACTGATACTCGTAATTTGGTTCTTCGCCAGGTCCAATTCTTCAATACTCGTATTTCCCGTCAACCCGGAAATATCCGTAATCTGATTTTCAAAAAAACCGGCTTCCCGCAAACCGGTTAACCCGGACAGGTCGGGAAGGACGGTTAATTGACACTGCGACGCTTCCAGCATTTGCAGATTGGTGTAGTTGGAAACAACGCTGATATCCGTGATGGGGGCCATTAGCACGGCGAATATGAAACTGGGGCTGATTCCGGTTAAGCCGCTGATGTCCGTAAGGTTTTCTTCCGCAAGAAGACCAAGTCCTTGCAGGTTGACCAAGCCGTTAATGATGGGGATATCCGAATTCTTCACGCCATTGTCAATAAACACCAGCAGCGCCAGCGTGTCCGCCACGTCTGACAGGGGGGTAAAGCTGGTGATGGGATTGGAGCCCAGCCAGAGCGAGAACAGGCTGTCCAGGGTGCTGATGGCGGCGATGCTCGTGATCCCCGTGTTTCCTATTATGCTCAAGTATTCCAGATTAACCAGTCCGGCCAAGGGCGATAGGTCCGTGATCAGATTGGTGCCGGTTTGCATGGGGTCGATATCATTGTCCATCAGATCGACCCCCATCCCCACGTCCAGATGGAGCAGGCTTGTGAGCCCACTGATAGGAGCGAGGCTGGTAATCTGGTTCCAGCCCAGATTGAGTTCCGTCAAGCTGGTACAGGCTTGTAACCCGGTCAGGTCCGTGATCCCCAGCCCATTGGCGGTCAACGTGGTGAACAAGGGATTGGCCAGTTCGGTATCTTGGGGCGGGGTGCTGAGCGTCCCTCCCGTCGCCGATTCCCATTGCGTTTTAACCGCCGCGAGCAGCGCAGGATCATTAAAGGTCACTGGGGCGGACCAGGACAACCCGCCTGCCATCAATGAAACCGCAAAAAATATAATGAACACCTGCTTCTGGATTGTCATGGCAACCACTCCCAAGGTTTGATATTTCTGCCAATTTTTTGCTCTTTACACGGTTCAACCGTATTTTTCCATAAGTTTTCCGGGAATGCAATATATTTCAGTGGTTTTCGGTTCTTGCGCCGATACTGCGCAAAATATGAAAATTGCAGTGATCGAATGCGCCGGGAACCGAGGAGATTCCGGGGCAGGCAAAACAGGGCGCACTCGGCGGCACTTCCGCCTGGAACATGTTCGCCTGTGAAGGAATGGGAGGCTGTCTCAGTTCCGTTGCTCCGGACGCAAGAATAGTTTTTTAAGGTCGTAGTGGATGTAGGGCTGTTTATAAGCGTCTTCTTGACCTTTGGCATGGGCCACCCACATTTCGCGGTCAGTGGAGTTGCAGAGCACGCTGTGCAGGTTGGTGTTGCGCATGGCGGCATTTTTAAGGATTTCCAGCGCCACTTTTTCATCGATCTTGCCGAAATTGGCTTTGATATCGGTGGCGATGCCTTTGTAGCGGTGATCGTAGGATTCCGAGCCGTAGGGCATGTTCGGATATCCTTTGGAACAGGTCTGGGTGCTGCGGACGGTTGGGTCCATGGCTTCGTCGGCGCGGAAGACGGCGTTTTCGATGGGGAGGGCGTATTCAACGGTTTCCTTCGGGTCGTTATCGGTGAAGATGGCGCAATGATGCGCACAGGTTTCATAGGCGCGGGCCGCCATCGCCTTTCCGTCCGCCACGACGTAGTTGTAGCCGACGGTGCGCTTGGAATTTGCGATGATATCCGTGGCTTTGTCGAGGTCCTTGGCCTCTTCCAGAATGCGGCGGAGCATCACCATCAGCGGCACGCCCCGGAAGGAACCATCCGTATTGATCGCGCCGATTTGGCTGATGGAAATGCCTTCCATGTTCATGCCGGACAAGACGCCGACCGTGCCGAAATATCCGGCGGAGGCGAAGGGGATATGGCCGTCCGGTTCGTAGAGGATCAGTCCCGCGTCTTCTTGCAGTCCGGCTTCCATCATCCAATCAAAATTGCGTCCGTGATAGAGTTTCCCATTGCCGGTGGCCTTGCCGAATACCGCGAAGGCGCTGCAATAGCGTTCGGTTAACTCCGACACCACGAGCATCCAGCGAAGTTTATTGAGGTCCACGCCCGCGCCGTCCGCCAGTCCTTCCATTTCCCGCTGATACCGTTCGGGGATGTAGGGAAGGCACAGGCGGTATTCGCTTCCAAGCAGGAATTCCGAGAAAAAACGGGGCAGGCCGACTTCATCTTGGGCTTCCTGGAGGAGTTTGTCCACACGTGCCATGGCGCGGCGCACCTGATCGCGCGCGAGGGCTCCGTGCTGAAAGCCCATCTCGTAGGGGGAACCTTTCAGGTGCAGGACCCAGGTTCCCGCGACGAGTTCAAGATAGCCTTTTTCCTGGGGGTTCACGGATTGTTTGGGGCCGCGTCCAGGATGGGAAAACCAATATCCAAAGGCCACCAGCGCCACCACGAGGAAAAACAGTACCCAGAGGGCGCGTTTGACGAATTTCAACAGGTGTTTCATTGTTTTAGAATCCTTTCCAGGGGTTGGCCCATACTATACCAGAACCAGTCATGCGTTAGACCAGCGTGGGAGGTGGGAGAGGTTTCAAAAATGGCTGGTTTTTTATAGAGACACTCTATGGAACCCTTTCAGGATACAATCGCACTCATGTTTCAGGGAGAATCTTGTTGCTTCTTTATGCCAAATGTGGCATAATGACCTATGCATAATCCATCAGGAATCAGACCGATCCGATATGTGGGAAGTGTAGAGAAGGATATACATCGTTTCCCGGAGACTGTCCGTGAAACAGTGGCCTTTGCATTATATCTGGCATGCTCCGGCCAAAAACACGACCATGCGAAGCCGCTTAAAGGTTTCAGGAGTGCAGGTATCCTTGAAAAGGTCGAAGATTACCATGGCGAAACTTACCGTGCAGTGTACACGGTTCGGTTTTCGGGTGCGGTGTACGTCCTCCACGCGTTTCAGAAAAAATCAAAACATGGCATTGCGACTGCCAAACACGACCTGGACCTCATTAAAACGAGGCTCAAGTATGCCACCGAAGACTATGCTGCCCGGCAGCGGCGCGAAGGAAAATAAACCCTATGAAGAAACAAATGATCATCACTGAGGGGAGTGGTAATGTGTATGCCGACCTTGGGTTGCCCGACCCTGAAGTCGCCTTAGCCAAAGCGAATCTTGCCATCCGCATAAAACAGACGATTGAACAACAGCGTCTTACCCAAATCCAGGCAGCAAAGTTGCTCGGAGTTGATCAGGCGAAAGTTTCAGCGCTTGTTTGCGGGCGTCTTTCTGGTTTTTCCACGGATCGTCTTTTGCGTTTTCTAAACGCACTAGGGCGCGATGTTGAAATTGTTATCCGGCCCAAGCCGAAATCCCGGAAACAGGCACGGGTCAGTGTCGCAGATTATCCATCAAATTGTGCTGTTTGAAGCGTTGTCAGAATGAATGCCTACCCTGAAGGGCTTGGTGGATTGGGAAGGATGGAATTGTGTTGAATATGTATTGTTCAATCCTGTCGGGGTAGATTTGTTACCACCGCCAAACTGGCGGCCAACATGGTTCTACGGGGAATCGGCGAGGAATTTTTTACGAAATGGTCCCATCACAAGACTCCGCCGGTTTTTTTTGCGCAGCGCAATGCGCCTCCACACACCAAGCACAGGCTGATGAATGAGATGAGTATTCCCAGCCACACCATGGCCACATAGATGCCCGCACCGGGCTGGGTATAGTCCGGAGGAATAATCGTGACGCTTTCCGGGTACCAGTTCCAGGGCTTGAAGAGTTCATCCGCAATGGTGACGCGCCAGAGGTGGGAATGATCCACCAATTGCCATGCCAGGGTAAAGAGCAGGAGGCCAATCGCCATAGCGGCGGCGGAAAATGATTTTCGGGATCGGAGGAACGATTCCATGTGCAAGGCCGACAACACTATGAGCACCGTTAACGGAATCACCATGTACCGCGTGGCCACCCGCTGGGACGCCAGCATCGGAACATGGAGGAAAATGAACAAGCGGGTGATGTTGCCGAAGGAGAATATGGCCATCACGAGGCCGGCCAAGCCCATGGCGGTAAATCCGGAGGGATATCCAGGTTCTTTTCGGGAAAGAAACCCTCGGACAATGCCGAAGTAACCCAGCAGCGCCACACCGCTTATCCCAACAAAAATATCAATCTCCCACCAGTACAATCCGCCGTAAAATCCCAATTCGTCTTTCCATTTCATGGGTTGCGCGCGGGTCAAGGCATCTAAAAAACAGGAGAGGGAGTTGTATCCGGATTTGAATTCGAGCGCGGCGGGGTCCAGGGAAACCGCGGCGGGCAGAAGACGGAATGCGCCCAGGAAAGCGCTCAGCACAATCACGGCGATAATCGGCGGGATGAGACGCACCTGGATGATAGCCAGAAGTATTAGGAACATGATGCACCAGACATACAGGTGGAAGGAGCCCTGAAGCAGGATAACAAACAAAACCAACGCGGACAGCAGCACCGGGAGTATCTTGTTCTCGCACTCGGCCAGCCGCAGGACAAAGAGCAGAAACCACGGCAGGAAAAAGTAGCCGTACCACATGAAATGTCCTGCGGCCACGCGTGACACGAGGTATCCGTTGAAATTGAAGAGCAAGAAGAGAAAAGTGAACGCGAGATACCCGAGTTGATACTGCCGCCGAATTACCAGCAACCCCGCAAAGCAACACGAGTACAGCAACAGGAGTTGAAACGTGTTGAAAACCGGATCGCTCAGCCAGGGCACGAGAAGCATCTGCGGCATTAGGGGCGTTTCCGGCAGGCCGAAAAAGCGGTCCGTGTAGTGCGGGAGGCTCATGAAGTACGGCATTTTCAGGTCAGTCAGTGCTTCGCGGATAATGTCCTGATACCGCATGGCGAGCCGCCAGTCGCCGGTGTCAAAATGCGCGAGGCCGGTAAAGGATTCATTGGCGCACACGGCCAGCCAGTGGGCCGCGCCGAAGGCATACAACAGGACAAGAAAAAGGATAACGGGAAAGGCCCACCCGGTTCGAGCATTATCGCCGCGCTTCAACCAATCCATCATGACTGTCTGTTCTCCTCCCGGAACAAACGAAGTATAACATATCCAAAAATGGGGATGTTTCACACCGGGCATTGCTTTATGTGCCATGCAGTTCTTACACTATCCCAGTCAAGAGAAAGGACAACCATGATCAAAGCGCGAGTATTTTTGAAAAATGCGTTATTGGCCGTACTCCTGCTATGGGGGTGCCTTGTCGCCGGACAGCCCTCCTTCGCACAGAACGAACCGGGTGGTGTATCCCGATCGAAGGGCTTTTTCATGCTGCGGGGCGGGCTTGAAAACTGCCGCATGCGTTTTGTGAGCGAGAAAACGGGCCGGGTGGCGTTTCTGGGCGGCTCGATTACCACCCAGCCCGGCTGGCGTGATCTGACCTGTGAAATGCTTAAGAAACGATTTCCCGATACGCAGTTTGATTTCATAAATGCCGGGATAGGCGGGACCAATTCCACCTTGGGCGCGCTGCGGCTGGAGCAGGACGTGTTCAGCAAAGGCCGGGTGGATTTGCTGTTCCTTGAATTTGCGGTGAATGATTCCGGCGCGGAAACCCCGGACAACCGGAGCGCGCGCGCCATCGAGGGCATTATCCGGCATGCCCGGCGGTTGAATCCCTCCATTGATATCCTCATGCAGTATTTTGCCGACACGGACAAGGTGGAGGAGATACGAAAAGGGAACATGCCGGACATTATTGTGCGCCATGACAAGGTGGCGGAGCACTATGCCCTCCCCATTATCAACATGGCCACGGAAATGACGCGCCGGATGGATGCGGGGGAATTCACCTGGCAACAATTTTCCCATGACACGTGCCACCCTTCCAACTTCGGACACGAGCGTTATGCCGAGTGCATCGGAATGTTCCTGGATGCGGCGTGGGCCAAAGATGTTGCGCCAAACGCCGCGCCAAACGCCTATGCCCTGCCCGAACCGCTGGACCGCATGAATTATGAGTACGGACGATTTATCGAGCTTGACCAAGCCAAGGTGTTCAAGGATTGGAGCCGGGTCCCGCGATGGGAGACTGAAAAAAAGTGCAATTATGGCGGGGCGGTGGATGTCTTGGCGGCGGAAAAAACCGGGGCCGCGCTTGAACTGCCCTTTGAGGGAACGATTATCGGCATTTCCGCCATTGCGGGCATGGATGCCGGTATCCTGGAGTGTTCCGTGGACGGTAAAGAGCCAACCATGGTGGATTTGTTCGATCACTATTGCGAAATGTTCCATCGCCCGGTGTGCCGCATCCTTGCCGAGGACCTGCCGCCGGGAAAACACGTGCTGACCCTGCGCATGGCGGAAGAAAAGAATCCAAAGAGTTCAGGAAATGCCGCGCGAATACTGAAGTTTGCCACGAATGGCCCCAAGAATTGACGGTGGGGAACGACCCGATGCGCCAGGTTGCCTATCTCAGCGTTATTCGACCCCTACGGAGTCCACCGCACACCGCATGGGTTTCCCATGTAATTCAACAGACACCGAACATAGGTTCCACCTATGGTTATTCAAATTAGACTCTTCGGGGTCCACTGTACATCAAACGGGTTTCCCCGGTAATCCACCCAACACGTATGGAATCCATGCGTGGCGCGGTCAATACGGACCTTACTCTTCCTTTCGTTTCTTTCGTGTATTTCGTGGTCTCGTCTTCGCGTTCCGCGTTTCTTTCCCGGCCCCCGGCCCCCGGAACCCGGTCTTCCCTCCAGCCTCCGGCCCCTGTTGTTCCCCCTCATCCTTTTTTCTGGCGGCGGGTGAAGAGGTCGTAGAGGATGGGGATGATGACGAGGGTGAGGAGGGCGGAGATGCCGATGCCGCCGATGGAGGCGGCACCGAGGCTGGTGCGCATTTCGCTGCCAATGCCGGAGGCCGAGGCCAGGGGCCACATGCCGAGGATGGCGGCAAGGGTGATCATGACGATGGCGCGGAATTTTTCGGAGGCGGCGCGCACCATGGCCTGATGGCGGGGCACGCCCTGGGCGACGTATTGGTTGAGCTGGTCCATGATGAGGATGGCATTGTTCACGACGATGCCGATGAGCATGATCATGCCGAGCATGACGAACATGGAGATGGATTCGCCGGTGATCACCAGCGCCCACAATATGCCAATCAATCCGAGGGGCAGGGTCACCAGGATGATAAACGGCTGCTTGAAAGATTCGAGCATGGCGGCCAGCACGAGGTAGACGAGGATGATGGCGACGACAATGGCTTCCAGGAAGGCGGCGTTGGCCTCCTGCATGAGTTCATACTGGCCATAGTAGGTGTAGGAATACCCCGGCGGCATGGGGCAATTGTTTCGTATGGACGCATTGATTCCATCCACGGCTTTTCCCATGGGGGTTCCAATTTCCAATCCCGCATAGAGTTTGGAAATGCGCTGTTTGTCTTTGCGGAGGATTTGAACCGGCGCCAGATGTTCCTCCACGTTGCCGACGGTGGACAGGGTGATGGGGTGGCCGGGGGCCGCGGGCAGGAGGAATTGTTCCACCTGGGCCTTGCCCTCTTCCTCGTCCAGTTTGACGACAATGTCGTAATTGCGGCCTTGTTCCTTGTAGATGCCGGCTTCGATGCCTTCGAGGTTGGCGCGCAGCGCCAGACCCACCCCGAGGGCGGGGACATCCATGTCGGCCAGGATGGCGCGGTTGGGCAGCACGCGCAATTCGGGCTTGCCCAAGCGCACTGTGGAGTCGGGGTCCATCACGCCGGGCACCTGCAAAGCGAGATCGCGCACGCGCAGCGCGAGGCGGTCGAGGGTGCTCAGGTCTTCCCCGGCGATTTCGAGTTCGATGGGGATGTTTTGCCCGCCGACGGCGGACGGCTGGCTGACGGACACGGTGCAATCGGGGAACCCGTGCATGCGTCCGCGCGCCGCGGCCAACAACTCTTTCATCGTTTCGGGGCGCTCGGTTTTGTCCTTGAATTTAATGAGGATTTGCGATAGGTACACGCCTTCGGAAACGCGCCCGATCTGCCCGTCAACGCGTCCCACGGTGGTCAGGAAATGCTCGATGGCCGGGAGGGTTTTCAGTTTGTCTTCGGCTTCATGGACCCGCCCGATGGTTTGATTGAGGTTGTAGCGGGTGGGGAATTCGAGTTTAACGAAAATCAGCGACTGATCCGCTTCGGGGAAAAAGTCAAAACCGACTTTTTTCGAGATAGTCAGCGATTGCCAGAACAGGGCACACGCGAGGATCAACATAAGGATGGCGGCGGTTTTATGACGCTCGAAGAAAAGGAGGCTTCGCGCAAAGCCGGCGGAGACTTTGTCAAAGAACCAATTGAAGGCGCGTTCGGCCAGCACCAGCGGGGATCGTGAACTTGGCTTGCGGGGTTTGAGCATGACCGAAGCCATGATGGGGGTCAGGGTGAAGGAAATGAAGAGGGAGACGGTGGTCATGATGATCATGGTCCAGGCAAAAGGGGCAAAAAAGAGGCCGACCTGAGTGCCCATGAAAGCGACAGGGAACAAGACAACGAGATTGGTCATGGCGTTGGCGGCCACGGCAACGAAGACCTCGGAAGCGCCGATATTGGCGGCCGCTTTGGCATCGCCGCTTTCCTCGAAGCGCTTGATGATGTTTTCGAGCACGACGATGGCGTTGGTGACCAGGATGCCGACGGACAGGCCGGTGGCCATGAGGGTGGATATGTTCAGGGTATAGCCCATGGCGCCAATGAAGAAAAGCCCGATAAGAATGGTGACGGGCATGGTCACGGCGACGATGAGGGTGGAGCGCACGTTATACAAAAAGAGAAAGAGGATCAGGGCGGTAAGCAAGATGCCCTGCCAGATGTCGCTGATGGTGCTGTCCACGGACGCACGGATAAACATGGCGTCGTCCGATATCCAGACCAGGCGCATCCCGCCGGGCAGGCTGGCCTGAAGCTTGTCCAGGGCGCTCTTGATGCTGTCCACCACTTTCACGGCGTTGGCTTCGGCCCGTTTCACCACCTGGATGGCCACGGCGGGCTTGCCGTCAATATAGGACATCTGACGGAGTTCTTCCGTGTTCATCCCGACACGCCCGACATCGCGGATGTAACAGCGCGAACCGTCCTTCCCTTTGAGTTCAAGATTTCCGATTTCCGGGATGGTTTTGTATTCCGCGTCAAATTTGACGGAGTATTCCGTGGCGTCTTCGCGAACCCGTCCGGAGGGAATGGTTTTAACCTCGCGCTGGAGGGTCTGCACCACGTCCATGCTTGACAACCCGCGCGCGGCGAGTTTTTGCCGGTCAAGCGTGACGTGCACCTCGCGTTTGGCGCCGCCAATCAACTTGACGTCCGCCACGCCCTTCAACACCGTCAACCGGTCCCGAAGCTTCTGATCGGCATAATCATAGAGTTCATCCAGGGGAACATCGCCGGTAAGGGCCAGGTTGGCGATGGGAATGCTGTTGATGTTGAATTTCAGAATCTTGGGCTTTTCCGTGCCTTCCGGAAAATCATTGAGAATGAGATCAATTTTCTCGCGCACGTCGTTGGCGGCCACGTCCACGTCCACGTCGAGTTGGAATTCGAGGACGGTTTGGCACGCGTTTTCCATGCACGCGGAGATGACATGTTTGAGCCCGTCAATGGTGGAGACGGCGTCTTCGATGCGCTTGGCGATATCCGTTTCAATTTCCTGCGGGCTTCCGCCGGGGTAAATGGTTAAAACGGTGACATAGGGCATGTCAATTTTTGGAAAGTTTTCCAACCCCATTTTCCGGTAGGCATTGCCGCCCAGAAGGGAGAGCCCGATGATCAGGCAGCACATGGCCACCGGGCGGCGCACGGATACACTGGCCAAAGACATTATGCGCCCTCCTTTTGCTCAACCACCGGGGTCCCATTATCCACCAAATGCTGGCCCATGGTGATGACGGGGGTGTTTTCCGTCAAGCCGGCGCGGATTTCGGTCCATCCCTCCGTTTCGAGACCGGTCTCCACCTCCACTTTTTTCGCGGCGTTGTTCTCCACCACGAACACAGTCTTTTTATTATCGCGGGTCACCACGGCGGCCGTGGGCACGCCCAGGCCGGTACGTGTTTCGAGCAACACATGGATATCGGCCATGGCCCCGGGCACAACACCTTCTTGAGGATTGTTGATCTCGCATTTGATTTCAAAGGTGCGCAGGGTGGGTTCGATGGTGGGGCTTTTGTATACGATGGGGTGCGTGCCCGTGTCAATCCCGTTGACCACAATGCGGGCCTGGGTTTCAGACGGTTTCACCGCGTCATACCGCTGGGCCGGCAGGAACGCGGAAATCTCGAGCAGGGAAGGGTCCACAATCCGGACCATGGGCTTGTTGGGGTCAACAGATTCACCCGGTTCCTGGAAGCGGTGGCTGATGACCCCGCTGATCGGAGCAAAAATCAGAGAATCGGAAAAATTCCGCTCGGCAATTTTCAACGCGGCCTTCGCCTGCTCGACGCGCTCCTTGGCCACGTCCTCCATCGTCTTGGCATATTTCAGGCCCGCGGCGGTTTGTTTATACCGGGATTCCTGCTGTTCCAGGGCGTCCGGGGTGACCGCGTTTTGTCCGCGCAGGCGCTTGAAGCGGTTATAGTCAATTTCCGCCTTGTCAAAATCCGCCTGCATGCGTTCGAGATTGGCGCCGGCTTCACGGCGGCCGCATTCCGCAAGCGCCAGGTCCTGCTTGCTGATCTCGAGGGCTTTCCCGACCCGAAGCGAATCTATTTGGAACAGTTTGGTCTTTTCCGCCTCCACCTTATCGCCTTCATCCACATAGAACCCGGTGATGGGGCCGCCAATCCGCGGCGTAACGACCACCTTGTTCTTGGCCTCCACATTTCCCTGCACCGTCAGCCGATCCTCGAAGGTCCGGCTTTGGACGGGGGTCAGTACGACCGGCACGGTCTTGGCCAACGCCTGCTTGCCCTCGCCCGTGGCGGCACCACCCTTCATGCAGCCAGGCATGAATACAAGGCACGGAAGGGCCAGCAGCAACACCTGCATGCACCATTGCCCGTATCCGATGCTGATACTACCGTGACGTCTGCTCATCCTATCGTACCTCCTTGACGCCTTCCGGGCCGACAGGCTCCTCCGGCGCATAAGCTCGTTCGTGTGAATTATGGGTTGGCGGTATCCGGCTGTTTTGATTCCACAAGGCCCGGCGCGGAAATAAGATCGCGCAACACCGCAATGCGCACCTGTTCGCTGAATTGCGCGGCCAGTACGTTGAACTCCGCTTCGTCCCGTTCCGCGGCAAGGGTCATCCGGGCGGAATCCTGCACCAGCCCTTCATGCCATTGCGACTCAATCTGCTTCACACGTCCGGAAGCCACTTCAAGATTCTTTTTGGCCAGGGTGAGCGCGGCCCGCGCGTCTTCCAGGTTGCGCCACGCCTGCAACACGGACAACATGAGGGAAAAACAGGCTTCTTCCCGTTGGACATAGGCCTCTTTGCGTTGCTGACGGGCCAATTGATATTCACGCACATTGGCAAGCCCGTCGAAAATGGTCATCATGCCCGCAAGCCCCAATGCGGTCACATCCGGATATTTCATAAAACTATTCGAGGTATGGCTGCGCCCGGCGAACCCCGCCAGACGCGGAAGAAACTCCGCAACCGCCATCAACACCTGATCTTTGCGAACGGCAATCACCCTGTCGGAAATTTTCAACTGCGGATGATTGATCAGCGCCTGCACGATCAATTCTTCGGGAGTTCCCGCCGGCGCTTCGAGGGGCGTTTCCGGGAAAGGCGTCATCGCCGCCAACGGTGAAAGCCCCATGGCCACCAACAGATTGGCAACCGCCTGATCCCGCGCTCGGTCCGTTTGTTTCAGGGAGGTGCGCCGGGACAATGCCAGCAACTCCGCCTGCTCCGCCTGCCACGGCATGATCAAGCCTTCGCCGGCCAGGGAGCGCGTTTCAGCACACAATTGCTCTGCGGCGGCCAATTGGCTCTCCAATACCTCCCGGGAATGTTCGATTACATTGCAGTGGAAAAAGCCCGCCGTGATCTGCAAAACAATCTGCTGGCGGGTGTACTCCCGCACGAGGTCCGCGATTTCCACTCCCCGCCGCCGCATGTCATACACGAGCCACGTGGCCGGGATAAAAATCGGCATTTGCGCGTTCCACTCCGTGGTAAGCACTTCGCGGTCCTGGACCTGCGCGGCCAACAACCCGAACATCACGCTTTTGGGGGCCCGGTCCAGGGAGGTATAGTTGAGATCGAATTGAATCGTGGGAAGAAAGTTCGCGAACGCGGCTTGCCGTTCCAACTTGGCCATTTTCCGCCGGATTTCCGCCTGCTTCACGGAAAGGTTGTTGGCCAGCGCGATATCAATGCACTCTTGAAGATGCAACGTGTCACGTCCGGCCAATGCTTTCCCGGTCAGTGCCGCAATATCCCGCTGAAAAGACTCCGCGTGTTCCCGGCGCAGGCGTTCCCATTTCCCGGTCGAGCACCCCGCCAGCAACCCCAACACCAACAATATCATGATGCATTTCTTGTTTGCGCGCATAACTACTCCTTAGCCCGGCAGGGGCAGCCCCAAAGCCCCCAACATCACCCGGCAGGCCTGCTGTTCGGCATCGAGCAGAAAATCCCGGCTGTATTGTTCCATTTCCAACGCCATTAAAATCGGATATTTGGCAAATATATAAATGACAATCTGGCTGTCCAGCGACAACGCCCACATCTGTGCGTCTTTTTCGCTCATGGAGGGATTAAAGCGCCGGAGTATTTCCACTTTGGCGGCATGCTCGGGCAACAACACCTGCCGTAACACCTCTTCCAACTGCGGGGTGGGTTCCAACAGGCTCCGCATCACCAAGCGCGTCCACCATTCCGGTTCATTCAAGGGGAAAAAGGCCTCGAAATGATCGTGTATCAACTTGCAGACCGCCGCCGCCATCCCTTCCGGGGTCTTGAAGCATTCTCCCTCCGCCAAAAGCTGACGGGCGGTGCATACCTCGCTTTGCAACAGGATATGACGCAATACCTCCGTATACAAATTCTCTTTGCCGCCAAAATGATAATGAATGGCCGCGATATTCGCCCCGGCTTTCTGCGCGATATCCCGGATCGTGGTCCGGGCAAACCCATAATCCGCAAATAACTCCCCCGCCGCCTCAATCAACGCCTGCTTGGTGTCCATGTTTTCGGAAGCCATGCTTCATCCTTTCCATTTCCGGTAGTTTAACTCAAATGTTTGATTAAGTCAAGCGTTTGAATTGCGAAAAGTGCGGCTCCGGGCGGCACGAAACATATCCGGGGCGAAATACCGGCCATTGACCCAGCGCGGCGTAGCCGCAACCAAAGAAATCAGGGTTTTCAGCTATCAGCGGTCAGCTTTCAGCAAGACACCCCAAAGACGAATGGGACTAATGAGACCGATGGCGGCATGAATTTCTTTGAGATGATGGAAGTTGGCAGATTGCAGTATGGGGTTCGGTGCCTGTTTGAGAAGAAGGCTATTTTTCGCTCTCATAGGACGAGATGATTCTTTTCCTGTTCAAAATGTGGTATGATTATAATACATCCGAGTAAGTCTCTATTTTCTTAAGGAAGGTTCTTTCCGCTATGAAATCGGCCTACGTGGTGTCCGATCTGCATATGTTTTGCCGCCGTTCTCAATGGCACGAGTTGCTGGAGACCATCCATGATGTGGCGAAGACGGCGGATTTGTTTGTCTTCAACGGCGATACGTTCGACTTCAAATGGACCTCGCTCGACAGCGTGGAAACCACGGTCGAGCGGGCCATTGCGTTTTTACGGGAATTGTCCAAACGCTGTCCCAAATGCCATTTCCATATCAATCTGGGCAATCATGACCATGCCAAGGTGTTTGTGGATGCCTTGGAAAAACTGGTCCGTAAAACCCCGAATCTGTCGTGGCACCCCTACTACCTGCGGGTGGGGAGCACGCTTTTCCTTCATGGCGATGTGGCGATGCGCAAGATGACCCAGGAGGAATTGGCGCGGTACCGGGAACGCAGGCTGTTCCGGCACAAGAAACGCGGCTCCTTGCGAAACCGGGTTTATGATGCGGTCCTGAAAACGGGCGCGCATGTGACGGTATCCCGGCTGGCCTATCCCCGGCGGCGCACCGCCAAACGTGTATCCGCCTATCTGGAGGATATTGGGCATGGCTATGACGACGGCGTCAAACACGTCTATTTCGGCCACACGCATGTGCCCATGAGCAATTACACCTATGGGGGAATGACCTTCCACAACGGCGGAGCGCCCTTCAAGGGCATGCGGTGCATCCTGCTGAAAGCAAAGCTATAACGGCTTTTCCTTAACTTTACCCCCTTGCTGCGTCCCCAAAGGGTATCAGCGGATATCCGCATCCAGCCATTTGATGACCGCCATTACCCCATGGGCTTGTTTCAACATGGTGGCTTTTAGGCCGTGTTCCCTGAGCTTGGCTTTGGCATCATGACGGTCTCGCGCAATCACCACACCACCCACGAAGGATTTTTCCGCGTCCGCGTCCGCCCGAATAGCGTGATAATCATACGTAGGCATTAAGTATCTCCTAACGACAGCCTGAGTTCCGAATACGGCGCATTCTAGCACAATTCTTGGTATCCGCCAACTTCTCCAGGCCATTTCGTGTTGGGGCCTAGTCAAAAGACGAAATTTATGATATTCTATTCATACGGGCCTTTGGAACATAATGGCACGGTGCCGGGTCAACGGGCAAGGCGCAACCCGCAGGGAGAAGCATGCTATGACGACCAAAACCGAAGCACGTGAGTCCACACGAAGTCCAGTTACCGCCGACATGGAGGTCCGTTTGCCCAGCGGAGTGTTACTGGAAGGGGCCGCCAAAGACGTGAGCATGAAAGGGGTGCTGTTCTCGACATGGCGTTCCCTGCCGGTGGGCAACCAAGTGCGCGTCCATCTTTCCATTAAAACGGGCGACGATGTCTTTTGCATAAATACGGAAGGTTTGGTGGCCCGCATCTGTGAGGACGGGGTGGCCATCGAGTTCACCAAAATCGATACCGAGAGTGAGGAGCACCTGCGGCGCCTAGTGTTGTATAATGCGGTCAAGACGGCAAAGACCGAGTATAAACTCCATAGTCCCCGGAAATGAACGCATGGAAAGGCCCCGAAGTTAGTCATGCCTTCGACCACCTCGTTATCGTTGGCCAAATGGGTGATGGATCTCGCCACGAAGATTATTAAAGCCGATGTACGTGTGCATAATGTTCCGGTTATCGACACCAACACCGCCGTTATTTTCACCGTAAATCATTTCACCCGCATCGAAACCCTGCTGCTGCCCTACGTCATCTATAAGCATACCGGGCGTGAAGTCATGAGCCTTGCCGCCGCCGAGTTGTTTACCGGACGCATCGGGAAATTTCTTGAGTCCACCGGCTCCATCTCCACGAAGAGCCCCGACCGCGATAAAATCATTGTGCGTTCGCTGCTCAGCGGCCTGCACCCCTGGATTATTTTCCCCGAAGGGGCCATGATCAAGGACAAGAAGGTGCTGGATCACAAGGGGATGTTCGAGGTGTATAACAATGGGAAAAGGCGCCCCCCGCACAAAGGCGCGGCCGTATTGGCGCTCCGCACGGAATTCTACCGGCATAAAATTCAATGCATCCATGGCCGACCGGATAAAGAGGGTATCCAGCAGGCCCTGGAAATGTTTGGCCTGAGTGCGGCGGAAGAAGTGCTGGGCAAACGAACCGTCATTATTCCCGTGAACATTACCTATTACCCCATGCGCGCCCACGAAAACATTCTCCTGCGCATGGCCACGCGGTTCGCCCAGGATTTGAGCAAGCGCGCCCTCGAAGAGCTCTCCGTTGAAGGGACCATTCTTTCGGAAGACACCGACATCGATATTGTCTGCGGAGAACCGATAGACGTGGCTGAGTACTTGAATGCGCCGGAATACGCCCGGATCATGGCCTGCGGCCTCCATGACATGCATGCGCTGGAAATGGACCCCGCGTCCCTGTTTAATGAAGCCGCGCGAAAACTCATGCTGCGGTACATGACGGACATCTACCAGAACACCACGGTGAATTATGACCACCTGTTTGCCGGCCTGTTGCGCCATTATCCCGCCCGGAATATCACGGAACACTCCTTCCGGGACCGGGTTTTTTTATGCGCGCGAAAACTCAAGCAATTCGAATATCGAACGCACACCGTCTTGCAGAACACGTTCCGGGAAATGGTCTACGAGGATTATGCCCCCAAATTGGATAATTTCCTGAACTTGTGTCTCCAGGAGGGCGTATTGCGCAGGAATGGAACGGATTATGTCAAGATACCCCGGCCCCGTTCCGGCGACGAGTCCTTTCAAACCAAACGAGCCCGTGAGTTGACGGACGTCATCGCCAACGAGATAGAACCGCTCACGCAACTTCACAATTTGATCAAAACGGTGGCGCGGACCCCGCACCTGTTCGTGGCCAAGCAGGTGCGCGATTTCTTCCTTGAAGAAGACCTCCGGTGTTTTGAGGAAGACTACGCGAAATTCTACGATCCCAAATTGAGCAAAGGTCCGGAGGTGGGCCGGCCGTTCTTGCTGCGGCCCATGCGGATACGCGCCGGGGTTGTCCTGGCGCATGGCTACATGGCCGCCCCCCTCGAGGTCCGCGCATTGGCCGAATACCTCTATCAACAGGGCTTCGCCGTGTATGCCGTGCGGTTGCGCGGCCATGGCACTTCCCCGGAAGATTTGGCCCAGGTCTCCTGGAAAGACTGGTATGAGTCGCTGAACCGCGGGTATGCCATAATAAAAACGCTCACGGACAACATTTTTATCGGCGGGTTCTCGACCGGCGGATGCCTGGCGCTTGTTGCCGCCGCGCAAAAAGGACGGCATGTTTCGGGGGTCTTTTCCATTTGCGCGCCGCTCAAGCTTCAGAATTACAGCGTGCGCCTCGCCCCCACGCTGGTGACGCTCAACTCTTTGCTAAAACGCATCGGGCGCAGCCGCGAAGGCTGGGACTACGTGGAAAACGACCCGGAAAACAAGCACATCAACTACATCCGCAATCCGCTCACCGGAGTGAGTGAACTCATCAACGTGATGGACGTCATGGATGAACGGCTTCCCGAAGTCCGGGTCCCCGCGTTGGTGGTTCAAGGTTCCAAAGACCCCACGGTGAATCCGGCCAGCGCACAATTAATCTTCGAGAAGATCGCGTCCGCCCACAAAGAACTCACCATTCTCGAACGCAACCGGCACGGCATCATCAATGGCCTGGGACGCGAAGAAGTGTTTGAACGCGTCCACCAGTTTCTGCGCCGCATCTCCAAACGCGCGGCGCAACCCGCCGAAGTTATCGCCGCCTCCGCCGGATGAAGGTCTCTCAGCGCGACTCATCCGCCACAAGAGGATGATCCAGCCAATCCGCATAGCACACATCAACGCAATGCATGCCCAGCACATCATAGCCCCCGGCGTTCAGGTGAATATAGCCGTTGGTGTCCAGCCATGTTGCCAGAGAACTGGAAGGGCTGGGATACGCAATATCGCCTCCCGCGAACGGTTCATAACCCGAGTCCGCATTGCCGGGACACGGCAACTCACCCGGTTCATAAATGGAGGGCTGGTCCGATATTTCGCCCATATCGTCGAAATGTCCGGGATAGCCATAGGTGCATTGCATCAGGCCGAAATTGTTGATAAAAGTACACCGGTCCATGGTACTGAGCATTTCCAACACCCGTTTTTCGAATCGGACACACAGTTGGTTCAGCTCGTTGGCGGGACGTCCCTGTACGGTGGCGTCCATGTAATCATACCCGCACACGGCGACCCGGATAGTGGGCCGGACCGCGAGAATCTGCTCGATAATGACGCGGAGATTGTCACAGATTTCATCCCACAACGCCTCTTCCTGCCGCAGGCCAAACCATGGCATCCATTTGTTAATAGCATCATTGCCGCCCAAGCTCAGGTGCACGATGTCCAGCGTGGGCGTTTCCCGCAGCGCGGCAAGCGTGTTTTCCATCAGATTCAGGCGGTTTTTAACAAAATCCTCGGTGGTGGTGCCAGGAAAGGCGGTGGGCTTCACCATAGTGAATTGGTCGCGGTAGAGCACGTACCCATGCTTCGTCAGGGCCTTCCCGAGTGAGTTCTGATACCCCATCAGAAACGCCCAACTGTCCCCCACGATGAGAATGCGCGGGGTTTGATTGCAGGCGCTCAATGCAAAAAGACATAGACCCAGAACGATGATTTTAAGAGGGGTTCTTGGCACTTCCATGATGACACTCAACTCCGTACTGCCTGTGAGCGGCGATAGGAATAGTATACCACTTACTGTGGAAAAGTTCCAAAAACATGCAGAAATCCGGCGGAACCAGGCACCATCAGTTCGCTGAATCCATCCGCATTCACATCCGCAAGAATGGGCGCACCCAATACCCCTCGCGTTGAATTTTCCATAATTCTTTGGCGGGGCCGTTCTCTTGCGGATGTTTTCGCTTTTTAGGTATTGTAAACATTCAGGATGTGCATAACGCACGGTACGTGTGAGGAGAGATTCATGATATTCGATTTGGATATGATTCAACGGACCTATGCCAAAATTCCGGGCGCCGTGGAGTCCGCGCGAAAAACGCTGGGCCGCCCGTTAACCTTGACCGAAAAAATTCTCCATGCCCATGTATGGAAGGATGCCGCCGGACCGGTATACCAACGGGGGCGGGATTATGTGGATTTCGCGCCGGACCGCGTGGCGATGCAGGACGCCACGGCGCAGATGGCGCTGTTGCAATTCATGCAGGCGGGCAGGGCCGCCACCGCCGTCCCCACGACGGTGCATTGCGATCATCTCATCCAGGCCAAGGCCGGGGCCGCCGCCGATTTGCAGGCTGCACTGACCAGCAATCAGGAAGTGTACGAATTCCTTGCTTCGGTCTCGAATAAATACGGGATAGGCTTCTGGAAACCGGGCGCGGGCATTATTCATCAAGTAGTATTGGAAAATTATGCGTTTCCGGGCGGCATGATGATCGGCACCGATTCGCACACCCCCAATGCGGGCGGCCTTGGCATGATCGCCATCGGCGTGGGCGGCGCGGATGCCGTGGATGTCATGGCGGGGATGCCCTGGGAACTCAAATTCCCCAAAATCATTGGCATTCACCTGAAAGGCCGCTTGAACGGCTGGACCTCCCCCAAAGACGTTATTCTGAAAGTGGCCGGGCTTCTCACGGTCAAAGGCGGGACGGGCGCGGTCATTGAATATTTCGGCGAGGGCGCGGACAGTCTTTCTTGCACCGGTAAGGGCACCATCTGTAACATGGGCGCGGAAGTGGGGGCCACCACCTCTATCTTTGCCTTTGATGATTCCATGGTGCGGTATCTTGAAGTTACGGGACGAAAAGAAGTGGCCGAAGCCGCCCAGGCCCTCCGGGAACATTTGCGCCCGGACCCCGAGGTATATACCCATCCCGAGAAATTCTTCGATCAGGTATTCGAAATTGATCTCTCCACGCTGGAACCCCATCTAAACGGTCCCTTCACGCCCGACCTCGCCACGCCCATCTCCCAACTGAAAGAGGACGCGGCGAAAAACAACTGGCCTAAAAAAATCGAGGTGTGCCTGATCGGCTCGTGCACCAACTCGTCCTATGAAGACATGGCCCGCGCCGCATCCATTGCGCGGCAGGCCCGCGCGAAAAACCTCAAGGCCAAGGCGGAATTCACCGTCACACCGGGTTCGGAACAGGTGCGCGAGACTATCGAACGTGACGGCCTGCTCAAGGACTTCGAGGCCATGGGCGGCGTGGTGCTGGCCAACGCCTGCGGCCCCTGCATCGGCCAGTGGGCGCGGCATCGTTCGGGCGCGAATGACGAACCCAACACCATCGTAACGTCGTTCAACCGTAATTTTGCCAAACGCAACGACGGCAATCCCAAGACGCATGCGTTTGTCGCCTCGCCTGAAATGGTCACGGCCCTTGCCCTTTCGGGTTCGCTCGATTTCAATCCCCTCACGGATACGCTGGTGAATGAAGAGGGCAAAGCCGTCCGGCTCGATCCGCCAGCGGGCGATGAGCTTCCTTCCCAGGGTTTTGTCTGTGGAAACCCCGGTTATGCCGCTCCCGCGAAAGACAGTGCGTCCGTTCAGGTGGTGGTAAAGCCGGACTCACAGCGTCTGCAATTACTGGACCCGTTTACCCCCAATCGCGGCGATTTAACAGGGTTGCGCCTCCTGCTCAAAGCCAAAGGGAAATGCACCACGGACCATATTTCCATGGCGGGCCCTTGGCTGCGTTTCCGGGGGCATCTCGACAACATCTCGAACAACTGCTTCATCGGCGCCATCAATGCCTTCAATAACGAAGCCAACAAGGTGAAGAATCAACTCACCGGCGAATATGGCGAGGTTCCCGCCGTCCAGCGCGCCTATAAAGCCAGCGGCATCGGTTCCATTGTGGTGGGCGATGAAAACTACGGTGAAGGCTCGTCGCGCGAACATGCCGCCATGGAACCGCGTTTCCTGGGCGTCCGCGCCATTTTGGTGCGCAGTTTCGCACGGATTCACGAAACCAACCTTAAAAAACAGGGCATGCTGGCGTTGACCTTTTCCGATCCCGCCGATTATGACAAACTCCAGGAAGACGACGTGGTGGATATTACGGGGTTGGATACTTTTACTCCCGGCAGACCTCTTACGTTGGTAGTGCATCATGCGGACGGTTCCGTGGAACGGTTTCCAGTGAATCACAGCTACAATGAAACGCAAATCGAGTGGTACCGCGCGGGCAGCGCCCTGAATCTCATTAAAACACGCGGCAACGCCTGAGTCCGGAAAGGCTTATCGTGATCCGCAGGATGCGTTTTCCGACAAGAGCCGCGGGACTCCGGTGGGGCGTTTTTATGCTTACCTTTCTCGTGGCGGTGATGGGCATCGAAATCCTCCAGCATTGTCAGGACAATACCCTGCTGAACAACCGCCGTTGGATTGTCTGGAAAAAGCGACTCGCCACTGAACTGATGGACGTGATGCCCTATCTTAATGGAACACAAGCGCTCGCCGGGAACCGTTTGAATCTCCATGCATGGCATGGGTATCAGGAAGTGCTCTATCGGAACAAGCTTGAGCCGCGGGAGGTGTCCTTCGATTTTTTCCTTGGGCCAGAGGCCTATCTGGTGTTTGTCTTTAACAAAGATTATACCAATTTCCATGGCATTCGTTTTTCAGCGGCTCCCAGCCGCCCGGGGGCATTTCTCTTTTGTGACCTCGGCGGCAAGTTCCTCGCCAAGGAACCCTCGGAGCCGTTGCGTGTGCCGTCCGGCGTAAAACATCATGCCTGTGTGCGTTTCAATCCCCAAGGAGTCCATGTCACCCTCGACGGCGCATCCCTCGGCGATTTTTCCTGTCCCTTGAAGCCTTCGCAATGGATAGGATTTCGCGGCGGAAGCCAAACCGCGTGGATTGACAATGTGGTGATCCGCGATAAGCAAACCGGCCGCTATTACCGGGAAAACTTTCGAAATCTCAACCTTTCCACAGGTTCCTTCGTGAAAACAGCCCTCCTTGCCTTGCTGGTCCAAGGGATTCTATTCGGAATCTTGTTCCTGTGGCATCGAAATCGGTCCGCAGTAGTGTCTTCCCTCATCGCCGTGAATCTGTGTGTTATTTCCGGCGTTTTTGCCGCGAATTTCTTCATCACCCACGTCAACAACACCCGCTATCCGGTGCTCCGGGGGCTGTTGTTGAAAAAAGAGAAACACCTCCTGGAAAAAAGGCTGGTGCAGACAAACCAGGAATTGAGCAAGACCTATCTCCCCGGCAACCCCGAGGGTATCCGGAGAATCCTGTTTCTCGGCTCGTCTCAAACGTTTGGCTGCGGCGCACAGGAGCCTGAAGAGTGCTTCGTCAGCCTGCTGGAAGCCCGGTTGAATCAGACCGCGGCGGGCGGAAAGCATTTTGAATGCCTGAAGGCCGCCATTCCCGGGGCCACCTCGACGGAATTGCTGTATGGATATGAACAGGGCTGGAAAAATTACGCGCCGGAACTCGTGGTGGTTAATTTGGGATGCAACGACAGAAATCCCGAAACCTTCGCGGACAATCTCCGGCGCATCGCCGCCCTGAATCAGGAAGCGGGCATCAAAACCCTCTTTGTGCTGGAAGCCCTGTCCGACGAGACCGCGCCCAACGGCTCGCCCAATTATGCCATCATGACCCAGGTGGCGCAGGAACTCAAGGTGCCCCTGTTCAACGGCTATGAATGCCTCCATCAACGCCGGGATGACGGCTTCCTCTTCTGGGATGTCGTGCACCTTACCTCCTTTGGGCATCAAGTGGCGGAACAATGCATGGAACCTGTGATACGGGAACTGCTCGGCACGTCCTGATACGCGATACGCCAGGACAGCCCCGAATGGCACGTAGATACGCGTGTGGTACTGAAGTACGCGAAAAAGCAGGGACAGCCCCGTCTCACCCGCCCATGTTTGAAATACGTTGCCGGATACAGGTTTTGCACAGGGGCGGTCCCGCTTGCGTCAGTCCCGGGTTTTTCGCTTGGTTTTGGATTCGTTGTTAACGCACGTGTCATTCAGGACATACTCGAATGGCGGATAATTGAGGGCGCGAAGGCGTGGGGCGCGGAAAAATACTTGTTTCCACGGTAACGAGTGGGGTATGGTGTGGTATACATGGTTGGCATGGATAACGACCTGAAGACATCGGAAACCAAGGAGAACATTCGATGAAACACATCAAACCCGTCTCAAAGGCCGCATCGTGGTTTGATACAGGGGGCGACACCCTCAGCATAATTACCGCCCTGCTCGAAGCTATCGGGCCCATCATCACCTCTATTTCGACTGCCATCGCGAATTCGAAGGCCAATAAAGAGGCCTGATATTTTCATAAACGCCTACGCCCCGGCGGGAAGTTTCGCCCATGCGATAGCGCGGCGCGCCCGCCGGGTGGTTTGGTGTTTCCGTTTGCCTCCGAAAATCCATGCATATCAGTGCAATTTGTGTCTTTTCTACAGCCGTCAGCGCTCAGGCCTCTAGCCTCGACTCTCTAGCCCCCAGCCTCTAGTTCATTTGCATTTGTCATGCCCTCGGTGTATAGTTGGTCTTGACCGGTGAGGAAGGTGTTGTGGAGCCTTCGGAGGTTCTTAGAAATGGCAAGAATCCTTCCTCAATACAGGTATGTTGCCGTTCGGGACAAAGATAGGGAACTTCAGACGGTAGAGACAGTAGTTGGGTATGAAAGGGCTGGGTAGTGCGGGCAAGTGGGTTGTTGGCATTAGGCATGTGGGTGGTTGCTTCATTGGCCGGAGCAACCGTCAGTGTGAGTGTACCGGATTCCATCGTGGCGGCGCCGGGAGAGACGTTTACCCTGCCCATCACCGTTACCGCCGTATCCGGGGTGCTCGGGTATTACTTTGAACTGGGGTATTCCACTGATTTTGAGGTGATAAACGCCCAGAACGGCCTGCTCACGGCCAGTTGGCCCGCCCCGATCCTCAATTCCAGTGCCGGACGATGCAGCGTGGCAAGTTACAGTACCGTTCCCATCGCGGGCGCGGGCAGCCTTGTACAGATTCAATTCCGGGTAAAATCCACCGCACTGTTGGGCGCCGTTTCCACGGTATTTTTCCGAAAGGTGGAACTCAACGACGGGGCTATCGTCGCCACAGCCCAGAACGGCACGGTGACCGTGGCGGACATTGCGGTGTTGGGGATGCCGGTATCCCTGGACCTCCTGCCCGGCGATGAATTCACCCTGCCAATAGAATTACGTGATGCCGGGGGCGTGCTCGGATTGGTGTTCTCCCTTTCCTACGCGCCCAACCTCCTGGATTTCCTCGGAACCACCCCCGGCGCCTTGCCTGCGGGCTGGGGCGCGCCCACGGTCAATGCCGCCATCAATGGACGCATCACCGTCGGCGCATATAGCACCCAGCCATTTTCCGGCTCGGCCACCGTGATCTATTTGCGATTTCGTGTGCGCGAGGACGCGCCTCTCGACGAAACCACCTACATCGAAATTTTCAGTGCTGAACTGAATGACGGCGCGTTGCCCGTCGTCTATGAATCCATGCTGGTGCGAATTGTCAGGGAACATCCCATGCCGCTGGGACCGCCCGTGTGGATCATTCTTGCTGTCTTGCTCATTTGCATGAGTTTGCGAAATTTCCGTCATTCCCGCAACTTGTCCTCCATAGCTCGGAGGGCGGGGGAAGACGATAGGACGGTATGCAATGAATAAAAGTAGTCTTTGGTTATGGGATGCAGCCCAAAACCAACGACAACGATTAAAGGATAAGGGTATGTTAACGCTTGCACGTAATTTAGCCACGGGTGCTATTCTGCTGTTGGCGGCTTTTCTCGGTGTGAATGCCAATGCCGCCACTTGGTACGTGGACAAGGACAACACCGGCACGGAAGACGGCACATCGTGGGCAACCGCCTTCAAAACGATCCAACCGGCGGTCAATGCCGCCTCCGCGGCCGGGGGCGGCGAGGTCTGGGTCGCGGAAGGAACCTACAGCGAAACGCGTCCGCATGCGAGCGGCGCACTTGAACTTAAATCAACCGTTTCGCTCTATGGCGGATTTGCCGGTAACGAAACGCAACGCTCGGAGCGGGATTTGAGTGCCCATACCACCATTATCGACGGCAGTACTGCCCGTGCGGGTTCCGCCGCCTACCACGTTGTCCTCGGAGCGGAGGATTCGGGTATTGACGGATTCACCGTCACCGGCGGGAACGCGAACGGTGGCGGAGAAAATGACAGAGGCGGAGGAATATATAACAATCTTGCCTCCTGCATCGTGACTAATTGCTGCTTCAAAGGTAATGCCGCGGCGGTGGGCGGTGGCATGTATAACTATGCCTGCTCTCCGGCATTGGTGAACTGTGTCTTTCTGAATAACACTGCAAATTCAGGCGGCGGGTTGTTTAACAATCAGCCTGCCGCCTGGCCTCAAATCATGAACTGCTCTTTTTACGGCAACAGTAGCGTTGACGGCAGCGCAATACATAACCACAATGCCGCTAACACTACGGCGACAAACTGTATTCTTTGGAACAGTCTTACTCCAGAGATCGTCGATACCGGCGGCAGTACGGCAATCACCTACTCCGATGTGCAAGGCGGATACACCGGCACGGGCAACAAAAATGAGAATCCGCGTTTTGCGAGCACGACAGATCTCCGCTTGTGCGCCGGGTCGCCGTGTATCGATACTGGCACCGCCACCGGCGCACCTCTCACAGACATCGAAGGCACGCTCCGCACGTGGGGCGGCGGACCCGATATGGGCGCATATGAGTTTGCGTCGTCAAGCCTTGAATGGTCGCATCAGAGATCACTAAATGCGCGCGCGGCTTTGGACGCTTCAGATATTATGGACCGTGAGGTCGATATTGAAAGCGACCACAACGGCAACTGGGTGGCTGTTTGGGCTTGTGCTGATGATTTCTACGACAGTAATGGCTACACACAACATAACATTTTAGCGGCTCGTTCGAGCGATGGCGGAAATACATGGTCAACGCCCGTTCTTATCAATGCGGGAGGAACTCCTACAGACTATCGGGATCATAGAGATCCGAAGATTGCCACAGATGGAAAAGGAACATGGATTGTTGTTTGGAGCGGGTGGATAGCAGTCCCTGACGGGAATAATGGCGTGATTTTTTCACGATCGACTGACAATGGGGCGACATGGAGTACCAAATCAGCGATTACCACAGGTGGCATGTATGATGGAAGTGCACAAATCTCCACAAATGGCAATGGGCGTTGGGTTGTTGTGTTTCATTGCCGCCGCTGGGGGACGGATACGGATATCGCGTATTCACGATCCGATGACAATGGCAGTACATGGTCCAGCCCAGCCGCGCTCTGTCCTTGGGCATCAACGGATACCGAGGAGGATGATCCTCCCAGTATCACAACGGATAGAAAAGGGACTTGGGTTGTTGTTTGGACAACCCCTAACAGTCCAGAGGGAATAGCCGGAAGTGACTACGATGTCCTGTCATCGCGGTCAGTTGACAATGGAATAACGTGGTCCGCACCGGGGCATGTCAATACCGATGGCGCAACGGATATAGCCTATGATAGATTTGGCAGCCAGCAAAATATTGTGACCGATGGTAATGGCCGTTGGTTCGTCCTATGGTCGAGTAGCCAACGTTGGAATGCGAACATTGATGTGGCTATGGCTCAATCCCTGGACAATGGGATCACATGGAGTACTCCTAAACAGCTTAATCAGAGAGATTCAATAGATACCGATGACTATTATCCTTTGTCCATCGATTATGATGAGGCCGGCAACTATGTCGTTGTATGGAATCATGAGAATGCCGATCTGCATTGGTCGCGTTCTGAAGACGGCGGGACGACATGGTACTTGGCCCAATCTCTCAATCAGGATGCGGTAACGGGACCGTATCGTACCGCTTCCATCGCTTCAGATGCCCGGGGGCACTGGGTTGCGATTTACTCCGCCAATGAAAACCTTGGTGGAATTACGGGTACAGATTATGACATTTTCGTCACTACATTGGACTTGATGCCTAATGTTCCCGTCTCCTCCGGCACCTTCACGATGGGGCGGCGGGATGATGGGGATGATGGGACCTATGGCCAGACCACAGAGTTGCCACGGCATGAGGTGACCTTGAGCGCCTATAACATTGGTAAGTTTGAAGTGACGAACGGGCAGTTTGCGGCGGTGCTGAACTGGGCCAAAGGGCACGGGTACTTGAAAAACTCGGATGGCAGCTACTATTCCAGTGGTGATGTGTATGTGGATGAAGGTGACCGGCAGCAAATCCTATTTTTAACTCATGCTTATTGCCCGATCACCTATACAAACGGCGCATTCGGATGGAAAACCCGCGATACCTACTCCATGGAGCACCATCCTGTCACTACGGTGACCTGGCATGGCGCCGTGGCGTTTTGCAACTGGTTAAGCGAGGCCCAGGGGCTGACACCCTGTTATGATCTAAAAACATGGGAGATCATTACTCCCTACCCTGATGGATACCGGTTGCCAACAGAGGCGGAATGGGAACGGGCGGCCGCATGGGATTCCGATGCCGGTAAGCACTGGATCTACGGGATGATGACGGATACCCTAACAGGCAAAGCCCATTGTAGTTATGGGGATGGGAGTCCTTCGGGTGTAAATCCTCTTGGTCTCACCGAACTCCCCTACACCTCCCCCGCTGGTTGGTTTGATGGTGTTCATGTCAGTCCCAATGGAAGTATCGCAACGGTGGATTCACCTTCGCCAGCAGGATGTTATGACATGTCAGGGAATGTGTGGGAATGGTGTCACGATAAACACCTTGACACGTATTACAGCGGCGGGTCCATGACGGACCCCACAGGGCCGGTCTCGGGTACAGGAAGGGAAATGCGCGGCGGGTCTTGGGGAAACGCTAAAAGCAATAGCCGTACAGCCTACCGCCCCGGCGGGTTGCCACAGAACTACCGCGATAATTACACGGGTTTCCGCGTAGCGCGGTCGCCTATTCACATACCGATGGTGGATGTGGCTGGGGGAACCTTCACGATGGGCCGGCGGGATGATGGGGACGATGGCGCCTATGGTGGAGCGGACGAATTGCCGCGTCATGAGGTGACGCTGAGTCCCTATAAAATTGGCAAGTTCGAGATCACCAACGGCCAGTTCGCCACAGTCCTTAATTGGGCCAATGCGCGGGGGTATCTCAAGAATTCAACGGGCGCGGCCTATACCAGCGGCGATGTATATGTCGATGAAGGGAGTCTGCAACTGGTTGCAGCGGTGTCGGAAAGCACAAGCGATGTACAATTCGTGAATGGCACATTCGCGCCAAAAACACGCGATGGATACTCGATGGTGAATCATCCTGTGGTCTGGGTTTCTTGGTTTGGAGCAGTATGTTTCTGTAACTGGTTGAGTGAAATGGAGGGGTTAACCCCTTGCTACACCCTAACCACATGGGCGCTTTCAGTTGCATCTGGAGGTTATCGATTACCAACAGAAGCCGAATGGGAATATGCCGCCGGTTGGAATACCTCGGGATCGACACATTGGATTTATGGATTCCAAAGCGACACACTCACGGGTAAGGCCCGCTGTAACTATTACGATGCCAATCCAAATCACGTTAATCCCATGGGCATGGTATCCGAACCATATACTTCCCCGGCGGGGTGGTTTAATGGAGTGAATATTAGTCCAAACGGCAGTATTACGACTGTTGACAGTTTCAGTCCAGCGGGTTGTTACGATATGAGTGGAGGCGTCAATGAATGGTGTCATGACTGGTATGATAGTTATGGAACAGGCAGTCAAATCGATCCCATTGGGCCTGGATTCGGATCAGATCGTACCATGCGTGGTGGAAGTTGGCCTAGTAGTTGGGACTCGTGCCGTTCCGCTTTTCGAAACCACACAACACCTGGCGATCATCGTTACTTCATAGGTTTCAGAATTACCCGTTCATCCGAAGCGGGGCCAATGACAGCGCCTGTGGTAGAAATCACTCCGGATTTTCCGACAAGTTCGGATGATCTTGTATGTACAGTGACAACCCCCAGCGCGCCGTATTCCGTGCAGTATGAATTCTCCTGGAGCAATGGTGGAACCCCGATTGTACATGGCCCGCAATCTGGTCTTGTGGACACATTAAATGCCTCTGAAACGAGCCGTGGGGATACCTGGACCTGCATCGTGCGAGGATACTACGGCGGCGACTATTCCGATCCGGGCGAGGATTCGGTGACGATTGTAAACACCCCGCCGGGCGCACCCGTACTCACATTTCCCGCACAATTGAATGACAGCACCACCCTGGAATGCTCCATTCAGACCGCCAGCCAGGATGCGGATGGAGACCCCGTTACGTATGCATTTGCATGGTGGCGCAAGCCTTCGGGCGGGTCGTACAGCACATTCACCAGCGCGTTTAACCAGACGACACGCAGCCGGGTGTTCGCGGACGACACTACCGTGGGTGATTTGTGGTATTGCGTAGTGACTCCGAACGATGGGGCGGATGATGGCACTCCCGCCACCTCGCCGGAATGCACTATTATTCAGGACGGAGAAATTACCCTTGAACCCTCTTCGATCTCCTGTATCCTGAGCGCCTCGGAAATCACCTTGGGGCAGACCTTGACGGTTTCGGGCAGTATTGTGGGAAAAAGCCCCGTTGGAACCATTGTCAGCTTTACCACGAACTCGCCCTCCGGGGTACATGCCACCGATTTCCCGGAAGCAGTAGCCATCGGCGGAACCGCATATTCACGCCTGTTTTATCCCACGGAAGCCTCCGAGGGACGCTCCCCCTGGCTGATTCAGGCGTCCTGGCCGGGCGATGTGTATTACCAAAACGCGATAAGCAATTGGGCACCCTTTGCCGTGAAGAAGGCCCAGCCCACACTTACCCTGAGCCTTAATGCCTCCTCGGTCCCGATGGGGTTTTCCGACCTGCAAGCGGAGGCGGTATTGAGCGGGCCGCTTCCTGCACAATTGCAGACTTTGGTGACAGGGCAAACGGTGAATTTGTGGATGAAGAAACCCGATGCCTCTTCCGCGGGGCCCGTGGCGGGAACCACCGGCGCGGGCGGCAAGGTTGTGTTTCCCGCCTCAGCATTCACAGCGGCAGGCATCACTTTTAGCAGTCCGGGCACGTGGCAGTTCCTGGTGGAATTTGAGGGCAGTCAAAATCTGCTGGCCACCACGTCGGAAGGTTACGACAAGCCCGAATCCGTGCGCTTGACGGTCAAAGACAAGGCCGGCTACGCCATCGTTGTGGTGGGAAAATTGGACGCCACCGGCGAAGGAATGGACGAACATCGCAAAACCGGCGATTATGTCTATCGTGCATTCCGCGACCGGGGTTTTGCCCACGAAGACATTTACTACCTCCGCGAAGGCCCGGCGCAACCGGCGGCGGATATTTTTGTGGATGATCGCACGCCGTCCCAGGCGGATGTGACGGGGGCCATACAGAATTGGGCCGTAACGCAAATGAACACCTCCCCCGCCCCCTTGTATATCGTGCTGATCGATCATGGCGGCCCGAGTAAATTCTATGTATATTCCGGCAGTTACAATGAGACCCGGTACATCACGCCGTCGGAATTGGCGGGGTATTTGAACTTCCTGCAAGCCAGCCTGAACACGGCGTCGCGCAACCAGAAGGTGGCGCTTGTTATGGGTTCGTGTTATTCGGGAAGCTTCGTCGAGGCGGTCTCTGGGGCGAATCGCGTGGTGATTACCAGCACCTCGAAAAATGAAGTGTCCCATCGCGGCGTGCTGGAAAAACTGGGCTTGGTGCGGGACGGCGAAGCCTTCACCACCGAATTTTTCCGCAATGCGCGGGAAGGCAAAACCTTAAAAGAATCCTTCGAACGCGCCACGGACAAGACCCTGACCTACACCGCCACCAAAAGCAATGGAGCTTCCGCCCTGTTCAAACAACATCCGCTATTGGATGACAACGGGGATGGCACAGGAAGCGAAGCGAGACACCTGGCGTTTGCCTCCGGCAATGATGGTTCGCTGGCCCATGAAATGGTGCTGGGTTATGGCGTGAACGCCACCGGTTCCGTCGGGTGGATCACCTCCACACAAACCCTGATGCTGGGTCCGGCGGATCCCGTGGGGCAGTTGTTCGCAAAAGCCACGGATATCCCGGCGACGGGCCATACCGCGTGGATCGAGGTGAAAACGCCCGAATATGCGGGTTCCACCACGGTGGACCCGGCGAATGAAGATTCGCAGAAATACATTGATCTGCCCTCGTTCGACTATGAGACCGCCATCTCCAATTTGGACACCGGGTATTTCCGATGGGAAACCTTCGGAACCACTTTTGACGCGCCGGGCACTTACAATGTGTTCTACTATGTGCAGGACGGCGTTACCAAGGAAACCAGTTCCTTCCTGATGACGACCATCTACCGGCAATCCGCCACCAATCGTCCGCCCACCCTCACCACGCTGAATTATCCCGGTGACGGGATGAGCGTGTACAGCACAAGTTTCTTCGCGTGGACTTCCGTAACCGACCCGGATGGCGATCCGTTGACCTACCGCCTGGAGATTGCCGAGGATGACTCCTTTAGCACCGGATTAAGGTTCAAAGAAGGGATCTCGGTAACGGCGGTATCCATGAGCGGCCTGCAAGACGGTCAAACCTATTATTGGCGTGTGATCCCCGTGGATGTGTATGGCGCCAGCCCCACGGGTTCCATGGTGCGGCACTTCATCGTGGACAATCATAATCCCGCCCTCCCCGGCTATATTACCGGCGTGATCAAGGACCTCGCCACCGGTACGCCGGTGGAAGGCGCGGAAGTGACGATTAGCCCGAATGGGACTTCAATGAGTACCACCGCGAGAGGCGAATACTTCCTGCCAAATGTGGCGGAAGGCACGTACATGCTGATGGCCTCCAAGGACGGCTATCAGGACGCCAGCGAATATGTGCTGGTCAGCGCGGGAGCCGCCACGGAACGCGACATTGCCCTCGAACCTTCTTCGGGCGGCAGCTACCGCTGGGGTGAGTTGACCGGCGATGCGCGCGTGGGCACGCTGGATGCCTCGGCCATTGGCCAGTGGCGCGTGCGTCTCATTACCGAGTTCACGGCGTATCCCGGCGTGGTCCGGCCGGCCTATCCCGAGGCTGCCGATGTGAACGGTGATGGCGCCCTGAATGAATTGGACGGCTCGGACATCCTCCAATGGAAGGTGGGCATTACGGCGCAATTGCCCGCGGACTGCGATGGCAACGAGTTCGGCCCGGATACGGACTGCAAAAGTAGTGCAAAGAATGCGCTGAATATAGGCGAACGCCAACTCACCCTGCCCGCGCTGTCCGGGGAGCCTGGAACACAAATCGAGGTACCCGTGGCACTCGATGACGCCACCGATGTGCGCGCGTATTTCCTGGACATTACCTTTGATGAAACCGTGCTCACCTATGCGAGTTTTGAGAACGGCAGCCTCACCTCCTCGTGGGGAGCCCCCAACCTAAACACTTTCGCCGGTGAAGTGCTGATATCCGCATCTTCCGCCTATGCCCTGAGCGGTTCGGGCACCCTGGCCGTGCTTCACTTCCAAATCGCCGCCGATGCCGCCGGAAAATCCTCTCCCCTCCAGTTGATCGCGCCTGAGCTCAACGGCACGCAAATTCCCGTACAGGCCGTCAACGGCTCCGTAACGGTTACGGGTGGTTCGGTGGAAGGCATGCCCTCCGAAGGTTCAGCGGAAGAGGGCGAGGGGGTGACCGAGGGCGAAGGCGAAGAAGAGGGCATGCTCGTTGAAGGCCAAACCGAAGGTGAAGCGGAAGGCATGCTCGTTGAAGGCCAATCTGAAGGCGAAGAAGAGGGCATGCTCGTTGAAGGCCAAGCTGAAGGCGAAGGCGAAGAAGAGGGCATGCTCGTTGAAGGCCAAACCGAAGGCTCATCCGAGGGGGATGTTCTCGAAGGCATCATGGAAGGTGATGACGAAGGCATTATCGAAGGCGCGGAGGAGGGCGCACTGGAGGGCGAAACCGAGGGTGAAGTTCAACCGCCCTTCAGTTGCCAATGCAATGAGACTGATTTCACCTTGAAGGATTGGCAGCGGCTCCTGGGTGACCTTTTCATCGGTTGTTTGAGTCTAATGATTTTACTGGGCTGGAAAAATACGGGTAAACGGTAGATAATACGCACACCGTCTTTGCAGGGAGCAATACGGGGTGGTGTGAGTGGCGATTATGGAGAGACGAGTAAATGTCACAAAGGGAAAATGATTCTTCAAAGAAAAGGCCGGATGATCCGACCTCACATATGGAAAGTTCCGATTCGCCGGAAGGATTGAGCGCGGCCGCCTCGGAGCCTTCCATTTCCATCAGCGAAGTATCCGACGCGTTGCTGAACGAATGCATTGGCAACTATCGCATCCTTCACAAGCTGGGCGCGGGAGGCTTTGGAACCGTTTACAAGGCGCGGGATGAAGCCCTGGAACGGCAGGTGGCCATTAAGTTCATGAACCATGAAATGTCCGAGAAGGCCCGTGCCATGTTCGAGCGCGAAGCGAAAGCCATCGCGGCGCTCAGCAAGCATCCTTCCATCGTGGACATTTTTCAATGGGGCGAACATAAAGGCCGGTGTTATTTCGTCCTGGAATACGTCGAGGGCAACGCGGATCAACTTCTGGAGGAAAATCCGGAGGGGTTGACACTGTTGGATGCCTTGCGCATCACCGCGGAATGCGCGGAAGCCTTGTACGAAGCCCACCAGCAGGGTATCATGCACCGCGACATCAAGCCGGCAAATATCCTGTTGGAACCCAACACGAAAAAGGCAAAAATCACCGACTTTGGGCTTGCACGCCTGCCTTCCGGCTCTGATTTCACCATTGAAGGCGATATCAGCGGTTCTCCGCCCTATATGTCTCCCGAACAGGCCGATGGCGATCCCTTGGATGCGCGTTCGGACATTTTTTCGCTCGGGGTAACGCTCTATGAACTGATTTGCGGACGGCGGCCCTTTGAAGCGCCGGGGGTCCGGGAAATCCTGCGGAAAATCCGGGTGGGTGACCATGTTCCCTTGCGGGAACGCCGCCCTGATCTCCCGGAGGGCCTTCTCGATATTGTGGAGAAGGCCATTGCCCACAAACCTGAAAACCGGTTCCAAACCATGGGAGAGTTTGCGCGCCGGTTGCGCTTGGCGTTGCAGGCGATTGAGCGTCAGGGAATGGTGCCGCCCATTACGATCAATGCGCCGCCCGCGCCGCCCGCAAAGAAACGGTGGCGGTATCTGGTGTTGGTGGGGACCGCGTTACTGATCACCGCCGCCATCCTGTTGGTTATTCGTGCGGCGAGCATTGTCGAGGAACCCGGAAAACGTTCCGGAGCAGCCCTGGCGAAGGCACGGGATTGTTTGGAAAAGAAGAATCTCGAGTGTGCGGAGCGTGAATATCAACAATTGCTTAAGGAGAATCCCAAGGATGCTTCCGTGGCGTATGGCTTGGGCATGGCCTTGATGCGTGAGGGAAAACTGGAAGAGGCCGCCGCCGTGTTGAAGCCCATTGCGGACCCCCTGTTACGCGCGGAAGGCGAAGCCGCCGTGGCGTTTGAAAAGGACGGTGTAGCCGCGGAATCCGTCCTTTCGGGCATGGGCAATGCCGGTTCACAGTACCTAAATTCACTGCGCGCCCAAATCGCCGCCATGAAAAATGAATATGAACAAACGGCCAGTCTGCTGAAGGGGCTCAAGGAAGAAGCCTTTCAATTCAAATGGCAATATGGCGAGGCACTGCAAACCCTCGGCCAGGCGTATTACCGCCTTGGAAAATTCAGCGACGCCAAAACCATCTTCGAGCAGCTTGCGGCCAGCGGGGTGCCGGATGGTTCCGCCGTGGCGCAGGCTTACTCGGCGGAACTTGCGCGCCGCTTGGATGATTCCCGGCGTGAACAAGTGCGGCAATCGGTGCAACATATCCGTCAGATGATGGATAGCCAGTCGGCGCCGGAGAATGCAAGTGATCCGTGGACCAGCCGTGCCCTAAGCTTTTTCGTGTTGCCCGTGGAAGCAAAACAAAGCCGTTTTGCGATGGAATCGGGCCTGCTGGACCTGCTGCCTCAGTGGCTGGGCGAACGCTTGGACGCGGAAACCTCCATGAAACTGGTGGACCGTGAATTGATCAATGAGATTCTCGGCGAGCAAGAGCTTTCCGGCATGTTGAGTTCAGGCGCCAACCGGTTGCGTTTGGGCCAAATCGTTGGGGCGCGCCTGGTGATCCAGTGCCGCATAACCAAGGTGGATGGCCTGGAGAAACTCACCTTTAAGATTGATGATGTGGAAACGTCCGTGCCGGTGGCCGTGCCCGCCTTGGATTTGGGCGGGCATGAAAATGCACAGCAGGTGGTGGACGATGCCGCCAGGGCCATCTGGCGCGCCGTCGCACAGGCCTATCCCGTGCGGGGCCGTGTGTACCAGGGGGCGAACGGCCCGGAGATTAACATTGGCACAAAGCAGGGCGTCACTCCCGGAATGAAACTGGAAGTGTTGCCCGATCCCGAAGCACCGCCCATGAAAGAGGCCCTGGCAACCGTGGATATGCCAGGCGGCTCCACCTCGAAAGTAATTCTTTCGGGCGTTGATGCCGCGAAACTGGGCAATACCCCGGATACCGGCTGGTATGTGCAGGAACCGCTATCGCAGGACGGTTCATCGCAATGAATTTTCACCGCCATACCGTGTTCTGCTGTCTTGCGGCGGTTCTGCTCACCACCTTCGTGCCGGGATGCGCCGTGTTCTCCCGGCAGGACGAAAAAAAGTTTGTGCGGGACGGGGTGCGTTATGGCGTGACGGAAGGACGCTTCCGGGGGCGGTGGTGGAATTATTATGAACGCGGACGTTCCTATCTGGAAGGCGGATTTTACCCGGAGGCGCAGCGCGATCTGGAAAGCGCGCTCAAAGGCCGGAACAAGGATCAACTGTGGCCGCGCACCTATGGTCTGCATTTCGTGCCGGAATATTTCCCGCATCGGGAATTGGGCGTCGCGCTCTATCATCAAAACCAGTATTCCGCGGGTGCCGCCCAACTCGAACTCAGCTTGAAACAGCGATTTTCGGCGCGCGCTGCCTATTATCTCAACGAATCGCGCAAACGGCTGCTGGAAAAGAGCGGGGCCGATGCCACGCCGCCGGTAATCGAAATCCAGGAAACCGCCAACACGGTTTCGGCCATGGAACTGGAAGTGGCCGGGACCGTCCGGGATGACACCTTTGTGGCGGGCATTGCCGTGAACGGCGCACCGGTGGATATTAAAGTTTCCGGCCCCAGTATTTCGTTCCGGCAACAGGTGGCGCTGAAACCGGGGCAGAATGATATCGAGATCACCGCCACGGACCTTCTTGGAAAATCTTCTGCGGCCCATGTGCCGGTGATACTGGATGTGGAAGGCCCCGCGTTGAGTTTTGATGAGCCGTTGACCTTGCCCGGCGTGCTGCGGGGCGCGGCGGTTGACCGGACCAGTGTGAAGGCGTTCCGGGTGGGTGGAAAAGAAGCCGCTTTGACCCGGGAGAACGGGGTAACCACGTTTGTACTGGACATCCCAGCGCAGGAAATGACCACTCCGCTTATGTATGAGTGTGAAGACGGATTGGGCAACATCACCCGGGGCGAGATTCCAGGTCCTGCATCGGCACAGCGCAATGTTTCTTCCCCGTTTCCCTTTGGTTCGCGAATGCTCAATATGATCGCATCCGGCCTGTCGATGGTGTTGGGGGTGACGCCGGATTCCAGCGGGGCCATCACGGTGGCGTTGAACAATCTCCAGGATGGCCAGCAATATTTCATGGAAGAGATTGTCGTGGCGATGGACGTGCGCACCACCACCGTCGTTGATAAGGTCAGTTTGAACGGTGAAGCGATTCCCATTGTGCCCGGCCGTGCGAATGTCCACCTGAGCCGCCGGGTGCGGCTGGAAGAGGGAGAGAACCCGATACAGGCCTCGGCCTCGGATTCCAACGGCCGCTCGGGCGAGGCGCGCAAAACCGTGTTGCGTTCCCCGACGGAAATTGAGATGACAAAAGGGAAGCTTGCATTGGCGTTTCTGGGAAATGTTACGGAAACGAAAAATCCGGGAACGATGCAGGATACGGAATATATTTTGAGCGAATTGGCGGGTGCTCGCACGGTGCAAAAACGTTTTACCTTGGTCGACCGCGATTTGCTCAAAAGCATCCTTGCGGAACAGGAGCTTTCCTCGGCGCTGTCCTCGGAAAAAGGAAAGCTGCAATTGGGCAAGCTGGTGCCCGCCGATGTGATGCTGGCCGCGCGCATCCGGAGGGACCAGGACTCCATCGAGATCGTGCTCGAGGGCAGCAGCACGGAAACGGGAGTGCGGGTCGCGCCGCGTGTGGATGTGGCGGGACCGTACAAGGAACTGGGCCGGTTGATCGAGGATCTGGGGGTGCGGTTGACGCAAGAATTCCCCCGTGTGCGCGGCAAGGTGCTGGAATGGGCCGCGCCGGAAGTCACCTGTGATTTGAAAGAAAACCAGGGGCTTCGCGAAAGCCTGAAATGCCTTGTGTACCGGACGGAAGCGGTAAAAGACCCAACCACCGGCGCTGTGTTGGGCGACAAACCCGTCATTATCGGTGAGGGGCTGGTGAACGGCGTGGGGCCGCAATTTTGCACGCTCGAAATGAAGCCACCGGCGGAAAATCAGCCTCCCGCCGAACTACCTATAGAAGTGGGGCAGTACGTTGTCACCAAATAACCGGAGCATAGCGGCGTGGGCCTTGCTCACGCTCCTGATGACGCCCTGGGCCGCGGGCCAGGAGGCGGAGTTTTCGCTTTCCCCTTCGCCCGTGGGTTCCGGTGCGCGCGCGGCGGGCATGGCGGACGCCTTTGTGGCCGTGGCGGACGATGCGACGGCCGCGTCATGGAATCCGGCGGGGCTGGTACAGTTGGAGAAGCCGGAGATTTCGCTGGTGGGCGAGTACAGCGGGGTGGTGGATATTCTGAAGGCGGAGGGGCACAGTGAATTTGATTCTCGGCATTACAGCGACACCCTGGGTATCAACTTTTTCAGCGCAGCCTATCCGTTGCCCTTTTTGGTGTTGGGGCGCAACGTTTGCGTCTCGCTGAGCTACCAGAAAAAATACGAATTCACGCGCGCCGTGAATTTTAACTGGCACCGGTTCGATGAAAAACTTACGGACCGCGTACATTTTGATTTCCGGCAAAGCGGCAGCCTGAGCGCCATCACACCCGCCGCCGCCTTCGAGATCACGCAGCGGCTCTCGGTGGGCGTGGCGCTGAATCTCTGGCGCAGCACCTTCCTGAATGAAAACCGCTGGGAACAGACCACCAAGCAACGTTCCCATTCCATGTTCAGCGGCATTGCCGGGTATGGTTATTCCCGCTCCAAGGAATACTACGAGGATTTTTCCGGGGAAAACGTCACCCTCGGCGCATTATGGAATCCCATCGACAAATGGAGCATTGGCCTGCGCTATGATTCCTCCTTCAAAGGAAACGTCAACTACTTCAAGAAAAGCGTGACCAATCAAATCATGTATCCCTCCAGCGATTACGCGGGTTTTTCGAAAATTGCCCGGAAACGGGCCCACGAACGCCGCCACGTGACTTTTCCCGCTTCATTCGCCGTGGGCACCGCCTACCGGTTCAATGACCGGTTCATGCTCTCGATGGACGTCACCCGGACCGATTGGAACCGTTTTTACGTCACCGACGAACGCGGCCGGAAGTTTTCCCTCGTGGATTTCAGCAACAGGGAACTCCCGTGGAAACGAACCCATTTCAAGCCCACGTATACCGTACGGCTCGGCGGCGAATATGTCTTTCTGCCGAAAGAACCGCAGGAAACCATGGACCAGCTCTGGAGCGTGCGCGGCGGGCTCTTTTATGATCAGGAACCCGCCACCGGGAAAAACAATAAAAAGGCTGTCCGCATGCAAAAAGGGTCCGGGAAACCCGATAGCTTCTTTGGCGTGACCATGGGGGTGGGCATATTGATCAAACAACGCGTCAACCTCGACCTCGCCTATCAGACCCGCTTCGGCCTGGATGTGAACCGCGATTTCGTCCGCGGCGTCAAAGGCTTCAAGGAAGACGTATTCCAGCACCGCCTCCTGCTGAGCACGGTAATCTACTTTTAACCACCACCCTGTTTGGAATTGGATTTTCGGAGAACAAGGATGAGGACGGGCAGGAGCAGGATGAGGATCAAGGGGAGTAACGGAGACAAGGGCATTGGGGTTGGGTGGTCGTTGGGGTCGTAGGGGTCGGTGCCGGATTGGGTTTCGTCCGCGTCGCTGTAGCCGTCGCCATCGCTGTCGGTATCAAGATAATTCGGCAGGCCGTCGTGATCAACGTCATCAACGCCTTCGTCCGCGTCCCATAAACCATCGCCGTCGCTGTCGGGGTCGAGGTAGTTGGGCAGGCCGTCGTGATCAGCGTCTTCCGTGCCTTCTTCGTAGTCGGTGATGCCGTCGCCGTCGCTGTCGTGGGGGAGGACAGTGACGAGTTCGCTGGGGCCCGCGGCCGGGGCAAGGTTGCCGACGCTGTCGCGGGCGGTGCCCTCGGGCAGGGAAATGCCGAGGGAACCTTCGCCGGTGATTCCGGTGAGGTTCACTTGGCGGAGTTCGTGGCCGGTGCCGGTGACGGAGACGTGGCCGTCTGCAGACAGAGCTTTGTTCAGAATCACGTTGGTATCGGACAATGTGACGGTGTCCGCGCCGGTGTAGGTGACGGTGTAGCTCACGGGGCCTTGTCGGGTTTCAGTAACGGAGGGCGGGCCGATGGTAACGGAGGGCGGGGTGTTATCCACGATGAAGAGGCCGCTGGGGCCCGCGCCGGGCGCGAGGTTGTTGAGGATGTCGCGGGCGGTACCGGGGAGAATGCTGAAGGACAGGGTGCCGGTGCCACGAATATCCGTAAGGGTCACCTGCCAGGTTTCAGCATGGCCGGATTTGGCGGCGGATACTTCAACGGTGGCCTCGGCGGTGCCGGTAGGATGGAGTTGGATGTCTTCGGCGTCCAAAGTGACTTCTTCGATGTTCGCATACACAATATCGAAGGTGACGGAACCGTCCTTGGTTTCCGTTTTGTCGGGCGCGCCGATAGTGACGCTGATGGCGGTACTGCTCACAATAAAGGTGGTGCTGGGGCCTGCGCCGGGGGCTTTGTTGCCCGCGAGATCCGAGGCGGTGTTTTCGGGGAGGGTGATCCCGAGGGTGCCTTCGCCGGTGATGTCGGAGAGGGTCACGGTCCGGAGCGTGTTGCCGGTGCCGGTGACGCCGATGGTGGCTGCGGCGGTGCCTGTGGAATTCAGTTGAACGTTTTCTTTGGCGAGGGTGATGGTGTCGGCGCCGGTGTATTCGACGGTGTAGGTGACGGGGCCGTTTTTCGTGACGGTGGCGGAGGGCGCGCTGATGGTCAGTTGCGGGGCGGTGGCGTCGTAGGTGACGGCGTTGTCGGAACTGCTGGAGGCGTAGCTTTCGTTCGTTACATTGTCCTGCGCGGCATTTTCGCGGAGGGTGGCGAGGATCGTGCCGTCGTTCGCGGCCGATTTCACTTTCACCTGGTAGGAGCTTTCCGAGCCGGTCACTTCAACATTCGATGCGCCCGCCGTGCCGGTGAGGAGGATGTCGTCCTGATCAAAACCCGTCACAGGCTCGGTAAACTCGACATCGAACACGACCGGCAACTCGTGGGTGGGGTCGGGCTGGGCCGAGGCTTGATTGATGGTGACGGCGGGACGCGTGCCGTCGTAGGTGACCGAATTGTCCGTGCTGGTGGAGGCGCTATTGCCGTTGCCCGCCGCGTCGTGAACTTGGTCCGCCGCAATACTGGGCTGGAGGGTGCCATCGCCGGAAACGGTGTTCACGGAAAGGGTGTAGTCCGTGCCGGATTCACTGATGGACCAAGACGGGCCGGTGGCCGTACCGCCCATGGTGATATCGGTTTTGTCGAAGCCGATCACGGGTTCGCTGAATTTCACCGTGAAGAGGATGGGCCGGTGGTTCGTGGGATCAACTTGTTCCGTGGCCTGCTCAATGGTCACGGTGGGGCCTTGGCGATCAAGAGTCACGATGTTGTCGGTGCTGGTGGAGGCTTGGTTATTGTTCCCTGCAGCGTCCGCACAGCGGTCCGCGGCGATAGTGGGTTGTATCGTGCCGTCGGTGGCGGCGGTGGCGCGAAGGGTAAAGTGCGAAGTATCCATGGGGGTTACGGTGAAGGTGACGCCGGTGGCCGTGCCGGATTGTGCGACATCCGTTTCGTCGAAACCGGTCACGGATTCATTGAAGACCACGTCAAACGAGATCGGCAGGGCTTTCGCCGGATCGGATTGGCCGATTGCCTGGTTCACAGTCACCGTTGGGCGGTTGGTGTCGTAGGTGCGCAAAAACGGGTCTGAAGGTGAATTTTTGACGCCAGTGGAGTTCTGGGCCACTTCCGCCGGGATACTAGCAACCACAGAACCTTGTTCAGAGGGCGCTAGGCCAAAGGAATAGGTGGCGCCCGAACCGGTGAAACCGGTAATCGTGGCGTTAGTCAAGGTCACATCATTTGCATCAAACCCGGTGACGGAATCGGTGAAGGTTACTGTCACAGGGATGGGCGAAACGTTGGTGTTGACAGGCGCGGTGGACGTTAAGGTTACCGCAAGGGCGCCAGCATAGATGCGGCTGAAGGTCGAAGATGCGGTGCTCAGGTTCCCAGCAGCGTCCACAGCGGCCTCTTGATTGATGGCCGCGGTTACCGTGCCGCTGGTGAGTGGATTAAGGTTGAAGAGATAGCGCATGCCTATTCCGGTGAAGCCGGTCAAGGTGGCGTTGGTGACCACCACGTCTCCCGCGGTGAAACCGGTGACCAGTTCATTGAAGGTTACCGTCACGGGAATTGTGGTGAAAAAGGTTGTTTCGGGGGTTGTTGACGTCATGGATACACTTGGACGCACGGCATCATAGTCCACACGATTGTCGAGACTGGTGGACGCCTTGTTGCCTCCGTCCACAACGTCTTCCGGAATGTAAAACCCGATGCGGCCATTGCTGGAGACGTTATCCACACGAATGGTGTAATTGGCGTTATCGCCCAGTAATGCGAATTGGGGATTCAGCGCGGTGCCCACGAATTGCACATCCGACTGGAGAAAACCCGTGACGGGCTGGCTGAAGGTGACGGCAAACTGGATGGGCAACACATTGGTGGGATCGGGTTGGCCAATAGCTTGTTGCACCATGACAACCGGCCGGCTGTCGGGGGTGTACTGGATGGTGCGGCCGGTATAGGTGGTTTCCACATTGGTATTGCCAGCGCGATCCTGAATGGCGGCGGCGATAACACGCGGGGTCATGGTGGTGGCGCTTGCCGCGCCGTTGATGAGGAGGGTGTAGGTTTTCTTACTGCCTTCGATCAGGAAGGAAAGACTAGGGATGCTCTCGGCAAACTGGATGTCTTCGGTGGTCAATCCCGTAACGTCTTCGCTGAATTCCAGGGAGAACACCACGGGAAGTGCTTGCACCACAAGGGGGTTAGTTTCCCCCACGCTGCCGTTGGTGCAGGTGATTTGTACCTGGGGTGTTCTAGAGTCTACCCATACTTCTTCTTCGTTCGTGGAGGGTTGATTTGGGGCTGAGGTGGAAATGCTTGCGGCCACGCCCGCCGGGACGGAGGGGTGCAATGTACCATCGTAAGTTAATGCCGTCACGGTGAGGGTATAGGTATCTGTTCCGGTGGAGACGTTATAGGTGGCGCCGTAACTGGCGGTGCCGGTCAGGACGATGTCCGAGGTATCGAAGCCGGATACGGATTCGCTGAATTGAATGGTCCAGGCGATGGGTGGTGTTTTGGACCAGCCGGTCTGGCCAGTAGCGCGGGTGACGGTTACCGTGGGGCAGGTTGCGTCATAGATGGTGACGGTATAGGTTTGTGTGGAGGTCATGGGCGGCACTTGCGCATCGGCTGCTTGCAGGGTGAAGGTGAAGGTGCCGGGGACGGTAGGTGTACCTTGCAGAACAGTACCGTTGATACTCACGCCATCGGGCAATGCCCCGGAGGTCACGGACCATGTGTAAGGAGGTTCACCGCCATTGGCGTCAAGGGCTACACTATATGGCGCACCCACAACACCTTGAGGAAGGGACGCCGTGAGGATGTTCAGGGGTGGTTTGGGATATTCTTCGATAATGCCGAAGGTACTGAAGTGGGTGGTTTCGCCGGTGATGCAGTAAATAGAGCGGGTCCAGACACTGGAAGTAATAGGGGTAAAGGCGGACATGGGCGTGGGCAGATAGACCATCTGCAGGAACGCCGCATACAAGTCGGAACCGTCGAGATGGTCATCGCCGTCCGCATCGGGATACGACATCACGATCTCCGCGCGTTTGTCCGCGAGGAAGGTGGTTGTGCCGGAAGTGAGCGAGACGTTGAGATAGAGTTGGGCGTCCGCCTGCCATGCGGTTAACGCGGGGGTGAAGTCCGTGGCATTGGGGAACAAAGCGGTGAGGGTATCATCGGCTGGAAGTGCGCCTGCGGGAATCGTGATACGCGCGAAGCGGTTGCCCGTGCGCAGGGCCAGTACCGTGTCCTGAGCCGCGGACACTGGCGCGGATAAAATGTGGATGCCGCCCTCGATGCGCTCGTAGTATGCCCCGGTGGGGGAAACGGACACCGAAATTTCCGTTGGACTTCCGTCCACACAGCCAAGATAAGAGGTAGCCACGGCACGCACTTGATAGATTCCCGCCGTATACGCCGTGGTATCCCACGTGGCCAGGAAAGGCGCTTGCAGGTCCGCTTCTAGCACACGCCATGCATTGCCCGTGGCCGGACCCCGCACTTCAAAAGATACCGACGCCACCGCGCCAAGGATATAACCATCAAGCACGTCCGCCAGGAGCGTCACCGCATCGCCGTGGACGGATATCCCATCTGCAAGGTTGATGATCTTCATCTTGATGCGGTCGTCGTGCAGGGGATCGCTGCCCTGGAAATATTCCACATCATCGTCGAGACCATCGCCGTCCGTATCCGCCAATACCGGATTTGTACCTAAGAGCACTTCAAAACCATCTTCCAGATCATCGGAATCACTGCGGGTGGAATTAGGCATCGTGCCCCGCTGGTATTCTTCGAGATTGGTCAGGGTGTCGCCATCGAGATCGCCCTCCGCGCCGTTCACGCCCACGGCGGAGTTGGGGTTAAGCCCGTGCGCCGTCTCCCAGGCATCCGGCATCCCGTCGCCGTCGGTATCGCCGCCGGGGCCGGTGTAATTTGGGTCATAGGTGATTTGGATGGTCTTCTCCGAGGCATTGCCCTCCGTGTCCACCGTACTTAGATGGAGTATATTGAGGCCCAGGGCCAGCGGCCACGTGTCCCGGTAGAAGCCCGTGGACGAGATTTTGTCCGGGATGTCGTACTCGACCGCGTTATGCATATATTTTGCCACGGATAATTCGGAATATTTATCCGTGTCGATGGCCGTTACTACGATGTTGGGAGTTTTAACAGTGGTATCGGCCACCGGTTCGATGAATACCACCCACGGGGCTTGGGCGTCGTTGGGGCGAAGCGCGAAATTGTAGACAAGCGGGCGGCCTTTCTTGATCTGGCCGGAGTAGTATGGTTCGCTATATTCTGGTGGAGGACCGGGATCCAGCAATTTGCGGGGCTCAAGTAAACTACCTCCCCAGAACAAGACTGAACGATAATCACGGCATGAACCTTCAAAGTGGTATATTCCTTCTTTGATGAAGTTGGAGTAATTTCCCATGGTGTCAAGAACCGGCATCTGCGCCTCTACGCCCCGCGAAGATACCGGATAGGCTGTTATCCGGCCTAAAGGCAGGCCCAATCCCGTATAATAGGACCTCACTACCCCATGGACATTGCCAAGATTCAGTTTCTCTCCAGATTTTGGGGTTGAAGTTGTAATCGTGGCAACATTGCTATACCGCCAGCCATCCTGCGTGTAAAACAGGCCTTGGACGGATACTGTTCCGGCAGCGTGTGTGTACAGACCGGCTGCAGTAATCTCCCCTCCATTCACATTCCAATTGGCCGTCGGCGTTATATCGGCGCTGGTACCATCAGTAAAGTTAGCCTGGCAAAAAAACTGTTGTGTCGCACCGGCCACCAAACTCACGGGATCCGGGGTAAGTGTCAATCCAGTCACTTCGGTGGGTATCGAGGGGAAAGAATTGCTCTCATAGACCGTGTATCGGGCCATAATGCACTCTATACCATTGGTGGAAAGCGTGGAAACCACCAACGAATTGATGGCCTCTTGTTTAAGCGGTATAGAGATACTTTTTGTCCCGACAGCCGTGAATTTGTGATAAACAGGATAATAACCACCACCCACGGTAACAAACACCTCCGGTGCAAACGCTTCGACAACGATATCTACCGCGGCGGCATTTATAAGCCGGGGCGGTCCGGATACAACCCGGGCTTCAGCGCTATTGCGGAAGTAGGGATAGGAAACACCGTCCACAATGGACCAAGTATTTGTCATATCCCACCCCGCAGTGGTGAAGGTGCTTTGGGATTGCATAGATACTGTCGATAACCCTGCGCCACCGGAAGAAAGAAATGTTCCCGAAAACAGGGTATCCCAAAAGGAACTAGATGAAGAACCGCCAGTACTTAGGGCAATAAGGCCGCCTACACTTGTTCCTGTTAGTGAAGTTACGGCATAAGACTCGGTCACGTTGCCCTGATTCTTTCCAATCAATCCCCCCACCCCATTAACACCTGTAATGGAGCCTTGAACGTAACATTGATCCACTGTGCCCAGATTCACCCCCGCCAAACCGCCCACCTCATTACGTCCGGTGATATCCACTTGGTCCAAACCCAAGTCGTGCACTACACCGCTTGTCCCGATATACGAAAATAGCCCCACTTTATCCATGTCAGGACGATAACAATGCAGTCGCAAAATTCGATGCCCCTTACCGTCTAGTGTACCCTGAAAAGGATTTACCGCCGAGCACAAGGGCATGAACCCCGGCAACAAAGATTTAGTAGTCCAATTTATTGTTTCTGATGCATCCAGGTCTTTAGTAAGGAAGAAATTGCCTCCATTTGCTAGACTCAACATCTGCAAAGAGACAATAGAATCCACAGGAATGGGAAAATTGAACAGTAGAGGATATGAGATATTTTCAAAAATAAGCCAATCTGTGGCATCGCCATCTGTGGTTGAAAAATCCCAACCTGCTGATTCAAATGTGGACCGTTGCTTCATCTGTGCGGTGGGAAGTCCTGTTCCTTTTCCATTATCAGGACCACCAGTGGTGGTATCCCAGAATGAAGCTGTCACCGTACTACCTCCTCCGAGAAGACCGCCTATATTGGTGGTTCCTGTTACTGCCCCCGTGGCGTAACACCGCGTCGCAGAACCGTTACCGATTAATCCCCCAACATTGTTCGTCCCAGAAACAGATCCTAAAGCATAACAGGAAGTTGCTGAACCATTACCAATTAAACCGCCGATTTGATAACTGGTACCATTGACATTACCTGTGGCAAAACAAAGCGATGCAGAACCGTCACCGATAAGTCCACCGATACTATAGACCCCTTGAACATTTCCCGTAGCGTAACAACAAGTAACGGTACCGCCATTTTGGCAGTTTCCAATTAATCCGCCGATATTGTAGCCTTGATAAAATGTGCCGGCGCACACAGAAACAAACCCCGTTGCACAACTGTTTGTCACGGTTCCGCCATCATTGCATCCAATTAATCCGCCAATTGAAAAATAGGGGCTTTTAACGGTCACGGCGGCACTACAGTTATTAATCGTGCCCGACCGGTTTGCCCCAGCGACCCCGCCAATATTGTTGAGTTTTCCAGTCACACTACCGGAAACGCTACAATTTACTACGGTCCCACCCACATTATTACCGACAAGTCCTCCGACGAAGCATCTTGCATTCACGGTTGCATTAATTAGGCACAAATTTTTTACGGAGCCTCCCGATCCAAGCACTGCAAATAAGCCTATGTAGTTGTCATCTGGAAGATTAATAGTTGCATTTCTTATAACATGATTGTTTCCATCAAAAACGCCCGTGAATGCATCAAAACAACCTATTGGATGCAGAGCTACCCCGGAGCAGTCCAAATCCGCTATCAGAAGAAAATGTTTATTAAGAAACAACACGTTATCGCTTAGCGATGCGAATTCGGATGGTGTGTTTATAAGATAAGGGTCCACTGCAGTACCACTTCCAATAAGCGAAATCGGTGCAGGCTCTGGTATCGGATCATACCCAGTTCCTTCCCAAGAAAGCCGGGGATACTGACCGTCCGTCATTACCCATCCATATGTATTCCATCCCGCATTTTGGAAAATACTCCTAGTCTTCATCTGAACCGTTGATAGGCCTTTTCCTCCCCCACTCCCTGAACGAGTAGACGTCTCAATGTTCCAGAAAGATGTGGAAACTGTTCCGTACCATTTCCATCCTATCAATCCTCCGACCGATGGTGAGCTACCAGTTACTTTTCCGATCGAATACGATGCGTACACTTTACCCGTGTTATCGATACCGCCAAGAAGTCCCCCGATTTCGTCCGACCCGCTTATCGCACCAGTGGCGTAACAAGATGTTACTGTGCCACTATTATTTCCGACAAGACCGCCAGACCACATGCTGCCGCTAACGTTAGCCGTGCTGAAGCAAGACACTATTGTGCCGCCGTTTGAACCAGCTAAACCACCGGTATAGGAGCTTCCCGATATTGTGCCACCCTGTATGCCAAGGTTTTTGATTAAACACGACGACCCCGAAGTAGAACCAAATAAACCAACTTTATCTTTGGACAGATTGATCGTTAAATTCTGTATGAGATGACCGCCGCCGTCAAAAAAACCCGTAAAGCTGATTGTACTGTTGCCTATAGGAGCAAATCCTACTATACCGCTCATGTCAATATTGTTGGACATGAGGAAGTGTTTGGACCACAAACTGGAATTACCCGAAAGCAGGAGAAGGTCCGTCACCGTTGATACTAAGTAGGGATCAACTTCCGTGCCACTTCCGGAAAGAGGCATAGTAAATGCTTCCCCTCCGGTCCCTTCCCATGCCAGCCTGGGATATTCACCTTCCGTCATGACCCATGTATAGAAACCCCAACCTGCGTCCTGAAAAGTCGAACGCGTTTTCATCTGATCTGTGTCTAATCCTGTACCTCCAGCGCTATTTGATTTTCCCGACGTTTCCGTATCCCAAAATGATAATAAAACAGAGCCATTGTTGGATCCTGAAAGACCACCGAGGGAACTTGTACCGGATACAATACCTATTGAATAACATGCTATCACAGTGCCATTCACGGAAACAGTTCCAATAAGACCACCAACACGCGCTGTTCCCGTCACGCTGCCTATTGCATACGAATCTCTTAATGAGCTATCAACAACCCCAACCAATCCACCTGAATATCCCATAGAGCCTGTGCATGTGACTGTGCCCGCGGCGTATGAATTTGATATCGTAGCGGCAGACCTGCCGACCAAACCGCCAACATAACTTATGGAGGCCGCCACACTTCCCGTCGCGTAACATGACGTTATCGAAGCGCTATTCTGTCCGACAAGTCCACCAACAAGAGTTGTGCTTGTGACTTTTCCGGTCGCATGACAATTCGTCACTGTGCCGCTACCACTTGTGGAGCCTAAAAGTCCCCCGGTATATCCGGTGGTTCCGGTGCATTCGGTTTCTCCTTGCGCATGAGAATTCGTAACAGAGCCCGTGGATACTCCTATAAGGCCACCGACATACCCGGTTGAACCGATTATTTTTCCGGTAGTGGCGTAGCAGTTTGTAACTGTTGCCGCATTTTGGCCTATGAGTCCTCCGACATAATCTGTTCCCGTTACTGTCGCTGTTGAATATGAATCGGTTATCGTCCCACTAGCGGTGCATCCCACTAATCCCCCCGTTTGCGATGAAGCGCCCGTCACAGAACCTGTTGCATGGCATGAGGTTATTGAACCTGAACTAAAATGTCCCGCCAATGCCCCCGTATATTGTTTCCCGGAAATGGAGGCGTTTTCGATTCCGAGATTTGTAATGGAGGCGGTGGAACCCCTTACATATCCGAAGAGACCAACATAATCCGTTGTGGATAAGCTGAGGGTTAGGTTTTGGATGGCAAAATTACCCCCTTCAAAGACCCCGGTGAACTTGGTGGTGGTGTTGCCGATGGGGGTGAAGGTGGTGACCCCGCTCATGTCGATGTTATTGGTCATGAGGAAGCATTTGGACCAGTCGGCGCTGTTGGCGGTGTTGCAGAGGGTGAGGAGGTCGGTGGGGGTGGCGATGAGGTAGGGGTCGGCGGATGTGCCGGTGCCGCCCGAGTAGGTGGCGGAGAAGGCCGGGAATGTCCAGAGGGCGAGGAGGAGGGGAACAAGGAAAATTGCGGATTGCAGATTGCGGATTGTGGATTGAAGAACACGGGGTCCGGGGATATTCAACGCAGAGGCGCGGAGGACGCGGAGGTGCGCAGAGGGGGAATGGTAGATTGCGGATTGCGGATTGTAGATTGCGGATTGAAGAATACGGGGTTTAGGGGTTGGGGGTTGGGGGTTGGAATAAATTAGCCGCAAAGAGAGCAAAGAACGCAGAAAATGCGTGAGGATGGAAGAATTCAACGCGGAGGCGCGGAAGACGCGGAGGGGGCAGGGGATATTTACCGCGGGGGCGCGGAAGACGCGGAGGGGGCAGGGGATATTTACCGCAGAGGCGCGGAGGGCGCGGAGAGTTCGCGGAGGAAATGGGAGTCTGAAGTGGAACTTCGGGAGACCCTCCTTCGTCACGCGATACGCGTGACTATGGGGGGCACGCAAGCGCGTTCCCAAGTACAACTTGGGAACGAGAGGAATCCGGGGTATGGAGAAATTGAACCACAAGGAGCGCAAAGAGCGCAGAAAAGAGGGGAGGATTTTGGGGCTGAGGCTGAACCATAGAGTGTTCACAGAAAGACGATAAAGGGGGTTTTTAAGCCGGTGTGTTCCAAAGTGCACCATGAAAAGGAGTACCCATTGGGATAAAAACAGAACACCTCTACCGCCCAGAAACTTCCTGTACTTCAAGATAATCCCCTTTCTACTTCTTCTTCCACAATGCCCAATACGCCCTAATCTTATTAGGGAAAGTATACCACAAATGGGGATTTGAATCTGAAAAAAATTCGGGCCTTACCGGCGGCGGGGTTCGTTTTTGCCGAAGGGGTGCCCGATGGGGGTTCGGGTGAGGAATCGGACGACGACGCCGAGGATGGCGAGGAGGAATCCGAGGGCGACGCAGGCGACGCCGCCCCAGTAGGCACCGACGGCCCAGCGGCCTTGTCCGACGGTGGCGTAGAGGATGACGCAGATGACGCCGATGACGGCGAGGAGGAGCCCGGTGAGGGCGTAATCCACGGATTCGGTGGATTCCTGGTCGGAGGAACTGCCTTCGACAAAGGATTGGAGGTCTTCGTAGGAGTGGAGGAGTTCGGGCTTGCGTTCGAGCTTTTCGAGGAGGGCCATTTTGACGCGGTGGTCGAGCCAGAGGCGGCCGATATGGCGCACCACCGAGTAAATCAGGGTAACAAGCACTATGATTACGGGTAACATAAGCAGGAACGAACGCATTCTGTTGCCTTTCCGGTGGTTTGACTCGCTCCATCGGGGTGGTGGTTTCCGCAATTTTATCCGGAAGCATTGTAGCAAGGGAAGTCGGGAATTGTGAAACCGGATAAAATGGCGGGGGGTCTAAAAGACAAGGTTAAACGTATGGGCAGTTTATTACGCAGCATAGGGCTGGCGGTGGTGATCGCCGCGGCCATTCAGGGCTTCACGGTGGGCGTGTTGGCCCCGAAACTCCCCCGGGAAGTGGTCCGGCCCGGGGTGCAGGATTACCGCACCCTGACGCTGCCCCCGGCCAAGCTGCTGCACATCACGAACACGGATGGGGCGGTGTCGGTCATGCCGCATGAGAAAGACATTAAGGCCATCGAGGTGATGGCGGATATCCGGGCCTACACGCAATCGTATGATACAAAAGCGATTGCGGAGCAGTATGTGAAGACCTTGCTCAAGGTAAATTCAGACGAGGAAACGGCCACCATAGTGACAGAGCCGGAGGAACGTCCGGACGCGGTGGACTTGCGGGTGGATTACAGCGTGAAGGTCCCGGAAGGAACGAATATCCGGCTGGTGGGGACGAATGGAAACGTTTGGATAGCCAAGGGTTGCGGCGAGATCACGGTCCAGGGGAACAATACGGACATCGAGGTGTTGGGGGCGACGAAGCCGGTGGTGGCGAAGAGCACGAACGGGCGCATCCGGGTATATGACGCGGAAAGCACAACCACGCTGGAAACGGTGAACGGCAGCATTTACGCGAACATGCTGAAGGGCAAATTACAGGCTTCCACAACGAATGGAAATGTGTATGCGACCTTGTTGGCGAAGGAGGTCGAGGCCTGCGAGTTGACTGTGATGAACGGCGGTATTACACTGGTCATGCCGGAGGGTTGCTCCGCCCAGGTGGACGCGTGCACCGGCCGTGGCACAGTACGATCCGATTTTGTATTTCAGGAAAACACGGCGGCACAGCGTCAGCGTGAATTGCACGGCTCCTTGGGCGATGGGCGGTCCCGGCTCACCATGAACTCGCTGAATGGCGACATTTGGATTACAAGGAGCACGACATGACCACTTTGCTGCCTTGGACGTTCCGCGCCTCTGATGCCGTGGCGGCCATCCCCGCGGCGAAAACGGGGCGGGAGGACGCCAACCGCACTGACATGGCGCTGGTGAAGCGCGCCAAGCACGGAGACCCCGAGGCGTTTTCGGAACTGGTCCGCCGGCACCAACACATCATTTACAACGTGGCGTACCGCTTCATGCGCGATACGGCGCTTGCGGAAGACATGTCGCAGGAGGCCTTCCTAAAGGCCTACCGGCTGCTGAAAGGCTTCCGGGGCGATTGCAGTTTCAGCACATGGATGTACCGGGTGACGTGCAGCGTGTGCCTGACGGAGTTGAACCGGCGCAAGCGCCGGGGCGAGGTGGAATTGTCGCCCGCGAACACGCTGGACGCCTCCATTGACCCGCCGGACGCAACGGACATGCCGGAACACATCCGGCGGTGCGTGCAGAAGCTTCCGGACCGTTACGCCACCATCATCACCCTGTATTATTTGCAGGGGATTTCGTATGAAGACATTGCGCAGGTGATGCGCATACCGATGGGGACCCTGAAGACCTGGATGTTCAGGGCGCGCAAACAACTCAGAAAAATTGTGGAGAAGGAGGTATTCCGAAATGAACTCGCGGAAACCGATTGATATTGACGCGGCCATCGAGGCGGCCTTGAGCGGCGAGCCGATGCGGACCGCCCCGGAAACCCTGCACCGGCGGGTCGAGGAGCGTCTGCGCATCGTGCGGCTGAAAGACCAGGAGCAATCCCGCTTCCGGTATACCATGAGCACGATGGCGGTTGGCTTTTTGGTTGTGCTGGCCATGACCGGCCTGATTGTGTCGGTGACCAATTTTTACGTGCTGATCTTGCATGGCGTTTCGGGCGGCAAGGGCCAATATGACGCCTACGCCACCTCGTGGCTCCTTTCGGCCTCCGGCTACAGCGGGGCCTATTCCCTGCTGTCCAGCCTGTTGCTGGGGCTGGGCACGTTTGTTGTGGCGTTAATCCCGTTATGGAAATATTTCAGCCGGGGCCACGCGCAAAAATTCTAAAATTGATCTGTAACGCCGTCTTAACGTCATAATAGTATGTTGAGACGGCGTTTTACTTTGCGGCGGGAGTGCATGGGCGCATGCGGCCCTTCCCGCGGGCGGGCAATGAGCCTGCGCAGGCAAGAAATGCTGAAAGGCTTTGGGATGTAAAAGGTGCATTATGGCGCGACGGCATCGTTCCAGTTCATCCATATCGACGCTGCACATACTGGGCGGCGTGGTGATCATGTTGGTTTCGCTGGTGCTGCTGGCCTATTTCCTGGCGCCGCGCAAACCGCCCGCCCCCCCGGTTTCTTCGATTTCGTATGCGGCGCGCCCGGAAACGCGCAAGGACGGAACGCGCATTCGGAACGAGGCCCCGGCGGTCCGGCAATCGTTGAAGGCCGACGCGGGCGGAAAGAAGGAAACCGCCGCCACGGAAGAAGAGGCGGCAAAACCCTATGGCCTCCTGGCCTCCGTCGTTGATGCGCACGGCGGAACACCTGTTTCCAATGCCCGTGTGGTGATCCGGCGGGAATGGACCGCCCAGGAAGAGGACGACTGGAAGCAGCGGAATGCGGACATGATCCGCGACAAAAAGGCGAATGTGCTCGATGAGTTGAAGGAAGAAGAGCGGCGTCTCCGGGAATCGTATGATCTGCGCACCGGGGAAGATGGGCGGGCGGAGTTCCGCATGGCGATGGCGGGGTCGTACCGGATCAGCGTTTATGCCAGCGGATATACCCCGGTGGACCGGACGGAAAAGGTGAGCGAGGCGGAACCCAAGCCGGTGATCGAATTCAAGCTGTCCAAGGGCGCGATGGTCTCGGGGCGGGTGACGGAAGCGGGCAGCAGCGCCCCGGCGCCCGGCATCGAGATTGAGATAGAACCGGTTGGTCTGGACAAGAAACGGGAAGACCCCTCGTTCCGCGCCTCGTATTGGGGCGGAGACCGTCCGGCCACGGATGAACAGGGAAATTTCGAGGTCTCGGGGTTGCCGGTGGGCGAATTTGCCTTGTCGCTCAACCTTCATAAAACCCCCTACCGTGTGGGCAAGGTGATTCCCTATCAAAAGGTGTCCATCACCCGTCCGGACCAGGAAATCAAGGGGGTGGACTTCACGGTGGACCCGGCGGGGATTGTCTGGGGCTATGTCACCACCCCCAAGAAAGAGCCGGTGAAGGGCACGGATATTCTGTTGTGCACCTCGCAGAGCGTGGTGTCGCAGGCGCTGACCAGCCTGGTGAAGCAGGCTCCGCCCCTGCACGATGCTTCGGAAGAAGACGGGTATTATGAGTTGGTGGGGGTGCCGCTGAATGAAGAATACCGGCTGTACGCGACCTCGGAGGGGCATTCGCCACAACTGGCCGATCCGTTCATATTGACCCCGGCCAACCGCAGCGTGCGGATTGATGTGTACATGTTTTCGGGAACGAATGTTTACGGGCGCGTGGTGGACAGCCGGCGGAAACCGATTCAGGGGGCGCAGGTAATCTGCCTGCCGAGTTATAAGCAGTTGTTGACGCCAATGCAAAACGCACAAGCGTTCCGGGATACGCGCTCCGATACGGACGGCAATTTCACCATCAAGGAGTTGCCGCCCGGGAACTATCAGGTGTTCGCGCAAAAGGAGCGGTACAAGATCGCGACGTCCGGCGAGCCGATTTATCCCAATGGCTATTCGGATATCAACGGGCTGGAAATTATGTTGTATCCGGTGGATGAGGGCACGCACTCCATTTATGGCACCGTGGTGAACAGTGCGGGGCAGCCGATGGACAGCGTCAAAATTGCGGTCGAGGGGATGGGTATCGAGAGCCTTCAGGGTATTAACCGCGATGCCACGACCGGCTCCGATGGAAAATTCCGCATTGATGGCGTGGAGACCGGAACCTACCGGTTGACCGCCACCAAGGAAGGGTTTGCGCCGCGCAAGCTGGGCCGGGCGCTGTTGGACCGGGAAAACAAGATTGTGATGGACGCCTCCGCGGTGATTCGCGGGGTCGTGCTGGTGAAGGAGACGAACCGTCCGCCGGAAGGCGGGTATTCGGTTGGCGCCATGCCGATATCGGCATCGGGCAGTGTGAGCCTGGCGCGGTTGACGGAAAACCAGCCGGCGGGCACGAATTTCAACAATCCGGATGGGAGTTATGAACTGTATGTGGCTGCGGGCGTGTACCGCGTGGAAGCGCGCGCCACGGGGTTGACGCCGGGCCGTCTCGAAGTCACGGTGGAAGCGGGACAGGTGCAGGAGAATGTCAATCTGTATCTCAGTGCCACCGGCGGCACCATAGCGGGGCGGGTGGTCACGACGGACGGAAAGAGCCCGCAGGGCGCCCAGGTAACCCTGATTGAGGCGGGCACGCAGTCGGAAGCGATGGTGATAACGGCGGTGGGGCAAAGCCCCGGCAGCCAATCCACCCGGGTGGGATCGGACGGGGCCTTCTCGTTCACGAACCTTCCCGCAGGCTCGTATTCCGTGGTGGCGCGCCACGAAAGTTATGCGGCGGTGGACAGCGGATTGCTGGCCCTGGAGGAACAGGGGAACATCAACAATGTGGAATTGCGGCTGGGCGGCGGCGGCGGGGTGCGGGGCTATGTGTACCGCAACGGGAAAATCGCGGCGGGGGCCATCGTGGCCGTGATGGGCAGCGGCGCCACCAAAACCGCCACAACGGATCAAAACGGGTACTACACCATTGACGGCCTTTCCACGGGAACCTACCAGGCGATGGTCAGTTACATGGGTTCGTCTTCGGGGATGGACCTGGGTTCATTGTATGATATTCAGGGCGTGCCTTTGGAGATTTCGGAAGGCCGGATGCTGGATTACAACTTCGGCGACATGTCCGGGGTGCGTATAGAAGGGCATTGCTCGCGGTCCCCCGGTCTGATTGGTTATGCCGTAATCCGGCCTCCGGGCATGAGCAACATTCAGGTGGGGGATGAGGCGGACGTCGGGCAACTCACCGGCCAGGGCAGCGCCATCAATATGATGGGCGATTTCGTGCTGGAGAATGTTCCGCCGGGTCAATGGCAACTGGACATTTATTTCCCGGAATCGGGCGGATTCAATTCCTTGCGGTATGTGCATACGGAATTGGTCGAGGTTACGGGCCAGGAACAGAGCATCCCGCTGGATGTGATGATCAATAACTGAGAGAGGACGCTGTGCTCGCTCCCAAGTTGAACTTGGGATCGAGGGGAAGTTCATGTTGTGCTCGCTCCCAAGTTGAACTTGGGAACGAGGGGACTACTGACAGAGGAATATGGATGGCGGTAATTGAATTACGCGACGTGGAAGTGTGCTATGACGACTTGAAAGCGCTCAACGGGGTGTCCTGTTCGATAGACGGGGGGACGGTGGGGCTGCTGGGGCCGAATGGCGCGGGCAAGAGCACGCTGTTGAAAACGCTGCTGGGTTTTAACCGGGCCACACGCGGCGAGGTGACGGTTTTCGGGATGGACATGCCGAAAAACGCGCTGAAGGTCCGCATGCAATTGGGCTATATGCCGGAACGCGAATCGGTAAGCCCAAAAGTAAGCGCGGTGTCGTTCATCACGTATTGCGGGCGGCTGTTCGGCATGTCGCGCGTGGATGCCATGGAACGCACGCACGAAGTACTGAATTACGTGGGCTTGGGCGAAGCGCGCTACCGGAAAATGGAGACGTATTCGACGGGAATGCTTCAGCGGGTCAAGCTGGCGCAGGCGCTGGTGCATGATCCGAAGCTGCTGCTGCTGGACGAGCCCACCAACGGTCTGGACCCGCAGGGGCGCATTGAATTGCTGGAACTGATCAAGGAAGTGTCCGCGCGAAGGCGGGTCACCATTATCCTGTCGTCCCATCTGCTGCCGGACATACAGCACGTCTGCGACAGCGTGATCCTGATTCAGGGGGGCGTGGTGACGCGGGCGGGTTCGATAGATGAATTGACCGCCGTGGTGGACCGCTGCTACGAGGTGCGAATCCGCGACAATAAGGATGGATTTTTGGCGGGACTGGCGGAAGCGGGATTTACCTGGCAGGATCAGCAGGATGGCAACCTCTTCATTACGGCGCCGGATAACACGGACCCGCGCATGCTGTTTGAAATCGCCCTCGCGAAGGAAACGCAAATCCGTCATTTCCGGCCCGCGCGTCACAGTCTTACGGAAATCTTCGGGCAAACCGCGGGAAAGGAATGAATTGTGCCGATTTATGAACAGACCTACCGCCATTATGAGGGCCGCATGCGGCACGGCTTCCGCTGGCTGATTGTCATCGAGCAGGAATTGCGGGTGCTGGCGAAGGCGAAACCATTCCTGCTGCTGTTGCTGGTGGCCCTGATTCACTGCATCGTCCGGCTGCTTCAAGTGGTGGCCTTCGACGTCGTCATTCAGGACCCCAACAATCCATTAACGCCCCTGCTCAATCAGATTAAGGGCCTGATGGTTTCCGAGCAGATGTTCTTTGATTTCCTGCGGTTGCAGACACCGGTGTTGTTTTTGATAACGCTCTATGCGGGGTGCGGCATGATCTGCAACGATTTTAACAACAACCTGATGGAAATCTACTTCTCGAAACCCATCCGCTGGTATGACTACGTGGCGGGAAAAGTACTGTCCCTGACCATTGTGGGGCTGATGCTGACGGCTGTGCCGGCCATTTTCCTGGTGGTGTTGCACAACCTGTTGGTGCCGAGCATGAAGGTGTTTCATGACACCTGGATGTGGCCGCTGGAGATTATGGGGTTCTCGCTGGTTATCGTGCTGCCCATGGCCTTGAGCATCCCGGCGGCGTCCGCGCTGCTGCGGAGTCAGAATTACGCGGCCATTGTAATCGTCATGATTCCCGTGGCAATGTCGGCCATGGCAACCGTCCTCCAGGGCGTGCTGGACAACCGCAACTATCTGATCCTGTCGCTCCCGATTGCGATCAACCGGGTGGGGCAGCACTTTTTCCACGACACCCATGTGTTCTTTAAGCTGGATTGGAAATGGTCGCTGGCGCATATCGCGGGGGTGTGCGTGTTGTGTTTGTGGATTATTGTCCGCAAAGTGCGCCGCGCGGAGTTGGCGGCCTGAGCCCGTTTGCATCCACATAGTATCAACGCTTCTTGTCATTGCGAGTAGTCCCCGGCGAAGCAATCTCGACATCCTGTCAACTGTGCTTGGCTCCGAGATTGCTGACGCTCCTCGCAATGACAAGAATAATCACTCACACGGGCGGCGGCGCGGTACATGGCAAGCACGTTTTCGGGGGCGATTTCCGCAAGAATGTTATGGATGGCGCAAAAGACGAAGCCGCCGTCCTGCTTCATATAGCGGACGATCTGCTCCACTTCGCGGGCTACTTGATCGGGGGTTCCCAGAGGCAGGGTTTCCTGGGTGTGCACACCTCCCCCCCACAGGGCAATGCGGTTGCGCGCCTTGTCTTTCCATTCCTGATAGGAATGACCACCAGCGGTCCATTGAACCGGATTCAACACGTCAAATCCGCTGTCAATGATCAGATCGATGATGTCGTAGATCGCGCCACAGGAATGGAAGAACGTTTTCACATTGGGCGCGGCCCGGTGCATGGCATCAGTAAACCGGCGGTAGAAGGGCAGAAACAGGTCCCGGTAAACCTGTGGCGCGGCAACCGTGCTGTTCTGCGTGCCCCAGTCATCCGAACTGCAATTGGTGATGTCAATGTAGTCTTTGATTTCCGGCAACAGGGCTTCAAGGCGTTGAATGGCGTCGGAAACCACGAGTTCGTGGAGTTCGAGCACAAAATCGGGTTCCGTAAGGCAAAGCATGGGGAACATGGCAATCCCGGTAAACGAGGCGATGCCAATGCCTGCGCCAATCCCGTTGAAGAACACCGCGCGGTCCGAGGATTCCCGGACACGCCTGCACATCGCCGCAACACGTTTGATCTCGTCGTCCCGCAAGGGATTATTGGCCAGCCGGTCTTTGATTTCCTTGAGATCGGGCTTGGGGATATCGCCGGAGAGTTCCAGAATTTGGCCGGCGTGCTCGGATTCAAATACATGCGAGGCGGGCGGCATGCTGCGTCCCTGTTCGGGCTGAAGGATGGTGCCGCCGGGCAGGGTTTGGAACATCGCTGGGTTAAGCACGAGGGCGTCAAGGCGCCCATTAAAATTGTAAGGATGCCAGAGTTCCGGCTGGTCAAAAGCGTTGGTCGCATCCATAAACACCGTTACGACATCGCACCCCAATGCATCGAGCACGTCGAGGTCCGGCAGGGCGAGCATCTGGCCGGTGTCATAGACGCGCACACGGCGTTCGGGCAACCCCAGCGCCTTCACCAGCCCCGGATAGGCAAAGCAACTGATGGACGTAGAAAGCATTCCGCTCAAATCCATGGGGACACGGTCAGTTTCTTCAAAGGACAAGGCCTTCAGCACACGTTCTCGCTTGGTCAGCATGATTGGGTATTCCTTTGTGATCTGGGAGTAAAACGTCCGTAGTGTAGCGGCAGGCAGAGGGAAATGGCAAAGAAGAGCGAAAACCGCTTTGGTTCTTACAGGACCTGTTGGGATTGTCAGACTGGTCAGACTGGTCAGACTGGTCGGACCTGTCAGACGGGTCAGACGGCTTAATTGGGGCTGTTCCAGCCCATGCGGAGAACACGGTCGGCGTTTCCACCGAGGAATTTCTCGACTTGTGCTTCGCTGTATTTTTGGAGCAGGGCTTCACGGACGCGGTTGTAGTCCCTTGGGGACCGCCATTCTTTGGGGACACCGGTGAATCCGTCGAAATCGGAGCCAAACGCCACAACGTCTTCTCCACCAATGTTGATCAGGTGGTCCACGCTGGCCAATACGATATCAAGGCATTCGTGCCGTTCGGGCTTCACCAGCCAATGGCTCATGGCAATAATGCCTATGACACCGCCGGTATCCGCGATCATTTTGATTTCTTCGTCGTTTGGATTGAGGGAAGCGGGACAAAACTTGTGCAGGCCGGCATGCGAGACGATCACGGGACGCTTCTTGGGATGGGCCTTCGCCATTTCGAGCACGTCGCGGCGGAAGGGCAGGGTGCCGTGGGTCACATCGACGAGTATGCCGAGGTCGAACATGCGGTTAACCAATTCCCGGCCCCATTCGGTGATGCCCGCATTAACATCGAAGGGTTCCTTGAAGCAGCCCACTTTACGCAGGAACTGATTGGTGGGGATGGCGTTCACGCAGTGGCCCGCCTCGTTGGGATACATGTGAGGGACAATGAGCTGGCAGACGCCCCGCCGGTGGAAGTGGTCGAGATTTTCGATCTTGCCATTAAGCTGATGCGCCCCTTCAAGAGCATGGAGCACGGCGATTTTGCCCTCGGCCATAATCCGCTGCATGTCTGCGTAGGATTTAGCGATTTCGATGACGATGCCGCGCCGTTTGCACGTTTCCTCGACTTGCCGCTCCATAAGGTCGAGGTATTCATTGGCCATTTGATCAGGCGGATTGTCCAAAATGCGGCGGAGCCTGGGTTTTACCTTCTTAAGCAGTTTGAGCGGCCAGACATCCGTGGCCCAGTCGCGTTCCAGCACATAGGCCGTGCATAAAAATGCCTTTACATTCCCCTCGATGAGTGAATCGATGTCCATCCGGAGGGTCAGGGGGAAAAAACCCGCGGGTTTGATGTGTTTTCCCCAGAATTTCCGGTTGAACAGCATCATTTTCAGCGAGGGATGGGTATGCAGGTCAATAACCCCCAAGGGACGGCCCGAAAGAGGGCCAGCGGTTCCGTTTGGCATATAAACTTCTCCTAGCCGGGATAAGGCAACACTTAACCGCTCAATGGACCCCGTTTATGGAAAACCAGTTTCAAAAACCAACATTCTAAAAAATGGGATATGATCAAATCGGACGGATCAGACCGATCCGACCGATCCGACCGATCAGGGGGACATAACTTGTCAGACGTTCCGGACCCGTCCGGATGGGCCGGACCAGCCGAACCTGCACACTTTTACCGCCCCTTTTTCAGCCTTAATCCCCGGGTCTCAAGCCGAATTGGGGCAGAAGCCGTCTTCGGAGCCGGTACAGGCGTGGTATCCGTTGGAGTTGTAGAACTGGATGATACGGAGGAGTTCGGACAAGCCGATGCTCCAGTCTTGCGGGCCGTAGTCGCCGGAATGATGCACGCAACTCTGATCGCCGCTCCCCGGGGCGTATCCGTCTTCGGTGCCGGACTGGCAGTGGAACGCGCCGGAGTTGTAGAACTGGATAATGCGGAGGAGCTCGGAGAGGTCTATGCGCCCGTCGGGGCCGCCATTCCAGTCGCCGGAATGCGGAGTATCTATAACCCCTTGGCCTTCATCTTCACCTTCATTTTCACCTTCCGCACCGCCTTCACCCTCAGAAATAGCGCCTTCACTTTCACCTTCGCCGGGAAAATCACATACGTTGTTGAAGGCGATGCTCCATCCATTAAGGGTCCCGGTATTGCCTTGTCCGCCATCGAACATAATAAGCGCCCATTCTCCCTGAGCGTTCTCACCGATGAGATCGGAAAGGGTGTCGTCGGGGGTAAAGCGGCCGGTAAAGGGCGGGGTTCCCAATCCAATCATCACCGAAGCCTGATCATCAAAGATGGTTTGAGTGAAGTTGGCCCCGGAGCCGCCGCGTTGGATGGTGAGGAAGATGGACGTTGCCGAGGGCGACATGAGCCAGACGGTCAATTCGCTGGGGGCGGGATGGGTGATATCGAGCATGACGTTAACATCGGAAATGGTGAAGTCGTCAGCGATGGTGATGGTGGAGTTGGCCTGCATCATGTCGCTGATGGTCACGGGGACATCATTGCTTGTAAATGTGAGGCATTCGAGTCCGCCTTCACCTTCACCCTCTCCTCCACCCTCGCCTTCCACGGGCATGCCTTCACTTTCGCCTTCGGTTTCACCCTCGCCCCCGCCCTCGCCTTCCACAGGCATGCCTTCACCTTCGCCTTCGGTTTCGCCTTCACAGCTTGGGCAGCCGCCGCCATCGGCAAGGGCCAAGGGATCGCGGGCGGCAGCAACAAAGGCGTCGAAGTCGTCTATCCAATCAACGGTGGCCGTATATTCACCGAGATTGCAGATACCGTCGAGATCAGCGTCGCCATTAAAGGCGAGATATTTCTCGGAAGAGCGGTCGAAGGCGGAGATAGTGATGGCGGGGATGTCAATGGGCGCGTTTTCGAACTGGTCCGTGATGATGGCAATCGTGGCGGCCTCGCCGAGGGTCATGACGCCCGCCACGGCGGGGACTACGTCCGTGCGCGGAATCATCATGAACACCACGGGCTGCACGGCCTGCACTTCATCGGCATAAGCGTTGGCCAAGGCCAGATTTTGTTCATACGCGCCGCGGATGCAACAGTAATTGACATCGGAGCTATCGGCGAGAATGACATCCAACAGGCGCGCGTGGGCCGCGTCCACAATTCCATTTTTATCAAGGTCCGCGAAGTCGGGGTTTTTATTCACCAACGGGTTGGCATAAATGGCGCGGAGGGCGCGCTCGAAACCGCTATTGATCCCTTCGGCATACGAGCAGGTCTTCTCACAGGCCGTGACGGCACAGGGGTTGATTTCGCCTTCCGCCCCGCCTTCGCCTTCGCCTTCTTCGCCTTCCTCCCCGCCTTCCCCTTCCAGCCCGCCCTCGCCTTCAAGGGTGCCCTCCATGGTTCCCTCGCCTTCTTCCTCGAGATCAACGCATTGTCCCTCCGAGGGGAAGAGCGCGCTATCGCTGGCGCCAAGGAGATAGCAGCAGCGGCTGCGTTGCCGGAAACATTCATATTCCGACTGATTGGTGAAGGAATCACCATCGGGGTCGGCGGTGAGCGCCAGGATATTGGGCAGCGTGGTGTAATTCGCCATAGTGATGGGGGTGATACCGAGGTCGGGCGTGCCGTCGCCGGTCAAATCCACGGTGGATGCCTCCTGCAGGATGCGCACGGGAATCGCAACGGAGTTGGCGTCTCCGAGGAGCATATAGGCAGCCAAAACAGCGTGGAAGGCGGGGGCCATGACATTGACGAGGCCGGATGAACCGCCGAGGTCCTGATACATTTGGGATTTGTTGCGATTCCAGGCGTTGCACACCGTGGTGGCGGTGGGGTTGAGGCCGGAATGCGTCAAATAGTGATTGATCAGGGCGAATTCATCACTGTCAATAACCCCGTTCCCATAAACCTTGATATCGCTTCCATTGATGGTGAACCCGCCATTGATGTCGGCGGTGCCGGGGTCAAAAACGAAACCGCCGAGTTGACTGCGGAACTGCGTGAGCGCCTTGTCCACGGACTGCATCAGGGAATCGAAATTCACGGCGGAACACGGGCCGGACCCGCCATCACAGAGGCCGGGGCAGCGGTCCACATTGCCGCCATTGGGGGACTTGGCCGCGAGAACATACTCTTCCCGGGTCCCGCCACGGTTTACAACATAGTTGTATTCCATTTTGTTGGAGAGGGTGTCGCCGTCGGGATCCCCGCCGCCGCCAAGCATCACCACCCCGGTGACTTCTGGAACGCGATAGGGATAGTAGTACCCGGAAAGGGCCAGTTTATCCTTGAAAAACTCCGCAAATCCATCGCTGACCGTCATAAGCGCGGCCATGACGTGAACCACATCCTGGATCAGCGAATACCGGGTGTCCGCCCTGAGACGGTTGAGGTTGGCGGTATATTTGACACGCGCGCTTTGATAGAGCGGAAATGAGGCGTCGCACAGGACATCGGCGATGAGGGCGAGTTCCCAACTGTCTTTCATGCCGTTTCCATCAATGTCTTCTTCGGCCCAGCCGGACGAACCGGGTAAAACGCCATAAAGCGTTGCGCCTTCCGCGTCCATCACGGAAAGAACGGGACACTGGGCGGGTTCTTCGCCGCCGTTGCTTTCGGGACCGTCGCATCCGCCGCCGTTGGTGGTGACGGAAGGATTCAGGGCGTTGGCCGCAAAGGCGACGAAACCGGCGGTGTCATGGCTGGTGGCCGTGTATTCGGAGAGGTTGCAGGTGCCATCGTCGTCCGCATCGCCCACCGAGCCGATGATGGTCACGGCGGCGGTGGAGAAATTGGCGGGATTGACCGTAATGGCATCCTCCGGGTTGATGTACGTATTGGCTTGATCAAAAAAGGCTATCATCATGGCGAGGCCGGCGGGTTCGCCGATGGTAATCATGCCGGTAAGGGCATGCTCCACTTTGTGGATATCCACAAGAAGACCAATGGCCTGTTCGACGGGCAGATTCCAGTATTTTTTGGAAAGCGCGCTCCAGAGCAAATCGAGATAGGCCTTGACCACCACCTTGTTGTAGGCAAAAGCGGTGGCCACTTCGGTGTAGTGGTTGGTGTTGGAGCACCACAGGAGGGCGTCCACCATGAAGGCATGAGCGTAATCCACGATACCGTTTTCATCGAGGTCGGCGGTCATGGGATCCTTGCAGACCAGGCACATTTCATCCAGAAGCAAGGGGATGCTGACCTTAAGTTCGTAGAGGTATTTAAGGGAGGCGGCAAAATCCACATCCGGGCCGATCCCCTGCGGACAGGCGGGGGTGAGGGCCACGTTGACGTAGTCCGTCCGGGTGCCGGACAGACCGCGCACCGTATTGTATTCTTGCCGGTTCGTCGAACCGTCGGCATCAAGGTCGGTATCGGGGGCAAAAGGCTGGACCCATTTGCCGAGATAAATGGAATAGGGGATGTACGGTTTGGTGAGTACATCGGGGATTCGTTCCTTGAGTTTGGCGGTCATGGCGGAATCGGTGAGGAGCAGCACGGCGATGATGTTTTCCACGGGGCGAATGAGGGAATCGTAATAGAGTTCGCCGCGCAACGCGTTGATGGTGGTGTTATAGAAATTGCGCAGATCGGTGTAGAGCGGATGCGAGGGCCGGCAGAGCACTTCGCAGAGCAGGGCGGCCTCCCAACTGTCGAAAAGGCCGTCTTCATCCAAATCGCCGTTCTCCCAAAACACCCCGAGGGTAAGGGGATACAGGACGGCGCCCTGGGCATCCACAGTGGCGATGACGGGGCAGTCGTCCGTGGAATCGGGTCCCCCTCCCGCGCCGGTGCCGATGGTGTAATACTGGCCCTGAATGAAGCTATCGGTGCCCGTGCCGCCGAGAGGGTTCCACACACCGTCGTAAATAGTGTTGTTGTCAATCAGATCAATGCTGAGCGAACCATTGCCCGTGGGGGTGGTAACCGTTACGGTCCACGTGCCGCCGCCGCCCGTGACGTTGGTGATGGCCGCGCCGGTCACGGTGCCTTTTTGATCGACCACGAAATCACCGGCGTCAACGCCGGTGACGCTTTCCGAAAAATGCACCGTGAAATCGACCGAAGCGCCGGCGGGCGGATCGGCGGAGGCCAGGACAATCGAATTCACCGTGGGCGCGGTGGAATCGCCCAGCCAGGACAAATACACCTGCATGACGGCGTTTTCCATCAATTTGGTGTAGCCGCCGGGGCTGAGATGGATGGGATCAATTTCGCTGGAGCCCGCCATGGCCACCTTGGGGCTCCATAGGGTGGAATACCCGCCCGGGAAATTGCTGTAGCTTGGGGGGCCTTGCGGCCACACGGAAAGATTTTGAGGATAGCCGATGCTGGGGATGCCGTAATGGGCTTGCATGACGCCGAAACTGTGGATATAGGCAACCCGGTCCATGCCGAGGGCGAGGTCTTTTTTCCGCCGCTCCAGGTTTATAAAGACGTTATCCATGCGGGTTTGATACTCCGCAATTTGCTGGGCGGTGGTCCAGCCCAACCAGGGATAACTGGGATTGAAAATGGTAATGGGCAAGCCCCATAACGTGAGCGCAATCAGCGTGGGATTCTCCACCGAGGAAACATAGGTGATGATTTCGAACGGGTTGTACGGATTCTGCCAGGTTTCGTAGGTGTAGCCTTCCGCGATATTGAGATAATCATAGCCGCAAATGGCGACACGGACGTTGGGACGCACGCTGAGGCAATGGTTGATGACATTTCGAATGTGTTCGACCGCCGTGCCGTTCATCGCGTCAATATGGGCCTGGCTGAAATCTCCTTGAAGATTCAAATTCACATCATTGCCGCCGAGGCTCATGTGAATGATGTCAATGGTGGGATTCTCGTTTAATTTTTGCGTGATTTCCGCTTTCAGGCTGTCCGAGTCCCATTGCTCGGCCGTGGCGCCGTGCAGGGCGATGTCGCCATTTTCTTCATACGTGCCTCCGACAGCCGTTACGATGTCCGAACGGGACAACACCTCGCGCAACGCAGGCGGGCTTTGATTGGCCCAAGGGTAGTAGGTCCAGCTATCCCCGACATACAGGATGCGCGGAATAGCCGCTTGGGCAGGGAACGCAGCGCCAAGAGAAAGAAGGCAAAGCGTTGCGGCCAAAGAAGTTAGAACAGCGCTGGGGCGATTGAGAAACATACCCGATCCTTTCACCGTATCACAATTCACCACAATGTGTGTTAATTGTATCTTCCCAATTTTACCCATTCATAAGGTAAAAAGCAAGAGGGGTGAAAATTGAGCGGCTTGGGAGTGAAGAAAAGGACATAAAGGACAAAAATGACCCAAAGGACCGCAACTGTTTTTCGTGAACCGCAAACAACACACCTGGTGTGGATTTCAGAACGATACTGGAAACTTTGCGGTAAGTTTTCACATTAAATGCAGTGTCTTTGATTTGACAACTCTTTGGAGGAGCGTGTATGAAGGGGTAACCGTAAAAGCCCCGATAGTTCAGTGGATAGAACGAGGCCCTCCTAAGGCCTAGACCCGCGTTCGATTCGCGGTCGGGGCACCAGATTTCACCAAGGGGGAATACCGATACCCGCCTTTGGCATGAGTGCAGGCAATCGCATCCCAATCACTGTTTTAGGCTGTGTGGTATACTGGAATTTCACTGCGGATTGACCGCAAAAAAGGGAGTTGCGCGCCATGCGTACAGTTTGCTCGATGTTGATTCCAGCGTTTCTCATGATGTTAATTTTAATCCCGCTTTGCGCCCCTGCGGCCAATGCGCCTTCGGAACCGCTGAAAACCATAGGGGTTTTCCCGCTGCCGGGTGAGAAATTCACTGGACGGATAGTGCTGTATTTCAATGCGCCGCTGGAGCCGCTCAAGGACGCCACGGGTCATCCAGCGCCGGTGTTGACCATGGAACCGCCCATTGCAGGGCAAACGGAGGTCAGCGGCAACTACATCAGCTTCGTTCCTGATGCAGGTGCGCACCTCTCCGCGTTGCTCTACACGGTGACCGTGACCGAAACCCTGCGGTCCGTGAGCGGGCAGGCGATAGACCCGAATAACCGGACCTTTGTATTTGCGACGGGACCTAACAGGGTGACCCATGTGCAGGCCTTGGAAACGGGTATGGCGGGCACGCCAATCCTGATCAACTTTGCGGCGCCGATAGATTTGGCGGATCTGCGCAAGCACATCCGGGTGACGAATAATTGGATCATCCCGGTATTGGCGGAGATAACCCAAGGCGGTTTAAGCACTCAATATCAAGTGATGATTCCCGCGAACACAAACCTGCCGGTACATATCCGCCTGAGTTCGGGCGTCAAGGACCTTAGCGGCAAGCTAACCTTGCCTGACACTCATACATTCGATTATCCGGCGGAACAACCCATTCAAGTGACCCAGGCCGCCTGGAGCAAAAATAATGCGGGCCAGGAATTGCTTCTGCACTTCAACACCTACATTTCCTCCGAGGCGTTGCTTAAGTATGTAAAGCTCCTGCGCGTTTCCAACAATCAGGAAATGCCTTTCACGATGGAAAGCAAGGGGGGCATGAAGCATCACATCCTTCGCATGGCACAGACCTTTCCCCCGGAGGAGACATTGCGCCTGACCATTGCGGCGGGCCTGCATGACCAAGGCTTGTGCATCCTCAAGGAAGCCTACAGCAAAGACATCCAGGAGGAGACCGTGGCGGGCCAAGACAAAGAGCAGTATCCCCCCTTGGCGATTGATTATAACTACTGGCGCACGGAAGGGGTTAAAGGCACTTCGCTGTACGTATCATTTAATGCCGTGATTCAAGCACAGGCGGTACGGGAGCATCTTCAAATAGAGCCCGCATTGGAAAACCTGAACGTGGAAATGAACCACAACCGCGCGGTGTTGATAAAGGGCGACTGGAAAACAGGGCAAACCTACCAACTGACATTTACATCCGGGCTTGCTGATCCGGAGGGCCGGCGTACGGTGGTGAATGCTTTAACTCTGGTGCCGGAGAAAGTGCCGCGTTCCAAAGGGACGGCATTCGATTACGAAGGCAAGGTGTATTTTCCGCGGCAGCACATGGGGCGGATGATCGTGAAGGCGCGAAATTGTTCGTCAGTGGATGCCTCGTTGCACTGGCTGTTCCCGAATAATATCGCGCAGGCGGTCAATATGAGCCAGGACAATGGGGAAGCGTGGTACGATTTCAATGAAAAACTTGCGCGCTTTGTCAACACGCAAAAAATCACCTTCCCGGAATGCACGGACAAGACCGTTTCCGTGCCGCTGAACGTCAGTGACTTGTTGCCACCGGATAAAAAAGGGGTGTTCACATTGACCCTGCAGGATCGGTCGAAGGTGGTGGTGTGGACGGATTTGGGCGTGATCGGCCACTGGCAGGAGGATGAGGTGGCGGTGTTCGTGCATGACCTGTTTGCCCTGGCGCCGGTCGCAAATGCAAAAGTGACCGTATATACCAACAAGAGCCAGGTGATGGGGACCGGGACGACGGACCCGGCGGGGATTACGCATTTGACACATTTGGACAAGGGGCTCGGGCGGCCCGCGGTGGCGGTGGTGGAAACGGATACGGATGCGACCTTCCTGGAACTCAAAGCGAAGACGGACGACCCCACCGGCTTCTCGGAGAGCATGCCGCACTATGACCTGGACGGGTACGATGCATATGTCTACACGGATCGCAATTTGTACCGTCCCGGGGAAACGGTGCATGCGCGGTGGATTGGCCGGACACGGTATGGAGACGCGCTGCCGAATATCCCGCTGCAAGTGAAGCTGGTCAACCCGAAAAATGTCACGATACTTACCAAGACCACAACACTATCGGCCCTGGGAACAGGCGGAGAGGACCTTGTCACGCATCAAAGTTATTTGACCGGGCGGTATGAAGTGCAGTTGCTGACACCAGGGTCCAATGCGCCGCTGGCCACAAGCACGTTTAATCTGGAGGAATTTGTACCGCAACGGATAAAGACAGAGGTGAGCACCGATGCTGGGCCATGGCTTCCGAATACAGAGCATGCCATCAAGGTGTCGGCGCAGCATTTGTTTGGGACGCCCGCCTCGAACCGTGCGTGTGAGGCGACGGTGATCTTGCGGCGGGGCGAATTCAAGAGCAAGCAATGGAAGGAGTTCCGTTTCACCAACGACACGGAATACACCACCGAGGTCAAGCCGTTGGGTGAACAACAAACCGACGCTTCCGGAGTTGCTTCGTTTTCCTTTACCTATCAGCCGTCGAAAAAGGCCACCATGCCGTTGCAGGCGATTCTCCGGGGGGAAGTGAAGGAGATGGGCGGACGCGGCGTGGCGAATACCACGGAGACGCTGGTGTTGCCGTCGGAACTCCTGCTCGGGGTGAATGCGGTGGCAAGCCCGGACACGAAAAAAGTGACCATCGCCGCGGCGGCCATCAAACCGGATGAAAGCCCGGCGGCCCTGGACAAGGTGAAGATCACGTTGGAACGCGAGACGTGGAACTACTATGTCCGGCGATACGATAATTACAATGAACCGAACTGGACCAAGTCATTCGAGGCGGTGGAGACCCGCGAGGTTCCCCTGCAAAACGGGCGGGGCAACACGGAATTTGATCTGCCGGAAAGCTACAGTTACTACCGCGTGCGGGTTTCGTCGGATGCGACGCCGCAGTTCAGCACCATCAACTTTTATGCGTATTGGGATCACATCGAGATCGCGGAAAGCGCCCGTCCAAGCCTAATCAAGCTGATGCTGAACAAAGAACGGTACAGGGTGGGCGAGGAGGCGGAACTTCGCATCGAATCACCTTTTGACGGGAAGGGCGTCGTGGTGTTCCAAGGCGAACACATTCAGCGGATGCGCACGGTGGATGTCAAAGACGGTGTGGGAATTCTTACACTTGCGTTAACAAAAGATCAGTATCCCAATGTTTGGGCGGAAGTGACGGTAGTGCATCAGGTGCAACAGGAACACACGGGCACCTACCCCTACTCCAGTTTTGCCATGGTCAACATCCCGTTGGAAGATCCACAACGGCAGGTGGCGGTGTCCTATCCGGGATTGCCGGAAGAAGTGAAACCGGCACAACCCGTGCAGGTAACAATAGAAACGAAGGACAATACCGGCACGCCCATGGCGGCGGAAGTGACCCTGGCCGCCGTGGATGAAGGGATTCACGCTATTCTGGACTACCAGGACCCTGACCCGTATGCATGGTTCCAGCGTTCACGGCAGCCCTCTTATGCGCGGGCGGAATATTATGACCGCGTGGCCTACGATTTCTCCTCCACTCCGATTGGCGGCGATGCCATCGCGCAGCGCTTGGGGAAGAATACTCCCACCATCGGCGAAAACTGGATTAAGCCCGTGGCGCTGTGGTCGGGCGCGGTGCAAACCGATGCAACGGGAAAAGGCACTATAACGCTGGACGTGCCGGAATTCGACGGCCAGTTACGGCTGGTGGCGGTGGCGGTTTCCCAAAACGCCACCGGAGCCACGAGCGCGAAGATGTTCGTGCGACGGCCGTACATCCTCCACACGAGCCTGCCCCGCTTTGTGTTTCCGGGGGACGTCTTCCAGTGCCGTGCCTCGGTGTTCAATACGTCGCAAGCGCCCATTACGGCGAAGGTACAATGGACGCCCACCGGGGTGTTGAAGGCCGGTCCGGGCGCGAAAGAGATGACGGTGGCCGCCGCGAATGAAGCAGGCCTGAGCGCGGAGTTTACCGCCCCGGCGGAAATGGGCCAGGGCGGGATTACGTGGGATGTGGACATTCTTGGAGCGGACGGTGCGGTGCTGGAGCATTTGCATCAGGAAGCGGCAATGCCGGTGCGTCCCCCGGCCACCTATGAGCAACGGCGCTCAATCGCGGTGCTGGAGGCGGGCGAGACGAAGAGCTTCGTAAACGCGGAGTTTATTGACGATGCACACTTGGAGACGGCGATCACGGTGGGGGCGAATCCGTTCCTGCGCCTGCAAAAACCGTTCGATTTCCTGGTGCATTATCCTTATGGCTGCGTGGAACAGACCACATCGTCCGTCATGCCGTTGTATGTGCTGCGTAAAAATGCATTCCTCCTGAGCGACAGGTTCAAGGACTCGAATGCGCTGGACCATTATGTGCGCGCGGGCGTGAGCCGCTTGTTCAGCATGCAAACCTCCTCTGGCGGTCTTGCGGGCTGGCCGGGCGGTGATTCGCCCTATTCGTACGGCTCGGTATATGCATGCCATTTCCTGAGCCTGCTGCACCGGGAACACGAAACAGGCATCCCCGAAGAACCGTATCAGGCATTGCGCAAATATGTGCGCGGGGTGGCGGAAGGTTTCGCCCAAGACTCCTCTCTTTCCGATCTGTATCTTCGGGCTTATGCGTATTACGTGCTCGCGCTGGAGGGCGATCTGAAGGCGCTCGAACAAATTTCCCGGTTTGACGCGATTACCATGCCGCGCGCGGGCCGGTATCTGCTCGCGGCCGCTCTTGCGCTCAACACGCAAGACCCGCAGCGGGTTTCGGCCTATCTGGCCAGTGCGCCATACGAACCGTACAATGAGCGCGAAACCTGGCATACCTTGAACTCGGAAATTCGCAATACGGCGGTGGAATTGATTGCCCTGTTGCAAATCAACGGTGCGGACGCGGATTTGGCGGAAAAGGCGAATGGGTTGGTTCAGTATCTCGAAAAAGATCGCTACACCACGCAAGAATCCGCGTTTGTGATGTCCGCGTTGGGATTGTATTTGTCTAAATTGAATGAGAAGACCGACTTGGCGGCGGCCACGGTCACCGGGCCCACCGGGCAAAACACGGTAAAGGGCGCGGAGGTCTTTACCCATGCATCCACCGGCGAGGGGGTTCAGTACACAGTGAGCAATACGGGAACCGCGCCGCTCTATGTGAACCTGACCCGGGGCGGCATACCGTTGCAGCCGGGGGTGCAGGCCACATCGAAGGGCATGAGCATCGGGCGGACGTTCCGGGACAACACGGGCGCGGCGTATACCGGCACGGTGTTCCCGCATGGCGAAAGTTATGTGGTGGATTTGACGATTTCGTGTAATCAGAACACTAAAAATGTCATTGTGGCGGATTTGCTGCCAGCGGGCTTTGAGATTGAGAATCCGCGGCTGGACGCGAATGTGCTGGCGGCGCGAGGCAAGGGCGAGGTAGTGGCGGAAGAAACTCCTCCGGAGGAGCAAGAACAGGAAGAATCCGGAGAAGAATCGGAATATGAGGACACGTACGAACGCCCGCGGAAAACAAAGACGGCGGGCGGCGCGATAACGCCAGAATACCTCGAATTGCGGGATGACCGGCTGGTGGCGGCGTTTACGGAACTGCCGCAAGGCACGCACCATTACTACTACGTGGTGCGCGCGGTGACGGCGGGGTCGTTCCACTATCCCGGCATTCACGCTGAATGCATGTATGATCCTATGATCCAGGCCTCGTCCGCGCCCAGCGCCATTGAGATTAAATCCAACACACCATGATGTACCGTGTTAAACAAGCAGGGCGATTCCGCCTCGTTGGCGTACTGGTATTCGCCACACTGGCCGCACCGGCATGCGTGCTGCTGCTGGCGCGGGCGCTGCCGTTGAATCCCGCACCGTATTTTGCACAAACGCCCTCCTGGGAAATGATGGATCGGGAGGGGCGGCTGCTGCACGCCTTCATGAATCCGGGAGAGCAATGGTGTTTCCCGCGCATGCTGGAACAAGTGAGCCCGAAACTGGTGCAGGCCACCATTGCGGTGGAGGACCAGCGGTTCTATTGGCATTGCGGCGTGGACCCGTTGGCCATTGCGCGGGCATGCGTGCAAAACGTACGGTATACGGGGATCGCCTCAGGGGCGTCCACCTTGAGCATGCAGGTAGTGAAAAACCGTCCGCAGGACTCACGCTCGGTTCTGGGAAAGATAGCGCAGGGATGGAACGCCCTTCGATTGGAGGCAACCGTCAGCAAGAATGAAATTCTGACCGCCTATCTGAATAAAGCGCCGTATGGGTTGAATCTGATCGGTGCGGAGGCGGCGGCACGGCGGTATTTCGGGAAACCGGCGTTGGAACTGACGCTCCCGGAGGCGGCGTTGCTGGCGGGGCTGCCCAAATCACCTCGGGCGTTTCAACCGCTGAAGAATGCGGAACGGGCGAAGGCGCGGCGCAATCATGTGCTGGGGAGGATGCTGGCGGAAGGCTTCATTTCGCGGGATGAGCACAAACGCGCGGTGAAACAACCATTGAACGTGAGATGGCACGAGTTTCCGCGTTTCGCGCCGCATCTGGCGCAATCGCTTCATCAACAAATAAAAAACCGTCCTCTGGTTCCCGTGACACTTGACACAAACGTTCAAACGCGCGTGGAATCGCTTATCACAAAGCACTTGAAACGGTTTGATCATGAAGTGAATAACGCGGCGGTTATTGTAGTGAATGTGGCGGATGCCACAGTGCTGGCGCGGGCGGGCGGCGCCAATTTCTTTATGCAACAGAGCGGCGGACAGGTGGACTTGTGCCAGGCCCCGCGCTCGCCCGGCTCGACCCTCAAACCGTTCACCTATGCGCTCGCCATCGAAAATCAGCAACTTTATGCGTCAGAACGGTTGCTGGACGACACGCTTGATCTGGGGCAATATAACCCGGAGAATTTTGACGGGTATTTCAATGGGCTGGTGACTGCCACGGACGCCTTGCGCTATTCATTAAATGTTCCCGCCGTAATGGTATTGGAACGCCTCGGCGCGGATACTCTCCATCAATTCCTTCTGAACGCCGGCCTGAGCACGCTCTCCAAACCTCCGGAATATTATGGGCTGGGGCTGACCCTGGGCAATTGTGAAGTACGCCTGGACGAAATGGCGGCGGTCTACCGCATGCTGGCGGATCTGGGCCTATACAAGCCACTGCGCACTATTTCGAGCGAAAAAAATGAGGAGGGGCACCGCCTGCTTTCACAGGGCACTGCGCTGGCCCTCTATGACATGCTAAATCAGTCCTTGCCGCAGGAAACCGATTCCAATCTCGCCAAAGCAGTGGGGGTGTTGCCAAAGGTGTGCTGGAAAACCGGCACCTCCACCGGCTATCACGATGCCTGGACGTTTATGTATAACCGGCACTATGTCGTGGGGGTCTGGGTGGGCAACAGCGATGGCACACCCTCCAAACGGCTGGTGGGCGCATGGGCCGCCCTGCCCCTGGCCGCCGCAATATTTCGCTCCTTGCCCCCCCTCTCCACGCCCGCATGGCCCGATCCGGGAGATACCTTGAAGCCCGTGACCGTGTGCGCCCTGAGCGGTTTGCCCGCCACGGAGCATTGCCCACACACACAGAAAGTGATCCTGCCGCGCGAACAATATCTCCACCGGCGATGCGATATGCATTACCCCAATCCCGCCCGGCAGGGCATCCTGGAACGCTGGCCGGGTTCCGCGCGCGCGTGGGATTTGGCCCATATTACAAACCCTGTGACCGTGGACTCCCTCCAGGAAGGCGCAGTGGAGGAGAAAGTAGTGCTGCGCATCAAGTCCCCGGCCAACAAGGCCCATTACGTACTGACCGGTGAAACCGGCGGCGACCGCATCCGTCTGGACGCCTCCCTGGAAGGCGGCACCACCCTGCATTGGTATTTGGATGACCGCTTCCTGGGCACTTCCAATGCCCAGACCCCGCTCTATCTAAACCTCGCCACAGGAGAACACAAAGTGGCCTGCATGACCCCGGACGGCATTACAGACGTGGTACGTTTCGCGGTGACCCTCCCCGATGCCGGGACACCGCTGAAAACGTCGTAATCTCAAAAAATACCATCGGGAGGGCGAGATGTACCCGCTTCTGGAGGGCTCCCGCAGCGCCGTGAGGCCAAACGTCTCAATTTTATTTTGTTTGATTTCTAACGGTTTCGGGGCTTACAATAGCGGCCATAGGAGAAAAACTACATGGCGGGTGCAACGAAAGATACGACATTGCGGACGCATTACAGTCCGTTTTTTATTTGGCTTGGCAGGACGATGCTGAAGATTCTGGGGTATAAATGGGTCGGATGGCGTCCGGATGCACCAAAGGGCGTTATCACGGCGGCGCCGCACACATCGAATTGGGACTATTTCTATACGATGCTATTCTCGTTTGCGATTGACATTCCGATAGCGGTGTTGATCAAAGACCCTTGGTTTTTCTGGCCGGTGGGGGTGTTTCTGCGGTGGCTGGGCGGGGTTCCCGTGGACCGCGGCAAGCGCACAAACTTGGTGGACGAGATGATAAATGCCTTTAACAAGCGCGAATTCATGTACATGGTGATTACCCCGGAAGGCACGCGGAAGAAGGCAAAATATTGGAAGACGGGGTTCTATTTCGTGGCGCAGGGCGCGGGCGTGCCCATTTTGCCGGCGTTTATGGATTACAAGAATAAACAGGGGGGATTTGGTCCAATCATTCCGGTCACGGGCGATCTGGAGGCGGATTTTGCGAAGATTCAGGCGTTCTACCAGCAACAAATGGACGTGACGTTTATTCTCAAGCCGAAGGAAGAGGCACACGCGGGAGGTGCGGCGAAAACAGCGTGACGGGGAAACATACACGTCTCGCCCGCCATTCTGGGTTCATGCAAAATACGGAGGTGATTCCTGGGCCGGTTCGCTTGTGTCAGTCCCCCTTTTTCGCTCCTTATCAGAACCTATTCTCCGGGACACACTGCTTCTATCAGCCAACGTATGAGCGGCGATATTATCGAGCGCGGTGGCGGCCTGCCCGTTGTGTCACGGGATGGCACAGAAAAAAGAATGGCGCGCCCGGCGAGACTCGAACTCACGACCCCTTGCTCCGGAGGCAAGTGCTCTATCCAAACTGAGCTACGGGCGCTCATGTGCGTGGAAAGTATAGCATGGAGGAAGGAGGCATGTCCATTTCGTCGTTTTATTTCGAGAAAACAAACGGGGGAAATCAGGAGGCTTTACGCGACGTGGCGGGCGCTGAGTGCCTGTTGGAGCGCGGCAAGAAGCCGTTCCATAGGGAAGGGTTTCACCAGGATGGCGGCGCCTTCGCTGGCTTCGGATTCGTAGCCGTGAGAATGGCCGGCCTGCGCCAGCATGATGACTGGCGCGGATAGGCGGCGCTCGCGCAGTTGGTGCAAAACAGGAACTCCGCCGGGGCCGGTGAGTTCGGGGGACAGAAGAATGACGTCCAAGGGTTTGCTGAACACGATGGCCAGGGCTTCGAGCCCATCGGCGGCGGTGAATACGTCGTAGGCGCGGTGCTGGAGCGCCTGCTGCACGACCTCGCGCAGTTCTTCGTCGGGGTCCGCAATCAAAACGCGCGGGCGGATATGCGCGGCCAACGGTTCCATGGGGGGGCGTGAATGCGGTGCCGGCGGTTCCTGGCGTGGTTCCACGGTTTCGGTGACGCCGTGGGCTTTTTCGGCAAAGGCGGGCAGGGTGATGGTGCAGGTTGCGCCAATGCCTTCGGAACCATGCAGCGCAATGGCTCCGCGGTGCCGCTCAATGATGCCGTGGCACACCGCCAGCCCAAGCCCGGTATTCTCGGTTTCGTCCCGCGTGGTAAAGAACGGTTCGAAGACGCGGTCCATGAACTCCGCGGGGATTCCCGGCCCGGTGTCCGCAATCTGCACCACCACCGATTTCCGGTCCGGGCTGGGTTTCACGGTGATGGTCAAATCGCCTCCGTGCGGCATGGCCTGTTCGGCGTTGATCATCAGATTGATAAACACCTGTTCGAGTTGTTGGCGGTCCGCCTGGATGCTGGGAATTCCCGGCGCGTAATGCTCGAAGATGCGGATGTGCCGGGCTTCGAGGCGTTCGCGCAACACCCCCACCACGTGATGCAGGACAAAGCTGGGCACGGTGGTTTCCATCCTGGGTTCGGCGGGCCGGGCGAATTGCATCAGATTGCTCAGAATCTTGCTGATCCGGCGGCTTTGATGGATGATGGTTTCAAGGGCGCGCACGTCCTCGGGGCTGTTCAGCCGGCTCAGCAGCATTTGCGCGCGTCCGGAAATGGCGGTCAATGGATTATTGATGGTATGGGCCGCGCCGGAGGCGAGTTGCGCCAGGGTGTCCATGCGTTCCGCGCGGATGGACTGACGGTGGGCCATTTCCTGCTTCCAGAGGGCGGCCGCCCATTGTTCCGCGTGTTCTTCCCGCCGTGTCCGCTCCAGCAGCCGTTCCAAGGCCATGCCCGCCGCCCGTCCAACGCGCAACAGGATATCCAGGTCTTCGTTGCCCAACCGGCTCCCAAGGCCGTCCACAATGATCTGCCCCTGATTTCCCTTGTGGGCCATCATCGGAACCACCAGCAGTCCGTGATTGTGAAACAAGGCTGCGGCGTTCATTTCGTTGGGCAACAGGCTTCCCAGCAGTTCCAAAATGTTCCGCTCTTTTTCAGAGCCGGATTCCAGCCGTGCCCTTAACGGATAGGGTTCGGGATGCGCCGGGCTCCATACAACCCCGTGCAGCGCATCGAACAACACGGCATAACAACATCCCGCGCGAAGAGACAACTCATTCCGAAGGCATTGCGCCACGGCGCCCACTATTTCATCTTGCCGGGAGGCGCTTTGCAAGTCTTCATGCAGATGCAGCAGGGCCTGATGCCGTAACAGGCGCGTGGATAATTCCAGTGATTCCTCCACAAGGCCGGGACTCGGAGTTGGGGAGGCATCGTCCAACTCCGGGGACATCACTACTTCCAACGGCAGTATGGCGTCCATCATCTCCCGCGTGATCCCCAGCGGCTTCCGCCGTTCCTCGGTGGCGGCGGCGATCTGGTCCATTGAATAGCCCGCAAGCATTCCATGCGCCCATTGATCGGCGAGCCCGATTAGGGCGATGAGGTCCACCGGGTACAGGGTGCCGTCCAAAACGTTTCCGGGATGATGGTGCAGCCAGAGTGCGGCCATATAGGCTTCCGGCAGATTCCAATACTCCGCGGCCCATTTCCCCGCCAGCCCATGGTCAACGCCCAACATTCGCTGTTCGGCTTCCAATATATACAGCGCGTGGGAATGAGAGGCATCGAGGGTTTTAGAGTATCCTTCGGGAGCGGCGGCATCCAAAATGAGTTTTCCGATGTCATGCAGCAACCCCGCCACATAGGCTTCGCTCCGCCAGGGGCTGTTTCGCTGCGCCGCCAATCGCCCGGCCAATTCCGCGCAGGTGAAGGCATGCCGCCAAAACACATCGCGGTCCAGGCGGCCGTCGGTGCGCGGCACCAATCCCATGGCCGCCTGTTGAAACACCAGCCGGCGGATTTCGCCAATCCCCGCATGAAAGACGGCATCCTCGATGGAGCCCTGTGGCTGTTTCACGGATTCGAGCAGGGTGGCAGACAACCTGGAATCAAAACGAATACGCTGGGCGATGCGCAAAAGCCCCTGCCGGTCGTCCGGCGCGCACCCCAACACTTCCCGCGCCAACAGGGGCAGTGGCGCGAGACATTCGCCCGACCGGATACGGCGTTTCAGTTCCACAACACGCATGTTCTTCCCAGGTTATGCTCAATCGGCGGGAAGTGTAGTGATCAACCAGGAAATTGTCAACCACTTTTCTCACCTCATCTCCTTATTTTACCCCGGTGCGCGGTCAAGGTCCACTTTTTCAGAACTGAGAGCGCGAAACTGCGCATGGGAATGTTTTTCCGGCAACGTGTGTTTTTCCGGTAATTCAGGTATACTGTGGTTTTATTTGTGTGCAGAAACGAAAGGTTGACCATGTCAGACGAACAAACGAAACATTTCCGGCCCGATATGCCGGTGGCGGAAGCGATGGCGGTGCATCCCCGGGTGGGCGAAGTGTTTGCCGCATTTCATCTGGGCGGCTGCGCGCATTGCGGGATCGCTCACTTTGAGACTATCGAGCAAGTGTGCACGGCCTACGGTGTCGATGTCGATATGCTGCTGGAAGTCCTGGAAGGATTGCTGGACCAAGACCCCGCCCCTAGCGCACAGTAATTTGTGCGTACGCCATGACATTCCCCGGCAGGCATCCAGCCATGTCAATGATGTTGGAAGGTTGGTTGCCCGCGCGCGCCGAAGCCAGGCAATAGCCGGGCATCGGGGTTTTGAGGGGAATGGGAAGCAGACGGTTTTCCGAGCCGGCGGGATGAATCCGCAGCAGCTTGTTGCCGCCGCCTTCGCCATTCATATACACCACCGCCCACAAGGTTCCCTCCGGCGTCAAATGGAATCGCGCCTCTCCTGGCGCGGATTTTTCCGTTCCCTGAAGTAGCGTTCGCCGTTCCACAATCCTCTGACTCTTTACAACGGCCAGTTTGAGCGCGTTGATGATGGACTTGCCCGGATGAAACTTGTCCCGAAGCAAGGCGGAAGCCACTTCACATTCGGTATAGAGAATATAGGCCTTGCCGTGCGGCGACACCCATAAATCCTTATTCGAGATATAGCCGCCCGTGGCGTCCACATTGGCAATCTCAATGGGTTCGGCGAAATCCTGCTTGAAAAGATTGGGGGTTTCGGTAAAATACAAAATCCGGAACACATAGTCCCAACTCTGCTGGGTTTGCGCGAATTTGTACGCGCGCCATTCTTTCACCGGCTCCACAATGTCACTGATGGCCAATACAGAGACGCGCCCCTTGGAAAGCTGGACTTGCGGATAGCAGGCGCGTATTGGAAAGCGTATCGAACCCGTGGCGAGCGTTTCCCCGGATGCGGAAAGCAGGCAGGCATGTTGAACGCTCGTTTTGGCGTCAATGTTGAGCATCAACAGTTGATTTCGGGCGGGGTCCGCCGCGAAGCCGCGATAGGAATGGTCGGTGAAATTGGGGCGGCCCGTCCAGGCCGGACGCAACGCGCCGCATTGAGCGCTGCCGCCGGGAAAAACGAATCTCAAGAGATGCGGTTCGCACTCGCCATATTTTGTGCCTTCAGGTTGCGTGGAATCATTGACATTCATGATCAGGCATGAATCGGAAAGCCGGGCCAACGGACACGGCTCCCGCTGACGGAAGGCATCTGCTTCCGCGATCATGCGCCACCCGTCCTGTTCCCGCTTCAATAACCGCCAGCGCGTGTTGCAGAGTGGAGGGATATCCGCCCCCGTTTCCATCTGGCTGATATACACATCCTCCCCCAGCCGTGCGATGACCGTGCATCCATAACTCCATAACGGTCCCGAGCCATTGTTTGGGCTTATAAATGAATAGACCGGTTCTTCCGCGCGCACGGTTATACGGACATCCTTCGTGCCATGAACACAGCCATGCATCAAAAGGGAGATAAAGATCGGCAGATAGATTTTTCTCATGAGCACTACCCTTATAAACATCCAGTTCTCAAAATCCACCCCATCATACAAATTATGCGCCTACGATTAAAAAAACACACAACCCAAACGTTTTATGGTGCCGCCCGGCATCCGAACACCCTCATATCCGTGCACATCCGGTCGATCCGCCTCATCCGCGTTCTATTCTTTTGTTGCCCCCCGGCGGTCAACGTACAATTGACCCTTTCCGGCGCGGCAGACTATACTTCTACAGTAAAAATACTGTGGAGGGCTGAAAAATGACGATTGTTGGAATCATCCTGATTATTCTTGGCGGTGGCGCGGCGGGATTGATCTTTACCGGAAAGGCGCCGGAGTTTCTCACCAACCTGCCCGTTCCATTCTACGTGTGGATCATTGTGGCCGTGGTTGGCGCGGTGCTCGTGTACTTCAACCGGCGGCCCCGCAGTTGACCCCAATCCCCCTCATGCGTATCGGCGTCATTACACTCGGCTGCGATAAAAACACGGTGGACAACGAATATCTCGCGGGATTGCTGGAAGACCGCGGATGCGAGGTGGTGTTTGAGCGGGACATTGATGCCGGAGTAATGCTGGATGCCGCCGTCGTGACCACCTGCGGGTTTATTGGGGATGCAAAACGGCAATCCGTCGAGCGGATTGTGGACCTGGCGGAACGCAAACGGGAAACCGGCAATCCCCGGCGCCTGTATGTGGCGGGGTGTCTGGCGCAACGCTACGCGGAGGATTTGCTCGGAGCGGTTCCGGAAATTGACGGCATCGCGGGGGTGGGTCAATTTGAAACCATGGTCCGCATGATCCTGGAGCCTGCGCCGGAAAACCGCATTGCCGTGAATGCCGCGCCGAAGGTGGATATTTACCGTTTTATGCGGCGAAAACGAATTGAGAATACGGCGCATTCTTTTCTGAAAATTGCCGATGGCTGCAACCATCATTGCACTTTTTGCGCCATTCCCAAGATGAAAGGCCCCGCCCGTTCCGTTCCGCCGGAAATCCTGTTGGAAGAAGCCTCGAGCCTGATCCGGCAAGGCGTGAAAGAATTGAATCTCGTTGCGCAGGATATCTCCATGTATGGCCGGGACCGTTGGAAAGACTACCGGCTGTCTCACTTGTTGCGGGACCTGTGCGCGCTTCCCGGCGACTTCTGGGTGCGTTGCCTGTACTGCTATCCGGGCGGCATTCACGACGATCTGATAACCGTTCTTAACGAAGAACCCAAAATCGTTTCTTACCTCGATATCCCCTTGCAGCATCTGGACCCGGAAGTGCTGCGGCGGATGAAACGACCTTATCGCGAAGTGAATACCGTTCATCTGGTGAAACGCATTCGGGAAGCCATCCCGGGAATCACCTTGCGCACCACGATGATCGTGGGATTTCCGGGGGAGTCGCCGCAAGCCTTCCAGCGGCTGGTGGATGGAATCCGTGAATTGCGCTTTGATCGCCTGGGCGTGTTTCAATATTCCAAAGAAGAAGAAACGCCCGCGGGCGCGGAGCCGCGGCAGGTAACAAAAAAAACGCGCGAACGCCGGTGGAATACCGTGATGGAAGCACAGGCGGAAATATCCGAAGAATTGAGTGCCGTCCGCATCGGGCAGCGCACGCGCGTTTTGGTGGAAGGGTTCGACGAAGCCCGCAAACAATGGTTCGGACGCAGCCCCGCCGAAGCCCCGGAAGTGGACGGCAGTGTTTTTCTGCAAAGCGATTCCCCCCTCGCCCCCAACACCTTCGTGGATGCCGAAATAACCGGTTCCGATGTTTTTGACATAACCGCGCGCCCACTCCCTCAACAATAGTCTTCAGGTTCCCCGCTTGAGAACAAGTGGGAAACCTGGAGCTGAACAAGTCTGGCAACCGTCGTGAAAATCCATTACAATACCCGTAATGACATGAACAAGAAAGTGAAGTCGTGAACATAGCGAATCTCTACAAGCAGCAGAAAGCGGTGATCTCCTTCGAGTTGTTCCCGCCGAAAAAGTGGAAGGGCATGGCGAGCCTGTTTGACCATTTCAAGGAACTGGCCACGTGCAATCCTTCGTTTATAACCTGCACATATGGGGCGGGCGGCTCCAACCGGGACAACACGCTCGAAGTATTGCGATGGATTCGCGAAGATTACCCGGATATCCTTCTGGCCGCGCACTTGGCCTGTCTGGGCATGAGCCCGGAATCCTTGCGCAATTATGTGCAACAGGCCATCGAGCGCGGCGTGGACGGCATTGTCGCCCTGCGCGGCGATCCGCCCAAGGATGGCGCCTTCACCCCGGCCCCCGACGGATTGCACCACGCCAATGAATTGGTGGCGCTGCTACGCGCGGAATACCCCTCCGTCAGCATTCTTGTGGCGGGGTATCCCGAGAAACATCCTGAAGCCCCCAGTATCGAGGTTGATCTCGATTTTCTCAAGCGCAAAGTCGATGCGGGCGCGGACGCCGTGATCAGCCAGTTGTTCTATGACAACGCGGATTTTTTCCAGTTCCGCGACCGGTGCGAACGCGCCGGCATTACCGTGCCCATCATTCCGGGCATCCTGCCCGTCACCAACCTCGCTCAAGTCAAGCGAATCACCAAGCTCTGCGGCGCGAAACTGACCCCCAAGCTCGTCCAGCGCCTGGAACGGCATGGCGAGGACGACGAAGGGCAGTTCTCCGTCGGCGTCTACTACGCCACCCGGCAAGTGGAGGAACTTCTCGAAGAAGGCGTCCCCGGCGTGCATTTCTACGTTCTCAATAAGTCCCGCGCCGCCACCATGATCTGCCGCGCGCTCACCCTGGACCGCCGGTAGTAATTGCTACACGTATACTCACAATGAAAGGTTTACATACCAACGGGAACCAAGGTTGGCGTCATGTGCAGAACCTTAAAAAAAAGCTTACATGTAGAACGCCAATACGGCAGAACGGTTTTACTTTGAGCGGAGTATATATTGCTAAACAATGCATATTGATATAAGCTATCTCAGTGATTTCCTATCAATGGGAAAGTGTTTTTGATATTTTGAGCATGCAATAGCATGTAATGGAACAAACCAATCCAACTCAGCGAGGTATAGAAACCATGTACACCAGTAAACACACCATAAGGGCATTGGCTATGCTGGCCTGTCTGATAACCGTATCAAGCATGGTGACCGCGCAAGTAGGGGAAGTTGACCACAAGTGGGGCCTTCATGGCTGTGTGTCTACAAGTTTCACGACGTATAGTGAAGGCGATGAAGCGGAGGCGGTAAGTGCCTATCCCTCTACGTCAACGTACGCAGGAAAAATTGTGGTTGCGGGAGAAATCAGCACTTCGTCAAGCGATACGAAATTTGCCGTTGCGCGCTACAATAGTGACGGCACGCTCGATACCACATTCAACAGTCCCAACGGCTATCAAACCGTCAGTCTGACCGGATACGTGGATTACTGCCGGGCAATAGCGATTCAGTCCGATGACAAATTGGTATTAGTGGGTTCATGCATCCCCGCTTCAGGACAATATAATAAAATAGGCGTGGCCCGGTTGAACGCGAATGGTTCGCTGGATACTGGTTTTGCCACGAGCGGAAAATTACTTGCCGCCCCATCCGGGTGGGGGGATTACGGGCAATGTGTCGCCGTTCAAAAAGACGGGAAAATTGTGGTTGGCTGCACGCTTTGCGGCTCCGATTATACCTGTGGTGTGCTCCGGCTGAGCAGCTCGGGCGCCCTCGAGAATACCTGGACTTTCAACCTTTCTACAACTGGGACCAAGATGGAGGGGGTGTCGGCAATTACCTTGGGCGACGAGGCCGCTGGTTCACAGAACATTTATTGCGGCGGCTGGGGACACGACGGAACGAATAATGTCATGGTGGCCTTCAAACTCAATAGCAGTGGCACCAAACAATGGCATAAACTATTCGATTTTAATGGTGAGGGCAGTGGTGTGGGCGGCATTGCCTTGTACGATTACGGCGGCCAGGCCGGGCCTGAGATTGTGCTGGGAGGCGATGCATACCAATCGGGAGGCTCCGTGCGCGATTTCGCCGTGGCGGTGCTTAATCCTGACAATACGTTCTATACCGGATTTAATGGCACGGGAAAAGCCACTGTTGCATGCTATAACGGAGCACAGGCCACTGCGGTGGCGGTCCAGAGTGACGGTAAAATCATCACGGGCGGCTACGATGGCGGAAACTTTTTCTTTGCGCGTTACACAACGGCTGGCGCGTTGGATACAACGTTTAGCGGCGACGGCAAGATGGGAACAAGCGTTGGATACGGTTATCCAATGGATTTCACTCTGGACAACAACGGACGCATCGTGGGCGCCGGATATTATTATGGCAATGCGGATCGTGACTTTTCCGTGATTCGCGTGCATGCCGCGGACAAGGCGATGGAATACGTCCGCAACGACATCTCCCAAAATACAAGCGATATTTTCAGAGGCAATACCGGCTACATACTTGCAGTGAAAATATGCGTCGATGGCAGCACAAGTCCAATGAGCGCAACATCGTTTACCTTCAACACCACCGGAACAACCTCCGTGGCGGACATAGACGTTGCCACACTCTATTTCACAGGAACCGATGAAACTTATTCCCCAAGCGCCACGTTCGGTTCGGCGGTATCCAATCCAAATGGATCGTTCACCTTCACAGGTTCACAGACGCTGTCACATGGCGATAACTATTTTTGGCTTGCCTATACTATTGACAGCGCCGCCACCTACAATAACGTGGTGGATGCACAATGCACCGCGATAACGGCAGGTGGCGCTTCGCGTACGCCAAATCCCTCGGCGCCCACCGGTTCACGTCCAATCAAAGCGCCTTATTACCCATCGGCCAATGGAAATGACAATGGCGCCGACTATCTCACAAACGTTACCTTTGCCGGGATTAACCGGACGTCGCTGGCGGAATCCGGCGGATATGTGAATTACACCACAACAACAGGAACCGTCAACGCGGGTTCAAGTTATACGCTTTCGTGCACCATTGCAGGATATTTCAGCGGCTATCCCTCCTGGGTTAGAGTGTGGTTCGATTGGAATCAGAATTTCAGCTTCGATGACGCCGGCGAAATGTATGATGTGGTAACCAGTACAGAATCGACGGGACCGCACGCTACAAGTATTTCCGTGCCCGGCTCCGCGCTGGCGGGCAGCACGCGCATGCGTATTGCGGTGCGTGGCGCGGATAACACAGCAACACCTGTCGCACCACTGAATGTGGGAACCTTCCCTTACGGCGAAGTGGAGGATTATACCGTCACCATATCGGGTACTCCTGAAATGGACGTTAAAGGCAATAGCGTTTCTATTGCCGACGGCGATTCAACACCTTCTACTACTGATCACACTGATTTTGGCAAGACCGGCCTGGCCAGCGGCACAGTCACTCACACGTTCACCATTTACAATACAGGCTCTGGTACTCTAAACCTCTCCGGCTCTCCCCGCGTTGTTGTTGGCGGCGCCCACGGCGGAGATTTCACGGTTACAACACAGCCGTCCGCCAGTGTCGCCGCAAGCGGTTCCACCACTTTCGATGTTCAATTCAATCCCAGCGCATCTGGAACACGCTCCGCAACCTTGAGCATTGCCAATAATGACGGCGACGAGAACCCGTACAATTTTTCGATTCAAGGAACAGGCAATGTGGTTCCCAGCATCACAGGCCAAGGCACACTGACCACACCGGAGGAAACGGCGCTGACTCTGACGCTCGGAGATTTTACCGTCAGCGACTCGGACAATTCGTATCCTGCCGGATTCACGCTTAGCGTTGCAGACGGCACGAATTATTCACGTTCCGGCAATACAATAACGCCCGCACTGAATTTTAACGGCACACTAACCGTGCCGGTAACCGTCAACGATGGCATGGATACCAGCAGCTCCTTCAACGCCAGTGTCAGCGTGACAGCGCTCAATGACGCTCCTGTCATCACCGGGCAAGGAACACTGACCACTCCGGAAGAAACGGCGCTCACCATTACGCTAAGCGATCTTACCGTGACGGATGTGGACAACACCTATCCTGCGGGCTTTTCATTATCCATTAGCGATGGTTCAAACTATACGCGCTCTGGAAACACCATTACCCCCTCGCTCAATTTCAACGGCACCTTAACCGTTCCCGCAACGGTGAATGACGGCTCCGCAGACAGCAATGCCTATAATCTTAGCGTCAGTGTGACAGCGGTAAATGACGCGCCTGTTATCACGGGTCAGAGCGCACTGAGCACGCCTGAAGATACCGCCCTCACGATCACACTGGGCGATCTCACCGTGACGGATGTGGATAATACGTATCCGACTGGTTTTTCACTGATTATTGGCGATGGCTCGAACTATACCCATACCGGAAACACCATAACTCCCGCCAGCAATTTTAACGGCACACTCACGGTTCCGGCTACGGTCAACGACGGTTCTGCGGACAGCAACTCCTACAATCTCAGTGTCTCGGTAACCGCCGTAAATGATGCACCGGTTATCACAGGCCAAACGGCATTGAGCACGCCGGAAGACACCGCTATTACCGTTACATTGTCTGATCTGACGGTGACCGATCCGGATAATACATATCCGGATGATTTCACGTTAACCGTTAATGATGGCTCGAATTATACGCATACAGGGGCCACAGTTACGCCCGCATCGAATTTCAATGGCCCACTTACCGTGCCGGTAAAGGTAAATGACAGCACAAACGATAGCGGTAGTTTCAATCTCAGTATTACCGTGACCGCGGTAAATGACGCGCCGGTGATTTCCGGCCAAAACGTCGTGAGCACCGGCGAAGATACCGCCTTGACCATCACACTATCGGATCTTACCGTCACCGACCCGGATAACACCTATCCGGACGATTTCACATTGACCGTGGGCGATGGAACGAATTACACCCGTAGCGGCGCTACTATCACCCCGGCCAGTAATTTTAACGGCACGTTGACGGTTCCGGTAACTGTAAATGATGGTCAATACGACAGCAACACGTACAATCTTTCCGTCAGTGTGACTGCGGTCAATGATGCACCTTCCATCACAGCGCAGATGCTGTTGAGCACGGCCGAAGACACTCCCCTGACCATCACACTATCGGTTCTCACCGTCACCGACCCCGATAACACCTACCCGGATGGTTTCACGTTGACCGTGAATGATGGATCGAATTACACGCATACGGATACCACTGTTACACCCGCGTCGAATTTCAATGGCACACTCACCGTCCCGGTAACCGTCAGTGACGGCATGGACTCCAGCAATATTTATGACCTTTCCATCAGTGTTACGGCGGTGGATGACACACCCGTGATTACGGGACAAGCGGCATTGAGCACGCCGGAAGAAACGGCACTGCTGATTACAGTAGGGGATTTGTCCGTGACGGATCCTGACAATACCTATCCGGATGATTTCACGTTATCCGTGGGCGATGGCGCGAATTACACACATTCGGGCAATACCATAACTCCGGCCACGAATTTCAACGGGACCTTGACGGCGCCCGTGACGGTGAACGACGGGACAAACACCAGCAGTTCCTTCAATCTGTCCATTGATGTCACGGAGGTGAATGACGCCCCGATTATAACGGGGCAAATGGCCATAAGCACGCAGGAAGACACGGCGTTAACCATCACCGTATCCGATCTTGCGGTGACCGACCCCGACAATACGTATCCGGATGATTTCACATTATCGGCAGGAGACGGCGTGAATTACACCCGCAATGGGGCCACAATTACCCCGTCGGAGAATTACAATGGCCTCTTGACCGTGCCCGTAACGGTGGATGATGGCACAGACGAAAGTAATACCTTCAATCTGAGTGTGACCGTGACCGCGGTCAATGACGCGCCGGTGCTTGGCGCATTGAGCAATCAGAGTGGACAGGAAGGGACTGAATTAACCTTCCAATTGAGTGCCAGCGACGTGGAAAATGATGGCGTGGCCTTCAGCGCCAACAACCTTCCCGAAGGCGCGCTACTGAACCCCGCTTCCGGTGTGTTCACCTGGACTCCGGCTCTTGGCAAAGCCGGATCATACACCGGCATCGAGTTTATTGTGACGGACAACGGAACGCCTGCACGAAGCGATTCCAAGACCATTTCCATCGACATTGCCCGTATGCAATTGTCCTTGACCAGTCCGAACGGCGGTGAAACTTGGATACGATACGCAGCCCAGAATATTACATGGTCGTGCACGCCCGCAGCGGCTCCGTACGTTAAATTCAAGCTGTTCAAGGGTGGTGTATTTCAGCGGTTCATGAGCGGGGATGTGCCTAATACAGGAACGTGGACATGGACCGTGCCCGAAGACCTTGAAACGGGCTCGGATTATACGGTGATGATATACACGCCCGATTATGCTTATACCGATACGAGCGATGCGCCGTTCAGCGTTACTATCAGCCCCATTTTGCTGACCAGCCCCAACGGTGGCGAAGCTTGGGCGCGAGGCACCACGCACACACTAACCTGGAGCGCGGAGGCATATACCGGTGATTCCGTGAAGTTCAAGCTGTACAAGAACGATGTATTCATGCAATTCCTGGGAGGCATAAAACCCAATACCGGCCATTGGGACTGGACCCTTCCCGCGGACCTCGAACCCGGGAGCGACTATCGCATCATGCTGTACACGCCGGACTACTTGTACATTGACTATAGTAACGCGCCATTCTCGGTAGTGATTGATCCCCTCCAATTGATCACACCCAACGGCGGTGAATCCTGGAAACGGGGCACGGTGCAAACCATCAAATGGCGTTCCGACCTGGTGGTGGGCCCAGAAGTGAAATTCAAGCTATATCAAGGAAGCCAGTTCGTGGATTATCTTAGCGGCAATGTCCCCAACACAGGGTTATGGGATTGGGCCATCCCGGCAACGCTCTCCCCCGGCAACGGCTTCTGGTTGATGCTCTACACGCCGGATTACGTTTACCGGGATTACAGCGACGGACTCTTCTCAATAACCCAAGCCCCATTAACATTAACATGCCCCAACGGTGGGGAATCCTTCCCAGGCGACACCACGCAGTTGATCACCTGGGATGCCGCTCCGGACACCGGGCCGGAAATCAAATTGAAACTGTACAAAGGCGGTTCCTTTGTGCAATTTCTCGGGGGAACAAAACCAAACACGGGCAGTTGGGCATGGACAGTGCCCTCCAATTTGACGCCGGGCAATGATTACCAACTCATGATCTACACACCGGATTATGTCAATTCCGATATAAGCGACGCGCGATTCTCCATTAATATGAATACGTTGACCCTGAAGAGCCCGAACGGTGGCGAGGCCTGGAAACGTGCCGAGACCTATGTCATCACGTGGGATTCCGCTCCCAGCGCAGGTCCTGAGGTGAAATTTAAGCTGGTTAAGGGAGGCGTGTCTTCACGATTTGTGAGTGCTCCCATTCCCAATACGGGAAGTTGGCATTGGACGCTTCCGGCGGATTTGGAGGCGGGAACCGATTATTCGTTGATCCTCTACACTCCGGATTATGTGATCTCGGATGCCAGCAACGGGAACTTTGCAATTCTCGCGAATCCGCTAATGCTGACCAGCCCGAACGGCGGTGAACAGTTTGTTGCCGGAACCACCCGGACTTTGACTTGGCACAAAGAAACGGTTTCCGGCGCACAAATCAAATTCAAACTCTACAAAGGCGGTGTCTTTGACCGGTTTTTAGGCGACCCCAAACCCAACACGGGCCAATGGGACTGGGCCATTCCAACCAATCTTGTCCCCGGCGATGACTATTCATTACTCCTCTATACGCCGGATTATACGTATCAGGATTACAGCAACGCCAACTTCTCCATCTCGACGGTGAAGGAAGAATAATTGCCCTGCCAAAAACGGTTTGAATAAGTGTTGTTATCAGGCCGCGGCGCTGCAAAACGCAAGCAGCGCCGCGGTAATGTTTTCATTCCACTTGAAACAGGTTTTGGCAAATGTGTATAAGGCTTTTACCAAAGGGCTGTTGCATTCGTGCATGAGATAAAGTTTCAGGGAGATGAAATATGAGCATTTTGATTATGCCACTCTGTTTTGCTCTTTCCGCCGCTTCACCTGCCGCGATGGATATTCAATCCTTTGGAATCAAGGGGGATGGCGTTGCCGATGACACCGCCGCCCTGCAAGCGGCGCTGGATGCCTGCGGCAAGCAGGGTGGCGGAGTGGTGCCGTTGCCCGGCGGCGTGTATGCGGTCCGGGGAAATTTGATCATCCCGGAGTATGTAACCTTGCAGGGGGCGCTGGGCGCGCCGAGCGCCATGCGCGATCCCAAGGGAACCATGCTGCACGCCTATGCGGGACGGGGTGATGAAAAGGGAACGCCGTTTATCAGCATGAAGACCGGTTCGGTGCTGAAAAATCTGGCGATTCAATATCCTGAACAGACCGGCGCGGACGTGATCCCGTATCCATGGTGCATCGCGGGGAGCGGTGAAGACATTTCGCTCATAGACTGCATGCTGGTGAATCCGTATCAGGGCGTGGATTTCGGGTCGCAGGGATGCCCCCGGCATTTTATCAGCCGTCTATATGGCTATCCGTTGCGGCGCGGCATTTTCGTGGACCAATGCTTCGACATTGGGCGCATCGAGAATGTGCACTTATGGCCGTTCTGGCGCACCAGTGAAAACCCGAAAAAAGTAGTGCAATTCGTGCAGGAACAGGGTGAAGCCTTTATATTCGCCATGACGGACTGGCAGTATGTGGCCAATACCTTCTGCTGGGGGTACCGCTATGGATATCGGTTCACGGAGAATGGGCGCGGGGTATGCAATGGAAATTTCGTGGGGATTGGCGCGGACGCCTGTAACGTATCGGTGCTCATTGACAACAGTGCGGCCTACGGATTGCTGATCACCAACGGTGAATTCGTGGCGCTCTACGGGGAGCATCCCACACAGATTGTGGTGGGACCGGACAATTCCGGCAGCATCCAATTCAACAATTGCGCGTTTTGGGGCCCATCCTATCAATGCGCCAAGGTCTCAGGAAAAGGCTATGTGAGTTTTCAGCAATGCCATTTCCTCGAATGGGATTTTCAGAAAGGCGAAGCCCCCGGCGTCGATGTGGCTTCGGGCATGGTGAATATCCAGGGGTGCCGTTTTGGAAAAGGGGCGAACTCCGTGCGGTTGGGAAAAGCCGTGCGCGGCGCCGTCATTACCGGAAATCTGTTTGCGGCGAAGGACAAGGTGGAGATCGAGGCCGGGGCCACGGCCACGGTGGAAGCGAATGGCGTGGAAAGTCCACCTGAAGCCCCCACCGCAGGCTCGAAGGTGATCAATGTGCTGGGCCCGAACGTTCGGTTGACAGAAGAATGGTGGGACTATGCGGGCCGCGGCACCTATGTGGGCGTTGCCTATTTTAGCGTGCACAAGGAGCTGACCAACACCTTTACCTGGCTGCTGGATGAAAAATCGAAGAAAACCTTCACGCTTTCCGCATGGGTGCCCAAATGGGTGGCGCCAGTCGGCGGGAAGGGCCGCGCCCTGTATCATGTGTACCATGCGGACGGCGAGGCAAGAGTGGAAGTGAATCAATCCGAGCATCCGGAATCCTGGGTGGATTTGGGCCAGTATGTTTTTGATGCGAAAAGCCGGGTGGTATTGGAAAATGCCCCGGACGAAACCGTGCTTGCCGATTGTCTGCTCCTTACTCCTGCGGTGAAATCCACGAATCCCCGGTAAACACAAAACCGGCGACAAACCGTACTTTGCCTTGATCATAATCCTGGGCAGAAACCATCCTCCGTGCCGTCGAAGGGGCAATAATGATAACCGCCGGAATTGAAGAACTGGATGACGCGCAACAGTTCAGAAAGGCTGATGCGCCAGTCGAAGGTATTGTAGTCGCTGTCGTAGGCCTCGCAACTCTGATCGCCTGGTCCCGGCGCATATCCGTCTTCCGTGCCGGCTTCACAATGGAATCCGTTTGAATTGAAAAACTGGATAACGCGCAATAATTCGGAAAGACTAATCTGGTTGTTGTGATTCTGGTCTGCCGTGAGGAACTCATCTTCTCCTTCGACCGTACCTTCCATCGTTCCTTCGGTGGTACCTTCAACGGTACCTTCGGGAGTGCCTTCAACGGTGCCTTCCGCCGTTCCTTCGGGAGTCCCTTCGACCGTCCCTTCGACCGTACCTTCGGGAGTCCCTTCCACTGTACCTTCGGGAGTCCCTTCGACCGTACCTTCGGGAGTGCCTTCCACTGTACCTTCGGGAGTCCCTTCGACCGTACCTTCGGAATTGCCTTCGACAGTGCCTTCAGGAGCGCCTTCGACAGTGCCTTCAGGAGTGCCTTCCGCCGTTCCTTCGGGAGTCCCTTCGGGAGTGCCTTCCACCGTGCCTTCAGCGGTGCCTTCGGGAGTGCCTTCCACCGTGCCTTCGACAAAGCCTTCACCTTCAACCGCACCTTCTCCCTCACCCACCGGAACAAGCGAAATCATGCATTCGCTCACAAACCATCCCCGGCCCGGCGCCGCAGGACCACACTCGCCATTTCCATTGTGACCGCAACTGATGCCATCCCATTCCACCAACCATTGGGGATATTCGGAGATATAACAAATAACCGTCCCCATCATTCCCGCCATAATGCACGCGCTTCCCTCCGGGTGATCCACCAAACACACCACGCGATCCCCGGGCGTAAAAAACGTGGAGCCGCTGTCCGGGCATTCACTGCAATTCGCGGCCATCTGATTCTCCATCATGTACCAACCCGTGCCCGCCTGCACCAAACCGCACCCGTTCGTATCGGGATGGCCGTCATGACCGCAATGAATGCCCTCCCAACGCACCAGCCAATCGTACCCATAGGAGGCCCCATCGCAAATGATGGTGCCTGTAGACCCCGTCATAATACACGCATTACCATCCGGGTAATCCGTAGTCGAAACCACACGCGTGCCGGGGGCAAAGATTTGCGGGCAAACCATGATGCACAGCGAGAGATCGTGGTTGACAGGTATGGGCCCGGAACCTGAATCCTGCAGACCGGAATTGTCTTCTCCCGGAGCGGACGCCCACAGAAACCAGCAGGAGACTGGGTCTATGCCGCGGATGGAAATCCATCCGCCGGACAAGGCGAGGGGCGCCGGCAATTCGGCATTGTAGCGCTTGATGGCATAGCCGAATTGGGTGGCGCCGGTGTTTGCCGACGTTGCGGTAAGCGTATAATCAGCCGCCACAGTTCCCGGCAGACCGGCGTTATCCTGATAAAATGTGATTTTGAACTGATTCGGATCGGCTCGATCACATTCGGTCCAGGCAATGCCGCTAAAGTGGAGATCAAGGCCCCACCACTGCAACGCCACGATGCTTTCGGAAAGTCCCTGAAAACTATCGTACACGGTATAATCGGAACCGTCGGAACTCGTGAACGAAGTGCCGTCATCAAAATCAAATCCCAAGCGTTGTGAAAATTCCGCATTTCCGGGACATGGATCAATGACCCCGAGGCTTACCGGAACTTGCGCGTGTCCGCCGTACAGGCCTTCCAGATGCACGGAGATCAATTCATAAAAGCCAATGGATTTCCCGCCGGCGTTCACGGACAGCGTTATCATCGTGGAGTCACCAGGCTGCAACGTGCCGGTGTCCGGCGTCATGGAAAACCATTGGGGGGCCGCTGATGCTTCCCCGGTCCAGTTGATGGGAAAATCACTGGTATTGGTCAGCGTAATGTCCATCATGTCGGAATCGCCGGGACCAATACGGAAATCCACATTGGACGGGCTGGCCGTCAATGCCGGATCGCCCAGGCCGTTCATGGAAAAAATTTCGTTCTCATACAATTCAATCATGTCGTTCACGCCGTCGGTGTCCGCATCCTGATTCACCAGGCCGGGGGCAAAGCCATTCACAATAATGCGGCCCTCCGAATTGACGGTTATCGCCGCCTGCCCCGCCTGCACGGATTCACTGTAGCCGGCCACGGCAGTGGCCGTTGTTGTTGTCAGGTAATAGCCATCGGTGGTACAGGCATCCAGGAAGGTGCTCAAATTCGGAACGGCATTGGGCGTTTGGAACAGCGGGCCGGGCACCCATGCATATACAGGTATCGGAGTGGCATACCCGCTTCCCGCCGAAATTCCCGCCGCACTGAACAAGGCATGGCTGTTCCAGGAATCCATGGCGGAGGAGGAGAAGAGGATAGTGCCCCCATCCGAATAAAAATCATACAATGCATCCATGAGCGTTTCCGTGAGCGGATTTTGATACTCCTCCACCATGATAAGCCGCCAGCCGCCTGTCTTTACCGCGAACTCGAATCGAACGCTGTCGTCAACCACGGTGAAATCGCCCCCGTATCCAAGACTCGTCAAAGCCGGAGAGGCAAAATCGCTGCTGGTCCCGGCATCTGTGCAGGCTTCCCGCAGCACCAGCACGCCCCGGCCCGTTTCACTCTGAATGATGCAGAGATCGTCCACGGCCCAACTCCCGGCACTGGAATCAAACACCACCCGCGTAATATTCCGGCCATATACCCTCAAACGCTGGAACGCCGTGGTCAATCCCGTGGTGACCGTATCCACCACATCGTTATTTGCATTGTACGCCGTCACGGTAACATCCCCGCTGAGTTCCGAAGCAAAACCCGCTTCAAAGGATACAATGGGATCCGTGAAAGAAACCGTCTCGGGACCTTGCGGAATACCGCCATCTTTCAAGGAGGAGACCGAGTTGAAGGCCAGGACATTGGGGGACGAATATCCCGTAACCCCGGACAGCCCGCATTCGTTGAGTATGGCCCCGCCATTATGGCCACCGGGTCCGGAAAAATACACTCCCAGAACCCCATACCCGTTGGTCAACCGTGTAGCCTCGGAAAAACTGCAAGGCGCGGCCGCATCATCAAAGTTGATGGAAATTTCACACCCGTTTTTTTCGCCCGATTTGGAAACTAGATGAGCACCGGCGTTATCCGCAGGTTGACGCGCCACACTCCCTGCGCCACTCGCATCAGGCAGCGATTGCCCCCACACGGTGATACAGAGTGCTACGGAAACCACGAATACGATAAAGATAGGCATTCTCATACTTTTCTGAGCCATGGATTGATGAAGCATACATGATCTCCCACACCGTGTTTTTCCGTGCACCGGCATTCTTACACACTTGATTCATTTATATCATGAGCGCGTTATTTTTGCCAGTGTGTATCAATAAAATCGCTTTATCCGCCAAAGAGTTATGCGTGTTCTGTGAAAGTGACATTTTCCTTACGGCGAATTGAAATCCGCCTGTTTATTGGTTTTTATTGAATTCTGTCTTGAAGAACCGGGGCTCCGATGGAAAGCAACAAGACAGATTACGTCATCGCCGTTCAGATGCAAATAGAATAATGCATCTCCGGCGCGCAATAATATTCCCGGACCATGAAGGAGATTGCGGGATGGATACTGTGAAAATTAGTTTTCCACGGGAAGGCGATGTACTGACACATCATGATGGCCGGGAAAATCCGGATGCTTTAATTGTTACCGTACAAGGGGAAATCCCGGGCGGAACAGGCGAAGTCACCGTAAACGGAATCCCTGCGACGATGCACGGAACCACATTTTCGTGTGATGTTTCCTTGCGGCAGCGAAGAAATGCCATCACGGTGCACGCGGGCGGCCAGGAACAAGCCATCGAAGTCTGGTGGAAAAAGGGCGGCCGGAAGCACTATCGCTTTTCCGTGGATGATAACATTCAATTTCTGAAAGACCTTGGGACAAATCCGGATCAGTATCCATCGCTGTTTAATCATTGGTATTTGGGCTTCTGGCGGGACATGCACCGGGAATTTGGGACCAAGGTTCACCTCAATATCTACTATCAAACCGATGGCTTTGACTTGACGCAAATGCCGGATAAATGGAAGGAAGAATGGCAAGCCAATGCCGATTGGTTGCACCTCAGCTTTCACGCACTCCAAGACAAACCAGACCGCCCCTATCGCAACGCACGCTATGCACAAATCGCCCACGACTTCGATCTGGTCACCGGCCACATCCGCCGGTTCGCGGGCAACGAAGTCCTGAGCACCACCACCACCTTGCACTGGGCGGAATGCCCCAAAGACGCCGCACTCGCCCTGCGCGACCGTGGCATTGAAACCCTGATCGCCCTGTTTCACCCGCAAGGGTACCCCGGCCCTTGCACCACCGCCTATTATTTGCCCTGTGAACAATCGGCCCACTGTGACACCCGCGCCGCCTGGCATGATCGCGAAACCGGCCTCACCTTCATCCGCTGCACCTCCGTGATCAACGCCCTCGAAGTGCCCGATATCGTTCCCTATCTCGATGCCCATACCGCGACCCCCGCCACCGCCGAAATGGTGGAACTGCTCATTCATGAACAATACTTCCGCAAAGAACTCGGCCTCTACCAGCCCACCGTCCTCGAAAAAGTCCGCACCGCCCTCCACTGGGCCACCCAGCGCGGCTACGAACCCGTCTTCTGGTCCGATGGATTCTTAGGGGGATAAAATCATCTACAATGGCTATTTATGACCCCATAAGGCGGTAATAAAGTTCAATAAAGTGCCAGCGGAGCCAGTCGAAACCGAGAAGTACCCAATACCAAGCCCAGATGAGCAAACGGGGGCGGGAATAGGCAATGATGCCGATAATCGCGGCGGCCACGGCAATGAGCCAAAAATGGCGTCCGAGAAGGTTGCGCACCCACTGCAATGGAGTCTTCAGAACAGAAAACAGGAAGGGAATGAAGAGCCGCAATGCCCAGCCGAGATCGCTCTCGGTGGGCAGGCCGTGACTGCGGCTGGCGAGTCCGTCGGGGGCGCAGCTTACCATCAATTCCGTCCCCCCCACGGTGATGAGGCTGTTGTTTCGGGCGATGCGGGAACGCAAGGCCCCGGCGCGGCGTCCGTCAACATAAATAGGGCCGCCATGGAGCCGGCGAATGCGGTACCCCTCGGAGACAACAGTCACGCGCGCATGAAAGCGTTGGACGTTGCGGTCACACTGAATCAGCACGCCGCAACCGGGGTCCGCGCCAATGTCCACGGGGGTGCGGGTGACGGGGAATTCGGTGCCGTCTTCCGGGCCGTTGACGATTTCGAAGGTGTCGGGATAGCCTCCCGCGCTTGGGGCTGTCATGCCGGACCCTCCCTGTTCTCGTGGTGGGGTTGCCCCTTCCGGAATATCAATTCACGGTCGTCCATGAGCACATCAATCATATCGCCGGGCTGGAAGGCCCCGGACAGGAGCATTTGGCTGATTGGCGTGGTGATGAGCCGGTCCACGGCCCGCCGCAATTCCCGTGCGCCGTAGTCGGCGTTGTAGCCTTGTTGCGCGAGATGTTCGTAGGCCCGCTGATACATGCGAATGCCGATCCGGCGGTCTTTAAGGCGTTCGCGGACCCGGTTGATTTCAAGACGGAGGATGGTTCGGATGTCTTCGGCCAGCAGGGGATAAAACGGAACGATTTCATCAATGCGGTTGATTAATTCGGGGCGGAAGTGCTGCCGCAATTCCTCCATCAAGTCGTTGCCGGAGCCGCCGGTCTCGGAGCGGTAGAGGCATTGCGCACCGATATTCGAGGTGAGGATGATGATGCAGTTTTTGAAACTGATCATCCGCCCGTGCGAATCCTTCAGCCGCCCTTCTTCAAACATGGGCAGGAAAATGTCGAAGATGCGCGGATGCGCCTTTTCCACTTCATCGAACAAGACAATCGAGAAGGGGGTGTTGCGGACCGCGCTGGTGAGCTGGCCTTCTTCTTCACTCCCCACATAGCCCGGCGGCGCGCCAATCAATTTTGCCACGGAATGTTCTTCGATGTATTCCGACATGTCGAAGGTGATGAGATGATTGCGCGACCCGAAAAGTTGTTGGGCGAGCAATTTCGCCAATTGCGTCTTTCCCACGCCGCTGGGACCCAAAAACAGCAATACCGCTTCAGGACGGTTGGGATCGGCCAACCCCACGCGCGCCTTGCGGACCACCGACACCACTTTCGCCACCGCCTCGTCCTGCCCGATCAACTGGCTTCGCAACTGCCGGTCGAGATCGGTGAGATGAAAACGTTCCGCCGCCGTGATTTCCTCCACGGGGATGCCGCTCACCTGGCTGACCACTTTCCGGATGTCGTGCGGCGTTACTTTGTTTTCGGCGGTGGGCATTAACGTTTCCGACAGCATGTTGGGATTGGTCTTGGTCATCATGAGTTTCATGCGGAAGCGCGCGCAGGCCTGGTCCAGCACGTCAATCGCCTTGTCCGGCAACCGCCGCTGCGGCAGATAACGTTGCGTAAGGGCGACCGCCGCCTGCAGGGCGCGCCCGCTGATGCGGATGCCGTGGTGCTTCTCAAACGAGGGCCGGAGCCGCTCCAGCACTTGCAGCGAGGCGGCTTCCGACAGTTCTTCCAGGCGCACCATTTGAAAGCGCCGCTCGATGGCCGGGTCTTTTTCAACAAACTTCCGGTACTCCTGGAGCGTGGTGGCGCCGATGCACCGGATTTCTCCGCGTGCAAGCGCGGGCTTGAGCAGGTTGGCCAAATCCATCGAGCCGCCTTCCGTGGACCCCGCCCCCATGATCAGATGCACTTCATCAATGAAGAGCACCGTATTTTCCGAACCCTTCAGTTGTTCCAGCAGCGCCAGCACCTTTTCCTCGAATACGCCCCGGTATTGCGTGCCCGCCATCAACGCCGCCAGATTCAGCGCAAGAAAATGCAACGGCGGCGCACCCGGAATGTCGAGGCCCCGCGCGAGGCTCAGCGCCAACCCTTCCACCACCTGCGTTTTCCCGACTCCGGCGTCCCCCACCAACATAACATTGTTCTTCGTTTTCCGGGTCAGGATTTGCATGATCTCGAAAATTTCGTTATCGCGGCCCACGGCGGGTTCCAGTTCCCCTTGCCACGCGGCATCGCTTAGATCGCGGGTCAGCGGGGGGCCATTCACGGCGGCCGCAGGTTCACGCGGCGTCCCGGAAGGCTCGAAAGCGGGAAGCGGGACAGGTTCCGCGGATGGAGCGGCCGCTGGGGCGGAGGCGGTTCTTGAACGGTGCGCCGGGGGCATTTGCCGCGAGAGTTCCGCACGAAGCGTTTCAATAATCGCACCCCGGTTTTGGTGGAGGCGATCCAGGGCGCGGCTGGGCGAGGAACATCCGTCGCTGAGGAGCGCCAACAATAGATCGCCGGCGTTCGCGGGACGCCGTCCGTTCATATCCGCAAATTTACCCGCTTGCTGCGTGACCGCAATGCACCGGGGCGTGTGGAAAATTTCCCCGGTAGTGGTGGGCGCGGACCCTTTCCAGGGCGTGCGGTTCATTTCCCGCGCGGCGGCAAAAAGAGCGTTCAGATGCTGTTCACGCACTTTTTCGGGCAACGCATCGGGAGTATCCAGCAACGCGGCAAAGAGATGGTCCACCCCCACAAAGAATTGGCCTTGGCGAACGCATATTCCCAGCGCTTTTTCGAGGAGCGATGCTATTTCCGGCGATGCATGGAGTTGCATGAACCCCTTCCCTTCCGCTAAAGCAACTTTTTGCCGGTATTATGGCCGTGGAAACCGGCGCGATGCAAACGGCCCAACGTGTTCCCCAAAAAGCAAGCCCGGGCGGCGGAATGTCTGGTCCGCCGCCCGAAGCACAGTAAAGCAAAAACTAATTGTGGGTGAAAACGCCGGGGGCGAATCCATCCTCGGAACCGGTCATCACATGGTAGGCATGGCCCGGCGCATTATACAATTGAATCATGCGCAGCAATTCCGAAAGATCAATTCTCCAGTCCTGGGTCATGTAATCGCCCGCATGACGGGCGCAGCTTGTGTCGCCCGGGCCGGGTCCGAAACCATCTTCGGTGCCCGCTTCACAATGATAACCGCCCATATTATACAACTGGATGACGCGCAGAATTTCCGACAGCGATATAACCCAGTCGTGGTCGAAATCCAGCGTATGCTGGAAATCCACGCCCATATCCCCGGTTAACAGGGTTTCCACAATGCCCGTGGCCAATTCGGTGCTTGTTTCCCCGCGATACAGCGCCCGGCCGGTTATGGAAACCACCCCGGACGCATCCGAAGGCACATTCACCCGGTAAATGACCGTGGCCGGGAACTCCGGGATGACCAGCCAGGCGAATTCGATGCGGCCACTGGCGCCCACGGCAGGCGCAGATTCAGCCCCTGCGGAATCCACCACGGCGGCGACCGTCCAGCCCGCCGGCAGTTCTTCCCACAGCCCGAGTGCGTTGACCGAATCCAGGTTCACTTTGTTCAAGGTGACGACAACCGTGAGGACACCGCCCGGGGTATAGTAGCCATTCCCTTCAACATCCCGGTGCATGGTTAACATGGGTGTTGATTCACTCTCGCCTTCACCGCCGGCAGTTCCGTTCAAGTCGCCGCAATCCAGCACGCCATTGCCGTTTGCATCAATCTCCCGGAAGATCGTCCGCGGGATGAATCCCGCCACCTCCCCGTATTCGATCACACGGTTGCCGTTCACGTCAATCGGGGCAAAGGTGTAGGGAACGACCATCGGGAGAATGACATACACTTCATTGCGGGTGATCAGGCCGTCGCCGTTCTGGTCCGCCAGGCGGAACACATTCTGGTCCACCTGTGGCACCATCCGGCGTATCTCCGCCAGCGAGATTCCACCGTCGCCGTTCTGGTCGATAATCGGCCAGAGCAGTTCGATCAGTATCATGGGCTCGTCGGGCAGCGGGCATGGGGCGTCCACCGGCGGCGGAGTGGGCCGGTCGCCCAAATCTTCACAGTCCAGCACGCCGTTGCCGTTGACATCGAGGGCAATGAACTGTGCCGCGGTGATATACGCATTTACTTCCTCAAGGCTCAGTACTCCATCGGCATTGTCATCCAGATAGTCCACGGCAAAGCTGACGTACGGAAGCAACTCATCCGGCGAGAGCGCGCCGTTGTCATCGCCATCCAACATGTCCCACACGCCGTATCCGGCAAGACCGGGCAAGAGTGCTTCCACTTCCTCCTCCGTGATTAGGCCGTCACCGTCCGCATCCACCCATGGCCACAGTGCCTCCAACAAGAGATTGGGGTATGTGGCCACCGGGCAGTAGGATTCATATCCGCCTTCCGTTTCGCCTTCGGCCGGGACCGATCCATCCATGCACGTAAGCACGCGAATATTGAACAGAGCCTCGGCGGACACCGAGATTTCGGCGGTCACGGACATCGGCATGATGACCATCGGCACGAAAACATCCGGCGGCGGTGGAATCACACGAATCACTACGCTGACCTGTTCCGGGTAGGATTCCTGTATGCTCACCTCCGGGGGAAGAACAAGGTAGCCGCCTGTGTTGAAGGTAAACTGTCCCATGAGCAGCCAGGCGGAGCTGCCGGGATAGTCTTTTGTCAAAGACCCTTCAAAGGAATAGGGGCCCCTGAGCCCATAGCCGAAACGGCCGGAAAACGGTATCAGTTGCACCGGTTCTGAAAAACACCCTTCCTCGCTTTCGCCTTCCGCTTCTCCTTCAAAGGGCGCGCCCGGAGCGTCTTCGCAATCCAGCATGCCATTGCCATTTGTATCGAGGAGACTGGCAAAAACGTCCGCCGGAATGTATGGGGCCACTTCCCCGGGCTGAATAACGCCGTCGCCGTTCGTGTCAACGTACGAGAGCACATCAATGGGGCCGCACTTGCATAACAGCGGCAGCATCACATTCAATTCATCCGCTGTAATCGCGCCATCGCGGTTGCCGTCGAGGATGCTAAAGACCAGTTCCAGACTGTAGCCCATCGCTTTCAGATAGAGTTCCGCGTCCGGCACTATCGCGAGGATTTCCACGCGATTGACGCCGCCATCACCATTGGCATCCACCAGCGGCAACAGAAAATTGAACAGTCCCGTGACATCGCGCGGCAGCGGGCACCCGCCCACTTCGCCTTCAGGGAGGATTTCTCCTTCATAGGGGAGTTCGCCTTCCACGGGCGCTTCGGGCAGGTCGCCGCAATCAATCACGCCGTTGCCGTTGTGATCGAGTTGGGCGAATTGGTCCTGGGTGGCATAGTCCGAAATCTCGCCATATTGGACCACCCCGTCGCCGTTGGCGTCCACGTAGCGCAGAAAATCTCCGGGAACCAACGACACATAGGGGGACAGTTCCGCCAGCGACAACATGTCGTCGCTATTGCTATCCAGCATGCCGATTGCACTGTCGAGCGTGAGGCCGGTCCCCTCCAGGTACAGGTCCACCTCCGGGACAATCGCCCGAATCTCGGCGGCACGGATGCCGCCATCGCCATTGGCATCCACCACCGGGAACAACAGTTGAATAATCGGCAACGGGTCGGAAGGCAACGGGCAAAAACCTTCCCCTTCCTGGGAAAATCCACACCCATACGTGAACACCATCAATTCGTCCCGGGTCAGCTTGCCGTCTTTATTGGCATCCGCCACCGCCATCAGGGGTTCAAGGGCGGGCCACACCGCCCCGAACATGCCCGAATAGGCATTATATTCTTCCAAGGACACCGCGCCATCGTCATTGGCGTCAATAGTGGCGTCAATGGCTTCGAAATGCGTCAGCACCATATTGAGCGCCCAGCAAATTGCATCAACATCAATCTCCCCTTCCGTGACCGGTTCCCCTTCGCCAGGCCATTCGCCTTCCACGCTTGGATCGCCCTCAAAGGGAAGCTCGCCTTCCAGGTCCGTCTCCCCCTCCAACGGCGGCGGGGCATCACCCACGTCAAAACAATCCAATACCCCGTTGTTGTTCGCGTCCAGCGCATTAAACTGATCGCGCGTCGCATAGTCCGATATCTCGGAATACTGGACCACGCCATCGCCATTGGCGTCTATCAAGCCCATAATCCCGCCGGGGGCAATGGCATTCAACAGCGGCGCGAGGGCAAGCAATTCTGCCATGGACACCAAGCCGTTGTGATTGCTGTCCGCAATGCCAAAATACTCTTGCGGCACCGGATACAATACCTGTATCTCGGCCAGCGATATGCCGCCATCCCCGTTGACATCCACCAGCGGGAAGACCATTCCAACCAAGACCGCCGGATCGTTGGGCAAAGGACATACCGAAGGATCCGCTTCCGCGTGGCATGGAACCGAAAAACCCACAGCCGCCGCGAGTGCCATCATTACCCATACATGCCGCTTTTTCATTTTCGTGCTCTCCTGATTTCCTATAGGCCGCTATTCGTTCTTTATCGTTTCTTTCACACACGACGGCGCAACGCGCCAACACATACCACCCCCTCTTTTTATCCAACGGCTAAATTCCTTATTCTATTACATACTAAGCGTATCATAGCCCATGGGGACTGTCAACAGCTTTTTTCATAATTTTCCTCGAAAATCGCCTTATTTATTCGGCATATCTTCGGCCCCAACGAGGGTTTTTCGCGATTCCATGAATAGTAACCTTAACATAACAAGGAATCAGGGAGTGGGGACGCCGTCGTTGCAAAAAAGCAGGGAGGGTGGTAAAGTTGAAGATGGAGAAGTGTATACGGTGAAAATCACTCGGTGGACAAGCCAATGGATGCTTGCCGGAGCGCTGATGTGCTTCGGAAGTGTTGCCTTTGGGGCAACGCTGTCGCTGGGCAAGCCGGCCTCCGTGGATGATTTGATCGCTCTCCCGATAGTTTTGACCCCCGGCGTCCAGGGTTCCGTGGCCAGCCTCCAATGTGACATGACATACAATTCCACCTATTACCAAGTCATGGACGTGGACTTGGGTGCCGCCGCAGAAGCCGCCGGAAAACAAGTCATGTTCGACATCCAGGGGGATTCCGTACGCATCATTGTGGCGGGTTTTAATCAGGAGGCCATCGCCGCCGGAGAAGTGGCCACCCTCTATTTGTCGCCGGAAAGAGCAAATGCCCCCAACGGCGCCTATGGATTGCAAGACGCCGTGCTTTCCGATCCCTCCGGACAGTCCCTCCCGGTAACCATCCCGGCTCCCGGCAAGCAGGAAACCTCCCATCCCACCCATGGTTCGGATACCGGCACGGACAATACTTCCACGGACACTTCCTCCGGATCCTCGGACCCTTCGTCGGCTTCCTCCTCCACCCAGGCCACATCCGGTTCCACAGAAACAGGCACGGCAGGCGTGTTGGAGGTCCCCTACTGGCCAGGGGATTCAGACGGCACAAAAAACACCACGAAGGCCAAATCCACCCAGAAAACCCCCACCGGCAAAACCGCCCCGGTCCTGCCCGCCGTGGCGCGGCCATCAACTCCCGGGCAAGCCTCCTCTTCCATGCTTCCAGGAGTGATTGCCACACCGTCCCCCGGCCAAACCCCGGCCAAAGTGGCGATTAGACAACGGAATGTCTCCCACATTAAGAACTCCTCGCAGCCCGGCAGCAAAGAATCTGACTCCCCCTGTTCCGAACATCCCTCCAGCGCTATTCCATCCACTCAAATGGCAAAAGTCCAAGCCGCCTTCCACACCGGCGCCACGCCGGCCACGTCTCTTCTGCATGATGGTCAGCCGTTGCGCAATGCGAGTCCTGCAGGCTCGGCAATGACCATGACTTCGAACGAAAAATCACTCGTTATGGGAACCGCGATAGGGGTATTGATTGGCCTCGCCGCATGCCTGTTGGGCATCTATGCACTGCACCGGCTTTTTCAATAAAATCTCCGCCGCCGCGCCCGCCCCTTACATTGTTCCATTTGACACGGCATGATCCGGCCCGCCAAGGTGTAAAAAGTGATTTGAAATAGTGGCGGAAACCCCAACGGTAAGGTACAATAAGCCCTCTTTTCATGAATTGATCATGGCAGTTTACCGGTGTATCCAACCGAGTGAGGAGAATGCCCTTGAGCAAGGTGATGATTATCGGCGCGGGCGGCGTCGGCGGCGTCGTTGCCCACAAATGCGCGCAAGTGCCGGAAGTATTCACGGAGATTTGCCTGGCCAGCCGTACCAAAGCGCGGTGCGACCGCATCGCGGCGCAATTGCCACGCCCCATCACCACGGCGCAGGTGGACGCGGACAATGTAGACGAATTGGCCGCGCTCATTGACCGCGTCAAGCCGGAACTGGTGATCAATGTCGCGCTGCCGTATCAGGACCTCTCCATCATGAACGCCTGCCTGAAAACGGGAGTGCATTACCTGGACACGGCCAACTACGAGCCGCCGGATGTGGCCAAGTTTGAATACAAATGGCAGTGGGCGTATCAGGAACGCTTCCAGAAAGCGGGGTTGATGGCGGTGCTGGGGTGCGGGTTTGACCCCGGCGTGACCAATGTGTTCTGCGCCTATGCCCAGAAAAACATGTACGATGAAATCCACTATGTGGATATCGTAGACTGCAATGCGGGCGACCATGGGCATCCCTTCGCCACGAATTTCAACCCTGAAATCAATATCCGAGAAGTCACCCAGCGCGGGAAATATTGGGAAGCGGGCGAATGGAAAGAGATTGATCCCATGTCGGTTTCCGAGATGATTGACTTCCCGGGCGTGGGGCCGCGCAAGGGCTACCTCATCTACCACGAAGAAGAAGAATCACTCGTCAAGCACATCAAGGGCTTGAAGCGTATCCGGTTCTGGATGACCTTCAGCGACAATTACCTCACCCACTTGCGCGTGCTGCAAAACGTCGGCATGACCCGTATTGACCCCGTCATGTACGAAGGCCATGAAGTCGTGCCGCTGAAATTCCTGAAAGCCCTGTTGCCCGATCCGGCCTCGCTCGCCGAAAATTACACCGGCAAGACCTCCATTGGTTGTATTTTCGAGGGCGTCAAGGATGGCAAGCCGAAAAAACGGATGCTCTACAACATTTGCGACCACGCGGAATGCTACAAAGAAGTGAAGGCGCAGGCCGTGTCCTACACGACCGGCGTGCCCGCCATGATCGGCGGATACCTCATGCTGACCAAGGCCTGGACGGGCGCCGGGGTGTTCAATGTCGAACAACTCGACCCCATGCCTTTCATGGACCTGTTGAACAAGTACGGCCTGCCCTGGGAGGAAATCGAACGGTGATGCTGCCCCTGGACCGGCTGGCCACGCCCTGCTACGTAACGGACATCGCCCTGCTGGAGCGCAATCTTGACATCCTGGACAGCGTACAACAGCGAACCGGATGCAAAATCCTGCTTGCACTCAAAGGCTTCGCGATGTGGAGCGTCTTCCCAACTATACGGAAGGTGCTTCATGGGGTTGCGGCCAGTTCTTTACATGAGGCGCAATTGGGCCGGGAAGAGTTCAACAAGGAAGTGCATGTCTATGCTCCGGCGTACCGTGGCGATGAATTCGACGCGCTGGTGGAACTTGCCGACCACATCGTCTTTAATTCTTTCTCCCAGTGGAAAAAATTCAGAAACCGGGTGAAGACCGTCGAATGCGGACTGCGCGTCAATCCCGAACACTCCGAGGTCGCCGTCAAACTCTACGATCCCTGCGCGCCCGGCTCCCGCCTCGGCATACGCCGTTCCGAATTTGACCCGGAGGCTCTCGAAGGCATTTCCGGCCTGCATTTCCACACCCTCTGTGAATTGAACTCCGATGCCCTTGAACGCACCATCCCCGCATTCGAGCAACGCTTCGGCGAATTCATTCCGAGGATGCGCTGGATCAATTTTGGCGGCGGACATCACATCACCCGCCCCGATTACGATCTGGACCGGCTCTGCCGCATCATCACCGATTTCAAAGAACGCCATCCCCTCACCGTCTACCTCGAACCCGGCGAAGCCATCGCACTAAACACCGGTTTTCTTGTAGCCTCCGTACTGGATATTGTCCACAACGAAATGGACATCGCCATCCTCGATACCTCCGCCGCGGCCCACATGCCCGACGTCCTCGAAATGCCCTACCGCCCCCGAATCGAAGGCGCGGGCGAACCAGGAGAATTCCCTCATACCTATCGCCTCGGCGGGCTCACCTGCCTCGCGGGCGACATCATCGGCGATTACTCCTTCTCCCAGCCCCTGAAACCCGGCGACAAACTCATCTTCCACGACATGGCCCACTACACCATGGTAAAAAACACCACCTTCAACGGCGTCCGCCTCCCCGCCATCATGCTCTACGACTCCCGCTCAGGCGATCTCCGCACCGTCCGGCACTTCACCTACACCGACTACAAAACCCGCCTCTCCTGAAATCCTGAAATCCAAGAAATTCAGGGACGGGCTACGAATTAAATCTCACATTCTTCTTTGAGTAGGCCCTTCCGTTTAATTCGTAGCCCGTCCCTGAATTTTGAGTGGAGGGAATTATCGGAGAATCATGTCTGTTACCTTGAACAAAGGCTAGTGAGCCGGTTAAGAAAGCCAGGAACGGATACTAAACATGGCAAAAGTTTTAGTGATATACGCAAGCGATTACGGTTCCACCAGGAAGATGGCGGAAGCGGTGGCGGCAGGTGTCTCCGGGATTCCGGGCATGGAGGCTGTAATCAAAGCGGCGGAGGAAACCACGGCGGAGGACATGACCTCCAGCCAGGGAATAATTTTCGGAACGCCGGTGCACATGGGAAGCGTGGACTGGCGGGTGAAGAAGTTAATTGACACCGTGTGCTCCGGCCTGTGGGCCAAGGATGCCTTGACCGGAAAAGTGGGCGCGGTTTTCGCCACCGGCGGGGGCTTGGGCTCCGCCGGTGGCGGAGTCGAGTTGGCGTTGCTTTCTCTGTTGGCCAACTTGGCGGAATGCGGCTTGATTATCGTGCCCTTGCCCAAGAACACGCCCCACTATGAATATGGCGGAATTCATTGGGGCCCGTATGCGCGGACCACGAATTTGGCGCACGAACAAATTGGTGTCGGCGAAGAACAATTGGCGGTGGCCAAGGCCCACGGGGCGAATGTGGCGCGGGTGGCGGCGGCATTGGCCGGCAACGTGGAGTTTCAAAAATGAGTTTAATATCCGTTGAGGGAACTGAATCGCGGGAACGTTGGTCAATGCGGTGTGTGCATTGTCCAAGGTTATCCTTCCCAGCCCGCGATACTCTTTCCTCAACAGGATAGGCTTCTTTCTCCCCCCGTTCCCTCTGGCGGCGTCCGTTTCACCCCCCGAAGCGGACGCCGCTCTTCATTCGCTATTCATTAGGCGGCATTGGGCTTGAAAGCATGCGGGACGGACAGGTACACTGGGTTCTGAAAAACACGACTGAATTGGGAAGTTGAATGAGCACCGTACGAAGTCATCTTTCATTGGACGGCGAATGGAGGCTTGCCCTGGACCCGGGCGACACCGGCCTCCGTGATCAATGGTACGCCGCGAATCGGGCCTTGGACACAATAGCGGTCCGCGTGCCCAGCGTCTGGGACCTCTGGGTTCCCGATTATGACGGCGTGGGCTGGTATTTCCGGGAATTTTCGCTTTCGCCCGAGTGGCCTTTGCAGCATGTGGAATTGCATTTCGATGCGGTGGATTATTATGCCGAGGTCTGGCTGAACGGCATCCGCCTGGGGGATCATGAAGGGGGATACACGCCCTTTTCCTTTGTTGTCACATCGCATTTGCGCGCGGCGGGGAATCTGCTGGCCGTGCGTGTGATTGATCCCCATGGCGAGGACGGGTACGGCGATTTCCGCCCGAAGGAAATCCCCTGCTCCAAAGAAGGGGGTTATTTCTCCTTCGCGGGGATTTGGGGAAGTGTCTGGCTTGAATCCAAACCCAAACTTCACATCGAGGATGTGTTCATCCAGCCGGATATCCGGCGCAAGCGCATTACGGTGGAAGTCACCGCGCCGGCCTCCGGGACCGTGCATATTCAAATCGAGGGTACCCCGCATCACCTGCAAGGCACGCCCGGAACCCTCGCGCTCGATTTTCCCGACTTCGAACTCTGGTCTCCGGAATCCCCCAATCTCTATACCCTGCGCGCCGATCTCATCCAGGAGGACGGCGCCATTGACAGCGTGCCGGTCCGTTTCGGTATGCGTGAATTCACGGTGAAAGACAACCGGTTCTGCCTGAACAACCGCCCCCTCTTCATCAAGGCGGTGCTGCACCAGCCGGATTACGCCCGCACCCTCGCCGCCCCCGAATCGGAAGAACTCGCCCGCAAGGAAATCCTGCTGGCGAAAGAAGCCGGGTTCAACATGATGCGGCTCCACATAAAAACCGCCCCGCGCATCACGCTCGAACTCGCGGACGCGTTGGGCATGCTGCTGTACGAAGAGCCGCCCATCGGCTGGATCAAGCGTTCGGAATTCATGAAAACCCGCTGCGAAAACGAAGTCCGCGAAATGGTGCTCCGGGATCGCAATCACCCCTCCGTGGTGCTGTGGGGCATGCTGAATGAATCCGGCAATGCGGGGTATGTAACGAAAGGCGGCGCCCAGATTATCAAGGACAACCTGTGCAAAGTGGCCCGTTCGCTCGATCCGAGCCGTCTGATCATTGACGACAGCGGCGGTGTGAATGCCACCCGGGAACCCGCGCGGATGATCCGCCCCTACCGCGAGGAATTCGAGGAATTCGACGACCTGCATATCTATCAGCGCGCTCCCGTGGACCATGACATCGAGCGGTATTACCGCTACAACGGCGATCCGGACAAGCTGGTCTTCCTGTCGGAATTTGGATTTGGCGGCCCGGAGGACCTCGAAAGCACCCTTGCCCAGTATGGTTCCGGTAAAGAGTCGTGCAAGGACGCGCGATTTATCCAGAAAATGCTGGATGCCAGCAAGCAGGGTTTCCAAGAACGCGGCCTGGACCGGGTGTTCGGCGATTTCTCCGGGTTTCTCACAGCGGCCCGTGAACTTCAGAGTGATGCGGCCCGCTTTCAAATTGACGCCATCCGCGGGAACCCCAAAATAGCGGGGTATTGCTACACCCAATTGTGCGACGCGGGCCATGAGTTTTGCGCGGGCGTGTTGGACCGGTGGCGGCGAGTGAAGCCGGTGTTCGAGGTGATGAAGCAGGTTCAAAAAGCGGTCCGCCCGCTCATCCAAATGGCGGAATCCAATTTGATTCCCCGGCAGGAAACCCCGGTGACCATTCTCCTGGCCAATGAAGACAAGCTGGAAGGACGCGCCGACCTCTCCCTTCAGGTGATCGGCCCCACCAATCAGGTGCTCTGGAAAAAGAAACGGGCCGTGAAGATTCCCAAACACGGGAAAGAACTCTGGTCGGGTTCCATCGCCGCCTCGGGTTCTTCCGGCATGCACAAGCTGGTGGTCCGTTTGATGCAGGGCATGAAAGTGCTGGGCGAGAACTATCTCGAATTTTATGTGTGTGATCCCGCCAAACGGGCCGAGACCAACATCCATCTGCTGGACCCCAATAACGAATGGCATGCCCGCTGTGAGCCTTTCGCGCCCATCGAATCCATACTGGCCCCTGTGCATGTCATCCCGCCGCTGGGCAACACAATTCGTGCGTATCCCGACAGTGATCTCATGCAAATTCTGGCGCAGGTCGAGGGCGGCGCCGTGGCCCTTTTCTTCGAGCCGCCCGATGACTGGAATGATCTGGCGTTGCGCCTGGCGCCTTCGCTTCAGGCCACCCCCAAGGATGCGGTGGGCTGTTTTCTGATGGCCTGCCACTACGCCAAATTGCACCCGGTGTTCAGCGGCCTGCCCGCCCGGGGGATTATGCGCCAGCCCTACCGCAATGTCATCCCCGCCAAAACCTTTCTGGAAATGGGCGATGAGGACATCAGCGGGACATTCGATACCATTCCCATTGCCTCCGGCAATTACATGATGGGCGAAGCCAAATGGTGGGGCAGCGACATTCTGGTGTTGCGGTACGGCAGCGGCTGTGTTGTGCTGACCCATCTGCGCGTCATGGAGCATCTCGGCAAAGACCCGTTGGCCGATCGTTTGTTTGTCAACCTCCTCAACCACTTCTCCCGGCGGTCCGTGCCCAGTGATGCGGCGGTGCCCATGGACCAGAAAGCCGTGGAATGGATTCGGAGCGAGCGCGTGAACCGCACCCGCCGCTGGATGGTGGTCGGGGAATTCCCGAACTGGGGCGGCCAGGGCCACGCCACCGCGTATCCCCCCGAGGAAACCATTGATTTCAATGCCATGTATCCCGGCTGGTACAAGGCCATTTCGTGGAAGCCCTGGTATTCAAAGGCGGATGACCAGCATACCGTGGATTTGCAGGCCGCGTTCTCGCCGGTCTTCGAGTATTACCCCCGTTTTGATCACGCCACCGCTTATGCCTACGCGGAGTTCACCTGCGACAAGCGGCAGGAAGTGAAACTGAACATCGGGGTGCAGAACGCCATGAAAATCTGGCTTAACGGCGCGCTGGTCCACGAGAGCAATTATCAGGTGCCCCATGATCAATTCGGCAAGGAAACCGCCGCCGGTTTCATACGCCAGGGGCGCAACACCCTGCTGGTCAAGTGTTCCAAAACCCCGGGGCCCTTCCGTTTCTCGCTGGATTTCGAATCGGCGGGACGCGAACCCATTCAACTCGCCTGGTGGCGCTGACCACCGTCCCATTTACACCAGATTCTTGCCGGTCGAGCTGATGGAAAGGGTGGCGTGCAGCACGCCTTTCTGCTGCCGCAACATGTTGGCCAGCCGGTCAATCTGCTTGCCCCGCCCTTTCACCACCACGGTTTCCGCGCACAAGTCATGGTCCAGATGGATGTGCATGGTGGCCAGAATGACATCGTGATAGTCGTGCTGCACATGCATTATCTTGTCATTCAGGCCCCGGGTGTGGTGATCATAGATAAAGGTCACGGTGCCCACGGCCTCCTCGTTGCGGTCCCATTCCAGGGCCACCAGCTTGTCACGGATCAGATCGCGGATAAATTCCGAACGATTGCCGTATTTGCCCTCGCGCACCAGGCGCTCCAACCGCTGCAGCAGCGGCTTCTCCAAGGAAATGCTGACGCGTTCCACCCCAGACATAACGTTTCACCCTTATGTAAAAGTAAACTGCCACACGGGCGCGCAGGCCGCACCCATGCTTTGTTCTACTCCCGCGCTTCCACCAAACGCAAATCCACGTCCACCGGCGCCTTGCCCAGGTCCATGCGCGCGCCCTTCGGATTGTGCACCGTAAGCACGCCGTGCAGCCCGTGAATACCCAGCCCTTTCCGGAACGTTTCCACTTTGAGCACAGGCCGGTCCACCGTGTCATACACATGGCAATCCTCGAATTCGATGCCGCCGAACTTCGTGCACTGCTTCGGATGCATTACGGACAACAGCAGCGGAACACAGGGGGTGTCGGGTTTTATTTCTTTGCCCACCCAGGCGTTGCGCCATGTGCAGCGCACAAACCGGACCACGGCCGCATCGGCGGATTTGTCGTAAATGAACGCGCCCGCCTTCCCGGGATTCTCGATGGTGCAGTCGCGGAACTCAATGCTTCCCTGCGGCGCATCATCATCCAACATGCCCACCGCCACTCCCGCATCGAGACCGTTGCGCACAATGCACTTGTCAAACAGCAACGACAGGGGCGGGCTCTTCTTGGAGAGCTGCTTCACATAGACCAGGATGTTCCCGCCGGCATTGTTTTCAAACACGCACTCGCGGACCACGCAATTCGTAAGCTGTTCCGTGGCGCGGTTGGGTTCAAAATCAATCCCGGCCTGCGGGGCGGTGCCGCTGGTGTTCAACATCAGCGTGCGTTCTATCAGCAGATCAATCGCGCTAATCACGCTGATGCCCTGCCGGTGATGGTTGTCGCAGACCACATCCCGAATCACGACATTTTTGCAGTATTCCTGCTTGTCCGTCGCGCCGAGGTAAATGCCGTCGCCGCCACTGCTCTCGATCCTCAGGCCTTCTATGAGCACATTCGTGCATCCCTGGATGTCCAGCGCCATCCGCCATTCCCCTTTTTTGTACGCGGCGCTTTGATAATCCACCTTGTTCATGCGCAGCACCGCGCCGAACCCCCGCAACGCAATATCGGACGCATCCTCCACCGAAAACAGGGAGTCGCCCGTGTTTTTGTACTCGCCGGCTTTCGCCCTCACCACCGCGCCCGGCTCAAAGAACAACTCCAAGTTGCCATGGAGTTTCAAGGGCCGCGCAATCCAGTCACTGGGCATGCGCGGAATGGTCACTTTCCCGGCCCCGGAATCTATCGCCGCTTGAAGAATCTCCGTCGCGTCTTCCGGATTGAATCCCCACCAGGCGGCATTCGCTTCGGCCAGTTCGCCTTTTTTCACACGCTCGATCTGCTGCGCATCACGTTCTTCTGCGTACCCGGCGGCGGCCATTCCAAGAAAAAGAACAGCCCCCATCATCAGACATGTTTGCTTTATCATCGCACACTTCCTTCTTTTAGATTCCTGCTGGTTGGACATCCTGGGGCAGGCGGCGGGTTTCAGGGAAATCGCTTCGCTGGAACAACACAAACACCATTTGAACCCTTCATCCATCATCCTCCATCTTCTTCTGTTTCTTCAGCGGCGGCACCTGCTTCGTAATGGCGTTCACAACCGTTTCCAGGGTCTTAACCCGCGCATAGCATTTGTCATTGCCCTCGACGATGGTCCACGGCGCGTGCGCGGTGCTGGTGCGTTCGAGCATGTCCGACACCGCCTCCCAATACTGATCCCACTTCGCGCGGTTGCGCCAGTCCTCGTCCGTGATTTTCCATTGCTTGTGCGGCGTGTTCTGGCGGTCCTGAAACCGGCGGAGTTGTTCGTCGTTCGAGACGTGCATCCAAAACTTGACGATGACCGCCCCGCCATCGGCGAGTTGCTGTTCAAACTCGTTGATCTCGCTGTAGGCCCGCTGCCATTCCTGCGGCTTGGCGAAGCCTTCCACCCGCTCGACCAATACGCGCCCGTACCAGCTTCGATCAAAAAGGGCGAAATGCCCCGCCTTCGGCAAGACGCGCCAGAACCGCCAGAGGTAATGGTGGGTTTTCTCTTCCCCCTGCGGCGCGGCAAAGGGAATAACCTCGAAGCCGCGCGGATCCAACTTGCGCAGCAGGCGCTTGATGTTGCCGCCCTTGCCGCTGGCATCCCAGCCTTCATAGACGATAATCACGGGGCGCCGGCGCATATAACATAAATACTGAAGACGGCGCAGTTCCGCCTGCAATTTGGGCAGCCGCTTCTGGTATTCCTCCCGCGGAAGCGTTACGGAGGTGTCCACGTCCTCCAGGGGATTGGTTTGCCGGGGGGCGAATTCAATGGATTCCGGAGTGCATTCCGCGCGCTTGGCCAGGGCCTTCTCGATGGCTTCCGCCAATGTTTCGGCGACATGGACGATGCTGTAGCGTTCATCGGTGGCGGGAATGACCACCCACGGCGCTTCGGGAACCGAGGTTTCCTCCAGCATATCGTCCACGGCCCCGGCATATTCATCAAAATGTTTGTGGCGGCGGCGTTCCGCTTTCCCAATCCGCCAGGAAAACACCTTGTCTTTTTCCAGCTTCGCGAAGCGTTTGGCCTGTTCCTTCTTGCTGATATGGAGGAAAAACTTGAGAAGGACCATGCCGTCGTCGGCCAGATGCCGCTCAAACACCCGGATGCGCTCATACGCGGCGGTGAGGGCCATTCCATGCACCTTCCCCTCGGCCAAATCATCCAACAGGTGGTGATACCAGCTCCGGTTGAAAAAGGCCATGAGGCCGCGGGCGGGAATCCGGTTCCAGAAGCGCCATGGGGCGGGATGCATGCGCTCGTCTTCGGTGGGCGAGGCCACGTGATGCACCTTGTACCCGCGCGGATCCAGGGCCTCGAGCAGGCGCCCGAGCACCACCCCTTTCCCCGCCGCGTCCCATCCCTCGAACACCACCAGGATGGGAATCCCGGCTTCCCGCGCCTGCCGCTGCAATTCCGCGAGCCGCAGATCCAATGCCTCCATGGTTTTCTTGTAGGCGGGCTTGTCCAATTCCGCCGTGAGATCCACATCGTTCAACATACGAGCATTCTCCCAGTTGTCCGTCAGTCTAGTGCAATCCCGGAGCCACGTCAACCACGCAACTTACTCTCAACGTCAAATCCGGCAGAGGTTGCGTTTCGTTACCCTGGGTCAATATCCCCAAATGAACATACCATTGAACCTAGAAAAGGCAGTTGCGGGTCTTGTCATATGCGAAAGACAAGGGGTTGCAACCCCTTGTCCACTCTGTGGCACTCACCCACAAGGCGAATGTGACGTCTTGCATAATGGGCTCGTTGATGCAGACTTCACGGCGAAACCACGGTTCAACGGCCTTTTCTAGTGTATTGATTCATCCTGTTGGCATCTTATGAAAAGCTGGATAACTTGCCATTGATTCATTTTGCCGTCCATCTGGAACTCACGAACTCAGGAAATGGCTTCGTATTGACACAGCCGACGCTGGCGGGTTCTGCAATTCCTGATTTCCTGAGCTCCAAATTCAAAAATTGCCCCTCGATATAAGTTGCTTTAAATATGAATCACTACACTAGGTTGAAGGGGTTGTATAGCGTATCTGAAGAACTTCTTGGACAAACGGCCTCCGGGTTGATACCATAGGGGAAACATGGATGGAAGCGGCGAGTTGTCAGCCGCCTTCCCCCTTCAACCCTGGGTAAAGGCAAAATCATGAAAGTCGGGATTATCGGATATGCACGGTCGGGTAAAACGACCTTATTTAACGCGTTAACCGGAGCCCATGCGGCCGTTGGGGCCTATGGCGCCCGCGAAGCCAACATCGCGGTGATCAAGGTGCCGGACGAGCGCGTGGACAAGCTCTCGGAGATATTCCAGCCCAAAAAGAAGACCTACGCGGAAATCGAGTTCATTGACATTGCGCCCAATGAAACGGCGGGCGAGCAAAAAGCCCTGGACAATTCCGCGTTGACCGCGCTGAAAAACGCGGAGGCGCTGGTGCACGTCGTCCGCGCCTTTGAGAGCGAATCTGTGATTCATCCCATGGATACTGTGAATCCCCTGCGCGATGCCGTCAATATGGACGATGAACTCAAGCTTTCCGACCTCATTATCCTGGAAAAGCGCATCGAACGCCTCGAAAAGGAAAACAAGAAAGACCTGGAATATGAATTGATAAAACGCTGTCATGCGCATCTCGAATCGGGGCAGCCGCTGCGCACCATGGAACTGACACCACGTGAATCCACCACGCTCGCCGGATACACCTTCCTGTCGCGAAAGCCCATGATGCTCGTGGCCAATTACGGCGAACCGGATATCGGCAAGGACGATCCGGGCGGGCTGAAGGCCTTTGCGGCGGAACATCATCTCACCCTTATTTCGCTCTGCGGTGCGATGGAAATGGAGATTGCGCAACTCGCGGAGGAAGAACGCGCCGAGTTCCGGGAGAGCCTCGGATTGGGCGAAGAGTCCAAAACGCAATTCATCCATGCCGCGTACGATATGCTGGGGTTGATGAGTTTCCTTACGGCGGGCGCCCCGGAAGTCCGGGCCTGGACCATCCGCAAGAACACCCATGCCGTCGATGCGGCCGGGGTGATTCACTCCGACCTCGCCCGCGGATTCATTCGCGCCGAAGTGGTGAACTACAAGGACTTCATGGAAGCGGGGTCCATGGCCAAAGCCAAAGAACATGGCAAAGTCCGCCTCGAAGGAAAAGACTACGTCGTCCAAGACGGCGATATGATGCTGATCCGGTTTAATGTTTAAAAAATTCCGCTTTGCCCGGTCTGCGAACAGTTAAAAACAACACAATATTGCCTCCCTTGCCTTGTATAGTGGTTGTTTTTCCTATACCCTATCCCCATGGACAAGCAGGTTTATTGGAGGATGTGTGGTGTGTGCGTTTGTCATAGGGTGCAATAGCAACCATGGATCGGGTGTGTGGTGGAGGATATGTGAACCATGTTCCTGGCGTATTACGACGAAACGGGCGATGATGGTTATCCTAAGACTTCAAGTCCCCTTTTTGTGTTGACAGCCGTTTATATGCATCATCAGGTGTGGAAAGAAAACTTCTACAAGGTCCACCAATTCAAAAAGGACTTGGCAACCCAAGGATTGTTACCATTTGATCTGGAATTACATACACATCAACTCTTGCTTAAGAAAAAACCATACACGGCGATTGGATTAACCAATGAGAAGCGCAAAGAAGTCATTAGTGCGTATTGTACTCTGCTGGCTAATTTAAATTGCCGTATCGTAAACGTGATCATCAATAAAACAATCGTTCGGCGCCCCAATTATGCGGTGCTGGACAAAGCCTTCACATATTCCATCCAGCGAATTGAGAATGACCTTTCCCGCGATGGGAATCGGTTCCTGATCATTTCAGACGAGGGACGTGTGGGCAAGATGCGTAAAACGGCTCGCAGGATACAACGATTTAATCCAATACCGTCCCACTTCAAATCATCCAGCTATCGCAAAGAAATTGAATATTTGATCGAGGATCCCCTCCCTAAGAGGTCCCAAGATTCCTATTTCATTCAATTCGCGGATATGGTGTCCTGCCTCGTATTCTTTTGGATGGGATTGGAACTTGGTGTGAAACGGTTGCCACAACGGATTACTTCGTATGTTGGCAAAGAGGATGTTCAAGGATGGCTGGATATTTTAAAACCAAGTCTAAACCTTATGGCCTCCTCCAATCCCTATGGAATCGTATGCTATCCAAAACCATAAAAAATGGGGCCTTCGCGCGAAGGCCCCAAAATCGTTTCCACCACCACCTACGCCGCATACACGGTTTCAGTGGTTCACTGACATTATCGCATGATTTAATCATAATCGCAAGGAAAAATCAGTCCCAAAACGCTTGGCCGCCAAAAACGACGTAAAGCCTTGCCGCGACATAACTTTCTTAAACTCGTTCTCAGGTTAATGTCGTTGTTGGGGGAGTATATTTTGATATTGACTGGCTCATGGTTATCCATCTGCCATAGATTTCCCGAACGTTTCGTTTAGTTCTCGCTTGATCGCGCTATTGATAGGCGCATGGCCGGTGTTTGTCAATACAAATGGCCCCTGAAAAACATGCCACAAGAGGGATACGTCCGGTTTTGAGGGGCGATCAGTAACGTTCGCGGAGGGCCGCTTCCACGTCGGCCAGGGTTCCCGAAAAGGGTCCGGGCGTTTCCATTTTGATGGAGGTCAGCGCGGCCGCGAACCGGCAGGCTTCCTCGGGGCTGTGGTTTTTCCGCCAGGCGCAGTAGGAGGCGAAGCACGTGTCGCCGCGTCCCGTTCTTCCGGATAAATTCCGCGACGTGAAGGGGGAAAACGAAATCGTGTCTTCCGCATACACAAGCACGCCGGAATTGTGCGTTACCATGACTTCCCGCGCGCCCCACTCATGAAGGCGCCGGGCGGCGGCTTCGCGGTCCGTGAGGCCGGTGAGCGTTTCGGCTTCCGCGGCATCGGTTTTGAAAAAGTGGATGAGCGGCAGCATTTCCTGTTTCGCGGGCCAGTCTTTGAAGACCATTTGCCCGGCTTCGGGAACGCGGATGACGCCCTGGGCATCGAGGGCCACCTTGCCCCGTCGGGCCATGGCGCGGATGAATATTTCCGGGAACTCGCCTTGGATAAGTCCGCCGAGGTAATACAGCCCGGCCGCGCAATCTTCAGGGATATCGGAATCCGTAAAGGGGTCGGCGATGCCGAGGGCTTCACAGGTGCGGCGTTCACGGTCTTCGGAAAGATACGTATTCCGGATGGACGTGGTGTTGGCCGAGGGCAGCACAATCACCGGAACGCCGAAGGGGCTGAATACATCTACGGCCTTAGCGTCTTTCGGGGCGGCCTTGGTGATGGCCGCCAGATTCACGCCGATATTCTTGAGGGCGATGGAGGAAAACACCACGGCCCCGCCAATGCAATGCTCAGTTTCGCCGAGTGCGATATTGATGTCTTTGGAAAGATGCCCGATGAGGAGAATGTCAAATGACTGCATGATGCTTAATCCTTCGCTTTAACGTTCCACAAGGTGCAGGACAGGGCCACGGAAAAGATTGCGGCGCCCATCCAAAAAACAAATACGCGGCTGAAATCGTGGCTGGCCGCGCCATTCAGCATGATTTTGTCCGTTTCCAAAATATACCCGCTGATTCGCTCCTGAATCGCGCTGCCAATGTAGGAAAAACAGCCCACCAACCCCATGGCCGCGCCCGCCGCCCGCTTCGAGCAGATATCAATGGCGATCAGCCCGCCCAGAAAAACCAGCAGGCCCCCAATGCCAAAACCGAAGAGGCACAGGCCGCCGAGGTGCATCAGGTTGTACCGCTTCGCCACGGTGAGTTGCGTGCCGTTGTCTTCCAGCCGCAACCCCCGCCAGGGCATAGCGACGCCGCCCGGTTTGATTTCCCACAAGCGGTGTTCCCCGCGCACAAACGAGGTCACCGTTTCCGAACCCTCGAGCGCCAGGCCCTGTTGATTCAAGGCCGTGCGCATTTCCGCGGACACCGGCCCCGTCTTCAACCCCTCCGCCAAGTTCCGGTCCAATGAACATACATGCGTGGAAGGCGAGTAATACAGCACCACAAATCCGGAAATGAGAAACAACCCGTACATCAAGGTGACCACATTGCGCCGGGACTTGAAAAATATGTCGGAAATCAGGCCGGAACTGAGGGAGCCGGTCATTTCGACCATTTTCGCGATGAAGAGGATAAAGCCCGCCGTTTCAATGTCATAGGATTTTGCTTCCTGCAAGAACAAAATGCCCCAACTGCTGATGCCGTACCGGGAAATATACATCGATGCGCTGGAAAGGCCGAGAATCCATACATACGGGTTCCGGATAACCCCCCACTGGGCCTGCCCCACGGTTTTGGCCTGGTCCACCGTTTGCGCATGATCGTTCTTGTACTCCGCCACGGCCGGCAGGCCATACGTGCGGGGCCGGTCCGCAAGCGTCTTAAAGATTAACAGCGCCACAATCATCGAGGCCCCGCCCGCCACCCAAAACCCCCAGCGCCATCCGAGATGGGCGATGATCGCCGCGGTGATCAAGAAGGAGAACCCCTCCCCCACGCTGTGCGACGTGCTCCAGATGCCATAGCGGGTGCCGCGCTCGCGGTTGCTGAACCATTGCGACAGCGCCGCGCCGCAGGGCGCCGAACCCATGGACTGGAACCAGCCGTGAATGCCCCAGAGCAGCCAGAACACAAAAAACGACTCGTTAAACCCGAAAAGGATAATCACCACGGAGGAAACGAGCAGGCCCGTGCCGATGAACCGCGCGACGTGGCACCGGTCCACGAGGAATCCATTGCACAGCTTGCCAATCGCGTACGTTATGAAGAGCGCCGAACCGATGCGCCCCATTTGATCCGCGTTCAACACCCCCGCGTCGAGCATGGGCTTCTTCGCCACCGAAAAACTCAGCCGGCATACATAGAAAAAACCATAGCCGAACAAGATGGAAAGAAACACCGACCACCGCATGCGCTCATACATCCGGCGCACCGTCTTCTCATCCTCGATGACCGGCTTGTCCTCCCGCGTTCTGTAAAATCGCCACAACCACATGCTTCGTTCTCCCGCCGCAAGGATAAAACAATACGGTTTATCAAAGGGTGTGTCAACTTGCGGGAAAGAAGCGGGCCTCAAAAACCATCCGTGAACTCGAATACAACCCGCAAGAGATTTATACCGTGGCCTTTTAGTAAGGCAATCCGTCCGTTTTTTCTTGCCTTACGGAGATAGGGATGAATTTCGGCGCCGGAATGGGTGTAGAATACAACGAGGAACGCACTTCAGGAGGAATGAACCATGAGCGGGTTGTGGTTGTCGGGTATTCAACACGAAGCGGAAGACATGGAGAATTGGCGGGCCGCGCGGACTACTCAAATCAACGATGTGCTCTCGCTGCGAACGGCCTTGAATGACCTTTCGGGGGATGTGGCCAGGCTGGCGTTATTGAATCAGGCGTTGTGGGAACTATTGCGCGCAAAACTCCAGTTGTCCGATGAGGAATTGGAACAGATGGCCCGCGAAATAGACTTGCGCGATGGCCGCGAAGACGGTCAGATGACCGCTCAAGCGGTACAGTGTCCCTCCTGCCGCCGGATAAATAACTCCAGGCACGCCAAATGCCTCTATTGCGGGCAATTATTCGAGAAACCGGTTTTTGGGTGACCTCTTGTGCCAAACCCAGACGAGCGCCCTCGGGAGGGCGTCAGCCTCCCCATCGGCTGATAGTTCATGGTTTTGTATTCTGGTGCGTGAATACGGGAGAATGCTGGCATTGACACTGGCCTCCGAGGAGAGAGAACATGCTTGGGACGATTGTGTTGGGAATGCTGTTTTTTGCATCCGCCGCGGATGATGCATCAGGCACACCGGATACGGTGGCCGGGTTGGATTTGAGCCATGCGGTTTTAGTCACCCCGTCAGACCTTTCGGGGCCGGAGCGCAAGGCGGTGGAAATGGTATTGGATGAGGTGGAGAAGCGTTCGGGGATTCGCTGGACCGAGACCCATGCCTGGCCCGAAGACAATGTTCCCGTCGTGGCGGTGGGTCCTTCGGCCCTGTTGAAAACGCTTGCGCCAGGGTATGCGGACGCCATTCATCCGCCCGAGGCCGCCGAAGCGTATCAACTGAGCGTCATGGAGGGCCACGCCGTGCTGGTGGCCGGCGCGGATGCGCGGGGCGTTTTGTTCGGTGTGGGCCGCCTATTGCGCGAATTGCGCATGGGAAAAGCCACGATTCATATTCCGGCGCCGCTGGACATGGCCACCGCGCCGAAATATCCCCTGCGCGGACATCAACTCGGCTACCGTCCCAAGGTCAATTCGTATGACGGCTGGACCGTTCCCATGTGGGAGCAATACTTCCGCGATCTGGCGGTATTCGGCACGAACACGGTCGAGTTGCTTCCGCCGCGCACCGATGACGATCCGGAAAGCCCGCATTTTGTGATGCCGCAGATTGACATGATGGCGCGCATGTCGAGGCTCGCCGATGAATATGGCCTCGATGTCTGGATTTGGTATCCGGCCATCGGCGTGAATTACGAGAAGCCCCAAACCATCGAAACCGCATTAACGGAATGGGAAGGCGTTTTATCCAAGCTGCCGCGCGTGGACGCCATCATGGTGCCTTCCGGTGATCCCGGTCATCTCCTGCCCAAGGATTTGATGGACTTTCTTGAAAAAGCCACGGTCACCTTGCACAAAGCGCATCCCAAGGCCCGGATGTGGGTGTCCATGCAGGGCTTCAACCTCGATGGGATTAATGAATTGCTGGGCCTGCTTCAAACCCAACAACCCGCGTGGTTGACGGGCATCGTGTTTGGCCCGCAAAACCGCCTGACCCTCCCCGAACTCCGCAAGGCGGTGCCTCCACAATATCCCATCCGCCACTATCCCGACATTACGCACAGCGTGCAATGCCAATTCCCCGTGCCGGACTGGGACACCGTTTTTGCCATTACCGAGCAGCGCGAAGTGATCAATCCCCGCCCCATGAATTTCGCGGAGATCATCCGTGCGTATGACGACTACACCTGCGGTTTTATCGCCTATTCCGAGGGTTGCAACGACGATGTGAACAAGATGGTCTGGAGCAGCCTGGGCTGGGAACCCGATGCCTCCGTGGTGGATATCCTCCGGGAGTATGCCCGCTACTTCATCGGCCTTCAATACGAAGATACGTTTGCGCAAGGCCTCCTCGCGCTGGAGCAAAACTGGCGCGGACCCATTTTGACCAACACGGGCATTTTCTCCACGCTGCAGCAGTTTCAGACGATGGAGCGTTGCGCAAGTCCGCAGGTATTGTTGAATTGGCGATTCCAGCAGGCGCTCTACCGCGCTTATTATGACGCTTATAACGCACGGCGCTATTCCTATGAGACCGAACTCGAACAGCAGGCACTGGACGTGCTTCGCCAAGCGCCAAGGATCGGCGCCGGCGTGGCGGTGGACGAAGCGGAAAAGATTCTGGATCGTTCCGTACTGGAACCGGTGGCACAAGACCTTCGGGCACGCGTATTTGAGTTGGCGGAAGCGCTCTACCAGAGTATACGGATGCAGTTGAGTGTCCCCCGCTATAAAGCCATCCACGTGGATCGCGGCGCCAACCTCGATTTGATTGATACGCCGCTGAACGACCGTGTATGGATTAAACAGCGTTTTGCGGAATTGCGTCAGGCCAAAAATGATAATGAACGGCAACAGGGGATTTGGGAAATCGTGAACTGGACGAATCCCGGCCCTGGTGGATTTTATGACAACCTGGGCTTCATGACGCAGCAGCCGCATTTGGTGCGCGAACCGGACATTGCCACCGACCCGGAATTCCGGCAAACACCCCTGATGGGGCGCGAATACGAGCCGGGCCGCAAGCTGGCCTGGACAGGTTATGCCGAAACGCGCTATGACTCGCCCCTGCGCCTTCAGTATGACGGACTGGACCCGCGCGCGGAGTACAAGGTCCGCGTGGTGTATTCCGGCGATAATTTCGAGGTCAAGATGCGCCTGATGGCCAACGGTCAATACGAAATTCACCCCTATCAAGACAAACCCTATCCCATCCGCCCCCTGGAGTTTGATATTCCCAAGGACGCCACCTCCGGCGGGAAACTGACGCTTTCCTGGACGCAGGAGCCGGGGCGGCGGGGCGGCGGACGAGGCTGTCAGGTGGGAGAGGTGTGGCTAATCAAAAAAACACCGTGATGGCAACGGTAAACTGTGGTAATCCAAACCCGTCAGGAAACGCACATGGAAAACACGGCTTGGCCTCAATCCGCCGCACAGTATGTGATTGATCGTGCCCGGTATGTCATTGAAACCTTTGGCCCCCGGGATCCCGGCAGCGATGGAGAGCGCCGTGCCCAAGAGTATGTGCGTCAGGAATTGGAGACCTATGCGGATGCGGTATATCAGGAATCCTTCCAACTCGCTCCCAAGGCATTCATGGGCTATTTGCCGGTCACCGGTGTTTTCCTGCTTCTGTCCATGGCGCTTTTCCCCTTCTTTCCCAGCGGGGCGCTTATGAGCGTGGCCCTGGGGGTGTTTGTGGCGGCGTGCGAATTTTTGCTTTACCGTCAACTGCTCGACCCTCTTTTCCCCAAGAAGACCTCATGCAATGTCTACGCGATCCGAAAAGCTTCTGGCGAGACCCGGCGGCGAATCATTCTCAGCGGCCACATGGACGCGGCCTACGAGATGCGCTATAACCTCATGGGGCTGTGGGCGCTGAAAACCGTCATTGTCTGGTCGCTGCTGGGCATCATCTATCTGGTGGCGCTGAATTTGACCCATGTGTTCCTGGGCGCGGCCCTGGAAATGCATGTTCCCCGCCTTTGGCGCGTGATGGAAGGGATGCAACTCGCCTTTCTCCCCCCCTGCATTCTGGTGCTGTTCTTCACCCGTTTCTCCGTGGTGTGCCCGGGGGCCAACGACAATCTGACGGGGGTGTACACCGCCGCGGCCGTGTTCAAGCATCTTCATGATAACCAACTCCGGTTTGAAAACACGGAGGTATGGTGCCTCAGCGCGGGGTCCGAGGAAGCGGGTCTTAGGGGCGCGAAAGCCTTCGTGAAAAAACATGCCGAAGAACTCAAGAGCCTCCCCGCCGCCGTAATCGTCCTGGACACCCTGCGGGACACGGAGCATCTTGCCGTAATGAACCGGGATATGAACGGCTTGGTGCGGCATGATGAAAAACTCTGCGCCTTCCTGAAAGAGGCCGGGGCCGCACAGGGGATTTCACTGGGATTCAGCAGTGTCTATGTGGGGTCCACCGATGCCACGGCCTTCACCCAGGCGGGCATTTCCGCGGCTTCCATCGGAGGCATGGACCCCGCGCCGCCACGCTATTACCACACCCGGCTGGACCATTGGAGCAACATGAACGCGGAGTGCATTGAGCGCGCCTTGACCGTGACGCTGGCGGCGGTGAAACGCTACGCGAACCATGGGCTTTGACATGATATCCCATCATACCTACATCCACGTTTTGCAGTAAAAGAATATAAGCCATCTTGGTATAGTGCCACCCCCCTTGTCATGGCGAGGCGCCCCGCGCCGAATCTCGACATAGTGTCAACCCTCTTGTCATTGCGAGGCGCCCCGCGCCGAAGCAATCTTGACATAGTGTCAACCCCCTTGTCATTGCGAGGCGCCCGCGCGCCGAAGCAATCTTGACATAGTGCCAACCCCCTTGTCATTGCGAGGCGCCCGCGCGCCGAAGCAATCTTGACATAGTGTCAACCCCCTTGTCATTGCGAGGCGCCCG
>CAYYRW010000006.1:50753-57484 GCA_964474205.1 uncultured Nitrospirales bacterium | reverse complement strand
CGCGCCGAAGCAATCTTGACATAGTGCCAACCCCCTTGTCATTGCGAGGCGCCCCCGCGCCGAAGCAATCTCGACATAGTGTCAATCCGCATGCTTTTGCACTCTCGCACGCGATCAACCAGCCATGCTTTTGCGGGTTCTATTTTCCTTGAATCTTCTCCCATGCGCTGATGCGGTAACGCGTTCCGGAAAAATTGCCTTCACGACACACGTTCACCGTGTCATTTTCCCAAGCCAGGGTCACCCGATTGATTTGCCCTTGTTCGTAGGCATAGGTTTCGCCATCGTCTTCAATAAGGACAAAGGGCGCGGGCGTATCGCCGTAGACGCGCACCGCAAGATCAAAAATGGTCTCCCGAGAGAGGTATTCGACCGGCGTGGCCAGGGGCAGCAGCGAATTCTCTTTCACGAACAACGGCACATCGCCGGGTTCGCCCTGAATTTTCTGTTTGCCGCCTCCGGCATATTTCTTGTGGGTGCGGAAGTCAAGCCAGTCACACCCGCTGGGGAAATAGACTAAACGTTCGCTCGCGGTACGGAGAAACGGCGCGGCCATAAGGGCATCGCCGAACATATATTGATCATCAATGGCGCAAACGCCGGGATCGTTGGGAAACTCCAGCACAAGCGCCCGGACAGGCGGCAAGCCTTCCTCATGATAGCGGTAAAAGCAGGCATAGAGATACGGCAGGAGGCTCATGCGAAGGTTGGCGATGTCACGGATGCGCCGGGCCATCGCGTCCTGTTCTTCCTTGGACAAAAGTTCATTCTTCACATTCTTTGCACGGTTGTATTGCTCCCAAATGGGATGCGGCATGAACCAAATGTTCAAACACATCTGCGGCGCGAGACTGCTCATCCCAATGCGGTTCAGGGTTTCTTCGCGCGTGCCGGCCTCGCGCACTTCGGGGGACCATAGCAGCCCGCAGAAGGAGGCGTTGACCAACTGGCGCAGGTATTGGTCGAATTCATAGGCGTCGCTGTAGAGGTTGAAAGGCAGCGGGGCGGCCAGCGCGGAGGTGGCGCGAACGTCCCCCCAGGTGCGCAACCCCTTCTTTTTGAACGCGGAGAGAATGGAACGCTGATAGAGGAGGCCGTAGAGTTGCGTCATCTGATCGCCCTCGATGCCGGAGGGAAATTTCGTGCAATAGGGATAATTGAAGGGGGCGGTGTCATCAATGAACTGCCGGTCGCATTCGTCGGCCTTGAACCCGCTGATACCATGCTCGATCAATTCCTTTTCATGATACTCCGCGAAGCGTTGCGAGGCCGTCGAGTCCGGAAAATCCACCACGAGGCCTTCCCACACAAGGTAATCCCCGGAATGGTTTTTGAGGGGATCGAAAAGGGGGGAAGAAGGATGGATATAGGCGTGTTCCCAAAGATTCATCTTGAAGCCCATTTCCCGCAATTGATCCACCATCGCCTGATAGTGTGGAAAACGTTCTTCAGACCACGCGAGCGAACAGGAATAGGCGTGGGTCTGCCAGCCGGGCTCAAGACCGAACATGTCGCAGGGGATGTTCATCTCACGGAAGGATTTCGCAAGCCGGAGAACTTCCTCTTCGACGGCATTCGAGTGGGTGCGGTACTTTTGGCCCAATCCCCATAGAGGCGGCATGCATCCGCCCCCGGAGAACAAATTGAACCGCTGCACCGCCTCGCGCACGGTGGGTCCGGCGAACACGAAGATGTCTATACCGGAAAGGTTCCCGGGGATGTCGAACACCACCTGTTGCCCGCCTTTAGTGTTCCGCGCCGCATATAATTCCGTTTCCGAGGTGGCCAAGGCGGTTTGCCTGGTGGCGGGTTCTGGACGTGCGGCCTCTTTTCGCGTGAGCCGGGCCACATGCACAAAGGGCACGCGCGCCGTGTCCACATAGACGCCATACCCGCGCGTACTGACATAAAACGGCACGGGGCCATGGCTGGCGCCCGTCTTGCCCACCACCGAGGCGCAGACGGAGAGCCATTTACGCAAACCTTTTTGATCAAAGGCTCCCGGATCGAGGCCGAAGCCATAGATATGACTGCCCGGTTCATCGCACGGAATCGCCACCACGGTGCGGGAGGGCCGCACCTCGCCGGTGATACTTCCCAAATCAAACGGCGGCGGCAAATTCTTGGGCAGACGTTCCGTGGCGTCCCAGCGCGGTTCACGTTCCCGGACGGTATTCGGCGTGAAGGTTTCCGGTACGCCAAAACGCACCCGCCATACGCCGCTGCCCAATTCCGTTACGGCGCCCCGAACCTGTGGTTCGCCTGTGGCGCCGGCCAGCGCCAATAGCACGGCAATTCCTGTAAGCATAGTACCTCTGTATCCTCATCGCGGTGAAATACGGGTGAAAGAATATTTTACCACAGAATTCACTGTGAAGATTTTCAGATCAAAATAGGCGGGGTTTGTGCTATAGTATTCAGTGTTGTGACAGTTTGTGATGTGCAAGGAAGGCGGCCCATGGATGTCGTGGGCGAACACGGGGAGTGATGGCATGAGAACAGGTAAGGTTGCGTTGGATGGAACACTGTTTTTCGTTGTTCTGCTGATGGTGATGACGGCCTTGAACGCGGTGGCGCAGGAGGGAGAAGAGGAGGAACCCTGTGAGTTTCCATTAACCGCGGATCAGGTGGTGCCGCCAAGCGGAAGTTCCGCCTCCGGAACAGGCCTCGTGGCGGAGATGGGGGTGTTCACGGTAACCCTGCAGATCACGCACACGGTGCAAAATCCAACGAAGGCGGCGATATACAAGGGGCAGGCGGGGCAAAATGGCATCGAACAGTATGACTTGGGCGCGCCCGCCTCGCCGATTAACAAAACGGTGTGGCTCGGTTTTGAAGGCTATTTTGATTTCATCGATGATTTCTATAATGGGCTTTTGTATGTGGTCATCGAAAATGCTTCGGGGCAGCAAATCCGGGGGCAAATGATCTGCTGGGAGGTGGAGGGGGAAGGCGATTGTCAAGGGAACAATGTGTGCCCGGACAACTTGGTGAGCGACGGGGGCTTCGAGTGCACGCAGAGCAGTCTGTACAATTCGCATTGGACGCAGGTTTCGGATAATTTCGACGACCGCGTTATTTGCGACAATATGCACTGCGGTTATTCCGGCCCTGCCCACCAGGGGAATTACTTTGTGTATTTCTATGGGTATTACGACGCGGAGACGGATTATGTGCAACAGTCCGTGACCATTCCGGACGTGGACGTTGCGGGGCTGGGGTTCTATTTGTGGATAAAGTCGGGAAGCGGAAATGGAACGGATCGGTTTTTTGTGACCATTGATGGCACGGAAGTGTTTTCGGTGCTTGAAAATGACATGGCCTACCGCGCGGGCTATGTACAGGTGGTGGTGGATGTGTCGGCGTTTGCGGACGGGAATGCGCATATGCTGCGGTTCTCATGCACGACGGCATCGGAAGAGTTTGGTGAGAATACGGTGATTCAATTGGACGATATCTGCCTGGTGGAAGGTTCGGCCCCGCCGGTGGAGGGCGAGGAGGAAGGGACCGCCGAGGGGGAAGGCGAAGGACAGGCGGAAGGCGAGGGGGAAGTGGAAGGCTCCGCCGAAGGCGAGGGGGAAGTGGAAGGCTCCGCCGAAGGCGAGGGGGTGAGTGAAGGCGAAGGACAGGTGGAAGGCGAAGGCGAAGAAGAGGAAGGTGAATTTGTTGAGGTCTGGTGCGCGGATTTCGAAGCAGACCTGAACGAATTTGTCATTGACAATGATTTTGGCTGGGGGAACGGGCTGTGGCACCGCACGGACGCGTGTCTTGCAAATGTGCAATGCCCATGGTTTCAGGAAGGCGAGGAAGAAGGGGGGGGCGAAGGTGAGGGAGAGGGCGCGCCGGACCTGAATTTCGTGTTGTATTACGGCCAGGACAGCTCCTGCGATTATAACGTGGAGGGGGTGACGCACCAGGGTGTGGTTACGTCACCCGTGATTGATCTGACGAATATCGAAGCGCCCATCACGTTATCGTATGCGATGTACGTCGAAACCGCCGCCAATGCGCCCGCGGAAGACTTGGTGACGGTGGAAGCCTCGATAAACGACGGACCGTTTGTGGTGGTGGACAGCAACACGGATTCCATTCTGGACCCGAGTTATTGCTGGATGACGGTGGCGTTCAATTTGGATGCGGCGGCGCGTTCCACGCTGCGCTTGCGCTTTGGATTCAATTCGATGACGGCGTCGAATAATGCGCATCCGGGCTTTTATGTGGACGATGTGTGTTTAGGCGGCCATCTGCCAGGAGGAGAAGGCGAGGGCCAAGCGGAAGGCGAAGGCGAAGGTCCGTGCCTGACGAAGCTCAATGTGAATGTGCAAGGGTGTGCGGATTGCCTGGTATATGCGGGGATGATCAAATCGGGGGGCAAGTCGAGTTATTCTTTTGCCTGTGACGAGGTGGTGGGTTTGTTTGCAACCGCCTATGGTTCAGACGAGGAGGTTCAATTCGACCATTGGACAGGCGCGGTGGCGAACGCGGGTGCCGCGCATACGACAATAACCATGCCTTCCACATCAGGCGAAACCGCCAGTGTTACTGCGGTGTTTGTTCCTGTGGCGGGTGAAGGCGAAGGCGGCGGCGAAGGCGAAGGCGAGGGCGAGGGCGCCGTGCAGGAAGGCGAAGGTGGCGGCGAGGGCGAAGGCGAGGGCACCGTGCAGGAAGGCGAAGGTGGCGGCGAAGGCGAAGGCGAAGGCGAGGGCGCCGTGCAGGAAGGCGAAGGCGGCGAAGGCGAAGGCGAGGGCGAGGGCACCGTGCAGGAAGGCGAAGGCGGCGGCGAAGGCGAAGGCGAGGGCGCCACCCCGGAAGGCCAGGAAGATGGCGTTCATACCGCGGATCAAGACGGCAATCATCAGATCAGTTTGTCGGAATTGCTGCGGGTTATCCAATTCTTCAATTCGGACGGGTATCACTGCCAAGCCGGGACGGAAGACGGTTTCGCGCCGGGTCCGGGGGATCGCACATGCACGCCGCATGACAGCGATTATAATGCGCAGGATTGGCGAATCAATCTGTCAGAACTCCTGCGCATCATCCAGTTCTTCAATTCCGGCGGATATCATTATTGTCCGGAAGAATCGACGGAAGATAATTATTGCCCCGGATTATACTGAGTGGAGGGTTCCACGCTACCGGTGTCTTTGACGCAGTGTGGTTTTTAGACGCTTTCCGTTATTTGTCCAGAGGACAGATAACCGGAACCATACGCGGCAAGGAAGGCGGAAGCGGAGGCCATGAGGACGGTGTAGGTCCATGGAATGGGTTGGGGGAATGCCCACTCGCAGACGCTGGTGACGAGGAAGCCGGTGACGAGCGCGGAAATGACGCCGCGTCTGTTGAGCCGTGCCGGGAAAAAGGTAAAGACCGTAAATAGTCCAATCAGCCCGCCGTTGACGTAATTCATGGACCCCATGCAGAGGGACAGGAAATCGGGGTGGCGTTTTTGAAGCAGCATGAAGAAAACGGCGAAGGCAATCATGATGAACAGGGAAAGCGAGGACCAGAGGCGTCCGGGGCGTTTTGAACCCGTCAGCGATTTCCATATGGCGCCGGTGGAGTGGATGGTGGAATCGAGGGAAGACATGGCGGCGGCGGCGAGCAATACCAGGAAGACTCCTTTGAGCAGGGGCAGATGGCTTCGCAGGACGTAATCGGCGAGGGGGGATTTGGGGTCGAGGTTGCCTGCGGCATTGAACTGGAGGAGGAATCCGGCGCCGAGATAGAGGCTGATAAGGAGGGCGGCTCCGAAGCCGGAAAGAATGAGGGAGCGGCGGGCATTGCTGAAGGTCTTGGTGGAGAGAATACGCAAAAGGAGGTCCTGATCGGCGCCATGGGTGCCAATGGAGACAACAATGCCGGCGATGAACAAGATGGGGGAGAACGTATAATTCGCGGGATTCCAATCCACTACCGCGGGTGCGTGAAAGGCGGCGGCGGACAGGCCGGAGGCCAGGAAAAAGCACAGGAATATGCCGGTGCCAACAATAAGGATGCTCTGCACCTGATCCATGATGACCACCGCGCGCAAGCCGCCGGTGAGGCTGTAGGCGGCGACGCACCCGGCCACAAGCAGAATCCAAAGAATCAAGGGGCCGCCGAGCAGTTGCTGGAGGGCGTAGCCGCCGATAAAGTAGCGGACCCCCCCGGAAATGTACTTGGCGGCGAGATAGGCGGTTTCGAGGATGCGATGATGGGCGCTTATGGTCTGGTAAATGGTCAGACGCGAGGATTGGTAGAGCGCACGCAAATAAAACACCGCAACGATGGTGCGTCCGGTGATGTAACCGAGGAGCAGCCAAATGAGGACAAATCCGTTTTTCATGCCGGCGGCCGGAAAAATGACGGTGGTGGCCACGGACGTTTCAGAAGACACCACCGAAAGAAAAGCCTGCAAGGTGTTCAGGCGTTTGGCGGCAAAGAAGTATTCGGAGTCTTCGGAACGGCTGCGAACCGTCAAGGTCACTACAAGAATGGTTCCCAAGTAGAGAATAAAGGGCAGTAACGCAAGCAGTTCCACTACGATGGGGTCCTTTGGGTTGGTAAGGATAACACCGGTGCGAGGTCTCCAGGCAAATCATTATCACTACAGCGAGATTGCTTCGTCGAAGACTCCTCGCAATGACAGGAAGGGCGATCAACCGGGTTTGTGATACAGGGTCCGGGCGTGGCGAATCGAGATTGCTTCGTCGAAGACTCCTCGCAATGACAGGAAGGGCGATCAACCGGGT
>CAYYRW010000006.1:0-50653 GCA_964474205.1 uncultured Nitrospirales bacterium | reverse complement strand
TTGTGATACAGGGTCCGGGCGTGGCGAATCGAGATTGTTTCGTCGAAGACTCCTTACAATGACAAGTTATTCTCTTCCGCTCGTTCCCAAATTGCACTTGGGAACGCCCTTGCCGTCGAAGCTGTGCTTCGATATGTGTCATGGTTTTGGCCATGAGTCACCGTCAAAGGAAGCCCTGGGCGCACAACGGCATGTCATTCGCTTCGCATAACCTGTCATCGTTGTACTTCCGCGAGGATAAATACCATATCGCCGCGCCGGTGCGAATTTAAGTAATACAAATATTTGAAAATAAACGCGGCAAGCCGCGCGGTCCAAGTGAACCTGCCGATGCCGGCGGTTTGATTTTTTTGCAGGGTGCGGGCGATGGGGGAATAAAAAGGGAACCCCCAATAAAGGGTTTTGCGGAGGGTAAAACCCGCCGCTTCCACTTTGCGCTCGAGTTCACCGGGCGCGTAATTGCGGACGTGTCCCTGCGATTCTTCCCATGGGCGGTAACGTTCAAAATTTCCGGCAATCGAGGCAAGGAGCAGGTACCGTCCGGTCATTTTACGTAACTGCGCCAGCGCGCCGTCATCGTTGTGTAGATGTTCGAGCACCAGGGAACACACCACCAAGTCCCACTGTCCGGGAATGCATTCCCGCTGGATGTCACAGACCCAGAACCGTCCCGGTGACGCGGCCCGCGCGCGTTCAATGGCCTTTTCGGAGATATCGATCCCGTCAAAATGCGGCACCAGTCCGTTTTTGGTAAGGAGTGCGCCGTTGTGCCCGATGCCGCAGCCCACCTCGAGCACGGTGGCGTATTCGATGCTTTGGAGGAAGCGTCGCAATATTCGGCGCAGATGATGGTGTCCCGGACCGCATCGCTGGATGTCCCCGTATACCTCCGTCCACAACTGATTATAATCGTATTCAGGCATCGTATGGACCCGTCTAGCCTATTTTTTCCCGCCCGAGATACTCCAGCGCGTCAGGGGACAGAATCCTCAGTTCCGGGAATCGTTCCTGTAACAGAAAAAGTTCCGCGTAGGAATCATTAATTACGATGCACCGGGACGGCGCAATATGGTAACGCTCAAACCATTCCGCGAGGGCGCCGGCCTTGTCTTCGGCGCAGCGGACCTCGACAAAGAAGTCCGGCAGGCGGTGTTGTTGCAGTAGCGCGGGGGCATCGGCATTCTTGCTGAGCAGCAATTGCCGCACGCCGCGGTTGTTCAGATCGTACAGGCAGGCGATGGATTCCGGGTCGGGTTTCCCGTCCTTGCGCAGGAGGGTGTCATCCCAATCCCAAATGGCCCACTCAAAGGGTTCCGGCTCGGCGAAGTTCCGGAGACAGCGGTTCAATACAATTTCGGAGCGCGGCTGGGGCACGCGCACGGGATGGCCGGTGTACATGAACACGGCGATGAGGGGGATGTTCACACCGCTCAGCCGGGTCAGGGTCATGCTGCCCCCCACGCGCGCATTGATCTCAATCAGGACAGGTTCGCCTTGGGCGTTCTCCTTGAATTGCGCAAACCACGGCCCCTCGATCCGAAGATGCCCCGCGATGCGTTCGATGCTTTCTTGAATATGGGGATCATGCACGGTGCGGGTGCCCAAGGCGATGCCGCGGCCAATATTCGCGCGCAGCCGGGCATTGGCGAACAAAAGACGGCCCTCGCGATCACTGATGCAGTCAACGGTATATTCGGGGCCGGGAAGATATTCGCACAGGAGCATACCCTGGGCCTTGGCCAGATGGAGTTGCTCCGGCGTTTGCACGTGCATGATATTTCGCGAGCCGCTGTCGCGGTCAGGTTTCGCGAACACGGGCCGGGGGGCGGTTTCGTGGGAATAGACAACAGGCACGGGCACAATACCCTTCAGCCGCGCATAGGTGGCGCTTTTGGACATCAACAGATGCGCGATTTCCGGGCGCGGGGTAATAAATACCGTGTTTTCCATGCGCCATTCCGAAAACACTTCGACCAGCGGATCCCAGGCGGGAATGACGGCATCAATGGCATAGTCGCGGCAAATCCGCTGAAAATCTTCCTTGAACCCAGGAGCCTGATAATGCGGCAACGGCAAATAATGCTGTAGAAAATGGCGCGCGGGATCGTAGTCGCCTTTATCGCTGCTGCCCCCAAAGAGATGTATCTTGTTGCTCTTGGACAGCGCCTGGATAATCTCCAGGCCCGGTTCATTGCAGGTGGGAAACACAAGTACGTTCACGGACGCCCATCCTTTGACGGCGGATGAATCCCGGAATATCCGCTCATTCCACTTCTTCTTTGACAATAAAATACGGTTTATTCTGAACCTCCACAAAGATGCGGCTGATGTATTCGCACATCAGCCCCGTGGCGGTCATTTGCACGCCGGCAATGATGAAAAAAAGGGCGGTCACGGTCAGGAAATTGTCAAAGTTGCCCCAGATAATCCGCTTGAACAAAAGTAACGCCCCCATGCCGAATCCCACCATGGACAACATCAGCCCGATAAAGCCGATGATTTTAATGGGAAAGGTGGTGACACTGGCGATCATGTCAAAATTGAGGCGCAGCAGGCTCCACAGGGTATATTTGCTGTCACCGCTCGCGCGTTCTTGATGCTCGACTTTGACCTCGGCGATCTTGACCCCCAGCCATACCATTTCCGCGGGTACGTAACGGCTGTGATGGACAAAGCGGCCCATTTGGTCAATAACTTCGCGCCGGAAGGCTTTCAAACCGCAGCCCAAGTCACGGATGCGAATCCCCGTGGCGAACGAGATGATCCGGTTGAGGATTTTCGAGGCGGTGCGCCGGAATTGCGAATCCTGCCGCTCTTCCCGCCATCCCTGAACCATTTCATACCCCTCATCAATCTTTTGAATCAGCTTGGGGATTTCTTCGGGGGGGTTTTGGAGATCGGCGTCCAGGGAGATGACAATCCTTCCACGCACATGGGAAAAACCCGCGTACAAGGCCGGGGTCTGACCAAAATTGCGGGTCAACCGGATAACCCGGAGCCGGGGATCCCGTGCGCGGATTTCTTTCAGCGTTTCCAGGCTCCCATCCGAACTGCCGTCGTCCACCATCACAATCTCAAAACTGCGGTTCAAGGGCTCCAGGGTGGCGGCAATACGGGAATGCAGCTCTTTCAGGTTGGCCGCTTCGTTGTATACCGGCACAACCACCGAGAGTTCCGGCAAGACGTCATTCATGGGCGTTCCCTCCCGGTATTTTCGGGCGGGCGGACCAGTTTTTTTACAAAGGGCATGCTCATGTGCAAACTATAGACCATGCCTTGGAGAGAATCAACTGCATCATCGGGAAGCCGGCAACGTGATTGCATCAGGGGCGGAAGCGTATACTGTGGGAAAGGAGATTGGTCATGTTGGAACTTGAAGTGCTGGGCGTAAGCCAGGCGGATGAACATCAATACCCCGTGGTGCTGCTGCGCCATGATACGCGCATATTGCCCATTCTGGTCGGGGTGCCGGAAGCCAGCGCCATCCAGATCGGGCTGCTCCGGGAAAAAACGCCGCGCCCGATGACCCACGACCTGGTATGCAATATCCTCGCGGGCCTGCGCGCGGAACTCCGCTCGGTTACGATATACCGCCTGCACAATGACACTTTTTTTGCGCATCTGAACGTCGAGCAGAAAAACGCCCAGGGACATGTCGAGCAAGTGTTGAAAATCGACACGCGCCCCAGCGACGGCATTGCCATCGCGGTCCGCACCGGCTGCCCTATTTTCGCCGCGGAAGAAGTGATGGACATGGCGTCCCAGGATGCGTCCATTATCAGCCCCAGCGAAGATTCCGACGAGTCCGATCCTTCCGACGGCGAAGAACCGCCGTTCAGCGAGTAATTACAGCCTATGCTATACTTCTTAAATAAAAACTCACATAAAAATAATTGGTTATACGAGGTGGATAATGAATACCGCGCTTGTATTAGGTAATGGCGATCTACGATTGCCGGCGGATATTGTGGAAAAATTAAACGCCCAGCCGGGTGATGTGGTGGGTATCGAGGCTGACGCTGACGGAACGGTAAGGCTTTTCCCTAAAATGTTCAGTCCGGATGAGGTATTTGGTTGCCTTGCCGGGCACACCTCTGTGAACGCCACTATTGAAGAGATGGATGACGCTATCGCTGAAGCGTGCCGGAAGGGCGAAATGTGAAAGCACTCGATACCAACGTCCTTGTCCGATATCTTGTGGCCGATGACAAGGACATGGCGACACGGGCGCTCCGACTTTTACAAGATGCACAAACTTCCGGCGAGTCCTATCTGGTTACCACCCTTGTCTTACTTGAAACATTATGGGTTTTACGCACCAAGTACGGTCTTGGACGTCAGGATATCCGCGAAACGGTATTAAAGCTGGAAAACCTTTCGGGCGTTACATTTGAAAATCAAGAGTTAATCCGAAAGTTCTTACACCATGCAGCGGATAGTGTTCTTGAACTGGCGGACTTGCTCATCGCGATTCAAGCGAATGAATGTGGAGCACAAACAGTGTTAACTTTTGATCGCAAGGCAAGCCGCAGCCCCCTGTTCGAAGCAGTCCCATAATCGGGATATTTGCCGCTGACTTTGTTCTCAAACTAAAAAAGGTAAATAGCATGTTGTATAAAAGCGCCATCATCCTGTTATTGATTCAACTGGTGGTTTTTTCGCTCTCTGTTGGGGCGGAGCCGCCGGTGATCCACAAGCGGGGGGCGGTGGAATGCGACATGGTGGAAGTAACGCCGGTGGTGTGGCAGGGGACGTTGTACCGGTTTGAGTATGTACGGGATAATTACAAGCATAATCCGGCGAAGCAGGCGTGTTTCCGGTTTGTGAACCTTGCTGATGGTGCCGCCACGGAGCCGTTCGCACTGGGGTATCATCTCGGTTGCGCGTTTGTGGAAGGGGACACCATGTATGTGTATGGGGTGAAGGAGTGGGGCAAGGATTCGATTGAGGTGTTCTGGTCGAAGGACCTGAAATCGTGGAAAAACCAAACCGCCTTGCAGGTGGACAAGGCGAAGATTTTCAACACGTCGGTGTGCAGGGACCCTCAGGGGTATGTCATGGCCATTGAATTTGGAGAGCCGCAGGAACTGGTGGGCAATGGCTTCACCAATCTTTTTGCGCGCTCGAAAGATTTGCTCACGTGGACGCTGTGCCCTCCGGAGTACGTGTACACCAAGGAACGGTACAGCGCGTGCCCCGCTTTGCGATTCCTCGATGGCTATTACTACATGGTCTATCTTGAAGCGTATCCGGACACGCATTACTTTCCGCACATGGTGCGGTCGAAGGATTTGAAGACGTGGGAAAGCAGCCCGTTTAATCCGATAATGCAGCCCGGACCGGAAGATAAAGCAATCTATAATCCGAAGCTCACGGAAGAAGAACGCCAGCACATTGCGGGGGCGAAAAACATCAATAATTCGGATGTGGATTTTTGTGAATATCAGGGGAAGACGATCCTCTACTACTCCTGGGGGAATCAGCAGGGCATCGAGTTTCTCGCGGAAGCGTATTATGGCGGCCCGCAGGATCAGTTCTTAAAGGCGTATTTCCCAATCAAGGGACCGTGAACCGGAAAAAGTTGGCGTGCCTTGGCGGATACATGGTAGGATCACGTTTCTTTTCCCCCACTTCACGGGGGAGGCCCGGAAACCGGCGGGAAACATAGGAAAACGGAGACCAGTTTGCGCCGCCGGGGGTAATCACGAAAGACGGCATTGACGGGGCGCTGGCGCGCATTGCGGATGGGTTAAGGGCGCCCTGCGCCAGTGTATTGGACGGACCATGAACATTGAACGGCAAGGTGATCTTTTTGATCCGGTACACAGGGAACCGGAAGGGCTCTTCGACGAGCAGCTTCCCCTTCCACTGCCCGCGATTGCCGCGCCCGAACCCTTCCGCACCATCGTAAAGCGCGATGGGCGGAAAGAGTCTTTCAGCAAGCAAAAAATCGCCTTGGCCATTTTCAAGGCGGCACAACAGACCGGCGGGCAAGACTACCACCTCGCCGAAGACCTTGCCTCCGCCGTCACCCTCTATCTCACCAAACGGCTGGGGAGCCAGCCGCCGACCGTGGACCAGGTGCATGACGCCGTTGAGCGCGTGCTGATTCACATGTCGCATGTGAAAACAGCCCTGGCCTACGCCCGCTACCGCGACCGCCGCGCCCGGGTGCGCCGGTTGCGGGAAGGCGATATGCGGGTGCTGCTGGGCGAACTGAAGGAGGCGCGGGAGGAACGCGAAGCCCTGCGCGGACGCCGTGAGGCGCTCATGGTCCGCACCAGCGCTGATACGCTGTCCGCCTGGGACCGCGACAAGATTGTGGAGGCGTTGGTCCGGGAAACCGGTCTCGAACATCCCGCCGCACTCATGATTGCAGTGGAGGTGGAACAACAAATCCAGAACGCGCGTATCGCCACCCTCACCACCTCGCTCGTGCGCGAACTGGTGGACGCAAAACTGGTGGAGCACGGTCTCGACGAATATACCGTGCGGCACCGGCGCCTCGGCGTCCCGCTCTACGACGCGGAACGGATCATCCGGGGCGTCACCCCGGAGACCGCCGGGCTGGATCCCTCGGGTACGGACCGTGTGCTGGCCCGCATGGTGAAGAAGGAATATGCCTTCGCCCAGGTGTTCTCGGCGCCCGTGGCGGAAGCACATCTGCGCGGCGAACTCCACATTCATGACATCGAGCAGCCCGACCGCCTGTTCAGTGCAGAACACAGCCTCCTCCCCACGCTCCAAAATGGCCTGGATGCGCCGGGGACTTCCCAATACGCTTCCGTGCCCCGCCAGGCCGATGCCTTGCTCGCCCAAATGCTCAAAAGCACGGAACTTTATCAGGCGATGTTCGCACAACCGCCCCTTTGGGGTGCAATCAATGTTTATTTCTCGCCGTTCCTCCAGGGTTGGTCCGAGGCGCATTTGGGCCGTTTCGCGCAAATGCTTGTGTATGAGTTTGCCTACCGCGCGATTATGACCACGGCTCCGGGGACGGGGATCACCCTTCGATGGACCGTGCCGGATGAGTTGTTCAACGTTTCCGCACCCGGAACGGAGAAAACCTTTGGCGAATGCCAGCGCACGGCCCGGCAATTCGCCTGGGCCATTTTGGACGTGCTGATTCAACGCGGCGGGGAGAACACACCGTTTCCCGCGCCAATCGTGTGCGTCGAATTGGGATCGGATGTGTTCCAAACCCCGGAAGACGAGGCGTTCCTGAATCACGTGGCCCGCGCCGCCGCGCTTCGTCAACACCTGCATCTGCGGTTTATCCATGATGACGCCCCACAGGACCCCTGGCGCGCGCGCCAAACCGTACTCCAGCAAATCACCCTGAACCTGCCCCGCGCCGCTTATCAACACAATAAAGAAGACGCCCTGTTGCGCGAACTCACCCGCTTGGTGGAAGTGGCCGCCATGGCGCATCAGGAAAAACACGGCTTCCTGGAAGGACTGATGGACGGCGCATCGCCGCAGGCGCGGCCATTGAGCATGCTGGCCCGATCAGGCAATCCCGGTGCGCGGGGCGTTCCCTACCTGGACATCAAAGATGCGCTTTGCCTGGTGGCGGTGGAAGGATTGAACGAGTGTGTTCAGGTTTTGTTAAATGCCGAACTGCACCAAAGCGCCGAAGCGATGGAACTCGGCAAGCGTATCCTGGAACATCTGCAAGAGCAATGCACCCGCTGCGGCGAGCGCATGGGATTGCGCCTGGCGCTGGCACAGAACAATGATCCCGCGGTAAGCCGCCGTTTTGCCACACTCGATTCCCAGAGTTACCCAAAAACCGCCCAATCCGTCGTCAAGCTCGATCAGGACACCCATGAAATGGAATACACCACCGGCGCCCGCTGCAATCCTGTTCCCGCGCTAAACCCCCTGGATCACGCCCGATTGGAAGGCCTTTTTCACCAATATTTGGCGTTCGGCGCACTCAGTGAACTCACCCTCCCCTTCGAGAATACCGCCAACGATTCCATCGCGGACTTCCTCAAGAAAATCGCGCGGCAAACCACCAACCGCCAGATAGTGCTCCGGTAATCGCCCCCCCATGCATGCCCGCCACCCGCGCCTCGTTAATCCCCTCAGGCAATTGCGAAATCGCCCGTTTTCGCAAACAAACAATATGAATAGCGCAAATTTCCGGTGTTTTATAGCCAGTGCGGGGCAAGGAAAAGCGATTTCGCAAATGCCTCCCCTGATACGGTGTTGATTCTTCCCGGCGGATATGCAATACTGCCGTCCGGCATTGGCGGGGCGGGCAGGCCATGCGAGGATATGCCCGCAGGCGGGGAATATCGTTCATCTATGGCATAAAGGAGAACCGCGAATGCCCGCTCAGGTCTTTTTACGCAACCGCATCCTGTTTTTTTGTGGACTGGCCTTATTCATCATCACCCCCGCCACCGCCTTTGCCTCCGATGAATTGAACACCGGCGACACGGCGTGGGTCATGATATCCTCCGCGTTGGTGCTTTTCATGATGATTCCCGGCCTCGCCATGTTCTATGGCGGCCTTGTCCGGGTAAAAAACGTCCTTTCCCTGTTCATGCAGTGCTTCGCCATCACCGCGCTAGTCTCGGTAATCTGGACCCTGTTCGGGTATAGCGTGGCGTTCAGCACGGAAGGCATGCAGGCAGGCTCCAAGGGCCTGCACGCATTCCTTGGTGGATTCTCCAAAGTATTTTTGTGGGGGGTCACACCGGACCACCTGAACGGCAACATTCCCGAAGTGGTCTTTTTCGTGTTTCAGATGGCGTTTGCCGTAATTACCCCGGGATTGATTGTCGGGGCATTCGCGGAACGCTTCAAATTCGCGGCCGTGTGCGTGTTCAGTTCGTTGTGGGTAATCCTCGCCTACCTCCCGATATGCCACATGGTCTGGGGCGGGCCCGGCGCCTTCTTCGCGGACCTGGGCGTCGTGGATTTTGCCGGGGGGATCGTGGTGCATGTCACCGCGGGCAGTTCCGCGCTCATCGCCGCGCTCCTGGCCGGAAAACGCCGCGGCTATCCCACCACCGCCATGCCGCCGCATAACATGACCATGACCCTGACGGGTACGGGCATGTTGTGGGTGGGCTGGTTCGGTTTTAACGGCGGCAGCGCGTTGGCGGCCAATGGCACGGCGGGCATGGCCGTGGTGGTCACGCAAATCTCGCCGTGCGTGGCCGCACTGACCTGGATGGCGATTGAATGGCGGCGTAACGGCAAGCCGAGTGCCTTGGGTTTCGCCACGGGCGCCATCGCGGGGCTGGCGGCCATTACGCCTGCGTCCGGCACGGTGGGGCCCTTGGGGGCCATGGCGATTGGCCTGGCCTCGGGCCTGTTCTGTTATTGGCTGACCACGGCGGTCAAACGCCGCTTCGGATATGATGACGCGCTGGACGTGGTCGGGGTGCATGGCGGCGGCGGACTCATCGGCACCCTGTTGCTGTCCGTGTTTGCCTCCACCGCCCTGGGGGGAAGCAAGGCGGATTTGCATATGCCGGCCCAATTTCTGATTCAAGCCTTCGCGTGCGCGGCCTGTGCGGTCTACTGCATGGTTGTCACCTTTGTGCTGCTCAAGGCGATTGACGCGGTGATTGGACTGCGGGTCGGCGAAGAAGCCGAGACCATCGGCTTGGACATTTCGGAGCACGAAGAAACAGGATATGTGTTGTAACACCGGCATGTTGCGGGCAAGCGCATGAAATAACAGGCATTGGAGAGGAACGCCATGAAAAAAGTGGAAGCCATTATCAAACCGTACAAACTGGATGATGTCAAACAGGCGCTGATGGCCATGGGCTGCAAAGGCATGACCGTCAGCGAAGTGAAAGGATTCGGGCGCCAAAAAGGCCACAAGGAAATCTATCGCGGCGCGGAATACGTGGTTGAATTCCAGCCGAAAACCAAGATTGAGGTGGTGGTCAGCGATGATAAGGCCGCCCAGGTGGTCAGGAGCATTCAGTCCGCCGCCGCCACCGGCAAGATTGGAGATGGGAAAATATTCATTTTGCCCGTGGAGGAAGCCATCCGCATCCGCACCGGGGAATCCGGCGATGAGGTGCTGCAATAACAAGAATCACTGAGCGGGGAACATTCATTCACCCGGCCTGGAAGAGCGTTGTTTCCGCCTTTGCCGTTTCAGGGCGCGCGCGGGTTTTTTCTCGTTGATGTCCCCTTCTCGCTCAAGGATTGGCGCGGGCAATTGTTCCAGCAATGCGGCAAACCGTTCTCTGATCGCTAAAACGTCCGGCGCGCGCGAATCGGTCACCTCGATATAGCCGCCGTCCCGGCGGTCACCGCAATCGTACAACCGCCCCCAGTGCCACGGCGAATTGTCCTCCAGCAGCCAACGCTTGGTGCGCAGGAGCCTTCGATCTCCGAGGTAGCTGTGAATCCATTCCCGGGTGTGTTCCGTGTCACCGCGCAAGTAGGGCGCCAGAGAGCGGCCGTCAATCACCCGCTCTTTGGGAAGAAGCGCCCCGGCGAATTCCGCGATAGTGGGGAACACATCGGAAAGATCGGTCAATTCCATGCTCGTTCCCCGCGCTTTCACCCATTTTGGGGCGTTGATAATCAATGGGACCCGCGCCCCCAGTTCCGTTGGTTGCCCTTTCCCATCGCCGCCGGTGCCATTATCCGTGGTGAAAAGGATAATCGTATTTTCGCGCAACCCAAGCGCCTCCAGCCCCTTCACCAGCCTCCCCGCCAGTTTGTCCATATATTCCACCACGGCCTTGAAGTTGTGTTGTCCGCTTTGAAAACGGTCTTCTCCCGGCTTGAGGGTGTCGGGCGTGGGCATGTGCGGCGCGTGGGTCAGGCACATGGGATGGTAGGCAAGAAAGGGACGTTCCTTGTTGCGTTTCATAAAATCCAAAAGGAAGTCCACATGCATATCGGGGCCGTAATCCTCCGGTTTGGTTGGCACGTATTCGCCGTTCTTGAGAATCGAGGGGTGCCAGTAGCGGGAAGGCTTCTTATCGCTCTCATATCCGCCCGTATGCGTAACCCCTTCCGGCAAGTTATGCGCATACGCCCATATGCAATATTCATCAAAGGCACATTCATGAATAAGCCTGGGCAATGTTCCAGAGAGTTGCCACTTGCCCGACAGTGCCGTGGCATACCCTTGCTGCTTCAGAAGATTGGCAAAGGTGAAATGGGTGGTCATGTCTTCCGCGGGTGATTTTGGATCCGGTCCTCCGCGGCGGCCCGCAAAATTATACACGCCATTGTGGCAGCCATATTGGCCGGTCAGCATCATAAGGCGCGTGGGATGACACAAGGGGGTTGCATAGCAGGTTTCAAACTTCACCCCCGTTTCGGCAAGCCGATCCAGGTTGGGCGTCTTATACGCGGGATTCCCATAACAGCCCAATTCTTTCGCGCCCAGATCATCACCCAGAATAATCAGGAAATTGGGCGGCCTGCCTGGTTCACCATGCACCGAAAGGCACCCTGAGGACATGCCGGCCAACCCACTGGCCGTCAACCAGAGAAAATCGCGCCGATTCAAGGGGATCATGGACCTCCCTCCTCTTTTTAGGGTGAAACACCAGCGTTGAGCCAAAGTTCCAGCCAGGCGATGGCGTCATTTTGCGCCGGGATTTTCAGGGAATGCGGCTCGTCATAATACTTGCAGCGAAAACGGTCCGCCGCCCCCATGCGTGTGTACACCTCCGCAATCTTGGTTTCCGCCGCTTTCATGCCCTCCATGGAAAACAGATTGTCCTGGGAACAATTAATCACCATTAGCGGATTAGGGGCGTTCAGCGTAACCACGTCCGGCAGATCGAGCCACGCCTGCTGACCGGGGATGTACACCATCCACGTGTGATTCTTCACGTGGTCAAAAAGGAGCGAACGGTACGTTACCATCCACCCGGCAACGACTGCGGCCTTAATGCGGGGGTCAAGCGCGAAGAGGTGTGCGGAGCGAAAACCGCCAATGGACAACCCCATGCAGCCGATACGGCCGGGGTCCACTTCCGGGCGCGTCAGCAGATAGTCCACACTGGCCCGGTCGCCCTGGAACAGAATTCCCGGCCACGTGCTGCCCGCCGCAAAGATCGATTTGGCAGTCAATTCCTCTTGACGCCCCGAATACATATGAAAGGAACGGATATAGCCGTCGCTGCCCGGTGTATATTTCTTCAGGTCAGGCACCCGCTCATCCGGCATGGCGTCCGGCTGTATCCGTTGCGAACCGAAATAGAACGCATCCGGAACCAGCACCACAAAGCCGCGCCGGGCCAGTTCGTCCGCGAAGGGACGCCCGCCATACGTTCCATCAATCAAGTTCTGAAGAATCTTCGGCGGGTTTTCCGTCTCGGTGATTTTTTCTTTTCCATAATAATAAAAACCACTGTGACAATGCAGCGCCACCACCGCCGGAGCCGGTTGGGTCAATCCATCCGGTATCAGCAGGAAGGCTTCTGTTTTTCGATCCGAAGTAACCGAATACCGCACCCGATACCGGGTATATCCATCCTTTTTGACCGTTTCCAGAATTTCCGCATCGCTTGATGCCGGGGTGGGGGCATAGCGCAACAACTCGAACATCTTATCCCGCCCCTGCTGGCGCCACGCCGCCACATCCGGCCATGGGCCCGAAAGATACGACAGCGAACAGGCGCTCTTCCCCGCATAGGCATCCAGAAAGGGAAAAAAAGACCCGATGTCGCTTTTGATCGGGGGATTGACGCCCGTGCTTTGGGAAATCAGGGAAATCAACACGGCAAACGGAATGGACATGATATGGGCGCTCCTGATGTTTCAAATAAGACCATCAACTAAAGTCTACACCTCCCTTCCACAAAACAAAAACAAATCCCACCGTTTCTTTGCAACTGTTAAGGACGCCTTATATTTCATCCACGTTGCGGCGGGTATTCCCTCCAACGAAACGAAAGAAAGCGGCGGCAGGCTGCCGCACTCCAAAGGATGGGCTCTACACACCAAGCTTACCCCATCCTCTACGCTGAAAATTCAACCATCTCCGCACTTTCACCATACGCCAAAAACTCACCGCACCCCGTTCATCCCCCCTCACGCCACCTGTCCCAAAAACGAAGAATTCCAGCCTGGGATTGCGCTTCTTTACCCCAGATCAAGATCATCCCCTGAAAACCTGCTCTAAAAAACTCCCATAAACCAATCCACTCAATCTGTGCCCATCGGTGAAATCTGTGGACAAAGGCCCCAACTTCTCCACCCCCCGCCCCCCGCCCCCCGCCCCCCGCCCTCCACAATCCGCAATCCGCAATCGCCAATCCGCAATCCCCCCCTCGCTTCCCGAAACTCATTGAATCAGAACGCAGCCCGGCTAAGTCTAATCCATGGGAATAGTTGACGCATTATTCCGTAGATGGTAATGTAAACAGGCTATACCCAAAGAAAGGAACCCGATTGAGACCGTATAGAACGAGAGAACAGGGCCGCAGCCTTGTGTACTTGGTACTCCTGGCCGGATTGGCGGTGGCGCTGGTGTTCGGGGGCGCGCTGTATTACGGCAGCAAGACCATCTTCGACTTGTTGACGGAAAACAAGCAATTGAAGGCCGCCTTGACCAATCTCACGCAGGAGGACCAGATCGGGTATGCGAAAGTGCTGTCGCAGACCACGCGGGACGGCCAGGTGTACACCAAGCTGAAATTCGTGGAGACCGCGCGGGACAATAAGCTTGAGAAAGTGCTGGAGACGGACTACGAGGTACAGGGTGATGTAATTTATTTCGACGCGCTGATTGTGAAGTTCGATACCCGGATGGTGATGGACGGCAAAGAGCGGGCCTTGTATCTGTGGCGGCGGGTGTACGGCGAGAAGCAGCCGCCGGAATCGGGCTTTCCGATAGAAACGGCGGGCCAGGAGCCCCAACGCTACGCGGAAATCATGAAGAAACTCTCGATGCGGGACCGGGAGATGTTCTGGTCGGCGGTGTGGGACTTGTCGAACGAGCCGGAGCGCTTGCGGGATTATGGCATCCAGGCAATATTCGGGAATGTGGTGTACACAAAGCTCCGTCCGGGGCTGATTTACATCTTCAAGATTGACGCCACGGGGCAGGTGTCGCCGGAGGTGGTACCGGATATGTGAGGCCAGGGGCTGAACAAAAGGATATGATGGGTACGAAGTGGATTAAATATAGCGCGGTGTGCGGATATGGATGCGGGGCGGTGTTGGTATTGATGGTTTTAGGGGCATGCGGGGGCGGTTCCGGGACGAAAGCGGCGGAGGGGATTCCCGTGGTGGTTCCATTTCCGCCACAGGCGTATTTTGTGGAGCGCATTGGGGGAAGTCATGTGACCGTCAGCATATTGGTGGAAACGGCGGGATGTGCGGAAACGTATCAGGTTACTCCGAAGCAAATGGACGGTTTGTCGCGCGCACGGATGTATTTTCGCGTGGGCATGCCGTTTGAAGAGACCCTGCTGCCGAAGATTCACGAGGCGTGTCCGGGGCTGGAGATCGTGGATTTGCGGGAGGGGTCCACACAGGGCGTCACAGGCGCCGATTCCCCGGATGGGCATCCTCATGAATCCGGCGATCCGCATGTCTGGCTGGACCCGTTACGCGTAGTGGAACAGGCGGGCATTATTGCGGGAGCGCTTTCACGGGCGGATGCGGCCCATCGCGATGACTATGTTAAGAACGCCGTGGTTTTTTCCCAAGAGGTGAAAGCGTTGCATGAGCGCATTCGTACACGAATGGAACCGTTCCGGGGGAAGACATTCTATGTGTATCATCCCGCGTTTGGCTATTTCGCGGAGCGGTATGGGCTGAAACAGGTGGCGATAGAACGGGAAGGGAAGGCGCCGGGCCAGCGGTATTTGGAAGAGGTGATTGCCGCCATAAAACGGGACGGCGCGAAGGTGGTGTATGTGGCGCCGCAGAGCGCGGAGCCGTCGTTAAAAGCGATTGCGGAGGCCACGGGGGTTCAATTGGTTGCACTGGACCCATTGAACCGCGAGTATTGTGCGAATCTGGAAACGATGGCGGACGCCATCGCGAAGGGGTTTTCGTGAGATGACGCCCGCGGTGGACATTCGTCACGTCAATTTCAAGTATGAGACCGATCCCATCCTCACGGAGGTGAACCTTACCATTGAGAGAGGGCAGTTGGTCTGTTTTGCGGGGCCGAACGGCGGCGGCAAATCCACGTTGTTCCGGTTAATTCTGGGGCTGTTGAAACCGGAACGGGGGACCATCCGGGTGTTGGGGAAATCCCCGGAGCAGGCGCGGGTGAATATCGGTTATGTGCCGCAGAATTTTTCCTTTGATCCACAGTTTCCAGTGCGCGTGATGGACGTGGTCCGCATGGGCTGCCTGGGCCACCGCCCCTGGTGGGATGTGCGGCGTCAAACGCATCATTCGCACGCCCAAGCGGCGTTGGACGAGGTGGGGTTGGCGCATTTGGCGGGAGAATGGTTTAATACGCTTTCGGGCGGCCAGCGGCAGCGCGTGCTGATGGCGCGCGGGCTTGCCACGGAACCGGATATCCTCCTTTTGGACGAACCGACCGCCAATGTGGACGCGGGCGCGGAGGAAGAGATTCTGTCCCTGCTGGAATCGCTACGGGGCAAACTGACGGTGTTGTTGGTCACGCACAGCGCGTTGGTGGCGTCGCGGTTCCTGGAAATGATCGTGTGCGTGAACCGGCGGGTGCATATTCATCCGAAGACCCACAAAGTGGACGATCAATTGATGCGGCATATTTGCGGCTATGAGCCCTTGCCGGGAGCCGTGGGGGAGGCCGGGGATGTTTGATTTCATTTCCGCGTTATTTCAATCCCCCCTGGCCCGCAATGCGTTGTTTATCGGGCTTTTGGCGAGCGTGGCCTGCGGCGTGGTGGGCACCTACGTCGTCACGCGGCGCATTTCCTATATTGCGGCGGGCGTGGCCCATTGCGTGCTGGCGGGGCTGGGCGCGGCGCGGTATTTGAATGTGGTCCATGGCTGGACCTATCCAAACCCCATGCAAGGGGCGTTGATCGCGGCGCTGATCGCGGCGGGGATCATCGGCTGGGTTTCGCTGCGCGCGCGGGAACGGGAAGACACCGCCATTGGGGCGGTATGGGCCATCGGCATGGCCATTGGCATTCTATTCATTTATCAGACGCCGGGCTACAACCAGGATTTGATGAATTATCTTTTCGGGAACATTCTGCTGGTGTCCAACCGCTATCTTTGGCTGACACTGGCGCTGGACGGGGTGGTGCTGGGCATCGCCATCGTGTTTTATCATCAGCTTCAGGCGGTGTGTTTTGACGAGGAATTTGCCCGTTTGCGGAATCTGCACACGGGCTTCTACTATTTTTTGCTGCTGGCCATCACGGCGGTAACGGTGGTGCTGTTGTCCATGGTGGTGGGGATTGTGCTGGTGATTGCCCTGCTGACCCTTCCGGCGGGGATCGCGGGGCGGATGGCCCGGTCAATGGGCCAAATGATGATTACATCGTGTTTTCTGTGCGCGGGATTCACCACGGTGGGCCTCGCGGTGAGTTATGGCCCCGATCTGCCGGCCGGGCCGACCATTATCATTCTTGCGGGCTGCACCTATTTAATCGCGTCGGCGGTTTCCTTTCTCCGCGGGCGCCGGCGCGGATAGCGCGAGAAAATCGCGGACCGTCCCAAATGGCACGCATACAACAAAGAATATGTAAACCAGCGAAAAACCAGGGACTGACGCAAGCGAGACCGCCCCTGTGCAAAACCCGCATCCTGTAACGTTTTTCAAGAATGGGCGGGCGAGTCGTGTCTGCTTTTTCGCGTACTTCAATGCCCAACGCTTAACGAAATGCCCCTGTTTCTCGCTCAGCTATTCCCGGAAATTTTCTCGAAGACGAACAGGTTGTTCAAACCGAGTTGGAATTTCCTTTTCACGAGCAGCCGGAACGGGGGAACACCGAAAAGTTTCATGACATCCCTCGTCTGAAAACCATGGTGTTCTTCCAGGGCCATCGCATCAATTACGCGCAGGAATTTCAAGACCGCCAGGATCGTGTCCACCCAAGGCGAAGGCACGGTAATGATGAGGCGTCCGCCCGGTTTCAACAGGTTTGCAAAAAATGCCGGCCATTGCCGCAGCGCCTCTTCCGGGATGTGCTCGATCACCGCCAGCAGGGTTGCCGCGTCAAACGGGCCGCAAGGAGGAAGATCGGCAGGGAACCTCCCCCGGACAAACCGGACCCGTTCACTGGCGTGATTTTCGGAAACACACAGGTAAGGATCAATGCCGAGGCCGCCTTGGATGGCGTCCCCCAAGACTGTAAACAGAACTCCGTCGGACGTCCCTACGTCCAATACCCGTGCACCCTCGCGAATGAAAGGGCGCGCCACGGCAATGCGCCACTTTTGCAGGAGCCGGTCCAATGGTTTCATGAACAACGCGCTTTCATCGCCGGTCCATTCCCATCATACTGAGGAAAAAACTGGCCAGAATGATTTTCAGGCCGAGGATGAGGAGGGTTGCGCTGGGAATCACGATGCGGAGCATCACGGCGGGGTCCAGGGGGCCAAAGGAGGTGCGCCACCAGAGAAACACCGATGCCAGGGCGCCAAGCATGCCACAGAGAAAAACGACAAACCCGGCCAACAACCCGGTTTCGAGCGTGATGCGGTGAAAAAACTTTTCCAGCCCCGGTTGTTGGGGCAATAAGCCCGCCTTCATCGAGAACACACGCGCCAGTACGGCAAAGAGGACAAAATCAAAGGCAATGATGATAAGGGTGGAGGTATAGATAAGCGTGTGTACATCCAAGACAATCCCGGCCAGATGCACACGGCCCGACACAAGGATAATCACCCCCAGCAGGCCGAGAACCATCAACAGCAGGCCCGGATAGAGAAACAACCATCGGGGACTGTACATCAGAAGAAAGCGCAAATGCCGCCAGCCGTCCCGCCAGGAGCGCAAATGGGGCGGACGGTTTCGTCCATCCGGGGAGAGTGTGGTGGGGACTTCCGTGACGTTCATGTTGAGCAGGGAGGCTTTGACCACGATCTCACTGGCGAATTCCATTCCGGTGGTTTGCAGATTCATGCGCAGAACGGCCTCCTTGGTGAAGCCGCGCAGCCCGCAATGGAAATCCCCGATGCGGGTGCGAAAGAACAACCTCCCAAGTCCACTGAGTACGGGATTTCCGAGGTAACGATGCAGGGGAGGCATGGCACCGGGCTTGATGCCGCCGCGAAACCGGTTTCCCATGACAAGCTCGTATCCTTCGCGGAGTTTTTCAACAAAGGGCCGGATTTCGGAAAAATCATAACTGTCGTCGGAATCCCCCATGATGATGAAACGCCCGCGGGCGGCAAGTATCCCGCCCATCAACGCGCTGCCATATCCTTTTTCCTCCACCAGAACCACACGCGCCCCGAGCGTTTCGGCGATTTCCCGGGAACCGTCCGTGCTGCCGTTATCCGCGACAATCACTTCCCCGGCAATACCATTCGTTTCAATGGCGGACAGCGCCTTTTCAATGCAGCGGCCCAGGGTTTCCGATTCATTCAGGCAGGGCATCACAATGCTGAGTTCGAGACCCGGAGCGTCTTCCACGGAAGGGGGGATGGCTCTTCCGCCCGGTTCATTTTCCATGCGCTGTTTCCCTCATAATGCCGTGGCGTCCCTGTAAAAGGCGGTGCCCTACGCTCACGGCAACCCTGTTACGTGTTGTTCCGCGATAACCAAGCCACTTTTCGACAATGCCTTGAGTGTAACATCCTTGTATGGTTGGTTTTCCAGAAACAAGTCAAAGGAGAAATCAAAATCCAGCATGCCGGGATTGCCTTCCAAGGACGGGCATTCAGCCACCACCTTGCCTTCGATAATAGCCACCAGCTTTTCAACGGGACCCATGGAAAGGACAATTCCCGAAATCTGAATCTTATTGCCCTCAAGATGGGGCGGTGTCGTTATTACGATATCGGAGGCCAAACTCCGCACGTTCCTCCGCCCGCCCTGGACGGACGGGTTTTCCAGGCCGCCCGCCGCCCATAGGCCGGCCCACAGAACCACCAGGCCCATCATGACCGGAAACAGGGCCCGGAAGAAGTAAAACCGGTTGCCCGGATGGTTCTCGGACGGCGCTTGTAATAGCGGGCGGCACACGTAAAACACCGCGCAAGAAGCCAAGACGGCATAGCTTATGCGCAAAAAACAAAAAAGGCAAAGAACACTTAGGCCTGCAAGGATGAAGAAACTTGCCGCGTACGGAGAGGATTCTTTCGGTCTACTCACTTTTAGAAAAAGGGGGATATCGCCTTTTCCAGCGGCGCGGTTTATCGAGGGAGCGGGATAACGCATCTGGAAAAAAGCCGTGATGGCCAGAATCATAAAAAGGACAACCAGGGGATAGGCGGGAGCCATATAGAGCACGGTAAGGGCGGGGAATGAACTGATGCTGATAAAGCTGAGGATGGCCAAGCGGCAAAGAACCGCAATACCAATAATGATGCAGGCCGGCATGAGCGGAGGGACCCGCCGGCGGGTAATGCACAGTGCGACTGCTCCCCAAAAGGCCAGGGTGCCCAGGGCGGCGAGTACCGGTCCAAACCCTCGATAGAAGGCAATAACAGGCTGCAGAACCTGGGTGGTAATTCGGTTCGGCATCGTTAATTGGTGACCCGATGTGGGAGGCGCAATGGGCGTCAAGGCCGTCCGTTCAAATCGAATGAGCCATCCATCGTAGCCTTCGCTGCACGCCTCCGCCAAGGATACCTCTTCGTAGCAAAGCAACATTTTCACCGCCTCGGCAAATGAGCGCAGCCAGAGGGGGGCGTAGTCCCAACGCCATGGGGGCGTGAGGGATTCATGGCGGGGGCCGCAGGGAATCACACCGTTGCTGCAGGCATGGTTAATCTCGCGGGCCAGTTGCGTGTAATACGCCTCCGCGCGGGCGGCGCTGGCATGATGCCCTTTTTCCTCCGCCGCAAAACGAAGCGCCCACAAAAACCATCCGCCTTTGATATCCCGTTGTTCAGGTGGAACCTCCTCCGGCCAGCCGAAAGAAGCCCAGTTTCTTCCGTACCCGCCTTCCAAGTATGACTCGAGTTCGGCAAACGCCGGGCTTAGACCATAAAGGCGATGACGAACCTCCCGCGGAACAGGGACGTCAGGCTGCCAATGTTCCGGCACCACCCGTGTCAACGCCCCGTAGGCTTTCGGGAATGCGCCCGTTTTCAGCTCGACAATTCCCCGGAAATGGTAACAGGCATTGTTAAGAAGCACAATGCTTCCAATGCCAAGAACGCATAATAAGGGCGCAATCGGGAGCAATAGAAGACGCCGGAAACGGTTTGTTTCGCCAGAACGCACAATGTCGAAAGCAAGCCAGGAAAACAACAGCGTGAGACTGGGCCCCATCCAAATGCCTTCTTCCCGCGTAATGTAGAAAAATGCCGAAGACAACCCCAGCACCGTCAACCACCCCGCCACGGAGAGCAGGGAACGATACCGCCACAGGATGACCGCAATTCCACAGGCGGCCATAATGAGGGAAGTCGAGGTATAGACACTGTCCCGCATGACCCTCAACATGGGCGTGGCATACATCGAGGGAATGAACCAAAGGAGCAGAAACAAGGAAAATTGAACGTATTTTTGGGATACCGCCGGCCGCAGGGCCCGGAGCACCAGCAAACAGGCGAGAAGATAGAAGAGGTGTTGACCGAGCAGGAGCGGCATTTCCGCCAAGTAACTGCCGGCAATCCACAAAGGATACCCGGGACCCTTGGAAAAGATGCGGGAATCATAGGGGCCCAACCAGTGTCCGTTCAGTATCGAGACGGCATTGCGGAGATAAAGCTGATCATCGAGGGAAGAATCGCTTGCGGCGGAAAGAGGCTGGCTGTGCACCAGCCATACTCTCAGAAAAATAACCGCCAGGAAGAGCACGGGATACCCGGCGGAAATACGGGGCCGCATTTCCGTGTTTGGTTTCCGCTCCCCGGCGTACCCGGTGTGATGCTGCAATTGCGTTTCACTCATTCGTTTACCGGCCCTGATTATTCATGGGCGTTGGGACATGCCGGAGGTACTTTACCGTAAAATCGGCAAACGGCTCAAAATGGAAGCCTCTGAGTGACTCAAAAAAATAAGGCGGTCTTTTTTCCTGCGCCATCCGCTTTTCAAATTTTCATGACATTCAAATTTGCACGACATTGAAGCCCAATCATGGGTCCCAGTATACTTTTTCACAATTAGGCGCACAGGTGACTCAGTGGAAAACAATGTGGCGAATCAGGAAGCACTCCCAGCACGGCAATCATGGCGAGCGCTCGCGGTTGTGATTGCCGTGCCGGTGCTGTTATTGCTTCCTTTCACGGACAAGGCGTTTGAAGCCGGTGAACCCTGGTTGGTGTTACGCGGGAATCAGATTCTGAAGAATCCGGCTTATTTTTTCGGATTTTCGGCGAAAATGGCATTCGATTAAGTACGCGCTTATGGATACTTCGATACATAAGAAGACTTCCTGTTGGGGAATAGGGATTGCGCTGTTGGCCCCGGCGGCCCTCCTGCTCCCCTTTGTGGACAAGGCGTTCACGGTGGATGATACCGTGTATATCTGGGTGGCGCGCCAGATACTGGTTCACCCGGCGGATTTTTTCGGGTTTTCGAAAGTCTGGGATTCGCTGCGGGAGGTGCCCATGTATGACATCAACAGAAACCCGCCGGGGGTGTCATATGTCATCGCCGCGTTGATGACGGTGTTTGGCGAAAGCGAGCGGTATCTGCACCTGTTTTTCATAGTGCCCGCCATGGCGGTGAGCGCGGGCACATATGGGCTCGCCCGTCAATGTCACGCGCGGCCCCTGCCCGCGGCCCTGTGCGCGGTGTTCACGCCGGTTTTTGCGGTATCCAGTTCGAATATCATGAGCGATACGTTAATGGTGGCCTTTTATGTCTGGGCCGCCGTGGCGTGGAACCACGGACTCGACAAGAATCGGTGCGCCCCGCTGCTTGGCTCGGCGGTGTTGATAAGCTGTTCCGCCTTGACCAAGTACTATGGCGTCACGCTCGCGCCGTTGCTGCTGGTCTATACCCTGTTGCGGACGCGCCGTTTCGAGTGGCGGCTGCTGGTATTGGGATTGCCCTTGGCGGTTCTGGCCGCGTATGAAGTGTATACATGGCGCCTTTATGGGAAAGGAATGTTGGGAGAGGCGGCCTCTTTTGCCTCCCAGGAAAAGTGGCATCCAGGGTATGTTTCGCTGTTAAAGATTATTCATGGCCTTGGATTTGCGGGAGGGTGTTATAGCATCGTCTTGTTTTTTACCCCGTTTCTCATTTCGAGGCGGGTTTGGGTGAGCACCCTCTTGGTTTCCCTGGCCGGAATTGGTGTATACAATGCAGTCTATCCTGATGAACGTCTGTTTGTCGTCCAGAATCACACCGTACAATGGTTGTATGTGGCGCAGTGGGCGATCTTTGTCTCGGCGGGAATAATAATAATTATCGTGGCGGCCCGGGATATCCGGGACCGGCGCGACGCGATTTCCCTTTTTCTCGCGTTGTGGGTGGCGGGGGCCTTGGTGTTTTCCCTGTTCATCAACTGGTCCATAACGGCGCGCACCCTGTTGCCCATGGCCCCGGCCCTGAGCATTCTACTGGTCCGCCGGCTGGAAATCTTGGGCCGCCTGACCGCCTGGAAACTGGCCTGCCCCTTGGCGGCGGCCGCGTGCAGCACGCTGCTGGTGATGCACGGAGACTATGCATGGGCCAATTCCCAACGGGAAGCGGCCGCGCTTTTTCCGGCGAAGCTTGGCAAAGCGCCCGAAGAGGTCTATTATATGGGGCATTGGGGATTCCAATATTATATGGAGAAATGGGGCGCAAAACCGGTGACGGATGCCCCGATAAAACAGGACTCGCTCGTGGTGCTTCCTCGCAACAACTGCTTCAGTTTCATCCCCGACGCAAGGACGTCGGAGCATCTCATGACCTTGAAACTCCCCCTGAATTCCTGGGTGTGCACCATGCAAAGCTTGGGGGGCGCGGGATTCTATTCGGACCATTTTGGCCCCCTGCCCTTTGCGTTGGGCCGGGTTCCCGAAGAGGAATACCGGATTTACCGGGTTGATCTCCACAATCGCCGGGATTACGGCCCGGCAAACTAGGCCCTTTGGGTGCGAACCAGGCGCCGTCTTTATCGCGGTGCGCACGAATATAATGACCGGAATAAACCCATGGCAGCGCCCTACTTGCATGAACAGGCCGGTATGTTGTATAGTGATGCACGGTTCAAGAATAACGGATGAAGAAGAAGCACTTCCCGGCGGGGTTTGTGGAACCCTAACCCCGCGTGCAGTAGCCGGGAAGCGCAGAGAGTAAATAATGGTTTTGCGATGGTCGCAATGCCTAAGAAACAATACGTAAGCAATTACGGGAGGAAAGTAAAACTATGAAATCACGTTGGATGGTTCTGACACTCGCAGTATGCTTGGCGCTGGTTATGGTGGGCGCCACGGGCTGCAAACACAAAAAACAAGAGCCGGTTATCACCAAGCCCAGCGACACCACGGGCGGCCCAAGCGGACAGCCGGACGTGAAAGACGTCCTGTTTGGACCGAATGGCTTGCTGAAACCGGTGTATTTCGACTTTGACAAGTCGAACCTGCGCCCGGATGCCATCGAGCAGCTTAACAAGAACGCGGAAGTCATGAAGAAGCATCCGGAATACATCTACCAGATTGCCGGTCATTGCGATGAACGCGGCACCCAGGAATACAACCTGGCGCTGGGCGAACGCCGTGCGCTGGCCGTCCGGGATTATCTGATTTCGGTCGGGTTGGGTGCGGACAAAATCGTGACGATCAGCTACGGCGAAGAACAGCCGGCGGCCGCGGGCCACGATGAAGCCTCCTGGTCGAAGAACCGCCGCGCCGAGTTCAACGAAGGCAAAAAATAACCTTCTGTAAAGATGGTTTGAGACGTTGGCCCCTCTCCACAGGTTCTATTCAAGCGTGTGGAGAGGGGCTGTTATTTTGCGCCCGAAGTGGCGGGGCCGCGCACAAATCCGCGTCTGCCGGACCATAGAGCCTTGGGGCGAAGTCCGGCCCACGCGATAACAAAAGGCTCTGCTTGATGCACCTTCCGCTTTATGTGGCACGGTCAAGGCCGTCCCCGGGCTTGGCCGTGCGGTCCTCGTGGCACGCTCAAGGCCGTCCCCGGGCTTGGCCGTGGGGTCCTAGTGGCACGCTCAAGGCCGTCCCCGGGCTTGGCCGTGGGGTCCTAGTGGCAGGCTCAAGGCCGTCCCCGGGCTTGGCCGTGGTTGTTCATGTTACCCCCGGCCAAACCCACGCGAATGCGTGGATTGGACCGCGCCACCCGGAAATGGATATGAATACACCCTGTTGTACCGGGCCACAGCTATCCACATCCATAAATGCCACCGGCCCCAACAGTCTGTGAGAAACCAGGGTTATCCTTTTGAGGAGGTCATGAGCATTGCGGTGGCCTGGGCTTGCCCGGAGTCCTGTGCGGTTTCCGCCGGGGTGCGCCCGTCAAAGCTTGTGCGGTTTTTATCCGCGCCGTATGCTAACAGCAGGTTGATAATTTCGAGATGCCCGCGTTGGGCGGCTTCGTGCAAGGGGGTGAATCCCTCGGTGGTTTCACTAAGGGCATTGCTGTCGGCGCCATGTTTCAGGAGGCAACTCACCATGGGGATTTGCCCTTCATAGGCGGCCACATGCAAGGGGGTCCGGCCAAACAACATTCCGTTGACATAGCGGGGATTGAGCGCCAGGAGGGTCTCGACGCGTTCGGTATCGCCAAACCGCGCGGCATCCGCCAAGTCCTGATAGATCACGGCGCGCAGGAATACATACGTGCGATCCTGTCCGCTGCGCATGGACAATTGAAGGGGGGTGAGACCCACCGCCGGAGGGCGGTTGGTTACTTGTTCTTGCACAAGCGCCAGCGGCGTTTGCCCGGATTTGTTTTTGGCGCAAATATCCGCGCGTTTTCCCACCAGCAGCCGGACCGTGCGCACGTGACCATTTTGCGCGGCGGCATGCAACGGCGTGTTGCCCTTGCCGTCGGGGGTGTTGATGTCCAACCCGCGCAGGATAAAAAGTTGGACCGGGCCCCAATGTCCCGCGGCGGCGGAAACATGAAGGGGCAATTGCGCTTCGTTGTCCGGGATTGACAGGTTGGCGCCCAGGCTGGTCAGTGCTTTCACAATCATAATATGGCCGCGGCGCGACGCCACATGCAGCGGCGTACGGCCTTGATTATCCTGGGCGTTGACCGCCGCACCCTTGTTCACCAGCAATTCGAGGGTTTCCACACAACCGCGCTCCGCGGCGGCATGCAAGGGGGTCCAGTTGGAGGAATCTTTCAGGTTGACGTCCAGATTGAGCGAAATCAACCACTGGGTCATCTCGGGGGTGTCGTTTTCAACGGCGGCAAACAAGGCGGACCGGCCCAAACGGTCCAGAATTTTAACGTCGGCGCCTAAGTCCGCCAATTTCTTGGCCATGCCCTGGCGTTGTTGATAGAGCGCGGCGAGAAACGGCGAGCGTTCATCGGCGTCACGCACGTGGATGTTTGCGCCTTTTGCCACTAAAAAATCAAACAGTTCCTCGTGATTACCCGAAATGGCGGAAACCAGCGGAGTGCGTTTTTCCCGGTCCAGCGCCTCAATATCCGCCCCCGCGTCAAGCAATTGTTGCGCACACGCCAAGGTTCCATTTTCCGCGGCCAGATGCAGCGGGGTGCGCCCTTCTTTGTCTTTGAACGTGATATCGGCGTTCCTGCCAATTAACAGTTTCAGCATGGACGCATCGCCCTTTACGACCGCGGTATGAACGGGCGTGAAGCGGCGCCGGTCTTTGGTTTTAATATCCGCGCCCTGATCAAGCAGGAACATAACAATCTCGGGAAAACCCTTTTCCACCGCCAGGTGTAAGGGCGACAGGGCGTCCTGATTTTTGTTTTCGATGCCCGCCCCTTTGCTCAACAGCAGCGTAACGGCATCCAAACGGTTGGATTCAACCGCCACATGCAAGGGGGTCATGCCGCCTCGATTGGCGGCGTCGATTTTCGCGCCGCGGGAAATAAGAAATTCCAGCATGTCCAACGGCGCCTGGCGCGCGGCCTGATGCAAGACGGTATCCCCTGAAAAACCTTCCTGCGTGAAATTAATATTCGCGCCGTGGGCCAGCAATAGATCAATCCCCTCGCGGAAACCGTTCGATGCCGCAATCATGATGGGGGTCATGCCGTCGTTGTTTTCCTCCAGCGGATTTGCGCCGGCATTGATGAAAAGCTGCATTACTTCCAGATTTTGCGCGCTGGTGGCCATCATTAAAGGGGTGGTGCCGGCTTGGTTTTTTGTTTCCAGCAGGCCGGGTTGCGCCGCCAGCAGTTCCTTGATGAAATCCATTTCGCCAAAGCCTATGGCCTGGCTCAGGCCATAGCCGGTGTTCATGGCGCGCAATACTTTTACCGCCTCCCATTGCTTGGCGTATCCGGCCACAATGGCGGGGAAACTGAACGAAGATGCATCCGCATTGGCATTTAAGATCGCCTGAATCGAGAACAGCATGCGCAGGGTGTCCGTGTGTCCTTTTTCCGCCGCCACATGCGCCGGGGTAAAGCGGTTGTCATCGCGGAGCTCGGAATTGAGTCCGCGGGCATGAAGCTCCATGAGGGTGTATACCCGGTTCGCGGCCGCGGCGAGATGCATCGCCGTGCTTCCCCCCGGCGCCCGGGTCACAGGGTCCGCTCCCGCCTGCAACAAGGCTTCCACGATATGGGCCCGGCCCTGCTGGGCGGCCATCAGAAGAGGGTCCAAGCCGTCTTGATTGCGGGCATGAAGGTCCGCGCCGCTCCGGAGAAAATCAATGCACGCATACACATCGCCGGCGGCGATGGCCTGGAAAATGGAATCGTAGACAGACTGCCTTCCCAAGGGTGCTTTGGGCCGCCATTTGGGCGCGGGCGCCGGTGCGGGCATTCCGGGAAAGGGCTTAAATTCGGACGGCGGTGACGGCGATTGAGCATCTTGTTGTTGTTGCTCCATCGCATCGTATAGGTCCATGTCCTGCGGGGGCACCACAGGACTGGGCAACATTTGACTGCGGTCTTGGGGCACGGTTTGTGCCTCGCTATGTTCGAGGGACAGCCCCCCATAGATTCCCAAACCCACAAAACACACAAAAATACAGCTTTTAATTCTCATTCACAGCGTCCTTGTAACAGCCTTTTCAGCGTGTATCCACGTGGATATAGTGCCATGGGCACGGCTCGAGGCTCAACCCGTTCAGGATACCGCCAAGGCAACGTGGCGCAGGGGCGGAGTGTTGACATGGTGGTGGGCCTGCGGCTGTAGTTTATCACCGTGGATTTTCGTTCAGGGCGGCGTGAATCTCCTGACGGAGCGTGCTTTCGAAATTGAAGGAAAACCCCACATGCACGTTCCGTATGACCCCGTCTTTTCCAATAAGGACGGTCTGGGGGATGCCTCGGACATTATATTGCTCAAAGACTTTTTTTGAGGTGTCCGAGAGCACGGCCAGCGAGAGGCCCTGTTTTTTCACAAATTCTTTCACGAGGTCCGGAGATTCTGAATTCACCCCATACACGGCGGCGCCCCGGTCTTGGAACTCCTTCGCCAAACGGTCTATCACCGGCAATCCTTCGCGGCAGGGCGGGCACCATGTGGCCCAAAAATCGAGGAGGATTACGTTTTTACCGAGTTGTTGACCGAGGTTGATGGGCTGGCCCTCGAGGGTGGTGAGTTGGAAGGGCGGGGCGGGCAATCCCACCATCGGATGAGAACTTCCGGCATGAAACAACTGCTGGAGCGCCAAAAGGAGCAGAATCAGTGCAAGCATCAGGAGTACGGGGCGTTTCCAGGATGTCATAATGGGTTCTCCTTTTCTTTTTGGCGTTAAACAAGGTGTTCCGCGCGCAAGTCCAGCCAGTCCATTTCCGGCGGGGTGAGTGAAATGGCCAATGCGGCGGTCAATTCGTTGAATTCATTGGGGGTATAGGCGGCCACGAGGGGAAAGATGTTATAGGGCTGGTTGAGCACATAGGCCAAGGCCAGTTGGGGTATCGAGCAGTCCCGTTTCCGGGCCAAAGCGGCGGCCCTTTCCAGGCGTTGCCAGTTGGCTTCGCATCCGTAGCAGCGCATATAGAGCGTTTCGGCGTGCTCTTCCCGGTTTTCGCGGGTAAGGCGTCCGGAAAACCATCCCCCCGCCAAACTGGACCAACTAAAGAGCGGGAATTGTTCGCGCGCATACCAGGCACGCTGATCCTGATTGGCCGTTCCCGTGATGGTGATGCAATCGTCCCAGGGGGCTTCGATTTGCTCGGCGAGGCTGAAATGGGGGCTGCTGGCGGCAAAGGGGGTGAGATGATGGGTTTCGGCATGGGCGTTTGCTTCGAGGATGCGAGCAACGGTCCAATTGGAGGCGCCGAAGGCATGGATGCGGCCCGCCGCTTTATGTTCGTTAAGAACATCCATGATTGGCCCCACCGGGACGCTGGGATCGTCGCGGTGCAGCAGGAACAGATCGATGTAATCGGTTTTCATGCGGGCCAGAATGTCGAAAATGTCGGCCGTGATGTCATAGGGGGTTACCCGTTTTCGGTCGGCGTTGTGATGGGCGCCCTTTCCCAAAACCACCACTTGGTCCCGGAGGCCGCGCTGGTGTATCCACCGTCCCAGGATGCGGTCGCAATCGCCGCCGCCATAGACGTGCGCGGTGTCGAAGGCAGTACAGCCTGCGTCGAAAGCGGCATCGAGCAGGTCCATGTTTTCCGATTCGGTTTCCACCGATAACATGATCGCGCCCTGCACCAGTTTGGAGATGTCCTTATCAATTCCCGGCACGCGTCCATACTTCATACTAGGGGTATCCTTTTCAGGCAGAAGGTTATTCCATGGGATATTTCAGGCCCCACTGGGCGCGGATGCGGTCCATGGTGTCCATGATTTCAAGCGTTTCGGAGAGCGGCATGGTTTCGCATTCGCGTTTTCCCTCCCGGAGGCATTGCCCGACCGCCGCCGCCTCATAATTATAACCATTCCCTTGGAGGGGGAGTTCCACGTCAATGGGGGGGTGTTCTTGAATGGTGAGGGTGGCGCGGGTACCGCACCAGAACATGGGATGAAGGCGAATCATGCCTTCCGTGCCCAAAATGGTCACCTCATGCGGTGAGTTTGTGCGGACGGCCGAGGAGAGCACCGCGAGCCGTCCACCGGAATAACCCAAGACCCACGCGGCCTGTTCGTCCACGCCGGTATGGCCAAGGTGGGCCAGCCCGGAAATTTTCCGGGGAGGCGCACCGAAGACCATCGAGGCCATGGAAACACAATACACCCCCACATCAAGCAGGCTGCCGCCGGCAAAATGGGGGTTGAACAAGCGGCTCTCCTCGTCGTACCCGGCGCGAAATCCGAAGTCGGCATGGAGCATGCGGGGTTCGCCGATGCGTCCATCCTTCAGCCATTCGCGCACCTGAAGGACAATGGGCAGGAAGCGGGTCCACATGGCTTCCATGAGAAAGCGTTTTTCCTCGCGGGCCACGCGGATGACTTCTTCGGCCTCGGCGCGGTTGACGGTGAAGGGTTTTTCGCAGAGAACGGCCTTGCCCGCCCTCAGGCACAGAATGCTGTTGGGTTTGTGCATGGGATGGGGCGTGCCGATATACACCGCGTCGAGGTCCGGGTCGTTTGCCAGGGCTTCATATGCGCCATAGCGGCGGGGCACATTGAATTCCGCGCCGAAGGCATCTGCCTTCTCCTGGGTTCGAGAGCCCACCGCCACCAGTTCCGCATCCTCGAGCGCGCGCAGCCCTTCGGCGAATTTATGCGAAATATTCCCGCATCCAAGAATCCCCCACCGGATTGTATCGGCCATGGGTGTGCTCCTTCATTGAAGTGGTTTGCTGGTGATCAGTCCAATGCCGCGGCCTTTGCCGCCTACGGCACAGTAAAACATATAAAACGTATCGTTTTCAGGATTATAAACCAGGGATATTTTGTGCGCGTATTGTCTGTCCAATCCGCTGGGATTTCCACCGGCCTTATAGAGCGGCTCGGGATGGCTCGTCCAATGGTATAAATCGCGTGAACAGGCCGCCATAATGTGTGCCCCGCCCCTGCCCACGCCGAAGTAAAACATGATCCAGTGATCGCCGTCGCGCAGGACCTTTCCGTCGGAACAGAATTGCTCGTCGTAGCTGCCGGGGCTTCCATTCTTGAGGATGGGGTTGCCCGGGTAACGGGTCCAGTGGAGGAGATCGGTGCTGTTTACAATCCCGGTCTGTTCCACATTCCCATTGGCTGCATTGTAGAAATTCCAGAATTTCCCCTCATGTTCGACCAGCCAAGGGGCGTAGATGCAGTCCTTTTCCCATGAGGCGGCGCCTTCAATGGATACGATGGGGACGGATTCCGAGGCGCGCCGCCAAGTGTGGCCGTCCAAGCTCCAAGCGGCGCCTTGCGCGCCGGGCCGCAATTCGTACCCGCCCTGTTTGGGATAACACGAATATAAAGCCCAGTATTTTCCATTCCACCGTTTGAGGGTGCGGGGACCCCGGACGTCGTAGGAATCGAACAGGGCGGCGCAAAAGGCCACACCGCCGTGATCAAACGTGCCGGGGGCGCCGAATGACATGACCAGGCCCTTGGGCGTCCAGTGGAGCAAATCCTGGCTCACGGCAAGGGCGGTTTGATAGCCTCGGTCATCAAAGCCGGTGTAAAACATGCGCCACTCATCACCCTGCCGCCACACCAGGGGACAGTCTGTCATCTTGAAGTTCAAGCCATCGTTTGGGGAGGGGGGGATCACATGATCCGGAGCGTAGTGCCAGCCGCGGTAGGGGGCGGTCCATTGATCCAGTGTGGCGCGGTCAATCCCCATGGACGATTCATTTCCCGGCGCGGCGGATACTTGAAACCCGCCCAATGCGACGCACAGCATCACGGCATACCCAACTGCTTGACCTTTGATAGGCATAGACGCTACTCCCTTTGCTTGTTACCCTGCTCTCTGACATCATCCATTCATAGGGCCTTGGGCATGGGCGCGGGGATGCGCTCGATGGCCTTGGGTTTCTTGACCCATTCTTCTTCGCCATAGAGTCCGGCGCTTGAGATGTCAATGGGTTGAAAACCGAGTTTCAGGGCTGGGGATTCCGGCTTCAAGCGGAAATCGCGCGCATCCACATTCTCAAACAAGGGGTCGGCGACAATCGAATGGGCGTCCTGTCCGGTGTTTTGCCATTCCTCCAGTGATTTCCCGGCGAACGCGATATTCGGGGTTGAGGTGTCCCAGTAACAGTTTTGACGATTCCGGAAATTACCGTTACTCCAATTGCTGCCGAGCAGTTTCCCGTTGTTGAAATAGACGATGTTCCGTTCGAAGAAAAAGGAGATGTGATCCTCCTGCCGGGATCGAATCAACTGTTCGCGGTGGGAGAAGGCGAAGATATTGTTCTGGACGCGGTTGTCGCGCCCGTAGTGCTGGTGCAAGGTGCCGGTGAGGGTGTTGCAGACGATGTTGTTGGCGGCGAGGATGTCGGTGCTGCCTTCGTCAAAGTAAATGCCCCACCCGCCGGAGATTTTCGGATTGGAATAGACGTCGTGGAAATAGTTGTGTTGAATCACGGTGCCGGGGGAGATGCCGAGGGTGTAAATGGCGCCCATGTCGCTGAGCTGGCCCTTGCCGACGTCATGGACATGGTTGAACTCGATGATGTTATGGTGGGCCGAACTGGCCTCGTAGCCCCAGGACCATCCGATGGAAATGCCGGAATAGCGGAAGTCGCAAATTTCGTTGTGGCTGAGGCGGTTGTAGGAGGTGCGGCCCATCCAAACACCGACGGCTTCCCGGAACATGAGTCCTCCATCGTGGAGAAAGTTGTTGTCGATGACATTCCATAAAGCAGCTTCATTTTCAGTGGGCGGATTGCCCCCTTCACCGATGCGCACCCCGCCTGCGCCAAGATCGGTGAGTTCGCTATGGGTGAGGGTGTTGTATTGACAACCGGCCCGGAACCAGAGGCCGTAGGTGCCCACATGGGCGATCTCGCAGCGGTCCACGGTGCAATGGCGCGCGCCGGTGGCTTCGAACGCGGCGGGGATGGTATAGGCCGCCTGCGAATCGCTGATGCCTTCCGGCGCGATGGTGTATTCGGTATAGTGCATTTTCAGCCCGCGAAACGTCAGATACTCCACGAATTTCCCTTCCGCCGGTTTTCCCTCGATGCGGATCAGTTGTTTGGCCACAGGATACACGGCCTGGATGGTTTCGATGGTCTCCCCGGGCATGGGCAGGTAAAACACTTGGCTTGTTGTTCGATTGAGATACCACTCGCCGGGGGTGTCCAGGGCTTCAAACACATTCTCCACAAAGTACCATTGGTTCTTCAGCCAATACGCGAACGGCCAGCGGGCGGGGCCGGTGAATTCCACAGTGTGCTCATTCTCATCCAACGTTTTAATGCGCAGGGAAGAAGTGGCCCAGGAATGGAATATCACCACGAGGGCGTCTTCGAGAGTACTCCAGGGTTTCAGGTCGCCCGGTTTGAAGTGGAATTTGGTGGAACTGTTGGCCTCTTTTCCGGTGACGGGATCTTTTTCCACTACCGGGCCTTCGGTATAGAAGAAATCCGAATCGGGGGGATAGTCGCCGAACGGATGGGCGGCATTGGGGGTACGGGCGGGCTGACGGCGCTGGCCATCGATCCACAATGCGCTGAAGCGCGTGTTTTCAGGCACGGTGGCCACCCAAAGCGCGCCTTCCTGTTTCCAGTCTGAGACAGGCCTGCCGCCATGAATTACCACGGACTCCCCGGGGCAGGCTTCAAAGGTGACAGGGGCTTCCTGGGTGCCCGAGTCTTCTTCCGTGAAGAGAATCGGCTCGGCAATAAAATAATCACCCGTGTGAATGAGGACCGTGACCGGTTCAGTGAGTTTGCCCTGTGAACGCAATGCGCGGAGGGTATCCCGTGCCCCGGAAAGACTTGCCAGTGGGCCGTCAGTGGCGGCAGGATTCGGTTCCGCCATCGAGCCGGACCATGCATCGTTTCCATTCGGGGTGACATGCAGGGTGAGGGCATGCACACAAAAAGAGGGAATAATAGCCGCCGCGCAAAGCAGAATCCCCCAAAACACCCGGTTTGATGTAAGGTTCATAGCAGGTTCCTTATAGTTTTTGTTACTGGGGATTATAGACGAAGCGGTTCATTTACGGAAATCACGGGGGGTACGTGCCCGCACACCCGGCAAAAGGAACTCCGGCTTTGGAAACGCGGGAGTGATTTGAATGCCGGGCGAACGGGTTTGTATCATGGCTTCAAGGAATGTTTAACGTGTGCTCAACCAACCGCCGCACGGGAGCTGTTCCCGTTGAAGTGAGGGTGTTTTGAAGACCGCCGATGAACAGAATCGCGTGCAGGATATCCTTCAAAGGCACCGGTTCCTGCTGTTGCAGGCGTTTATGCCGGGAATGACGCATGACCTCAACAATGCCAACAATAATGCCATCATGAGCCTTGAAAGCCTGTCCGAAATCTGGAAAACGGTGGGACCGATTCTGGATCGGCTAAACGAAGAAAGATCGGGGTTGAAAATTGGCTGTCTCCCGTATGATGAGTTGCGCGCGGAAATCCCCCGGATGTTTACGGGCGTGCGCGAGGGGTTGACAAGCATACGCCGGGTGACGGCGGAATTGAGGACCTATGTGTCTCCACAATCGGAACAACCTCCGGGCTTCCTGGATTTCAACCAGGTGGTGGAATCCGTGACCGGCCTTCTTGCGGGGTTTATACGGCGGTATACCAACCAGTTTCATCTCTGCTATGGTGAATCGCTTCCATTTGTCCAAGGCGATGTTTCAGTGTTGATGCAACTGGTCATTCACATGGTTCAATCCGTCTGCCGCGCCATCCCCAACCGGAATACGCCCTTGGAGGCCTCCACAGCACGCGGGGAAGGGCCGGAAACCGTGATACTGTGCATTTCGGTGGGGAAAAGCGATACTAGGCCGCAAACGGCCTGGCGAATCGTGGAACCGGTGGACCTTGCTGGAAATAATGCGCCCGTTTGTTATTCGGACTATTCCGTTCCGGCCTGGATGCTGAATCGCCTTGGAGGACGGATTGAACTTCCGGTCTGTCCCGAGGAAACCGCGGCACGGATGATTCTTCCCGCGGTTCCGATGTAAAATAGGAACGTTTCAAGTCCTGACATGCAAGTACATGCAGGCAATGACAGTGGACGCGCAGCCGTCCGAATGTGCCGTGGGATGGATATCAAGAGCGCGGAGGGTGTTTGGTTTGGCCGCTGGCAGAGCGGGCCTGAAGGATAAGGTGTTCCGCTGTAATGGGTGTTAGAACGACCATGATGTCACGAGATACGAAATTATGAACTCATTGTCACTTCCGGTGTTGGCGATCGATGATGAATGGACGGCGCTGCAGGCCTGCAATCTGATTTTGCGGATGGAAGGCATCGAGAATGTTATTTGTTGCCAGGATGCCCGAAAGGCCATGGAGATTATGGGGAAGCAACGGATAGGCGTGGTGTTGCTGGATTTGTTCATGCCGCATGTGTCCGGGCTGGAGTTGTTGAGCAAGATAGGTCAGGAATATCCGGATGTGCCGGTGATTGTGGTAACGGGGGCGGCCAATATCGAAACGGCGGTCGAGTGCATGCGGGCTGGCGCGTTTGACTACATGGTCAAGCCCATCGAGCGCAGCCGCCTGCTGTCGGGGGTGGAACGCGCTTTTGAGGTGCTGGAACTCCGGCAAACCTGCGCGGATTTGGCCTATCGCCTCCAACACCAGGAGTTAGTGCACCCGGAAGTGTTTTCGGGCATTGTGACCCAGGATTCCGCCATGCACGCCGTGTTTCAATGCGTGGAGGCCGTCGCACCCTCTTCCCGTCCGGTGTTGATTACCGGAGAAACGGGTGTGGGCAAGGAAATGATCGCGCGCACGCTTCACGATCTGAGCAAACGGAACGGGCATTTTGTGGCCGTGAATGTGGCGGGATTGGATGATACATTGTTTTCGGACACCTTGTTTGGCCACCGGAAAGGGGCGTTCACAGGGGCCGACACGGACCGGCAGGGGCTAATCGCCCAAGCCAAGGGGGGAACGCTGTTTCTGGATGAAATCGGCGATCTCAGTTCCGTGGCCCAAATAAAACTGCTGCGGTTGATCCAGGAAAAAGAGTTTTATCCGCTCGGCAGCGCCGAACCCGAATCCACGGATGCCCGCATTCTCGTGGCCACGCATCAGGACCTGGGAAAGCTACAGGCATCGGGCAAGTTTCGGAAAGATTTGTACTACCGGCTCAAATGCCATCACGTCCATATCCCCCCCCTCCGTAAGCGGCAGAAGGACATCCCGTTGTTAGTGGGACATTTCCTCGAACAGGCGGCCATCACCATGGGCAAAAAGACCCCGGTTCCGCCCAAGGGCTTGTTTGATCTCCTTGCCACGTATTCCTTTCCGGGCAATGTCCGGGAACTGGAATCCATGGTTTTTGACGCCGTCAGCAAGCATGCCGGCGGCGTTCTTTCCACCAGCGCCTTTTCCCAACGCATCCAGGCCTCCGATGCGCCGGGCGGTGACTTTGGGCACGATTCGGTGGATTGGTCCCAGGAGGCCCCCATGAGTTCCATGAAGCGATTGCCCACGCTGGAAGAAACGGAATGGATGCTTATTCACGAAGCCATGCGCCGGGCCAATGGCAATCAAACCGTGGCCGCACGATTGCTGGGGATATCGCAACCGGCCTTAAGCAAGCGGTTGAAGCGTCATGATACGGCGCATCCGGATGTTACCGATAATACCCCATAACCGGGAGCATGATTGTCATTTTGATAATACCCGGGGTAAATCATTGCGTGCGAGCAATTTATCAAAGGCACTTCTAATTTCCCCATAACATACGTTATACCCCTCCCTTCCTCCCCGGATAGTCTCAACCATTACCTAACCCATTCTCGTCCAGCGAATTATGAATCACCACAGCGGATGGCATGAGGATTGCTTTCAAAACGGCGCGGTTCGGTATGGCACCGAAATGAGCCATGTGCGGGAAAGTTGATCGACACGGTTGAGTGTACTGGCAGGACTGCTGTCGGGAATGGGTGGTACGGCGTAGTATGACCGATCACCCTGCCGCCCAACAAAAAGCAGTCCGCGTGTCAATCGTCCGGAACAGCCCATGGGCCTTGACGCAAACCGCCTATTCCGAAGCAAGCAAGGCATCAATGGTTCAGGAGGAATCGAAATGGAGCAGACAAGTGTGGTGAATGCAACAACTGCCGCGGCGGATTTCACATCGCTGGCAGGCAAGTACCTGACGTTTGCCCTGGGCACCGAACAATATGGCCTGGGCATTCTCAAGGTGCAGGAAATCATTGGAATGATGACCGTCACGCGGGTCCCGAGGATTCCCGATTTTGTCCGCGGGGTGATTAACCTGCGGGGCCGGGTCATTCCCGTGGTGGATTTACGCCTTAAATTCGGCCTGGAGGCACAAGAAGACACGGAGCGGACGTGCATTATCGTGGTCCAGGTGACGCGCGCGGAGAGCCGCGTTACGATGGGGCTCATTGTGGACGAAGTTTCCGAGGTGCTCTATATAGAGACCGGCCAAATTGAGGCACCGCCTTCCTTTGGCGCCAGTATCCGGACGGATTTTATTTTGGGGATGGGAAAAGTAGGCAATAAAGTGATCATGTTGCTGGATGTGGACAAGGTGCTGTCCAGCGATGAAGTCAACACAATTGGTCAAGTGGCCTGATGGAAGGCCGGTTTTTCATCATGGGACGTTAACGCATTCAAGCGGGATGGGATGAACCCCGCAGGTCATTAAAGGAGAAAAGGCAATGTTTAAACGGATGAGACTCGCAGCGAAGATCGGGACGGGATTTTGTATTCTGGTGGTATTGGTGGCCATTATTGGCAGCGCCGGCTGGATGGGATTACGGGCGGTAAACAACCGTATGACGGCCAGCACCCAAGCCACGGAAACCTTGGAGAAACTCAATAAATGCGCCATGCTCCGGCGTGATTTTGCGGTGACGGGCTTTGAAAAAACGGGCAACGAAACCAAGAATGCGGCGGAGAAGTGGGAGGATGCCTATGCCGAAATGGTGGCGGGGCTGAATGTGCTGAAGGGTTCTTCCCAATTAAGTGACGAGGATCAGAAGCTGGTGACGGCGGCGCTCGATGGCGGCGAAGTGTATAAAAAGGCATTCGCTGATTTGGTCGAGCAGCGCAAAACCAAGGAAACGGCTATGGATGGCTGGAAAAAGGTGGGCGGCGAAATCACCGCCGCCGTGGCCAAGGTCACCAGTGAATCCATCGCGCCGGGGCGGCAGGCCGCCGAACAGGCCCGTGATCCGGATGCCATCATCAAATGGGCCAATATTGATGTGCAGTTGCAGACGCAAGTGATCGAGCCCTTTTTCCTCCAGCGGGTGATGGGGGTCTATGTGATCGCGAAAAATGGCGATGCCGAATGGCAGAATTTTGTGGACCAATTGAAGAAGACCAATGCGGGCGTCGCGGCCTGGGCGGAACTGGTCAAGGATAATCCGGCCTTGTTGGCGGTGGCGGATGCCATAGCGCAACAGTTGAAGGAATATTCCGCGCAAGGCGAAAACTACCATACCGCCATAGTGAATGAACGCGCCGCGGATGCCAATATGGCGGGGGCGGCGAAATCAGTGGTGGAATCGATTCAGGGCCTTCAGAAATCCATGCAGGACTCCGTGAATTCGGTGACGCAATTCACCAGCCTGTTGGCCATGGTGCTTACGGCGGCGGCGGTGCTGGTGGGCATATTCCTGGCCGTGTTCATTACGCGTTCGATCACCAAGCCCATCAACAATGTCATCAGCAACCTGACACATGGGTCCAGCCAAGTGGAAGCCGCCGCGAATCAAGTGGCGCAATCCAGTCAATCGATGGCGGAAGGCGCCAGTGAACAAGCGGCCTCCCTCGAAGAAACTTCGGCGTCGCTCGAAGAGATCACCGCGATGACGCGGCAGAACGCCGATAATGCCCGCCAAGCCAACCTGACCTCGAATGAGGCGCGGGAAGGCGCGGACAAGGGCCGTGAAGCGATGCAGCGCATGGCGTCGGCGATTGCCAAGATCAAAGGGTCTTCCGATGAGACCGCCAAGATCATCAAGACCATCGATGAGATTGCCTTCCAGACCAATCTGCTGGCCCTGAACGCCGCCGTGGAAGCGGCCCGGGCGGGCGATGCGGGCAAAGGCTTCGCCGTGGTGGCGGAGGAAGTGCGCAATCTCGCCCAGCGCAGCGCCGAAGCCGCAAAAAATACCTCCGCGCTAATCGCCGAGGCGCAAAAGAACGCGGACAACGGTGTGAACGTCTCCACCGAAGTGGCCTCGATTCTGGAACGGATTGTCACCAGTTCCCAGAAAGTGACCCAGTTGGTGGGTGAAGTCTCCGCCGCCTGCAATGAACAAGCGCAAGGCATCGAGCAAGTCAATACCGCCGTCGCCCAAATGGACAAAGTAACACAATCCAATGCGGCCAATTCCGAGGAAGCAGCGTCCGCCAGCGAAGAATTGTCCGCCCAGGCGAAAGAACTGGAGGAAATGGTGCAGGTGTTGGTGGGGATTGTGGGCGGTAGTTCGGCGAATGCGGCCCAGCCGCCCGCCGCCCCCGCCGCGCGCCGCATCAATGTGGCGCAAGCGGACAACCGGAAACTGCAGCGTCCCCCGATGCGCGCGGCGGAACCGCGCGCGAAGCGGCTTCTGCTTGAGGCGAAGGAAGATGGGGCGGCTAAAGGAAAGTCCCCCAACGAAGTGATTCCGCTTGACGAATCCGATCTCCGCGACTTTTAGGCCATCGGGCGGGGGCTTGGCCATGCTTCCCATGGGCCAGGCCCCCGTCTTGGCCCGATGACAAGGACGTGGACCTGACACCAAGGCAGAGTAAAGGAAGGAATTCATGGCAACGCAAGAGATGCTTGAGCAGGTGGAACGGCTGGCGGAATTGCTGGTGATGGCGGATACGGCGGATTTGCGGGCGTTGGCGGATGTGCACTCATGCTTTCAGGCCATTGAAGGGTTGGCCCGGGATATGCAGGACCTGCCTCTTGCCGCCATCATTCACGCCGCGGCATCGCTCACCGAACAGATTATTCTGGAGGAAGTGGATGATGCATCGAAAGCCCTGGAGGACTTGGGCCGGGTGGCGGCCAACATCCAGGCGCTGGTCCGGGATGGGCGCCAAACCACGGATTTTTTATGGCCCAAACGGCTTGGCTTGAAAAAAACAGACGATGAGTCCCTTGACACGGAAAGTGAATTCGTCCCCTCCGAAGGGCCATCCATCCAAGCGATGGCGCAACCGGGCGAGACCCCGGAGGAGGCGCCGGAGACCGGCAGGGCCGAGGCCGATGTTGTTCCCGAGGCGGGCGGACGCCCTCTTGAGGGGGACCTTTCATTGCTGGGCGAGTTCGTCAACGAAGCCGTCGAGCACCTGGAAGCGGCCGATATAAATCTGGTGAATTTGGAAACGGATACGGAGAATGAAGACGCATTAAACGCCGTTTTCCGCGCCTTTCACACCATTAAGGGGGTTGCAGGCTTTTTAGCGTTGGAAGATATTCAACGGGTCGCCCATCAGGCGGAAAACCTCCTGGACCTTGCCCGGAAGCACAAGATAGTGCTTGCCGGGGCGATCATGGACGTAACCTTCGATGCCGTGGATATGTTGAAGCGGTTGGTGGCCTGCGTGAAGAAGGTCCTGGAAAATGGAGGGGTGCTCCCCCCCACTCCCGAATTGCCGGTGTTGGTGGCGCGTATCAAGGCCGCGGCGGAAGGAAAGCCGGTTGCAGGTCCATCCGCCCCGGCTATCCAGGCCAAACCCGGGGAGAATCTGGGGGATACGCTGGTCAACGCCAAGTGTGTTACCCCGGAAGCAATTGACCAGGCATTGTCCAAGCAACGCGCCATCCATGAACATCAGCCCTTGGGCGAGCTTTTGATCGAGCAGGGGAAAACGACGCCCACACAAGTCAATATGGCGCTCGAAGTGCAGCGGAATAATCCGGAACTGGGGAAGGTGGGAACCATCCTTACGGAGATGGAGGCGGTGCGTCCGCAGGATATTCAGTTGGCCTTGCAGCAGCAACAGCATCTGGCCCCGGGGCCGAAGGTGGGCGAGTTGTTGATAGCTTCGGGGAACGCGGAGGCCAAGGACGTGGCCCAGGCGTTAAGAAGTCAAATGAACCTTCAACAGTCCGCGGCGGTGCAGCAACTTCGGGAAGCGGTGAAGGTGGATGCGATCCGCTTGGACCATTTGGTGGACATGATTGGCGAGTTGGTGATTGCCGAGTCGATGGTCAGCCAATCGATGGAACTGAAGGCGATCATGCCGCCGGAATTGGCGCGGAGCATGGCGCAACTGGATAAAATCACACGGGAACTTCAAGAAATGGGTACTTCGTTACGCATGGTTCCGATCCGCGCGACTTTTCAAAAGATGGCGCGGCTGGTTCGTGATTTGGCCCGCAAATCGGGCAAGCAAGTGGAATTTGTGACCTGTGGCGAAGACACGGAACTGGACAAAACGGTCGTGGACAAAATCGGGGATCCACTGGTGCACATGGTGCGCAATTCGGTGGACCATGGCATTGAGGCTTCGGCGGAGGAACGGGTGCGGGCCGGAAAACCGGCGGTGGGGCGTGTGGAACTGCGGGCTTTTCATAAGGGCGGAAGCATTTACATCGAAATTCAGGATGATGGCCAGGGATTGAACCGGGAGGGCATTCTGGCCAAGGCCTTGGACCGCGGATTGATTCGCGAAGGCGAGATACTGAGCGACCGTGACGTGTGGAATCTCATTTTTGAGCCCGGATTGTCCACCGCCAAGGCCATCACGGATGTGTCGGGGCGCGGGGTGGGCATGGACGTGGTCAAGCGCAATATTGAAGCCTTGCGCGGTCAAGTCGAGATTCACTCGGAAGCGGGCCGGGGCACCGTGTTCAGCATCCGGCTCCCGCTGACCCTGGCCATTATTGACGGCATGGTGGTTCGGGTGGGGCAGGAACGGTATATCATTCCCACCCTTTCGATTGTCATGTCCATTCGCCCGGAACGCCGTCAGATCACCACGGTGGTCCGCCAGGGCGAGATGGTGGAAATTCAGGGCAACTTGGTGCCGCTGTTCCGTCTGGCCCGCTTGTTTACGGTCGAGGATGCGGTGGCGGAGATTCAGGAGGGCATCGTGATGGTGGTCGAGGACGAGGGTAAGCGCACCGGCCTCCTGGTGGACGAGATTCTGGGGGAGCAGCAGATCGTGATAAAATCGTTGGGCGAAGCCCTGCAAGGCATTCAAGGCATTGCCGGCGGGGCCATTATGCCGGATGGGCAGGTTGGGCTCATTGTGGATGTGGGCGGGTTGGTGAAACTGGCCGGCGGTGAAAAGATTGTCCCCCTACTCGGTGAATCGGCCTGATGGCCGGTGAAATAAAGTTGAGGCATGATGCGGTTCTTGCGTACAAGGGACCTGTTCCATGGATGCAATTGAAAAGCAATAAACGTATGGCGGGATGCGCCGTGCACGAAAGCGATGATGAACGGTGATTATAACTGAGGAGAAGCCGTTGTGAAAGTCGAATACATAAATCCGTTTATTGAGAGTACGTATGAGTTGTTCAAAACCATGTTGAGTTCGTCGATCCGGCGGGGAAACGTGGGGTTGGCGCAAAGCGATTCGGCGGGTCCGCGCGATATCGTGGCGCTGATCGGCCTGAGCGGGCCCGCGCAGGGCATGGTGGCGCTGGCGTTTCCCGTGGCCACCGCGCTGGGCATTGCCAACCGCTTGCTGGGAACGGAATTGCGGGTCATGGATGACACGGTGTCGGACGCGATAGCCGAAACCGTGAATATTGTGGCGGGCGGCGCGAAAGCGCGGTTCAAGATCGAGGACGGGCCGCCGATTGAGCTCAGCCTGCCCACCGTTGTGCGCGGCAACAGCTTCAGCCTGGACTATCCCATCAAGACCACGTGGATCGAGGTGGGGTTTGAAAGCGATTTGGGATCGTTTGCCATGCGGGTCACCATGAAGATTGACGCAAAGAAAGGGAACGGAGCATGAAGGCTTTGGTAGTGGATGATTCCGCGGTAATGCGTAAAGTGCTGATCGGCGCCTTGGCCCGTGCGAATATCACCGAGGTGGACCAGGCCTCTGACGGACTCGAAGCGGTAAACGCCGCGAAACAATCCGAGTATGGGCTGGTTTTGATGGATTGGAACATGCCCAACATGCTGGGGATAGACGCGGTCCGCGAGATTCGTGCGCTGGGCAAAACCATGCCGATTGTGATGGTGACGACGGAAGCGGAAAAGAGCCGGGTGATCGATGCACTGAAGGCAGGTGCGAGCAATTACATCATCAAGCCGTTTGAGCCCGCGACGATTGTGGCGAAGATACAGGAACTGCTGGCCAAGGCCGGCACGGCATAGGCCGTGTGCCGAAGTGGCGCACGATGGCCGAAAATACCAAGGAAACGTTAGTGATCGGGTAAACGCGATGGACGCCAGAACCTTTAACAAGTTCCGGGAGATTATCTACGAAAAGAGCGGAATCACGCTGGGGCCGGGAAAAGAGGCCCTGGTGTCCGCACGTGTGGGAAAGCGGATGCGGACGCTGAAGATGACGGACCATAAGGAATACCTGGACCGGGTCATGAAGGATTCCACGGGGGAGGAAATTGTCCAATTGCTGGATGTCATCTCCACCAATGTGACCAGTTTCTTCCGGGAAGACGCCCATTTCCGGTTTATCGAGGAAAAGGTGCAGGAATGGCTGGACCAAGGCCAGACCCGGTTCCGGTTCTGGTCCGCGGCCAGTTCCACGGGCGAAGAACCCTATTCCCTGGCCATCATCCTCAGCGAATTGTTCAGCAGAATGAGCGTGGATGCAAAGATTCTCGCCACGGACATTTCGACGCGGGTGCTGCAGAAATGCCGGGAGGGCCGGTACAACGAAGACAAGGTAAAGCCGGTCTCAAAAGTATTGCGGGACCGCTATTTTACCCAGGAACGCGGCGAGGATGGCCCGGTATACACCGTGAAACCCGCCTTGCAACAGATGGTCGTGTTTCAGCGGCTGAACCTGTCCACGCCGCCTTTTCCCATGAAAGGGCCCTTTGATGTGGTCCTTTGCCGGAACGTCATGATCTATTTTGATGACACGGTCCGCAAGAATCTTCTTTCGGAAATATACCGCCTGCTCAAACCGGGCGGCTACCTGATCGTGGGGCACGCGGAAAGTTTGACGGGCATGCTGAGCAAGTTCAAGTCCGTGCGGCCCTCGGTGTATGTGAAATAACAGTTGAATATGCAATAGCCGTCTCCCCGGCGGCGGTTCCGCCGGACGGGGAACGGGTAATGCTTTGGTTAATGCGCAAACGAGGAAGAAAGAGAACACAGTGCAGTATACGGTAGGCATATCGGAGTTGCGGATAGCGGACCAGCCGGACGACGTGCTGGTCACCTATTCGCTGGGATCCTGCGTGGGACTGACGCTGTATGATCCTGTGCTCCGCTTGGGCGGGATGATCCACTGCATGTTGCCGTTGTCCAAGATTGATCCCGTGAAGGCGGCTCAGGTTCCGGAGATGTTCACCGACGTCGGTGTGCCCAGACTCATCCAATCAATGATTGATCACGGTGGCCAAATGCGCCGCATGGTGGCCAAAGTCGCCGGCGCGGCCAGGCTGCTGGATGAGCAGGGGACGTTTAATATCGGTGAACGCAACTTTACGGTCTTGCGCAAGGTATTATGGAAAAACAACATTCTAATTGCCGCCGAGGACACCGGCGGAACGATTGCCCGGACCCTGTATCTTTACCTGGATACCGGGCGCACGGTGATTCGTTCCGGAGGCAAAGAATGGGAGCTGGCGTGAACCATGCCTGATATTCAAAATACTCCAAATCCATCGCTTCAGTCCGCGCACCACCCGGAAGAGCGCCGTGAAGCGATCATGCGCGCATTACAAAAGGTGCCCACCATGCCCGCCGTCGTGCCGCACCTGTTTGAGATGGTGCAACAACCCGATTTGCCCATCCAAGACCTGGTGTCCGCCGTGGAATATGATCCCGGACTGACCTCCAATGTGCTGAGAATGGCCAATTCCGCGTATTTTGTGGGGGTTCGTGCCATTGGCTCCTTGCAGGAGGCGATTGTGCGCCTGGGAATGAACCGGGTGGTCGAGTTGGTGGTGGCGGCTTCCACCGCCCCCTTGGTCGGGCAGCCCGTGCGGGGCTATGATCTGGCCGCCGGGCAGTTGAGTGAACACTCCATCGCGGTGGCCGTGGGCGCCGAGGCGTTGGCGGAGGAATTGGGGCAGGCGCCCCCGCGGTATGCCTTCACGGCGGGGATGCTGCATGATTTGGGCAAAGTGGTTCTTGGGACGTTTTTGGAGGTGGATGTGGAGCCGATTTTGGAAGTGGCCTTTACCCGCAGGGTGCCGTTTGAAGAAGCGGAACATCAAATCCTCGGCGTGAGCCACCCCGAAGTGGGAAGCGTGCTGTTGGAGCATTGGAATCTGCCCTATGAATTGGTGGAGGCGGTACGGTATCATCATACACCGGAGTCGGTGACCGGGTCTTCCCTGTTGGTGGACCTGATCCATGTGGCGGACCAGGTGGCGATTGAGAGCGGAGTGGGCTCCGGCATTGACGGCCTGCATTACCGGGCATTTCCGGCGGTGTGGGACCGGTTGAAGCTGAAACCGGCGCAAGCGGAAAAGGTGTTGTGCAAAATGATGGATGGACTGGATGCGGCACGAGAGCTGATTAACGGCAGGAAGGGGAGTTGACGTTTATGGCCTTGAACATACTTGTGGTCGATGACTCCGCGACGGTTCGCGCCGTGATCGCGAAAACGCTGCAACTCTCCGGGGTTGCCATCGGAGCCATTCATACCGCCGCCAATGGGCAGGAAGCCCTGGCGGTCATGAAGGAACAGTGGATCGATCTGGTGTTTTCCGACATCAACATGCCGGTCATGGGCGGCATCGAAATGATCCATCAGATGCAACGCGAGGACGTATTGCGGAACATACCGGTGGTGGTGGTCTCCACGGAAGGCAGCGCGGCACGCATCGAGCAGATGAAAGCCCAGGGGGTGCGGGCCTATATTCGCAAGCCCTTTACGCCCGAGATGGTGCGCACCGTGGTCGAAGACATTCTCGGGCCCCATGCCGAAGAACCCGCCCAGGCCGAAAGCGCCGAAACCAAGCCCGAGGACCTGCTGAAAAAAACCTTTACCCATGTGCTGGAACAATATGCCTTTCTTTTTGGCGACCCGCTTGAAGAAGCCGGGCCGCCCAGTGAACCGGGACCCTGCCTCTGCGCCTCCATGGAATTTGTGGGGTCCATCCGGGGCAAGTTGTCGTTGGCCATGCCCATCGCCCTGTGTCAGGAACTGGCCGCCAATGTGCTGGGCCTCGATGTGGAGGATGCGGAAACCGACGCCGCCGCCACGGACTCGCTCAAGGAACTGTTGAATATCACCTGCGGGAACCTCTTGACCGCGATGGCGGGCGACCAGGTGATTTTTGATTTGTCGGTGCCGGAGGCGGTGGCCTTTTCCTGCGAGGAATGGCAGGCGTGGCGGGCGTCGCCGAAGACGGTGGCGTTTCTTGTCGAGGATGAATTGGTGATGCTTCAGCTTGAACTGCGCGCATAGAGGGTGCACTTATGGCTTCCAATCGTCCGATTCGCGTATTGATTGTGGATGATTCCGCCACTGTCCGGCAGGTCTTTACAAAGGAACTGGCCCGGGATCCGGAAATCGAAGTGATCGGAACCGCCCCCGATCCCTACGTGGCGCGCGACAAAATTGTTGAATTAAAGCCGGATGTGGTGACGCTCGACATCGAAATGCCCCGCATGGACGGACTTACCTTCCTACGGAAGCTCATGCAACACTATCCGTTACCGGTGATTATTGTGTCCTCCCTGACCCCGGCCGGAGGCGAAGTGGCCCTCGAGGCCTTGCAGGTGGGCGCGGTGGATGTCATGTGCAAACCGGGCGCGGCCTACAGCGTGGGCGACATGTCGGTGCAGTTGATTGACAAGATCAAGGCGGCGGCGGGGGTGTCGGTGAAAAAACGGCTGGCGGATAAATCGGCCACCAAGGCGGTGGTGGAGCGCTTGGCGATGACGCGCACCACGAATAAAGTACTGGCGATGGGCGCCTCGACGGGCGGCACGGAGGCGTTGACGGATGTCTTGACGGCCCTGCCCGCGAATGCCCCGGGGATTGTGATCGTGCAGCACATGCCCGAACTGTTTACGCGGTCGTTTGCGGACCGCCTGAACGGGTTGTGCGCCATTGAAGTCAAGGAGGCGGCGAATGGCGATACCGTTATTCCGGGCAAGGCGCTGATAGCCCCCGGCAACTACCACATGCTGTTGCGCCGCTCGGGGGCGCGGTATTATGTGGAAGTTAAAGCGGGGCCGCTGGTTACCCGCCACCGGCCCAGCGTGGACGTATTGTTCAAGTCGGTGGCCCGGTATGCCGGGCGCAACGCGGTGGGCGTCATTATGACGGGCATGGGCGGCGACGGGGCGGATGGCATGAAGGAAATGCACGATAACGGCGCGCTGACCATCGCGCAGGATGAAGCCTCGTGCGTGGTGTTTGGCATGCCCAAGGAAGCCATTGCGCGCGGCGGCGTGGATCATGTCGTGCCCCTGAGCCGCATTCCCCGGCTGGCCTTGGACTTGGCGCAGTCGTAGCCGCGTTTTCCGGCACGTGAACTTCGGCGGGTGGCGGGCGTTTACACAGGCCGTGCTTCAATGACGCGTTCATCAAATGACGGTGCGATGGTTTCTCCGGGTTGAACCACCAGAAACGCGGCATCGTCCCATTCACCATTCAGCCACCGGCGCGTCAGCCCGGGATCGCCGTGTTGTTCATCACAGCCCCACCCCAGCCACGCCGCGCACCGGCGCGTGTACGCGCGGTGGAACTCACTCCCCCCCACGCCCAGATCAACGTAACAGGCCTGCCCGTAGTTTTTAATCCAGGTTTCCGTGGCTTCCATGAGATACTTGGCGCTGTCTTCCCCATACAGTTCGGTATAAGTCTTCAACGCGGCTTCATAGCGCTCCTGGCCGGGCATGGGGCAATCTTCAATCCAGCCCGGGCTGTACCAATACGTACCGGGATGGGAATCGAAATACTCGCGGTAGCGTTCTTTCGAGCCGAGGAGAAACGTGATGCAATCGTGCGCACGTACACAAACCAGCGGCGTGGTCCGCGCCAAAATCCCCTGAAGGCCGTTGCTGCACAGGCCATAGCCAATCAGCAAGGCGTCATGTTTTCCGTCTTCCTCATCGATAACGTTCTGTAATTCCGTGCGCAGAAGCTCCGGGGTATCGTGCAGGCCCTGTTTCAGGAAACGGAAAAAGAAGACATTCTCGGATTCCACGGCAAAATGACATATCTCCCGCCACAACACGTGGCACGCAATAACGCAATACCGCTTGGACCGGGAGGTCTCCATCTTTCCCGTTACACTCTTCCGCAGTTCCTCCGCCAGCATAAAGACTTCTCCTTGATGCTCTTTTTCAGAAGCACGACTTTATCATAAAGGGAAACCATGAAAGAAACGGGCCTATTTCCGGGAAATGGGCTCGGCGGAGGCGCGAATCGTTTTATGCCGTCGTGTGAAGGGCCGGATTATGATAGACTGAAGGTTCAATGGAAAAATGGAAAGGAAAGCGCATGCGAATAGGTTGTTTAGTACTGATTGTGGCGATGGCAGGGGCATGGGGTGCCGTTGAAGCTCCTGAAACCCCGTTGATCAATATCGCGCGAGGCGCCGCCTATACCCTGACACCCGCACCGGCCTATGCGCATTGCACGGATGCCGGAGACGCCACGCAGCTCACGGATGGTGTCTATACGGAAGGGCATTTTTGGACGCAAAAGAGCACGGTGGGATGGTCGGGGTGCCTGCCCGTCATCGTGATGGACCTCGGAAAGGCTCAGCCCATTCGCGGGGTGTCGTACAACACGGCGGCCGGCGTGGCGGGGGTTCAGTGGCCGGAAAAGATAATCCTTCTGGTGGCGGGCGAGGATAAAAAATTCCATGAAATCGGCGATTTGGCTGCAATCAGTAAAAAACATCGCACCCCTGCTACCGATGGGTATGCGCTGCATCGGTTCTGGACGGATGAACTGAAAACCTGGGGGCGCTATGTGGCATTCATGGTTCAAGCGGAACCCTTTATCTTCGTGGACGAAATTGAAGTCTATGCCGGTGAGCCGGGCTGGATGGATACCTCGCTTCCAGGGCCTGCGTATGCGGATGCCAAGGACTATCAGGAGCAAACGCGCATCCGGGACGCGGTTCGGCGCAGAATCACGCGGGATGCGAACGCCATCTCTAAAGATGCACTTTCCTCGAATATTCGCAAACGCGCGAGAAAACACCTCATGAAAGAATTGGACGCGATTTCCGAAGCGGCGGAAGTGCTGGCGTTTCAGGGCGGAGATGATTTCCGCGCCCTCCTTCCCTTGAATCCGCTGCATGCCAAGGTGTTTCGTGCTCAGGCGCGCCTCTGGCAGGCACAAGGAAATCCTCCCCTCGTGCTTTGGCAAAACAATCCTTGGGATCCCTTGCCCTTAACCGGAAGCCTGCCAAAAACGGGGAATCCGCGCATCGAGATGCTCATGATGATGAATGAATACCGCGCGGGGGCGTTTAACATCAGCAATACCCGCCAGGATGATGTTGAATTGTATTTGCGTTTTAACGGTCTTCCCGGAGGCCCAAAGCCTTCCTATATCCAGGTGCATGAAGTGATGTGGACCGATACACGGGATGGAAAACCTGTGGCGGCCGCCCTGCCGGAAGCGCGTTCAACAGAGGAGGGTTACCGGATAACCGTGCCTTCCGGAATGACCCGCCAGGTATGGCTCACGTTTCATCCCGTCGATCTTGATGCCAACACTTATGACGGGACCATCGAATTGAAAGGGGAGGGGCAAAAATTCACGGTTCCAGTCATGCTGAAGCTCTATCCAATGCGTTTTCCGGATAAACCCCGCCTGCACATGGGCGGATGGGATTATACGGATCGCCCGAAGATGTATGAGGTCACGCAGGAAAACAAAGAGACCTTTATCCGCCATTTGCGCGAGCATTTTGTGGATTCGCCCTGGGCCACCGGCGCGGTGTTGACCGCCGGAACCTATGACGCCTCCGGCGCCATGACCACGCCGCCGGATACCTCCGCGTTTGATGCGTGGGTGAAGCTATGGCCCGGTGCGGCGCAATATTGTGTCTTTCCATCGGTACACGCAAAATTTGCTTCGTTCGCCATGAACACGCCCCCGTTTGAAAAGGCCGTGGCCGCTTGGACTCTGTTCTGGGCGGAACATGCCCGGTCGATGGGGATTCAGCCGGAACAACTGGCTTGGTTGCTGGTGGACGAACCGCGGGAGCAGGATCACGATGCCATTATTCTGGCGTGGGCCAAGATCATCCGCGCGGCAAACACCGGGATACGGGTCTGGGAAGACCCCATCTACCATGATATGAATAAAGCGCTTCCTGAAATGCTTTCGGCCTGCCACGTCTTGTGCCCCAACCGGCAAATATTCTTAAACGCTGACAATGCCTACCGGGATGTGTTCAAGCAGTTGCAGGCAACGGGGACCACGCTCGAATTCTATTCGTGCAGCGGTCCGGCGCGGCTTCTGGACCCCTACCGGTATTACCGCCTTCAGCCCTGGCAGTGCTGGCTCTATGGGATGACCGCCTCGTATTTCTGGGCCTTTGGCGACGGCGGCGGCACCTCCTCCTGGAATGAATACCTGCTGCCGCGTGCCGCGTACACGCCACTGTTTCTTGATGCCACCACGGTAACCGCCGGGAAACAGATGGAGGCCTGCAGGGAAGGGGTCGAGGACTACGAATACCTGGCGATGCTTCAGGACGCCATTCAACAGGCTTCCGATAAAGGCATTGCCGGCGCGCCGTTGGAAGGCGCCCGCGCGTTACTAAACGAATTGCCCGGCAAGGTGTGCGCCGTCAGCGCCAATATTACCTGGCTGCACGAAGGCGATAATCGTTCCGTGGCCGATGACGCCCGCAAACAAATTCTGGAATGCCTGCTCAGCTTCGCCGGTCAATGAGGCCTCCGGCTGGGAACCACGAAAGACACGAAACAAAAACCATTTGCACAAAACACCCCGAACGCGTATACTACGGAATGTAGAGGTGATACAGTTTTGTGAGAGGGGTTACTGCCATGAAACGAGTAAGCCGGTTCGGGTTTGGATGCTTTTGCCTTCTGTGCTTTTCTTCCGCACACGCCGCCGTGTGGTACGTGGACATTAATGCACCCTCCGGCGGTAACGGCATTTCCTGGCAAACCGCCTTCCAAACCATCCAACCCGCCATTGACGCCTCCGCCGCAGGAGACGAAATCTGGGTGGCCCAGGGGTTGTATAATGAAAACCGTGCAGGAAATGGGGCAGTGACTCTTGACGATGACCTTTCGCTATATGGCGGCTTTTTAGGCACGGAAAGCAATCGCGACGACCGCAATCCGCAAATGAATATTACTATTATTGATGGATATACCGCACAAAACGGAAATCCTGCAGAAAATATCTTGG
>CAYYRW010000005.1:104573-234177 GCA_964474205.1 uncultured Nitrospirales bacterium | reverse complement strand
CCTTAACCCGTAATAACACACCATGATAACTGTCCAGTTTTTGGGGATCACTTCAATCATAAGCGCTAAAGGCTCTTTTGGGGCCAGTGGATGTGAATTTTCTGATAATGTTGCAAAATCGCGTGGTGGTGGTTTATTTGTAAGTAAAACTGCTACAACATCAACTATTTTAAACTGTACTTTTTACGGAAATATATCAAAATTGGATGGTGGTGGACTTGTAATCAACGCCGGGAATGAAAACATTCAAGTAATCAACTGCACCCTCCTGGCCAATCAATGTGATTCAGACCAAAATGGATCTGGAAAAGGTGGTGGCTTGGCAGTACTTTCAACATCCTATTTTCCGAAAATTGGCAACACTATTATTGCCGGAAATATCGACCATAGCAATCAGGCACAAGATGTCGGGGGCACGGTAGTTAGCTTGGGTGGCAACCTGATAGGCATAGGCGATGGCAGCACGGGCTTTACCGGAACCAATGACCAGGTCGGCACCACGGCCAGCCCTCTTGATGCGAAGCTGGGGCCTCTCCAGGACAATGGCGGCCCCACCCTGACCTGCCTGCCCCTAACCGGCAGCCCCGCCATCAACGCCGGCCTCAATTCCTTAATCACCAATCCCCCCTTCGACGGCCCTCCCTTCTACGACCAACGCGGCCCGGACTTTGTCCGTATCTATGAGGACATCGTGGACATTGGCGCCGTGGAAGTACAACCCAGCGCCGAAGGCGAAGGCGAGGGCATTATCGAGGGCGAGGGCATTATCGAGGGCGAAGGCATTATTGAGGGCGAAGGCACACCTGCCGAAGGAGAAGGAGAGGGCACTATTGAGGGCGAAGGCGTACCCACTGAAGGTGAAGGAGAAGGCATTATCGAAGGCGCCCCCTCTGAGGGTGAAGGAGAAGGCATTATCGAAGGCGAAGGCACTCCTGCCGAAGGCGAAGGCGTACCCAATGAAGGTTCACCGGAGGAGGGCGAAGGCGTACCCAATGAAGGTTCACCGGAGGAAGGAGAGGGCGTGCCCTCCGAAGGTTCACCAGAGGAGGGAGAGGGCGTGCCCTCCGAAGGTTCACCGGAGGAAGGAGAGGGGGAGGATGGATGTTATAGCCTTGATCAAGAGTGTAACCACATCATCAGCCTGTCGGAATTATTGCGGGTGATCCAGTTCTTTAATTCGGACGGATTGCACTGTCAAGAAGGGACAGAAGACGGGTATGCGCCCGGCCCTGGCGATACCTCCTGCACCCCCCTGGATATGGACTATAACGTCCGCGATTGGCACATTGGCCTGTCGGAGTTGCTCCGTGTGATCCAATTCTTCAATTCCGGCGGCTATCATTACTGTCCCACCGAAGCCACGGAGGATGATTATTGCCCCGGCCCATAAAGCTTTTTCTAACGCTACCCAAAAGCGTTGGGCGGTCAATAAACCGTTGATGAGGGGTAAATAGGGGGAGTAAACGGGATTGCGTTCTTGAGGGGATGTAGCCTATTATTAAGTGAGAGGACAATGAAAGGCGAGGGATGCTACGCGCTTCGAGGATGTTGTTGGTGATTGGGGCGATGGCCCAAGCAGGGTGGGCTGTTGATCCGGTGGACGTGGAGGGTGTGGTGCGGCGTAATGAGGGGGCGGTGGTGGTGTTATTGGGAATTCGAGAAGAAAATGGCGCACAGGTACAGAGCAGCGGGTGTTGCGTTCACCCGGATGGCTTGATATTGACGACGGCGCACCAGATAGCGGGGGTGAAGGATATTACCGCAAAAACTTCGGATGGCAAGAGTTGTAAGGTGTCCGTGGTGGAACTGGAGAAATCGCAGGAGATTGCGTTGTTGAAGGCCGAGCGCACGTTTCCTTCCGCGGTGCCATTGGGCGACGCCACGAGTCTGCGCAGCGGCTCACCGCTGGTCTCGATTGCCACTCCGGTAAGCCTGGATTTCTCGGTGGTGTCGGGGATGGTGTCGAACACCAACCGGACCTACCGGGGCTATCCGGTGGTCCAGGCGGATTTGCGGGCGAGCCCGGGGTCGAGCGGGGGGCCGGTATTTGATCGCAACGGGCTCTTGGTGGGCATGATCATCGGCAAACTCGAAAATGAAGACTGGGTGACGGTGATCAATCGAGTGAACAATGCATACGATGTGTTGAAGCGGCATGGGGTAAATGTTCCCGGTTCCTCTTCCACCCATTTGGATGAAGAAGGGATGTTGACGCCGAGGGAGGGGATTGGCGAGAAGGAATTGCGGGCGTTGGAAGCCTATAACCGGGGGATAACGCTGAAGGAGCCGGAAAAGAAACTGGAAGCGTATGGGCTGGCGGTGCAGTTATTGCCCAGTTTCTATGAGGCGTGGTTTAACCAGGGCGTGGTGGCGGCGGCCATGGGCAACGCGGAGTTGATGAAGACGTCCTACCAGCGGGCGGGGGAGCTTCGCCCGCAGGCCGTGGAAGTGCCGCGCAATCTGGGACGGTATTATTTTCACCAGAAGGACTATTCGGAGGCGCAGGCGTGTTTTGAGAAGGCGCTCGAACTGACACCGGACGCGCCGCAATCGTATAATGATCTGGGCGAAGCGCAGCGGGTTCAAAACCGGCTGGAGGAGGCGGTGGCGTCGTTTGAGAAGGCCTTGGCGCTGAAAGCGGATTATGCGCCCGCGCACTATAATCTGGCGTTGACGTACGCCAGCGGTAAACGCTCAAAAGAGGCCATCGAGCACTTTGAGGCCTATTTGAAACTATCTCCGCAGGCTTCCGACGCAGAGGAAGTGCGGGGGTGGATAATGAAACTGAAACAGCAACCGTAAAAGGAATCGGACCTTGGCGGACCAGGAAACTCCGAAAAAATTGGGGCGCTATGAGATTGTCCGGGAACTGGGCAAAGGCGCGATGGGGGTGGTGTATGAAGGGCGGGACCCGAATATCGGGCGGCGCGTGGCGATCAAGACGGCCCGGCGGGACGTAATGGCGGCCTCGACCATGGCGGACGAGATGATGAAGCGGTTCCTGCGGGAGGCGCAGGCCGCCGGGGCGCTGAACCATCCGAATATCATCACGATTTATGACGCGGATGAGGAAGGCGGGATGGCGTATATCGCGATGGAATTCCTGGAGGGCCATGATCTCCGGAAGACGATAGAAGACCGGAACCGGTTTTCCGTGGAGGACATCGCGCGAATGGGGGCCACGATATGCGAAGCGCTGGCGGCGGCGCATGATCAGGGGATCGTCCACCGGGACATCAAGCCCGCGAATGTTCTGATGCTTCCGAACGGACATTTGAAAATCGCCGATTTCGGGATAGCGCATGTGAGCGACTCCAATCTCACGCAGGACGGCGCCATGATCGGAACGCCGCACTACATGAGTCCGGAACAATTCATGGGCCAGAAAGTGGATGGGCGCGCGGACCTGTTTTCGGTGGCGGTGATGCTGTATGAGTTGCTGACGGGCGAAAAACCGTTTTCCGGGGAAGCCTTGAGCACGGTGATGCACAAAGTCATCAAAACGGACCCCGTTCCGTTGCAAGAGCTGAATTATGCGGTTCCGGACGCCCTGAACCGGGTGATTATGAAAGCACTCCACAAGCGGCCGCAGGAGCGGTATCCGGACGGGCGCGTCATGGCGGCGGCATTGCTGGAGAGCGTGAAGGCCATGCCTAATCCCGCGGTGTTGATGCTTGAAGAACAGACTACTATTGACAGCGAAAAGACGGTTATGGCGGGGGTGACTCCGGCGGCTTCGATGGGGGCCACGGTTCCCGGAAGCGCTCCGGCGCCTGTGGCGGGAACAACGGCCACCACGGTATCCCAAGGGCCGCCACCAGCGGTTGGTGCGGCGGCGCCGGTGCCGGCGCCACCGAAAAAAGGAGTTCCGAAAGCGGTATGGGCGGGCGGTGTGGCGGTGTTGGTGCTGACGGTGATGGTGTTGGGGATTATGCGGAGCAGTGGCCGGACGACCCCGGCAGCGTCCCCGGAACCCCCGAAAGTAACGACGGGCACTGTCAATGCGGGCAAAGACTTGGTGGCGGCGCCTCCCCCTTCTTTGCAAGAGACAGCGAAAGTGTTGGTGGAAGTATATGCCGCCCAAGACACCCTAACGTACACCGACATTGATGCGGCCCGGTTGGCCCGGGAATCCACCGCGCCTGATGCACCGGACCCTTTGACCGCCAAGGCGGCGGAATTGGAGGGCAAGGAACAGATTAAGCGATTGGCGGGAGTAAAAGTGACGGTAGTGGATGATGCCACCAAGCAAACGCTGGAAACGGGTACGACGGACGGTGACGGCCAGGTTTTATTGAAAATTCCGGCAAATTTGAAGTCTGTATCGTATAAATTGGAGGGCGTCGTCAATGGAAAACCGGTGGAACGCACGCTGACGGAAAACAAGAATCCTTTGCGCGCCCAGGTATTTGCGTTATATTGATACGGCAAATTACTGGACACGTGTTATAATATAAATGGAAAAGTTGCAGAATTCGATGGTACAAGCAAGGGGAGAATATCCATGCGCACCTATTATGTAGTGGCGGTACTCGTAGTTCTATCCATGGCGGTTGGTTTTGTGGCGGAGGCCCAGCTTGCCCAGGGCAAGCCCGCGCCGGCCATCAAAACCATGGACATCTTTGGCAAGTCGGTGGATTTGGACGCCATCGCCCAACAACAGCCCTATCTGATTATCTTGTATTTCTTCTCCGTGGATACGGGGGAAGAAATCGCGGCGAAACTGCGCCTGCTGGACACCAAGTACGGCAAGGACAAGGTGAAGATTGTGGCATTGGGCATGAAGAACGATGAGGCGGCGTTGAAAGATTTCGCGCAACGGCTCAATATCCAATATGCGGTGGTGGATACGGCGGGCATGAAGGATGCCGCATGGATTCAGGAGGTGACCGCGCCTCCGCTGACCTTGTTCATAACGGCGGACAAGACGATTGAACGCGTGCTGGTGGGCGGCGGTTCGGGGCAGGCGCAGATATTGAAGGAAGTGGCGGAGAATCTGTATCAGCAGCGGAAGGCGGAGGCGCTGGCGGTGGCGGATGAGGCGGTGGCCGCCGGGGAAAATCCCAAGGCGGCGGGAGAATTGAAGGGCTTTATTTACATGGCGGACGGGAAACTGGACGAAGCCCAAAAGGAATTCGGCCAGATTGACTCGAAAAGCGGCTTGGCGGCGGTGGCGTTGGAACAGGGAAAAACGGATGAAGCCATCAAGATCGCCGCGGAAGCCCCGAATGATGGATATGCGCAGACGGTGAAAGCGGAAGCGTTGTTAAAGGACGGGAAGGCCGATGAGGCGGCGGCCACGCTTCAAACAGCGGTGGAACAACCCGCGGCGAATTGGCAGAAGTCGGAAGCGGTGAATTTACAGGGGCGTGTTCAGCAGCAGCAGGGCAATGCGGATGCGGCGATAGGAACCTACCAGAAGGCCGTGGCCTTGGACCACTATAATGTGGTGGCGTTGAGCAATGAAGGGGCGGCGCACCGGGAAAAGGGCGATCTGAAAAAGGCGGAAGAAACGCTTCAAAAGGCGGCGGCGGTTCGGAGCGATGACCTGACGGCATTGATGCTGAAACAGGTGCGGGAGGAATTGCAGCAGGCGAATGATGTAAAGCGCGGTGAATTGATTCGTTCGCAAATCGCGGATTTATCGAAGCGGTTTCAGGAAATGAAACAGGCGGCGGCGGGAAAGCCGTCGGATTCGTGGACCACGCGCCCGCTGGTGGTGGCGCTGCTGCCGTCGGCGGCGAACGCCTCCGTGTTTTTTGAACGCGCGGGCACGGACGTGGTGTTGCAGCGGGAAATCGAAGCGCGGCTCCAGGCGAATGAAGGGATCAGCGTGGTGGAACGTCAGATGCTGGATAAACTGCTGCAGGAACTGAATCTGGGCAGTTCGGAACTGGCCAATCCGGATACGCAACGGCGCTTGGGGCAGGTGTTGTCGGCGGGGTATTTGGGATTCATCGATTTTGGCCGGATGGGCAAGGATTTGATGATGTACGTGCGGATGGTGGACACGGAGACCACGGCCATCGCGATGCAGACCTCACAACCGGTGAACGAGGGGAATCCCTCGCTTACGGTGGACGCGGTGGCGGGAGAATTGGTGAACAAGCTGGCGGGCGGCCGGGAAGTGCAGGGGTTGATCGCGGATGCAAGCGATGAAAATGCGGTATTGATCAATCTGGGCCAGAAACACGGCGTCAAAGTGGGCCAGGAATTCACGGTCTATGTGGAAGGCGACCCGGTGGAGGTGGGTGGCAAGGTGATAGCGCACCGCCAGAAGGCGGTGGGCAAATTGACGGTGACGAGCGTGGAGCCGGAGTATTCGGTGTGCAAGGTGACGAACAAACGCGAGGGGGCCGCGCTGGCGAAGGAGATGAAAATTAAAGCAGCGAAGTAGAAAGGAGAACGGCCAATGGCGGTAAAAACCTTGAAGCGAAGTTTTTGGCAGCGTCTGTTGGGAAAGCCGGTGACCTCTCCCCCGCTCGATGCTTCGTGCTGGTCCTTTTCCGAAGACCGGGTGGTATTGGACTTGACGCGCGCGCCGGAATTGTTGAACCCAGGAACGGCGGTACGGCTTGAAGGCGCGGCGTTGCCGAAGCGGGTATTGGTGGTGCACGGGGACGACGGGGAATTTTATGCGTTCTGCAATCAATGCGGGCATGGCGGACGGCGCTTGGACCCGGTGCCGGAGTCGAATACGATTCAATGTTGCAGTGTGGGAAAATCAACGTATTCGTATGAGGGACAAGTGCTGTCGGGGCCCGCGAAGAAGCCGGTGGTTCCGTTTCCGGTGCGGCGGACGGATTCATTGCTGGAAATAACCATTCTGTAGCCGTTGTTTCCAGAAGCGTGAAAAATGAGGTTGGCGGTAAGCCGCTGAAGAGGAGATGTGTGCCGTGGGATGGGCACTATTCAGTGTAAGCGTATGCTTGTTGCAGGCCCTCGCATCCTATGCCGGGACAGTGCCGTTGCGGGTGTTAACGTATAACATTCATCATGGCGAGGGACGGGACCAACGGATTGATTTGGACCGCATCGCGGGGGTGATTCGCGACACCAATGCGAATGTCGTATGCCTTCAGGAAGTGGACCGCAATCAGCCGCGCAGCCAGCAGTTGGATTTTCCGGCGGAGTTGTCGAAGCGGTTGGGGATGCCTGTGGTGTTTGAGAACAATTATGCCTTTGGGGGCGGCGAATACGGCAATGCCACCCTGACCCGGCTGGAGATGGTATCGCACGAGAACATACCCCTTCCCAATCCCAACAATGCGGAACCCCGGGGTTGTCTCAAGACGGTGGTGAAGACCCCGGCGGGGAATGTTCAGATATTGAACACGCATCTTGGCCTGAATGAAACCGAGCGCGCACAACAGGTGGAAGCCCTTTTGAAAGCGGTTGGGCAGGAACCGTTGATACTGGCGGGAGACTTCAATGAGGGAATTGATCAACCGGGAGTCGCGAAGATTGCGGCGGACTATCAGGATGCCCTCGGCAAAGCGGGGGTTCCAAAGACTCATGGAGAACGTGCGCGCATCGACCATATTTTTGTATCGAGTGAATTCGAGGTGGTGTTTTCCCGCATGGTCTCAACAGCCGTGACGAAAATGGCATCAGACCATTTCCCGTATATGACGGAAATGTTTCTTCGCGGAAAACAAACAAAATAAAGAAAGGAACCGGTATTTATGAAGCACAGGATGATGCGGACAGGTGTTTGGCTGGCGTTGCTTGCGGCGGCGGGAACGTGCTGGGCGCACAAGCCGATTGTGGTGGATGGCGGGCCGACGACGGCCACGACGGCGTATAGCATCGCGGAACCGTCCATTTCCCAGGTGGCGTACCATGAACGCACGGCGGAGAAGCCGGAGTTGTGGTTTACATTTCATCTGGAGGCGAATACCAAGCTGTTTCTCCAGGCCGGGGTTCCCAAGATAGAACGGTATGCGGCATTGCGTCCGGCAATGGCGCTGCTGGGGCCGGGATTACCGGCGGTGGAAGTGCCGTTTGCGGTGCCCCAGGGATATGGCGGAATTGTGTTTGCCACGGATGACGAGACGCCTGAAGAATTTTATGAACAGTTCACGGGGACGGATTCCTGGTTGTTCGCGGCGCATGAGCCGGTGGTGACGGAGGCGGGCCAGTATTTTCTGGTGGGGTATATCCCCGGCGGCCAGGATGGAAAATTTTGGATGACCATCGGCAGAAAGGAGCAGTTCGGATTCAAGGACATCATTACCCTGCCCAAGGTGCTGTTTGAAGTGCGCGCCTTCCATGAAACAAGCCCGTTTGGGGGAATCCTTTTCTGGGCGATGGCAATTATTCTATTGTTGATTGCCTTTTTTTTTGTGTGGTTGCTGTTGTGATATCCTGGGTGCGTAAGCGGTGCAACAACAGGCGGATGTATGCTGACACTACGGCCCATTGATGTGCTGCCGGAGAATTTTGACGCCTTTATCCATGAAATTGGCAAAGGGTTGGGAACCATTTACGAACCGGAGGCGGAAGCGGATTATCAGCGGCGGGCACGGGCGGTGTTTTTGGGAAATATCGCGCATCCGGACGTGGTGGCCCTGGGGGTGTACGAAGGTAGCCGGATGGCGGGGATGATTTTCGGGTTGCGGCATGAAACCACCGCGGAAGTGTCGTTTATTCATGTACTGGAGGCCTACGCGGGACAGGGCGCGGAAGATTTGCTGGTGGAAACGTTGGTACGGGCATTGTGGAACAACGGAACCACGGGGATGGTGGCGGAATGTATACCGTTGTGCCGGGTGAACCTGCACGAACCATTTATGCGTCTTGGTTTTGAGCATATCGCGCGGGAGCTTATGCGCGCGCCGGCGGGGGAAGTGGCGGCGGGCGCGGGGGGGGTGTCGCGGCCCCTGCGGCGAGAGGATTGGGTGGAGGCGGCCGAATGCATCGTGGATGCATATACGGGGCATCCGGGCCGGCGGCTTCATTTCGAGGTGTCTGATGTGATTCATGCGCTGGCCTTTATTGAACGGGTGATGACAGGCGGGCTTGGCCCGGTGGAATTGGGGTATGCGCGGGTGTTGGAACGGGATGCGCGGTGCGCGGGAGTTGTTTTCGGATGTGAAATCGCGCCCCATACGGGATTTGTGCTCCAAGTGGCGGTACACCGGGAATTTCAAGGCCAGGGCGTTGGCGGCATGCTGGTGCGGGAGTTGGCCCAGTCATTTTCACAAAATGCGTTACGGCGGATAGTGTTGGGCGTGACGCGGGACAATCCGGCGCGGCGTCTTTATGATCGGCTCGGCTTTGCGGTATTGCGCCCGGTGGACGCGTATGTCCGGTGGAGGCACTGAACAGCCATAATGACAAGGGCACGTCTATATACCGCGCTTTTCACAATGGTGATGCTCCTTGCCGCGGGGGCGGCCACGTGGTTCTACTTTTTTTATGCCACGTTTGGGCGGGTGCCTCATGAGGCGTTTATGGGGCGCGCCACGGCGGTGCGTTTGACGTTTCAGCCATACCGGATTCAGCGGTATATTTCGTCGCTGGCGCCATTGGGCACGCGGTTCATCAAGGGGGTGCCCCAACTGAGTTCGATGCAGGGCGGGCCCATCCGGATCAATTGGATACACCGTCTTCCATACGAGATATCGCTGCTGTTGGAAGAACAGGCGGAGGATTCGCTGGCGGCCGCGTTCTTTGTGAATGTGCGCCCGGAACCGAATGATTTTATGGAGGCGTTGAACGAGTCGCGCCTGTTGCATGTGTTGCGTTTCGTGCAGTGGCGGCCCTATCAGGTGACGCCGAAAGCCGAAGGCGTGCTGATGACCCAGGGGATGGTTTCCATTCCACAGGATACGCAGTCTTTGGTGGCGGCACAATGGCCGGCGGCGAAGGACCTCCCCCCTCCCCCACTATCGGGCAAACATTTGCTGGAATTGTCGGCGGACAATGGAAACGGGGTACTGATGCAATGGCTTGGTGCCTTGAACACCGCGTACCCCCGGTGGTGTGAAGACACCTTGCAACAAACATTGACGCAGGCATTGCCGCTGGTGCGGCACCTTTCCATCACGGGCGATCTGGCAAAAAATGATGAAGTTCATTTTCAGGTGAACGTGAGGTGCGGGGAGGAAGCACAGCCGGGGATGGTGGAGGAAGCAGTCAATGGCGCCGCGGAGTGGCTGGGCGATGTGCTGATGGAGGCGCATCATTTTAGGTTTGATGGCGGAGCGCAATGGATGGATGCGCATACGTTGAAAGGGGACTATGTGCTTACGGGATTTGAAGGTGCGTTGAGCCGCGCATTGGGGGAGTAACCGCCGGTTTGACAATAGCCGCCGGTTTGCTTAGGATCACGCGTGGAGTTTCTTTCAATCCCCCATGATTTGAACAGGAGAACGCACCGTGAAAAAGGGTTGTCTGATTGCATTAGTGGTGCTGCTGGTTCTGGCGGCCGCGGCGGTGATTACGGCGGGTGTCGCCTATGTGAAATTAAACAGTCAATATGGGATCTCTGAGGCGGCGGCCGTGCCGCATGAGAAATTGGCCACGAAGGACACACGGGCCCGCGTGGTGCTTAAACCCGAGAAACTTGCCCCATTTGTACCGAAATACCTGCCCGCGCACGCGGTGCCCCTGCCCTCTTGGCTTCCGAGCAACCCGGAAAGCATTCTGGCGAAGCTGCTGCCGCGCGAAATTGCGTTGCTGGAAGGCGCGGAGTACTCGAAGGGAAGCGTTGGGCTGACCTTGTTTGTAAATGAACGGCGGCTGGGGCCCTTTATCGCGCAGCAACTGAATCAATCGGGCATTCTTCGCGAATTGAATATGATCAAGTGGGATGAGAAGTCATTTGTCGCGCCGGAACGGGGTATTGTGAAAGTTAATGGCGTGCTGCCGATACCGGATGGATTGGAAGAAAAGGTACTGGAAACCTGGAAGCATGAGTTGGAGGGGAAGCCCATCATCATTGAAGGGGACCATCTTTTGGAACTGGCGCTGGACAACCGGAATGGCGAGATTATGACGCTGATTGGCGCGGGGGCGAAGGCGGCGAAGCAAGATTGGAAGATGTTGATGGAAAATTCCTATGCGCAGACCGGCCTGGCGATTCTTCCGAATATTCACGCCATTCGCCTGAATGCGGATGTGGTGGAGGTGAACAAGGCCAAGATTAATCTTCGCGTGGAGGGCACACAAGAGGCCGGGAATCAACTTGAGTTTCTCGTGAATATGTTTGGCCTGCCGTTATTGAAACAGAATCTGGAAGATAGTTACGGAATTAAACTGGACGGCCAACCCAAGTGGGATTCGGCGCAAAATGCGTTTATAGGCGAGTTTACCCTGACCGGATTTGAACCCTTGATCCGGGAACAGATTCAGGCGGCGTTTCCCACACCTGCGCCCACGGTTGAAAAGGAAAAGAAGAGTTGATAGGAAGCGCATCCGCAGCGCCAGGGGGCAGGCGTGCTTTTTAGCATGTTTTTTGAAGTGACGCGTGAACGTGGCACGGACTCACATGGACCCGCACGGACAAGTGCGGCGTGAAAGAGGTTAGAGTTTGGTGCGGCCTTGAAGGGCGTGGGATAGGGTGGCGTCGTCGGTGAATTCGAGTCCGCCGCCCATGGGGACGCCGTGGGCAATGCGTGTGACGGTGATGTTCTGTTTCCCGATTTCGCGGGCAAGATAAAGGGCGGTGGCTTCTCCTTCCGCGGTGGCGTTGGTGGCGATGATGACTTCGCGTACCGCGCCGTCCCGGAGACGATTGAACAGGCGGTCCATGCGCAGTTCGCCGGGGCCAATGCCTTCCAGGGGATTCAATACGCCGTGCAGCACGTGATAGAGGCCGCGATAGGCGCCGCCTTTTTCGAGAGCCATGGCCCCGGAGGGCCGTTCGACCACACAAATAACGGAGCGGTCACGGCGTTCATCGGAGCAGACGGCGCACGGGTCGGTATCGGTCAGATTACAGCACAGGGAACAGGATTTGATGCGCGCGCGCGCGTCGCGGATGGCTTCACTCAAGGCGAGGGCTTCTTCTTCCGGGGCGCCGAGAAGGTGCAGGGCGAGGCGTTCGGCGGAGCGTTTGCCCACGCCGGGGAGCCGCCGGAAGGCTTCGACCAGGCGTTCGACGGAGGGTGAAGTAAAAAACATTCGATGCTCCCTCGTGGTTATGTTTGGTTCGCTATCGGGGCTACACTATAGTGCGGTTGTTTGCGGTGATTTTCAAGTTGATGGGAAGACGGGGAACGATGAGGTGCATGACGGGATGGGGAAATATCCGGTCTATAAAGCGACTGATTTGGGGTGCTGTGTGTTTTTCAGCAATTGCCGGTGAATTTCCTGCCATTGGCGCAGAATATCTTCGCGGGAGAGGATATCGAGGCGGTCGGGAAAAACAATGCCGTCAAGATGATCATTTTCATGTTGAATGATGCGGGCGAGAAAATCGCGCGCTTCGAAGTCTACGGGGTCGCCCGATTCATTAAATCCGCGGACGCGGATGCGGGTGGCGCGGGAAACCGTGGCGTAAAGTTGGGGAAGGCTAAGACACCCTTCTTCGCCGTCCGCGCGGCCTTCTTTTTCGTAGATTTCGGGATTGACAAGGCACATGGGATCGCCTTCCGGTTCACAGAGGACAAGGATGCGTTTGCAGACGCCCACCTGAGGCCCGGCCAAGCCCACGCCGTCGTAGAAAAACATGGTTTCGATCATGTCCTGCGCGAGTTCGGCCACTTCCGGCCCAATCTCTTCATAGGGAAGGGATTTTTGGGTTAACCGGCTGTCGGGATACCATAAGATGTCACGTATTGCCATGCACTTAGCTCCTTGAGGACATGCTACCATAGGTTATGGGTTTTAATAAAGTCAACATGCGTTTTGCGGACGGTATTCCCCGTTTTTAAGGAAAATGAGGTTGTTTTCGGGGAAAGTGGTTATACCTGCAGTTTCTTTTTAAGCTGATCGAGGGTGCGGCGGATTTCACCGTTACCCCGGGCGTCGTCCGCGACTTTTTCGCAGGAGTAGAGAACGGTGGTGTGGTCTTTTCCGCCAAAGGCTTCCCCGACGTCGTTGAGGGAAAGACTGGGGATGAGTTCCTTGCACAGGAACATGGCCATTTGACGCGGAACGACGATCTGGCGCTGGCGGCTGGGCCCGCGCAGGTCGGCGATGCGCACGTCGAAGTGTTCGGCGACGGCGCGCTGCACTTGTTCGAGGGTGATGGGTTTGATTTTTTCACTGCCGATAAGGTCGCGCAGGACTTCTTCAACCATGGCGAGGGAGATTTTTTGTTCGGTGAGGCGGCTGTAGGCGAGCACGGTGACGAGGGCGCCTTCGAGTTCGCGGATGTTGGTGGTGATGTAGGTGGCGATGAAGCGCAAAACTTCGGGCGGGACAACGAGGTTTTCCTCGCGGGCCTTGTTCTGGAGGATGGCCATGCGTGTTTCGAGATCGGGGGGCTGGATATCCACGACTAGCCCCCATTCGAAGCGGGAAACGAGCCGGGCCTCGATGTCTTGCAACTCTTTGGGGCACCGATCACTGGACAGGACGATTTGCTTGTGCATGTCGAAGAGGACGTTGAAGGTGTGGAAGAATTCTTCCTGGGTGCTTTCCTTTCCGCCGATAAAGTGGATATCGTCAATCATGAGAATGTCCACCTTCCGGTATTTGGCGCGGAATTTCTGGGTGGACTTGTCCATGATGCTTTGAATCAATTGATTGGTGAATTGTTCGGAGGATATATAGCAGACATTGGCCTCGGGGGATTCGGAGAGGAGTTCCTGGCCAATGGCCTGCATAAGGTGGGTTTTCCCCAAGCCGGTGCCGCCGTAGAGAAAGAGGGGATTGTACGCGCGGCCCGGGGATTCGGCGACGGCCTTGGCGGCGGCATGCGCGAAACGGTTGCCGGAGCCTATGACAAATCGATCGAAGGTGTAGCGGGGATTAAAACCATTGAAGGAGCGGACGATCCGACTCTTCTTTTTAGACACGGTTGCGTTGGGGTTGAACGCTGCGGCATCCGCGGGGGCGGCGGGAAGACTGTCTTGTGTGGTCACAAAGGCAATCTCTTGAAAACCGGGCAAAACATCCCGCACGGACTCATTGATGGCGTCGAGATAATGGTCCCGAAGCCATTCCGCGAAGAACTCGCTGGGCACGCTGACGGTCAGGCGTCCATCCTCGCAGGATTGGAACTGCGTCTGCGCGAACCAATTCTTAAAACTGTATTCGTCCAGGACTTGTTGAAGACGATCTTGCGCCAAAGTCCACGGATTCACTTCCGATCTCGACGACATACCCTCTCCATTTCACTCTTCATCACTACCATGTGACGGCAACCCAATAACACATTCACGCCATCGCCTCCACCGCCGGTGCAGTGCGTTCCGCGCGCATTACACCACCCGTTGTCTCCACTCTTCTTCCGCGTCCCCCGCGCACCTCGCAACAAGGCCCGGCGTTCCCGCCGCGGCGATAATTATCCACGGTTTATCCACAGTCAAACCGTGTTATCAACCGCCTATCCACAGGTTTTCCACAAGCCCAAAATACCCTGAAAAATAAGGCCTTTTCTTCAAATGAGAGCGTGAGTGTGCACGATCCCGCGTGATTTGTCAAGCACTATTTTCAAGTGCTTGATCCGCATCCACTTTCACGCGGTTCCAAACCTCATCAAGTTCGCGAAGCGAGCACGTTTTCATGTCACGCCCTTCTTGCGCAAGAACGTTTTGCACCGCTTGGAAACGCGCGTGAAAACGTTTTGTGGCCTTTTCGAGGACCTCTTCTGGATTGGCCTCGAGGAACCGCGCCGCATTCACGGCGGCCAAGAGCAAATCGCCGAGTTCCTTTTGGGCGTGCTGCAGATTCCCGGAGGCCACTGCTTCACGCATCTCATTCAATTCTTCTTCAATTTTATCGAGCACGCCGTGAATATCCGGCCAGTCAAAGCCGAAGGAAGCCGCATGTTCCTGTACATTCCAGGAGACTTGCAGGGCGTCTATTTCACCTTCGTTCATTCAACTCCACGTCATGCGGACAGACCACACCCCTGTGATTTTTTGTTCACACACGCTCAGGCAGGTCTGGCACGCCTATTCCTTAACGGCCCGCCCTCAATACAACCCACACGCCTTCCAAACGACGCGGAGCGCATTGAGAAAACACAAGAATGAAGTATATCACGCCATGCGGTTCCATGCAAGGGAAAAATGTGGAATTAACACGGAAAAACAGGGCAAATATGCCCATATTGAAAATTCTTGCGGCCTGAAATTTGCTGGAGGCGTGCATTGGTTTCTCGTGCGTGCTTGCCGTATCATACCCAGGATGGGTGCGCAGCATCCTTTCGTGTTGAATGGCGATGAGGAGAGTATGGAATGAATAAACCCGTGCTGGCGGTTACCATGGGCGATGTGAATGGCGTGGGTCCGGAAATACTGGTGAAAGCGCTGTCGCATACCGCGCCGTGGGAATGGTGCCGGCCATTGATTATCGGCAGCCATGCCGCGTTTGAAGAAGCACGCAGCGCCTATGGCGGCTGTGCGGCGCCGGAAGTAATCGAAGAGTTTCCCGGACGCCAGGACGGGTTTTACCTGCTGGAGTGTGGCTTTCCCGGACCGCCGGTGCATGCGGGAATGATGGATCCGGAGGCGGGGCGCAGTGCGATTGAGTGGGTAAAACATGCGGTAGTACTTGCGCAACGCGGTGTGGTGGATGGGATTGTGACGTGTCCGATAAACAAGGAATGCGTGCATCGTGCGGGAATTCCCTGCTCGGGGCATACGGATTTGATTGCGGAGATGACGGGCACGGCGGATTACCGGATGTGCCTTTTTACGGAGACGATGCGCATTGTGCACAATACGGCGCATCTTTCCTTGCGCGATGCGATTGAACACGTGAAGCAGGACCGCATTGCCGCCTCGATTCGGATCGGGCACGAGGCGTTGCGCCGGATTGGAATGGCCACGCCACGGATTGCGGTGGCGGGGCTGAATCCGCATGCGGGCGAGGGGGGCGCATTCGGACGCGAGGAGATCGAAGAAATTGCCCCGGCGGTTCGACAATGCCGGAATGAAGGAATTGATTGCGGCGGCCCGCATCCCCCTGATACGTTATTCGGTAAAATGCGGGATGGCCGGTTCGACATGGTGATTGCGATGTATCATGATCAGGGCCACATTCCGTTGAAGTTAGTCGCCATGGACGAAGGGGTGAACGTGACGCTGGGCATCCCGATTGTCCGCACCTCGGTGGACCATGGCACGGCGTATGATATCGCGGGCCAAGGGATTGCGCGGGAGCACAGTCTTTTGGCGGCGCTCCGGCTGGCCGCGCAGTTGGCCGGATAACGAAGAGGAATTGAAATGAATCAGGCAATAGTCCCCCGAAAGCCGGGGCGGCATTTAGGGCGTGGTTGGTGCTGGGCCGCTTTCGCAAGCCTAGGACTGATGTCATTGGCCCATGCGGATGCCTTTGTGAAACATGCGATGCTTTATCAGGTGGGCCCGAATCCCTCGGCGATTATCGCCCAAGACCTTAACGGGGATGGGCTGCCGGAAATCATCACGGCGGACCGGGGCGTATTGGGGGACCCGCGGGAGGAGCGCCCGGCGAATGACGAGATTTCGATTCTCGTGCCGAATGAACGGTTGAATTATGCGAAACTGCATCCTTCCCTGAAAACGGGATTCGCCCCCTATGCCTTGGCCGTGGCGAATGTGGACGCCATGAAATGGCCGGACATCATTGTGGCCAGTTTTCTGGCGACCAAGCACAATCCCATATCGCTTTTCCTGAACAATCAGCAGGAGAATGTGTTTCTTCCCGTGGAGTTTCGTTTTCAGGAGGATGCCCTCCCCTATTTCCGGCAGACGGACGGGGATGGAAACGAGGTGTTTACGCGTCCGGGACTGACCTCGGTGGCGGTGCAGGATATTACCCATGATGGGTTGCGGGACCTGGTGGCGGCGGGCTGGTCCAGTGACGTGCTGGTATTCATGCCGGGGGATGCCACGGCGTATTTTGGCGCGCCGAAGTTTATCAAGGCGGCGGGCGGACCGCGGGATGTGGCGGTGGCGGATTTTGACGGGGACAAAGAGAGTGATTTGGCGGTGGCCATGTATGCCACGGGAGAATTGACGCTTTGGAAAGGCGATGGGAGCGGAGCTTTTTCGGAAGCGGCCCGCCTTCCCACCCGGGGGCATCTCCCCACGAAAGCGCGAATTTGCGACGTGAATCAGGATGGGCTGCCGGATATTGTGGTGGCGCATTCACATACGGAAGATTCGCTGGTGATTTTTTATGGGGACGGACCGTTTTCCTTCAGCGTATCGCAGGAAATCATGCTGGGGACGGACCGCGGCGTGCTGGAGCATGAGATTCGCGATATGGTGGCGGAGGATTTGACCGGGGACGGGAAGCCGGATTTTGGGGTGGCCTGTTATGCCTCGGGGAAGGTCATTGTGCTGATCAATGTGTCTTCCGATACGTCCAAGCAACAACGGTTTCACCGGGAGGAATATGCCTTCGAGCAGGGGCGTCCGCGGGCCTTGTGCATGGGGGATTTTGATCAGAACGAGCAGATGGACTTGGCGGTGGCGCTATGGGAGGCGGATTCGGTGGGATTGTTGTTGAATGCGGCCAAGCCCAAGCCGCAACCTCCCGCAAAACCCCAGGCGCCGGCCAAGCCGGTCAAGGGGAAATAGGTCGGTTTTTTCCGATGTGGCGCATGTTCCGCAGGAGGAGCCGATAGTGATTTCGAGAAAGGGGGCGTTTCCCAAAGCGGCATTCGAGATAGGTGGATAGAAGTTCCTGGATAAATGATTTCGCGGATTCCAGTTCCCTTGGGAGTTCGGGGAATTCTTCTCCGGGGACCCGGTTGGGCATCGAGACGCCGAACCGGCCCAGTTTTCGGATAAGGTTCCGGTAAAGGGTTTGGGCGCGCTTCTGGTCGTCCGTAAGTGCAACGGCGGGTCTTGAAGAGATGCGTTGCGGACGCAGAAAGGCCATGAGAATTAAGACGCCCACCAGAAGGATGACGGCGATCTTCATCGTGCCGCTCAGGGCGGGCGGGGCCTGAGGGGCCGTTTCAGGGGGCGTCTCTTCGGACTCGTTTTTTTGAAACCAGCGGACCAGCCCCAAGGAAAGGTCTTGGAGGCGCTTGAGTTGCGCGCCGCGGTCGAAGCGAATGACTTCCTGGTGCCAGAGCATTTTGGCGCGCAGGGAAAATCCGGACAACCACCCGGCCATCGCGCGAAAGCCCATGGGGTCTTCGAGATTGGAGCGCGGGGAGGGATCAAAACGCACCCAGCCCACCCCGGGGAACAACGCTTCCACCCAGAGGTGCGCCATGCGCGCACGGATGGTGTAAGAGCCGTCGAAGGTGTTCCACTCTCCCCCGCGATATCCGCTCACCACACGTGCGGGAATTCCGAGTCCGCGCAACATAAGGGCCATCGCGCTGCTGAAGAGTTCGCAATGGCCCCGCCGTTCGCGCAACAGAAAGGCGTCCATGGGATTACGTTCCGGGAGCGGCGGCACGATGAGGGAGTAACGGAAATTAGGTCCGCTGAGCCACGCTTGGATGGCACATGCCTTGTCATAGGGGTTTTGGGCATTTTTAGTGATATCGTTGACCAAGGCCATGGTTTCTGGCAGGAGGTCGTGCCGGGTGAGCAGCGTAAAATCCTGGGGGGGCATTCGGGCGGCATAATCCGTGGGGGCGGCACGCAAAAGTGCGGGGTCTATATGCGGAATTTCAGACAAAACTTCATACGCGGCACGGCGTTCACGGATGCTTTGGAGCAGCACCGTGAAGTCTTTTGTGGAATCCCAGAGGACACTCATGCCCCTGGAGGTGCTTTGAAGCGAAACGCGCCAGACAAGGTCCAAACAGGGGATGCCTTCACTGGGGACGTCTTCCATGTAAATTTCCTGGCGAACAATACGCTGACTGGTGGATTTGCTCCGGTCGGCAACGAGCACATGGCTTCGAAAGGGGGCCATCAGCGAAGCAAGCGCGGTGTTGGGCACGTTGGGCAGGCCGGTGTCATTGAGGGGGGCGTGTTTCCATTGGACGCCATCGTAGCGGGGCAAGGTGGTGATGCGCCAGTACATCTCGCCGGTATACTGGCCGTTGGGCTCGTCGGGGAAGGTGACGCGCATGACGGCGGTGGCGTCTTCCGTCAAAATGGTTCTGCGGGCCAAGTTGACCGTGCGGGGAATGCCGGTGCGGGTCAATTCAAGGGGGTTGCGCCCGAGAAAACCCGCTTCGACGCGCGGGGTGGCCACAAAAAAAACAGAGGTGAGCACCACGGCGATGCATGAGACAAGAAAAATGGCCAGTATCAAACCAGCGTCAAAACGTGCTGAAAGATTTATGGGGGCGGCCGATACGGCGCCGGTTTTTCCGATGATTTCGGGGGGGGTGGCAATGCTGATCAATGCGTCCATATACAAACGCAGCGCGATGAAGGCCCAGATGGAACTGACCAGAAACAGGAGCATGGCCAGACCGATAAGGGGTTCGGGGGATTGCGCACAGGCCGCCAGCACCAGAAAGAAGGACATCAGGTACAAGTGATAGTAATTGGACTCGGATTTCTTGTGAAGGAGGGTGTAGGCGAGCACGAACACAATCACCACGAGCACGCCATTGAGGACGCCGAGTATCAGAAAGAACAGAGGGATGAAACATAAAAAGGTTATGGAAATCCCTTTGGAGAAAATCCGGTACGCCCGGTAGTGCCGGTCCAGCCATTCCCCCGGAGGTGTGAGCAGGAGCAATAGCAGAGGAAAGAAAAGAATCAAGGGACTGTATTCCCTGACCGCGGTCAATGCCAGAAACCCCGCGAACACCACGCCTGCGGAGGAAAAGCGCAATAGGAGCGGAGTCCGTTCAGGCATGGACCACCTCATTGAGATTCAGGGTGTACAGGGCGCCGAAGGCGGCTTTGTTCCCCCATTGCCGGGGATCGGGGGAAATACAGATCAACCGTGCTTCCTGATGTTCAAGGGAATGTAAAAAAGCGTCGAAATCCATGGTTTCCCGGAATGGAACCACTTTGGCGAGCATATCGAGTATTTTGCGTTCGTGATGGGTTCCATCGCCTGCTTCGAGCGCGGCGCCGGGGGCGGCAATACCGACATGATAGTGGCGTTTCAGGAGGGAAATCGCGAGGGAAGCGGTTAATTCGATGGCTTCTTCAAAACGCTCCTCGAAGTCCGGCAGGTCCGGCACGATTCGCGTGTCCAGGGCAAAGGTCACATAGCGGGAATGATGCAGGGACATTTCCCGGACCATCCAGACGCCCATGCGCGCACTGATGCGCCAGGCCACGCGGCGCAGTTCGTCGCCGGGCAGGTACTCGCGCAGGCTGAAGAACTCATCACCGTCCGCCGTGATTGTCCGCGCGGCGGCGGAGGGCCCGGGCATTTGTTCAACCACAGCGGTGCGCAAGGGGCTCACCCTGGGGTATACGAGGATTTCAAGGTTGTCCTGATACCGCTTCCGGCGTTCCATGAGGCCGAAGGGGAAGCTGGTGTGGAGGATGAAGGGCGGCAGGGGATGCACACCGCGTTTTTCCATGGTCATGGGAATGTTCAGGAGGGCGGCGCCCCGTGCGGGAATTTTGGTAATAGCCCCCAGGAGTTTCTTCGGGGAATCTTGCCGGGAGATTCCGAGGCCCATGGCGGGCAGGAAACGTTTGTGGTTTTCGACGCGGACGCCGGCGAGGAAGGGTTCCATGCGGTATACGGCGGCGGGGACTTCCCGTTGCATAACGAGACGGCGCATATCCCAAAACATGAGGATCACCGAAATGAACATGAAACTGAGGACGCCGCCCAAGACCAGATAAAACAGGTTGTTTCCGGTATTCCACGCGGCAAACAAGAGCAAGAAGGCGATGAGGCCAAACGCGCCTCCTGAACGGGTGAAACGATTGCCCGCCCTTTTGCCGCGAACGAGGCGCATATTAGTCCGGGGCCTTGATGGTTTTCAGGATTTCGGTGATGACGCGGGCGCGTTCGCGGGCCGCAGTGGCGAGATCGGCGCCACGGGATTTTATGAGGATTCGGTGGCCGAGAACGGGTCCGGCCATGTGTTTCACATCGGCGGGGGTAACAAAGTCTTTTCCCTCCACCATGGCGCGGGCCTGACAGGCTTCGTAAAAGGACAACGCGCCGCGGGGGCTGGCCCCCAGTTGAATCTGTTCATGGGCGCGGGTGGCTTGTACAATGGCGAGCATGTACTGCGCCACGGACTCATCCACGTGTATTTGGCCGACGCAATCTTGCATATGCACGAGATTCGCGGCGGTCAGCACGGGCTGCAGTTCCGCCAGGTCTTTCAGGGGATCACGCCGGCGCATGATGCGCAACTCGTCGGCGGCGGGTGGGTACCCAATCTCGGCCCTCAGGAGAAAACGGTCCAGTTGGGATTCAGGGAGGGTGTACGTGCCTTCGTATTCAATGGGGTTTTGGGTGGCCATGACAATGAAGGGTCTGGGAAGCGGATAGGTTTTCCCGTCCACGGAGACCTGATTTTCACTCATGGCTTCCAACAAGGCGCTCTGGGTTTTCGGGGGGGTGCGGTTCACTTCGTCCGCCAGCACCACATTGGCGAAAATGGGCCCCTGCCGAAACTTGAACTCCTGTGTTTTGGGATCGAGGATGGAAACCCCCAGAATGTCCGAGGGGAGCATGTCGCTGGTGAATTGGATGCGGCAAAACGAGCAATCCAGGGAGCGGGCAATGGCTTGGGCAATGGTGGTTTTTCCGATGCCGGGGACGTCTTCAATGAGGATATGCCCCCGCGCGAGGAGTCCTACAATGCAAAGCTTCACCACTTCATATTTGCCAAAGACGACGCGTTCGACGTTTTCAACGAGCTTTTGGGCCTGATCAACGGCTTGCCTGTCCATGAAATACTCCGGGATTACAGCCAGCGTTCAAACCATTCGTCGGCCACTTCCAGGGTCCCGGGGGTGATTCGGTGCCCGTCATGGTGCCCGTAGTAGTCGATGGCGCTGGGGGCGCCCAACAGTTTATAGATGCGGCTCGCCGTGGTAACGGCTTTCTGGCAACTTCGGGGATTGGTATACGCAGCCTCGGTGAGCGTGGTAATTATCAGGGTGGGGCTTGGCGCGGCCAAGGCCAGGATGTGTTCCCAATCGAAGGGATATTTTCCGGATTTGATGATTTCCTTCAGTTTCGGGAGCAGAATGAACCCTTCTTCGGGAAACCAGCGTTCCGGTTCTTTGTCCGTGGCAAAACGGGTGAACCCGCAACTGGCCACGCAGGCTTGGATGCGGTCGTCAAAGGCGGCGAGCAACATGGCGTTGTAGGCGCCGAGGCCATGGCCGACAACCCCGACGCGCGCGGCATCCACCCGCTTGACTTCCGAGAAGACATCTATGGCGCGCATGTGGTCGGCCAGCATTTTGGCGGTGACGGAGCCTTTGGGGTTGTCTTTGTAGAATGTTTTGGCGTCGTAGGGTTTGAGTTTCATGGAAACGCGGTCCCCGGCCGTGATGCAATCGGGGGCAAGGGTCACAAAGCCGTGTTCGGCATAATGCTGGGCGAGGGCCATCCGGGCTTCGCCTTCAAGGCCGGCGGGTTCATCTTTTCCCTGCGGCACCTGCTGATGGCAGCATAAAATGCCGGGGGCCTCGTCTTTTCCATCGGGCACAAAGAGCCACGCGGAGATGCGGTCCCAGGCGTCCACGAAATAATTGATGCGTTTGCGGACATAGCCGCGGAATTCGACTTCATCGACGGTTTTGAGTTGGAGGTCAATGCGATCTTTGGAGACGGGGCCGATGACGTCCAGCACCGCCGCCTCGATTTGGCTGCGCATGGCAGTCCACTCCACCGGTGATTTAACTTTTGCAAGGTCAAGCATACGGTTGTTGTCTCCAAAGATTCATGTACATCATCCAGCCGATACTCCAGGCATAGTAGAAACTCAACGCGGCAATTTCAACCTTGGGGCGGCCGCGCCATGGGTACAGGGTAGCATATTAGTGCCCACTCGTGTAAATCATGCACGATGGAACAAACACTTCCCGCCGTCATGGGCGTTTCCGTTCAACTATAGCCAAGGACAATGAGCCACGCTCCATAGGGATAGTGTCCAGATACGGGCATGTGTTGTCAACAGAACGAATCCGATTTTTACAGAGCGGTTCAACGAATGCTTCCAGGCGTTGTAAGCATAGGCGCCAGGCCCGCGTGCCGCAAACACGGCCTGCTGGGGCAACGGTGCGAAAGCGGCATGGATTTCGATATACTGTGGGCATGGTATCCACGCATGACATGCCCCTGGGCGAAGCCCGCCAGCGCCACGCGGCGCTGAAAGCGGAGATCGAGCGGCATAACCGGTTGTATTATGTTGAAGCCGCGCCGGAAATCAGTGACTTTGAGTATGACGCCCTGATGCGCGCGTTGATTCAATTGGAGGCGCAGTATCCCGTATTGCGTACGCCGGACTCGCCCTCGCAACGGGTGGGCGGCGCGCCGATTGAGGGGTTTGAGACAGTTGCGCACCGCGCCCCCATGCTGTCCATTGACAATACGTATAATGCGCAGGAACTGCGGGAATTTGACGAACGGGTGCGAAAGGGATTGGGCGGCGAGGCGCCTGCATATGTGGTGGAGTTGAAGATGGACGGAGTGGCCATATCGCTCCGGTATGAAAACGGGGTGCTGGTTCGCGGGGCAACGCGCGGCGACGGCATGCGGGGGGATGATGTGACAAACAATGTGCGGGTGATACGCGCAATCCCGTTGCGGCTTGGGCCGGATGCACCGGCGGCGCTGGAAGTGCGGGGCGAGGTGTACATGCGCAATGAGGAGTTGGAACGGCTGAATCAGCGGCGGGAGGAAGAAGGCGAGGAACCCTTCCGCAATCCCCGCAACACCACGGCGGGCACGCTGAAGTTGCTCGATCCGAAAATTGTGGCACAGCGCGGCCTTCGTTTTTATGCGTATGATCTGGTGGCCGGGGACGAGGTGGAGATAACTTCCCATCGGGAGACCTTGGAAAATTTGAGAAAATGGGGGCTTCCCGTGAACCCCCAGTATGAATACTGCACCACGATGGATGCGGTGATTGACGCGTGCAACCGCTGGAACACCCGGCGCTATGAACTGGGGTATGAAATTGACGGCATGGTGGTGAAGGTGGATTCCGCCGCACACCGGGCGCGGCTGGGAAGCACGGCGAAATCCCCCCGCTGGGTGATTGCGTATAAGTTCCCGGCGGAGGTTGCGCGGACGCGGTTGTTGGACATCAAGGTGCAGGTGGGCAAATCCGGCGCGCTGACCCCGGTGGCGGAAATGGAGCCGGTGAAACTGGCGGGCACGATTGTGAAACGCGCCACCCTGCACAATTTCGAGGAACTGTCAAAGAAAGACCTGCGGATCGGGGATTTGGTGGAGGTGCAGAAGGCTGGCGAGATTATTCCGCAGGTATTGGGCTATATTCCGGAGGAACGTCCGAACGGCACCCTCCCCTGCCCCATTCCGGCGGCGTGCCCGGTGTGCCGGGGCGAAGTACGGAAGGACCCGGACGGGGTTTTTCTGCGGTGCTTGAACATGGCGTGTCCGGCACAGTTGAAAGAGCGCCTGGAACACTTCGCGAGCCGCCGCGCGATGGATATCGAGGGCTTGGGACCGGCGATTATTACACAACTGGTGGACCGGGGGCTGGTGACGAGTCCGGCGGACTTATATCGCCTGGACAGCGGCACAGTGGCCATGCTGGACCGGATGGCGGAGAAATCCGCGGCCAATCTGGTGGCGGCGATTGAATCGAGCAAGGCGCGTCCCCTGAGCCGGGTATTGTTTGGCCTGGGCATTCGGCATGTGGGCAGCCATACCGCGGAAGTGCTCGCGGGGCACTACGGCAGCCTGGAGGCTTTGATGCAGGCTCCTTTGGACGAGTTGCAGTGTATTTATGAGATAGGCCCGGTGGTGGCGGCCAGTATTCGGGATTTTTTTGATACGCCGCAAAATGTGGAATTGTTGGAAAGACTTCGCTCGGCCGGGTTCAGCATGGTGGAGGAACGCCCGGGTGCGGCGCAAGGAACGGGCCCCTTGCAAGGGAAGACCTTTGTGGTAACGGGGACCTTGGTCAAGTACAGCCGGGACGAGATTCAAGACCTGATCAAACGGTTGGGCGGCAAAGCGGCTTCGAGCGTGAGCAAGAAGACCGATTACGTGGTGGCGGGGGACAGCGCGGGGTCAAAATTGGAGAAAGCGCGGCAACTTGGGGTTCCAGTGCTTACGGAGGAAGAATTTGAGCAACTTGTGGGGGGTGCGGCATGAATGAACTGCGGATGACCTGTCCCCCGCGCCTGGACAAGGACAGCGGAGGCGAATTATTCAAGCGCATCCGGCACGAAAAGATGCCCGCGGATCAGACGCTGGTGTTGGATTTTTCGCAGACGGAATTCATGGATTCCCTGGGGGGGGCGCGCCTGATCGAGATTTCGGACCATCTGCGGCGGCGCAGCGGGCGGTTGCGGCTGGAAAACGAGCGCGGCGATGTGGCGGAGTTTTTGAAGGTGATTACCCCGGCCTTATCGGCCACGGGAAACGAGCATCCGAAAGAGGCGGAGGTATTGGAGAAAATCGGCGGCACCGCCATCACGGTGGGGCAGGAAATCTGGCAGTTTATCGATCTGTGCATTGATTCCATTTATTGGACGCTCCTGGGGCCGCTCGAAGGAAAGGGTTTCCGCTGGGGGATGCTGCTGGACGAGATGTATGAGATGGGGGTCCGGGCCATTGGCATCGTGTGCATGATGAACTTCCTGCTGGGGTTGATTATCGCAATGTTGTCGGCCAAGCAGGTGGAGAATTATGGGGTGCAGATTCTGGTGGCGGATGCGATGATGATAGGGTTCGCGCGGGAACTGGCGGCGGTGATGACGGCGGTGGTGGTGTCGGCGCGGACGGGCGCGGCCATCGCGGCGGAACTGGCCACGATGAAAGTGCAGGAGGAAATAGACGCCTTGCGGGGCATGGGGCTGAATGTAACGCAGTTTCTGGTGGCCCCGAAACTGTTGTCACTAACGATTATGCTGCCGTGCCTGTGGGTCTTGGGCCTGATCTCCGGTCTTGCCGGAGGCTTTCTATGGGGCGTACTGGTGCTCAAGTTCAATTTTTCCGTGTGGTATGCGGAAACGTTGAACGCGGCGCATCTTCAGGATTTGTTTCAAGGGTTTCTTAAAACCATCGCTTTCGCGATAGCGATAGCCTTGATAGGCTGTCATAATGGGTTGCGGGTCACGGGCGGCTCGCGGGGCGTGGGCCTCATGACCACCCGCGCGGTGGTGATGGATATTTTTGTGATGATTTGTATTGATATTGTTTTTGCCGCTATTTTTTACTATCTGCTCGGATGAATACAGAAAACAACCATAGCATTATTGAAGTGCGGGACCTGGTCACGCATTATGGCGAAACACAGGTTCTGGACCATGTCTCGCTGGCGGTGCCGCGGGGCGCGGTGTATGTGATCATCGGCGGCAGCGGTTGCGGGAAAACCACGCTGTTGAAACACATGTGCGGTCTGCTGAAACCTTCCTCCGGCCAAATCATTTATCAGGGGGAGGATATCGTTCCCATGGAGGAGGACGGCCTGGCGAAAATGCAGCGGTCCATCGGGATTGCCTTCCAGACCAGCGGGTTGTTGAATTCGATGACGGTGGGCGACAATGTGGCGCTGCCGTTGCGCGAATATGGCAACATGGATGAGCCGCTGATCCAGGCGGTGGTCCGCATGAAGCTGGGGCTGGTGGGATTGGCCGGCGTGGCGCATCTGATGCCGGACGAGTTGTCCGGGGGGATGCGCAAGCGCGCGGGGTTGGCGCGCGCGATTGCGCTGGACCCGCCGCTGGTGTATTTTGACGAACCCTCGGCGGGCCTTGATCCGATTATGGCCTGCGGGCTGGATGAACTAATCCTGGACCTCCGGCGAATGCTTGGAATCACGTTTGTGATTGTGACCCATGAACTGGATTCCATCCGCAAGATAGCGGACCGGGTATTGATGCTGGACCGGGGAAGGGTGGTTTTTGATGGGACGTTGGACGAGGTGGAACAGACAACGGTTGAACGGGTGCGGCAGTTTTTTGAACGGCGGCCCGATGACTATATACTTCAACGAACGATCTGACCGAGAAGGAATGAATTCGTGGCCACACGAACGCAGAAAATGAAGGTGGGCGCTTTCCTGGTGATGTGCGCTTCACTGGCGGTGTCCGGGGTTATTTTGATCTCCGGACTATACAAGGAACAGGGCGTCCGGTATTGGGTCGAATTCGATGAGTCGGTATTCGGCCTGTATGAGGGCGGGGTGGTGCAGTACATGGGGGTGCCGGTGGGCAAGGTCGAGAATATCCGGGTGACGCCAAACCGGCGCGCGCACGTGGATGTCATTGTAAATCCCACAAAGGTCACCTTGAATGAAGGGGTGGAGGCCCAATTGGTGTTGTACAGTCTCGCAACGGGGACCATGTGCATTCAGCTTGCGGGGGGCGATCCCGAGGCGCCGCACCTGAAGCCCGGAACCGAGATTAAGCCCAAAGTTTCGATCATCACGGCGCTAAGCTCGCGCATGGAGGATATCATCGAGAATATGTCGTCCATCGCGGAATCGGTCAGCACGGGGCTAGCGGGCATCGAGGAAGGGGATTTGACGGCCATTATCGAGAAAGTGAACCGGATTCTGGACGATGGCCAGACCTTTATGGAGAATGGGAATGATTTTGTGGGGGAGGCGAAAAAGACGGTTACGGGCCTGCGCGGCAAAGCGGAATCGGCCGTGGATGACTTCAAGGCGCTGGCCAAGGATGTTCGGAAGCTGACGAAGAACGTGGATGAACTGGTGGGGACTATCAAGGGGAAAGTGGACCAGGTCCAGGTGCCGGAATTGCAGGGCAAGTTGAATCAGGTGCTGGAAAATATCGCGGGGGTGTCCAAGAAGCTGGAAACGACGCTGACACAATTTGATTCGATGAGCGTGAATGCCTTGCACGAAGTGGACAATGTGGAATATACGGTGCGCACATCGTTGGACGAGATCAGCGAGGCCTTTACCAACCTGCGCGACCTCCTGGATCAGTTGAAGGAAGACCCCTCGGCCATGCTTCGCGGCAAGGGTAGAATAAAGGAACTGTTCAAATGACACGAACACGTGCATGCCTGAGCGCCGCGCTGGCGATGTTGCTGGCGGGATGTCTTGCCCCGAGGACCGTGGTGCCCACGCGGTATTTCACGGTGAATCCTTCGATTGCGGTGGAACCGGCCGCGCCGCTGAACAAGTCGCTGGGGTACCGTCCGTTGGCGGTGGCGCAACCGTATGACCGGCGGATGGCGTTTGTGGGCGAAGACCATCTGCTGGGGTACCGCGCGGACGAGGAATGGTCGCAGAAACCGGGCGCGCTGGTCACGCAGGCACTGGCGGACGCGCTCGCTTCGAGCAAACGTTTTCGGGATGTCGGCGACGCGGCGGAGATGGGGCCGCCGGATTTAATGTTGACCGGCTATGTGCGGAAGTTTCATGAGAACCGCACGCAATCCTCGTGGACGGCGGAGTTGGAGATTCGCTTGGAGGTACGGGATGTTGCGGCCAACACCAGCGTATGGGCCGATACGCTGCACGCCGAAGTGCCGCTCGAGGGCGGGAAAAAAGCCCCGGCTTTGGCGGCGGCCATGAGCAAAGCGATTGCCCAAGTGGTCCAGCAAGCCGTTGCCGCCATAATGAACTGTTCCTGACAGCCCGCACATGGAGAAGCAAAGCATGGGCGAGTTGATTTATACCTTTGCCAGTCTGGCGTCCCGGCACACGAATGACGTGACCTGCATCCAGGGCATGCGGCTGCTGGCGGAAACGCTGCATCCGTTCGGGGTCAAGATAACCTGGATTGTCTCGCCCGAATCGGCGCGGCTCGCAGCCCGCGAACTGACCGAATGGCATAACGCGCATGGGGATGACGTGGCGGCCGCGCAGCCGGAACTGGTGACGGGCCAAGGGGATTTTGCAGGAACATTGCAGGAGAAAATTGGACGGTTGGCGGCGGCCCGGGACGGCATCCGAAAATCGTTGCCCTGGGCGGAAGTGACGGTGGCGGCGGGGCACACGGATAAGGATATTGTGCGGATGTGCAATGCCTTGGGCATGGAAGGGTTGTGGGGATTCTGCTGGGAACAGATTGAAGTGGACCAGATTACGGACCGGGGGTGCCCCTGGGGATGTTATTACATGCATCCGGAGGACCGGCTTCGCCCCGCGCCGGGGCGAAGCGTGGTGGCGATGGAATGGACTTCCCGCGATTTGCTCAATAGTTTTCACAGCGGCAATCCGTGTTTATACAGCACCGACCCGAATGACGTGGCGCGGGGCGGGCTATGTTCCTGGGAGAATATTGGGTATTGGAAAGGCGTGGCGGACAACTATCTGCGCAATACCCGGTATAACCGGCATGTGTTCCTCTTGCAGCATCAGGAAGCGCATGAAATGGAGCGGAATGAAGGCTGGTACTGCTATACCGAAGAGGACATCCGCGAGGCGGCCATTTTGCTTCGGGAATTTGTCAAGCATATTCAGCCGCATGCCCGCATGATGACACTGGGAGAAGCCGCCCGCCTCTATCGTACAACGTATGACGCCATGCCCCCCTCGTATATGCTGTGGGATTATATCCCCCACTCCCGCCCGAATCCGGATTACGCCTGGAATACAAGCCCCGGTCCCTGGCCAAAGACGTTTTTTTATTGTGATCAAGGAGCACAGATGATGTTCGTGGACGGGCGGGTGCAGCCGGTCTGTATTCGAAACTATGGGCGGACCTGGGACTCCACGGCATATTATGCGGAACCCACCATTCCTTGTGTGCGCTTGATTCATAATACACAATATAGTTGGAGCCGGGAAATCGAGTTGTCCGTGCACAGCCCCTCCCCCATGCCCTTTGGAATCACCTTATGGGGGGATTATAGCCTGTATCAAATAGGGGAGGCACCGGGGCTTCTTGAGGGGAAAATCCTGCCGCGCGAATTGTTATTTCTTCGCTATGACCTGAAGACCGGTGAAAACCGGTTTACGGTCCGGCTACAGGGAAAATAATCCTTTTCAAAGACTATCATTGGTGCTATACTTGAAATGCGTCAATTTTGGGTTGTATGCGGGATGACGCGCGAAGGCGGTGAGACAGTTGACAAAACTGGGAATAAAAAGCATCGCAAAGAAGTTTTAATGTACGTGGAGGAGCATGGTAAATCCTATTCATCTATTCGAGAAAGAATAGCGGGATAGTTTTATGTTTCTGGGGTGGCCCAGAGGCGGTTGTTGCGGGTTGGTAAAAACGAAGGAGGGACAGGCTATGAAGAAGACATGGGTGTTGGGTATGACCTTGAGCGTACTCATGATAGTTGCGATTACAGGGTGCGTTACGTTTCCGAGTACCAAGGGCCTGACTGTGGGGCCGGTGGTTCCCAAGGCCAATGAGCAGATCGTCCGGGATCAACTCATTATCCTGGCGGATGCCACAGACTCGCTGGGTGTCAATGGGGCGTTTGACTATGAAAAGGCGCTGGTTCAGGGATTTGTGGGTTCGATGCCGGATGGGAAGTACCTTTCCGGATTGAATTCCTTCGCGGGCACTCCCCCACCCACCTGGATGAAGAATCCCCTGGCCCCCTATTGCCGGGAGGGCATGAATAAGAGCGCGGCGGGTTTGAAGTGGCTGGGCGGCTATACGCCTCTTTCCACGGCGCTGAAAGGGCTGAAAAAGGACGTGGAAGGCAAAGGCGGACGCGGCGCCCTGCTGGTGTTCTCGGACGGCGAAGTGTTCAGTCCGCAGGCGGTATTGGATGCGTGCAAAGAACTGAAAGCGGCACACGGCGGAGAACTGTGCATCTACACCGTGCATGTGGGTAATTGCGAGTGTGGAAAGAAATTGCTGGCGGACATGGCCACGGTGAATGGATGCGGAAAAGCCTATGACGGCCTGACGCTGAATTCCGCCGCGGCCCTGGAAGGCCTGGTTCGGGACATTTTCTTCGGCCCGAAAGCGGAAGCGCCCAAAGGGCCAATCGACAGCGATGGCGACGGCGTGTATGACGACAAAGATCAGTGCCCGGGCACGCCCAAGGGCGCGAAAGTGGATGAGCGCGGCTGCTGGGTGTTGCAGAATGTGAATTTCGACAACGACAGCGCGGTGATCAAGCCGGAATTCGACGCCGAATTGAATGAAGTGGCCACGGTCTTGAAGAACAATCCAAATGTCCGGATCAGTGTGGACGGACATACGGACTCCAATGCATCGGATGAATACAATCAGAAACTGTCTGAACGGCGCGCAGCGGCGGTAAAAGATTCGCTGATCAAGCGCGGCGTGGATGCGGCGCGTCTGGAATCCAAGGGCTTCGGCGAGAGCAAACCGCTGGTTCCCAATGATTCCCCCGCGAACATGTACAAGAATCGCCGGGTCGAGTTAAGCGTTCTCTAAGAACGAATGATTCGATAACCATAACCGGACGGGGCGGAGCGCTCCGTCCGGGTTTTATTTTTTACTTTAACGGGTGGCATTTGTTACGCTCCGAAGTGATTTTTTCAGGAGAAAGTACAGTGTCTGTTCCGATGATGGATTTGAAGAAGCAGTATGCGCGGCTTAAACCGGAGATTGATGCGGCGGTGGCGGAGGTGTTGGCTTCGCAGCAGTTCCGCGGCGGGCCGCAGGTGGAGCGTCTTGAACAGGCGATTGCCGCGATGACGCAAACACACCAAGCGATGGGCGTGTCAACGGGCACGGATGCCTTGCTGCTCCCCTTGAAAGCCCTTTCGCTGAACCCCGGCGATGAGGTAATCACCACCCCGTTCACGTTTTTTGCGACGGCGGGGGCGATTGTGAATGCGGGGGGCATCCCGGTATTCGCGGATATTGATCCCGTCACGTTCACTATAAACGTTGCTCAGATCGAAGGATTGATTACGCCTCGGACCCGGGCGATTGTGCCCGTGCATCTCTATGGGCAATGCGCGGACATGATGCCGTTGCTGGAAATGGCACAGCGGCATGGCTTGGCGGTTATCGAAGATTCGGCGCAAGCCTTGGGTGCGTCGTATCAGGGGCGTCCGGCGTGTTCGATGGGCCAGGCGGGCGCGATTAGTTTTTATCCGACGAAGAATCTGGGGGCGGCGGGGGAAGGCGGGATGGTGGCGGCGACGGATGCGGCGATGGCGGAAAAGGTTCGGCTGTTGCGGGCGCACGGGGCGGGAACCACGTATATCCATTCAATTGTGGGCACGAACAGCCACCTTCATGCGATTCAGGCGGCGGTGTTGAACGTCAAATTGCAGTATTTAACGGAGTGGAATGAGCAGCGGCGCGCGAACGCGCGGTATTATACGCAGCATTTTAGTGCAATGCCGGAGGTGACGGTTCCGGAGGAGGCTTTAGGGAATTATCATGTGTATCATCAGTATGTAATCCGGTTGCCGCGGCGGGATGAAGCCCGGAAGCTGTTCCAGGAGCGCGGCATCGGCTGCGGGGTGTTTTACCCGCTCCCGTTGCATCGGCAGGACTGTTTTAAGCCCTATGGCTGTGAAAAGGCGCAGTGTCCCGAGGCGGACCGGGCGAGCCGCGAAGTGCTGGCGCTGCCGATTGTGCCGGAATTGACCCCGGAACACCTGGATGAAGTGATTGCGGCGGTCAAAGACCATCTGGCGCACTGAGGCAAGTTGCTGTATACATTTCGTGCGCGCATGTATAATACGCGTTGTTGTATGGAAGGAGGAAGTACCCATGTCGAAAGTTGGAATGGCCATTGTGGGATGCGGAAACATCGGACCGGTGCATGCGGCGGCAATCAGCCAAATCCGGAGCGCGAAACTGCTGGCGGTTTCCGATATAGATGAAGCGCGTGCGCAAGCGCTGGCGGGACAATACGGCGCGGAGGCGTATACCGATTACCGGGCGATGCTGAAGCGCAAGGATATTCAAGCGGTGTCAATCTGCGTGCCCAGCGGCCTTCGGGTGGACATCGCGGAGGCGTGCGCGGCGGCGGGGAAGCACATTCTTTCGGAAAAACCCCTGGAGATTAACACGGAGCGCATTGACCGGATCATTCGCGCGGCGGACAAGGCGAAGGTGTTGCTGGGGTGTGTTTTCCAGAGCCGGTTCGCGGAAGGGACGCAGCATATTCTCAAGGCGGTTCAGCAGGGGCGTTTTGGGAAACTGGTGCTGGGCGACGCGTATATCAAGTGGTACCGCACGCAGGAATACTATGCGAACGTGAAGTGGCGGGGCACCAAGAAGTTCGATGGCGGCGGGGCGTTGATGAACCAGGGAATTCATTCGATTGATTTGCTGCTGTATTTCATGGGGCCGGTGAAGCGGGTGACCGCGCAAACGGCGTGTGTCGGCCATCCGGGATTGGAGGTGGAAGACCTATCCACGGCGATGCTGGTGTTCAAAAATGGGGCCATGGGCGTTATCGAGGGCACCACGGCGGCCTGGCCGGGGCATTCGGCGCGGGTGGAGATTTATGGGACGGAAGGCAGTGCGGCGTTGCAAGACGGCGAGATTGTGTTGTGGAAGTTTGCGAAGCGCAAAGCCATTGATGGAAAAATCGAGGCCATGATGGGCCGGGAATCCGCGCTGGGTTCGGGCGCGGGGGACCCGTTGTCGGCGTTGAAGACCGAAGGGCACCGGCGCCAGATCGAGGATTTTGTTCGCGCCATTCAACAGGGCCGAAAGCCGCGCGTGGACGGCCGCGAGGGGCGGCATGCGGTGGAATTGATTGAAACCATTTACCGTTCCGCGAAACTCGGCAAGACCGTGACGTTGAAATAGCGGAACGAGGAACCATGTGCAGGTCAGGAGTGATAATGCGGATTATTTGTGTGATGGGATTCATATTGGGGTGTGGCGTGGCATTTTCGCAGGAAGCCCCCTCCCCCCCCGCTTCCGAAGTGCCGGCGGTGGTCGCGAAGATTGGCGATGAGATCATCACGGGACAGGAATTTCAACGGGACTTGGAGTACCGGGTGCGGCGCGTGGAATTGGAAACGGGACGTCCGGCCACCGTGGATGGCGCGTTCCGCCGGGCCACACTGGATGACCTCATCAATGGGCGCGTGATACGCGTGCTGGCGGGAAATGCCGGCATGGCCGTATCCAACGAAGAAATCGAGAAAGAGTATGCGGAGGGCAAGGCGGCCTTAGGCACGGAGGAAAACTTTCAGGCCTATTTGAAACATGAGGGGATGACGGAGGAGGCGTTGAAGCAGGAAATACGCCACCGCTTGATGACCGAGCGGTGGGTGGCCGAAAAAACGAAGGGGATCGAAGTGACGGAGGAGGAACTGAAGGCGGAATACGCCCTGTGGCGGAAAGAAGGCCGCACCAAGCGGGAAACGCCCACGGCGGATATCGCGCATATTCTGATTCGGTCCAAACCCAATGACACGGCGGGCATGGAGGCGGCGAAGAAGCGGGTGGAGGAACTCCGGGCCAAGATTTTGGCGGGGGCGAAATTCGAGGATGTGGCGCGCCAACAATCCGAGGATCCCCTTTCGGCGCCGCTCGGGGGAGTATATTACGAGGCCACGGCCGGCAAAATGCTTCCGGAAGTGGCGGAGCGCATGTTTCAACTGCCTGTGGGACAGGTTTCCGACCCGTTCCAATCGCGGCTGGGATGGCATATCATGTTGGTCGAGGCGCGCAATGATCCCGGCGAAGTCCCCTATGAAAAAATGCAGGATCGTCTGAAAAACGCCCTTTTTGCCGCGAAAAAGCATTTGCTGCTCCAGCAATTGGTGGAGGATGCGCGCAAGGTGTTGAATGTGGAAGTACTGGAGGCCGCGCCGGGCAGCGGCGAGACGGCACCCTCACAAGGAAAGTAATGCATGGATACGGACACGCGCATAGATGTCACCATTGTGGGCGGGGGGATGATTACAAATGACCTGATTCTTCCTTCCGTGTATCACTTGCAGCGCGGGATGGCGCGGAACATCGCGGTGTGCGCACTGAACAATCCGCCGCTCAAAGCGTTGAAAGGGAACAAGGAATTACAGGAGGCGTTTCCGGGGCAGGCGTTCACTCCGTATCCCGCGCTGGAAGAACCGGCGGACCGCAACTTCCCCGAACTGTTCAAGGACGTTTTGGCAAAGATGAAACCTCGGCAGGCGATCATTGTGGCCATGCCGGACCATTTGCACTATTCCGTGGTGATGGAAGCGTTGAAGCACAACCAGCATGTGTTGTGTGTGAAGCCGCTGGTGCAGCGTTATGACGACGCAGTGGAAATTGAAGAACTTGCCCGGGAAAAGGGCTTGTTCGTCGGGGTGGAATATCATAAGCGTTTTGATACGCGCGCGCTGATGGCCAAACGGCAGTACGCCCTGGGTCATTTTGGCGAGTTTGTCATGGGTGAGGCGAAAATGATCGAGCCCTATTATTACCGCCACTCCAATTTCCAAAACTGGTTTACGTGCGATCAATCGGATCCCTTCACGTACGTGGGGTGTCACTATGTGGACTTGGTATATTTCATTACGGGGCTGAGGCCGGTTTCGGTGTCGGTAGTGGGCATTAAGGGTAAGTTTCCGAATGGAAACGAAGGGTATATGTGGGCGAATGGCCGGGTGACGTTTGAAAACGGCGCCATCCTGTCGGTGACCGATGGGTTGGGGTATCCGGACGATGGCGCGGGAAGCAATGAGCAATGCCTGAGCATGTTCTGCGAAGGCAAGGGAAAAACGGGCCTGATTAAGCATGATGACCAGTTCCGGGGCGTCAGCCATTCCTATCTTGAAGGCATCGGTTGCGCTGGATCGTATTTCAATTTTGTGAGTCCGGACTTCTTCCGGCTGGTGCCTTGGGAAGGGCCGGGCTGCAAACCGGCGGGGTATGGTTTTGAATCCGTCGCGGCAACGCTTCGCACCATCCACCGGATTGAACAGGAAGTGGCGGGCATGACGGAAACGGAGGCGTTGCAACGGCGGCGGGAACTGATCGCCGAGGTGGACAAACGGGGCATCATCGCGACGCCGGCCAATTCGAGCACGAATGAACTGGTGATGGAAGCAGCGCGTATGTCAATTCTTCGCGACGGTGAAATCGTGGATATCCTCTACGACAAGCATCCTCATGTGGAATTGCGCCGGAAAAGCTAAGGCGGCAGTATAGGTTATCCTTTGACGGCGCCAAGCTGGATACCCCGGACCAAATATTTCTGAAGAACGATGAAAAGGATAATGAGGGGGACGATGTTCATGACGGAGGCGGCCATGATGAGGTTGGTTTGGCGGCCGTAGACGGAGTCGAAATAGACCATGCCAACGGGGAGGGTGCGGAGGTGTTCGCTTTTGATGATAACGAGGGGCCAGAAGAAGCTCCCGTAGTTTCCAAGAAAGGTGAAGATGGCGAGGACAATGAGTCCGGGGCGCGTGAGGGGCAGAATGATATCCCAGAAAAGTTGCCAGTGGGAGGCTCCGTCAATGGTGGCCGCTTCATCGAGCGACGGCGGGATGGTGAGCATGAATTGGCGGAGCATGAAGGTGCCGAAGGCGGTGAAGGACACGGGCACGATGAGGCCAAGGTAGGAATCGAGGAGATGGAGTTTGACCATGATGGTGTAGTTGGGGATCATGGTGACAACGCCAGGGATCATGAGCGTGGCAAGATAGAGCTTGAAGACATGATCGCGCCCGGGCCACCGGAGGCGGGAGAAGGCATAGGCGGCGAAGGCGCTGGTGAGGCAGGAGAGGAAGGTCACCCATGCGGCGACAAAGAGGCTGTTGAAATAATACCGGGCGAAGGAGATGTCCTTGTTGGTCAGTACTTCATTATAGTTGGTGAATTTCCAGTGGTGCGGGATGGGATTCAGGGCGTGGATTTCGTTCAGGGGTTTGAAACTGGTCAGGACCATCCAGAGAAAAGGAAGCAGGGTGGTGAGGGCGAAGAACAGGAGAACGAGGTGGGAACTGAGAAACCGTCCGTACCGGAACCACCACCGGGTGAGTCCCCGCTCTTTTACCGTCTCCATTCTTATTGACATGCACGCTTTCCCGCCGTTCAGTAATTTACATAACGTCCGCCAAAGCGCCAGTTCACAAGGGTAATGGCGAACACAATCGCAAAGAGGAACCAGGCTACCGCCGAGGCGTAGCCGATTTGGAACTGTTCAAAGGCTTTTATGTAAATGTAGTAGGACAAGGTGGTGGTGGTGCCTGCGGGCCCGCCGAGGGTTAATACCCGGGCCTGCTCGAAGCCGCCCTGGATTCCGCCAATGACGCTCATGATGACGATGAAAAAGGTCGTGGGCGCGAGTTGGGGCCAGGTGATATGCCGGAATTTGGCCCAGACTCCCGCCCCGTCAATTTCCGCCGCTTCATACAATTCCGGGGGGATATTGGAGATGCCCGCGAGGTACAGGAGCATGTTTCCCCCTCCCACCGCGGTCCAGATGCCCATGATAATGATGGCATCGCGGGCGCCCACGCCAAATTGCGCCGGGAGGAGGGCCGCCTTGTCCACGGCAAGACCCAACAGATTTTTTGTGGAGGCCAGCCATTGCGGGGGTTCGATGGGGAAAAAATAGCGAACCGGGTCCAGAAGATAGTCCAACACCAGGTTGATGGGGCCAAAGGAGGGATTGTACAGGGCTTTCCAGAGGATCAGGAGGGCCACGCCGGCGGTGAAACTGGGGAGGTAGAATAAAGTGCGGTAAACAACCACCCCCCGGAGTTTTTGGGCGAGCAGAATGGCCAAGAACAAGGACCCCGCGATGGAAACGGGCATCCCGAGCATGAGATAAAAGGTGTTGATGAGGTAGACCCAAAATTCCTGGTCATGAAAGAGTTTTTCGTAGTTTTGCAGGCCCACCCAGGCCACAGGATAGCTATTCATCAGGTTCCAGTTGGTGAAGGAGGCGCCGAGGGAGAATAGCACGGGCCCCAGCATGAAGATGACAAAGCCTAAAAAGTTGGGCAGGAGAAACAAGAGGGCGATTATTATTGTGGAATGTTTTTGGGTCATTCGTTGCCCCATCGCGGGTCATCCATTATTTTACCAGAGGAGAGTGTATACAAGTTATGAGGTGGAAGTCCATTGTAGAGGGGCGGAAATGGTATCCGCGCCCGGAGAATGATGTGGATTGGGTGGAGCATCAGCGGCAAGTCATTTGACAGCGGTTCTTTTCCTGTTGATAATGCCTACGCATACGAACATGTGCTTGAAGCGATTTTGACTCCTGATACTACGGTTTGTTTTTACAATTACCCTAAGTTATTTAATTTCAGTATCTTACGCAGATTCCGAAGTCAAAATCACAAATTTCCAAAACAATGTGATGTTTGAATGGATGGATTGTATAGTATGCAGAATCCAACAGCAGACAAGGACAGCGAAATGCGCGCCGGTAATGCGGCGGCGGTCCTGGGGATGCCCAGGAGCCCGGCCCACGAACAGACCGACGAAGGGCTGATGGCGATGCTGAGCGGCGGTCAGGACAATGCCCTGGCCGAGCTGGTCAGGCGCTATCAGAACGATGTGTTTCGCTTCTGCCTGCACTACTTGAAGAACGTGGAAGTGGCGAAGGAAACGGCCCAGGAAACGTTTCTCCGGGTATATGCGGCGCGGGACCGGTTTGATGTGGAACGAAAGTTTAAGCCATGGATGTTATGTATCGCGCGGAACCTCTGCCTGAATGAAATCAAGCGCAAGAAGACGGTGCAGATGGAGACGCTGGAGGAATACGCCAGCGCCGCGCGGGAAGAATCCGGTGAAGTCCATGCCATCGCCGTGGACGGTCCTTCGGACCTTCTGATGGCGGAAGAACGGCGCAGGATGCTGCTAACGATGTTGGGCACGCTCCCCGCGGAAGCGCGGGAGATAGTGCATCTTCGGTACTTTCAGCGGCTGTCGGCCCGTGAAATTGCGGAAACGATGGACAGTACGGAGGGCGCCATACGGACCAGGCTCCACCGGATATTAAAACAGTTGCATGAATCTTGTGTGCATTTGAAAGAGCAAGTGTGAATACAAAGTGGTGTAGACAGTATCAAGAAGCCTTGTACGGCTCGGCGGAGGAAACACTCCCCCCCGAGGTGCTAAAGCATGCGGAGCAGTGTGCCGTTTGCCGCGCCGCCTTAAATGAAATTCAAACACTCCACCACGATGTTGAATCCCTGTGTGCACTTCAGCACCAGAACGCGCCGGTGGTGGATTTGGTTGACGCGGTGATGCGGGGACTTGATGAAGTGAAATCCGGACGCCGTGTTTTGGCGCCGCTGGAATTCGCGGATTCCGTTGAACTGATGGCCTATATCGAGGGGGAGCTGCCGCCGCAAGCCAGGGAAGACTATGAAAAGCACTTGAGCGCCTCTCCCCTCCTACAGGCGGAAGTAACGGCGCTTTCGGCGCTTCACGCGGAATGCGAGGCCATGGGCGCCGAGGAATTTGCGAAACTGCCACAGGTGGATTTGACGGACGATATCCTGCGGCGTATTCAGGCGGTTCAGTCCCCGGCGCCGAAAGTAGTTCCCTTCCGGGCACGCCCGCGCGTACAGGCGCCGGCGGCACAACCCCGTTTCCGCTGGAGTTGGGCTCTGCTGGCGGCGGCGGCTTGCTTGGTAATTGGGGCGGTGTTTGCCCTGAACCTTTATGTGAACCAAAAGACAGGGATGGGGGGAGATTCCTCCCAAACGGCCCGAAAGACATCCCCCGCGGGGAGTTTCAAGCATACGCAGAATCCGGCCACCATCGCCAAGCGGAAGAAATTCAGCGATGACATCCGCCGGATGCGGGAACGGGAACCGAAAAAAGAGGAGGTGGACACCGTCAGAGCGGAACGCTTGACCAAAGGGATTTCCCTACAGGACGCCATTAACGCACGGCGCGAAGCGTTGCTGGGCCGGAAGGACGCGCGGGCCCGTTTTGATCAATGGGGCAGTTTGACGCCGGAGGAAGCGCGGCAGTTGTTGCGGGAGCCGGGGATTTCACCGGATGCGGTGGCGGCCCTATGCCAGTATTTGCCCGCGGAGGAAGCGGCGGACATATTGCGCAATGCGGCCAAAGAGCATCCGGAGGATCCGTATTTGAAGCTGGCGCTGTCGAAAGCATTGGCGGATACTCCCAACAGTGTTGCGGAAAGCCTCGCGCATCTGAATGCGTTGAGCGAGAACGATCCCAACAACAGCATGCCGCTGTTCATGGAAGCAAAGCTGCGTTTCGCGAATGATGATCCGGAAGGCGCGCTCAACGCGCTGACGAAGGCGTGCGGGTTGCAGGAATTGGATTCGTATGCGCAGGAAGCAGCGCGGGCCCGGGAAGCAGCCTACTTATTAAGCGGCATGGACGCGGACACCGCCCGGTTCATGGCGGGCGCCTCGGCGGGGAGCTATGAATACTCGGACCTTACCAAGCTGAGCCAGAATTTGATTGCGCAGGGGCAAAAATATGAAGCGGCGGGCGATTATGACACGGCGCAGCAAATCTATCAGGGCGTGCAGCGCTTGGGCTCGCAACTGGTCACCAGCGCCGCCTATGCGGATGAACAGTTGGCGGGGTATGACGCCCAGCATCAGGCGCTGGATGCCCTCGAAGCGATCTACACCATCTTGCAGGATTCTGAAAATCTTCAGGCCCTGGAGACCCTGTACAACGGCATCTCCGACGGGCTCGGCCAATTACTGGAACTTATCCTGAGTCTTGACAGCGTTTATGCTTCCAACCCGGACGCGGTGCTTGACACCATGGGTTCGTGGTTGCTCTTCGGCAACGCCCGCCACTAGAAGGCGTTCTCATTTCTGTCTTGAACGGGGCATTGATTCAAGGGGGATATCCAGGAGGGGGTGTTTTTCCCAGCCCGTATAATCGAAATGCCACCATTCCGTGGGGAATTGGGTGAATCCATGGCGTTCCATGACCGATTTCAGCAAGGAACGGTTGCGCCGGACATCTTCGGGAAGGTTCCCATAGGCGGGATGGGCTTTTTCAGTGAAGTCGTCGAATTCCGTGGGCATGGGGACATCTTTTCCATTTAAATCCACGAGGGTGAGGTCCACCGCGCAACCACGGTTGTGCCGGGAGCCGACGGCGGGGTCGGCCACATAGCGTGGATCCGGCAGAATGGCCCAGAAACGGCGTTGGACGGACAGGGGGCGGTATCCGTCGAAAATTTTAAGGCGGTATCCCATGGGGCGGAGTTCTCCTTGGACTTCTTTCAGGGCAAAGGCCGCCTCTTCGAGTAAAAAGCAGCGTGCACAGGGATATACAGTTTGACGGGTGAAATTGTCCGGGGTGGCGTAGCGAATATCGAGCAGGATATCCGGGATAATGGAATTCACTTCCACGAGCCTGGCCGTTCCATTATCCGGCAGGGTGCCGCACCCGGCAATGCACAACAGGGCAAGCGCGAAGGCCGCCCTTCGCCCATAATGCGGTGCTTTCCGCATTCGCATACGCGTCAAACCGTTGCTTTCCGCAGGCATGCCGTACCTATTGAATAATCCCCTTTTCCCGCAGTTGCAGACGCTCCGCTTCGCTGATCCCGGCGGCTTCGAGAAGTTCGTCGGTGTGTTGGCCGAGCGCGGGGGCGGTGGTGCGGTTTTTTAAGGGGGTGCGGGACATTTTGGGCGCCGGGCTGTTCAAAAACAAGTCCTCGCCTTCGGTTGTTTTAACCGGCGAAAACGCCTCGCGTATTTGCACGTGCGGATCGTTGACCGCTTCCATGGCGGAGCACACGGGCGCCACGGCGAGTTGATGCTCCTGGCAGATATTCACAACTTCCTCACGGGTGTGCCGGGCGCACCATTCTCCGAGAATCGCATCAACGTCCGCGCGCTGGAGAATGCGTCCAAAGAAACTGGAATAACGGGGGTCGTCGGCGAGTTCGGGACGGCCAATCATTTTGGCCATGACTTTCCAGTGGGTGTCCAACAAAACCCCGGCGTATACAAAACCATCCTTGCATTTGAAGATGTTCGTGGGCGCGGCGAAGGTCATGGGATTGCCAACAATGGCCGGCTCAATGCCCGCGGCGGCTTGCACGAGCAGGCCCGTGCTGGAATCCATGGCGGCATCCAGCAGGGAAACATCAATGTGTTGTCCTTCCCCGGTGCGTTCACGATGGCGGATGGAGGCCACGGCGCTCAAGGCGCCATGCAATCCCGCCAGTTCATCCGCGAGAAACGTGGGCGCGCGCATGGGGATTTGCTCCTCGTTTTCACGGTTCAGCCACATGAAGCCAGAATAGGCTTGGGCGGCGGGGTCATAACCGGGGCGTTCAGAATAGGGGCCGTATTGTCCAAATCCGGTGATGGAGATATAAATGATGTTGGGAACGACGTTGCAGCAGTCTTCATAGGAACATCCCCAGGAGGCCATGGTGCCTTTTTTGAAATTCTCGAGTACCACGTCAAAATTCGGAAGCATCCGCATAAACACCTCGCGGCCTTCGGGTTTTCGGATGTCCAATGCGATACTGCGTTTGTTTTTGTTGGCGGAAGCATGCAGAAACCCGTCGGGCGGATTCGTACCCGGCAAATACGGCGGCAGTCTCCGGGTTACATCCGGCACCTGCGCCAATTCCACGCGCACGACATCCGCGCCATAATCGGCCAAAATGCATCCGCACCGCGGTCCCGCCCACGTGGTGGTTACTTCCACTACCCGCACGCCCACCAGGGGCCCCGGCAAATCGTACCGTGCGTTCTTGTAAAATTCGTTCCTGTCGTTGTCCGCGTGATTCATTACTACCTACTCCTCGTCTGGTTTGCCGGGTACACCGGCAGCAACCTTACAGCATTACCCCGTTGCGGGAGTTAAAACATTCCACCACCCGCCGGTGGAATATTCGTGAGGACTAACGCCCCGCCTCCGTGGCACCGCAGACATTGGACTCCTTTGGACGGGAAAGAGTCAAATTTATGATGGTGGACAGGAGGGGAAACACAGCTCCCCCGCCCCGGCGGGGGCCTGATTGATGAGAACAGCCTGATGTAATTGGTCCGTGGTGAGCGGGGATGGAAGGCTGGCCAAACGCGCGTATTCTTCGGAAGCCATTTTGTTGCACAGTGCTTCCATAATCGCGGTTGTTTTTTCGCGTTGGCACAAAGCCAAGACGGTTCCCGCGATGCCGGCTCCGGTGAGGCAGGCGCCCAATGCGCCCGCGCGCAAGGCGGTGTCCACAAGAAGGTCCAGGACGGGGCTGCTGGCGCCATAGTCGCCCGGGCAGAGCATGACCGGTGTTTCGGAGGATTCCCAGTGACGCAGCACCTGATCGGTGACGGAACGATGGTAAGGCTCGTTCGTGTTCGTTTTGAGCCGGTCGCCGTCATGACCGGCGGTCATGAGTTTCCCGGCCAGCGCAAATTGTCCTGATTCGAGCGCGGGCAGGAAGGCGCGCGCGCGTTCGGATTCGGCGATGCCATACAGGAGCGGGCCGCGTATGGCGATGGTGTCCGGGCGTTGTTCCACAGGCACCCCGCCGAAATAGCGATCATAGGCTTCCTCGAAATTGGGCAGGGCATAGCGTTGCCGCATCTGGGCAATGGACAATTCCTCCGGGATGCGAAGCATGATGCGGTAGAAGGGTTTCAGGCCTCCCAGGGCTTCGGGGGATATTCGCGACAGGCGATCCATCGCGGCAATCTGTTTGGGCGGGCACTCCATCGCGGTCATTTCCTGGCGGAGAATTTCCAGGGCCATGCTATAGGCAAAACGATTGCGGGTATAGGCAATACGTTGTGCTCCGCTCAGGCTGCGTGTTGTGAACGAATTGATTACGAGAATGGCCAGTTCCCCGGGAAAGGGCAAATAGCGCGCGCCGGAACAATCCAGGTCTTCCGCGAGCAGGGCCACATTAACAAGGGTGTTCTGCCTGCCAAGCACCATGGCGGCCTGGTCGCTGGTGCCGGTGCGCGCGCCGGTATACCATTCCGCATCGCGTATGGCGAGAATGCGTTCTTCGGGGGTGAGCATGATCCCGTTCCAGGACAAGGCGGCATGCAGGGTGGCCACACATAACGCATGGGAGGAACTGAGCGCCGCGCCTTGCGGAAGATCGCTCCCAATCACGCCCACCATGCCGGGGAGTTGCCGTCCCGCTGCCCGGCATGCGCGGGTTATGGCACCCCGCACATAGTTGGCCCACTCCCCTTTTATGGCTGTTTGCACGGCGGCATCGAGCGCAATGAACTCCATCCAGGACCGGGCAAAATCGAGGTTTGTCAGCCCGAATTCCGTGTTCCCAAAATTTCGGTCCGTGTTCGCGAAAACAAAGGCGTCGTCGTCCGTCTGGGCGGTCACCAGCATAATTTCCCGTTGGTGGGTCATTAGGTTCAGATAGCCGCCATGGGTGTCAACGTGCATGCCGCGCATATTGATCCGCCCTGGAGAACGGAATATGCGGACCGGCCTGTCGCCAAACTGATGCAAAAAGGATTCGAGGATCGGACGCAGCAGGGCCACACGGCCTGCAATAATGTCTTGTGAAGGGCCGTAGACGGGAGCAAAGGCGGCGGTTAAGAAAGGCAGGGGCGCATTCAGAACCTTCATCCACGCCTGAACGGGATGCGCAGGGCCGGTATTATTGGTCGTAGCTGGTGCCGACGCCATACTTTTGCTTCAATTCCCTGAGTTGATTCATTAATTCGGGGCGTTCTCCGTCACGCGAGATTTGCCCGATGATGGCATACGCTTTCTGGAAGGCCCATTGTTTGAGAATGGCCTGTTTGCCGGTGGCCGCTTTGCGGAGATCGGCGCGGAAAATGATTTCCTTGTGTTGATCCTGCGCCGTACCGGCGAGGCGCATGACAAATTCGGTGTCTTTCGCGGGATCAAAACGGCCATAGACGGTCACGGCGCGTCCCTTGTAGAAATCGGGAACGACTTCAGGAAACACGCTGTTTCCTTCAATATTGGCATAATCTGTTTTCAGGCTCACCAGAAGCGGGTCGGAAATTTTCGCGAAAAAGGCGGGCAAATCCTTTTCGATATCTTCAATTTTAGCGGACACCTGGGACTCGCCCTTATTGCGGTAGGCAAGCAGGTCCATCAGATAGCGGTGAACGGTTTCACCGCCGCCAAAGGCAAAGATGCTGTTCCTGAAGTTGTTTTCCGCCGTGATGCCGTTGATGATGGCGCGCGCATCGCGTTCGCCAACTGTGGCGCGGCCATCGCTGATAACCAGGATAACACTGGGGCTCCCCGGCCGTGGGGTGGTGGAAAGCACGGGCTTAATCGCGCGGTAGACATCGGTCTCCCCCTTCGCTTTTAAGGTTTCGAGAAAGGCGATAGCTTCGGTCTTGGCTTCCTCCGTGGCGGGGGTCAATTCGGGTTTGAAGGGTGTTCCGGCTTCACGGAAAACGATTATGTTAAACCGGTCTTCCGGATGAAGTAATTTTACCGCCGCCTGCAGCCCCCGCCGGGTTATATTCAATTTGCTCTGGGTAATACTGCCGGAGGCGTCAATGATGAACGTCACATCTTTGGGCAAAATGCCGATGGATTCGTTTTCCTTGGGCACAATGGTCAATTGAAAGTAGCCGTGGGAGTTTTCCTTGGGAATATACGCGGTGAGCTTGATATCCATCAGATCATCCAGGAGCGCATGGATGTTTTCCGCGCGCGCCTGCGCTGTTTCCTGAGACAGTGCATTGCGGGGCATCACTGCATCCGGGGCGGGCGGGGGCGGCGCCATCGCTTCGGGACCGGGCGCTTGCTCGGTGCTTCGGACAATCTGTTCCTCGGCGGTGAATGGACTCGGCGGACTTGTCAAACGCAGGGGCGTTTCATCCTCATCCGTCCTTGGAATGCGCAAAGCGGGATACTCCCCTTCTTCAAGGATGCGCCCCGGGCTGGGCCGCACAAGACGCCGTGCCACTTGCACGTCTTTACGCGCGGTTTCCTGGCTGATTTCCAGAATTTTGGCGTCCACGCTCTTCATGGCCAGTTCATCCGCCTGAAGGTCATGTTCGCGTTCCACGCTGTCGGAAGCCACGCGCTCGGGCAATTGCGTAACCTCGAGGGGAGCGGTTTGAGAGGAGCCGGAGGTTTTCGCCACCTCATTCTCGCGCGCGATAAGGTCTTGCACTTTTCCAGGACGGGACACCAAACCCTGGGGCTCCCCTTTTCCCAGCGCTCCCTGGGGACTCTGTTCCGTGTAGGAAGTGATGGCCCCCTCTTCCATCAACCGGATGTTGTAGTATTGGAGAATGGCCTGGCCGGTGTTGCGCTGAAACACATCGATGCGGGGGGCAATGGCCAGAAACAGTCCATGGAAGGCCAGGGAGAGCAGGACGCTCAAGGCAAAGACCGTATGGCGGCTCAGAATCATTTCGAGCCCATCCTTGCCAAGGCTTCTTTGGCTTTTGCCGTGTTGGGATGATCGGGGTAATCCGCGGCCAGTTCCTCGTAGGCTTTGCGCGCCTGATCCGGGGCCTTTGCTTTTTCATAGCATTGCCCGGCGCGCCACAGGGACTCCGGGGAGAGTTCGGGGTCCAGAAAGAGAATGGCCACGCGCATGTAACTGCGTGCCGCTTTATCGGAATCCCCGGAAGCCTCCAAAATTTCCGCTAGCCGGAATTGAGCCCGGGCCGCCACCTCGCTGTTGTTGGCGCTTGCGGCGGCTTCGTACAGGGCGGTGGCCTTGTCGTTTTGCTGTGTTGACTCGAGAATCTGCGCCATGCGGAATTTGGCTTCGGCGGCCTTTCCGCTGGCAGGGACTGCATCCACCACGGCCTGATAACGGGTCAGGGCTTCCTCCAGATGGCCCGCCTTGTCGCTGCACTCGGCAATCAGGAACAGAATGCGTTCCGGATTGGGGTACTCCGGAAGGGCTTTGTACATGGCCTGAAATACGGGCGCGGCCAAATCCCATTTTTGGGCGTCGAAAAGATATTGGCCCAGCCATGCATAGGTTTGTTCATTAAGCGGAACGGCGGGAAATTCATTGATAACGCGGAGAAACAGTTCGGCGGCCGGCTCGAAGTCTTTGCGTTCATACCGCGCCAACGCCACGCCGCGCAGAGAAAGCCCCGCGAATTCCCCCTTGGGCTCCGCATCAAACGCCGCCTGATATTCCGGCAAAGCGTTGATGGCATCATTCGCGTCCCGCAGCAGATGCTCGGCCATACGAAAATGGCATTCGGCCTTATGCGGGCCTTCGGGAAATTTCTCCAGCAGTTTTTTCAGGGTGTTCGCGCTTTCCGCATAGTTTTTCATGTTGTGATACGTGATGGCGAGCCGGTACAGGGCGTCTTGCTCCATCGAGGGGTCCGCGGGCTTTTCCAGAATGGCCTTGTATTTCGCCACGGCCTGTTCAAAAGCCGATGCGTTGAATTGTGCATCGCCGGCCCGCAGGATCGCTTGCTCGGTCATGGGGTTGTCGGGATAGCGCTTGACAAAGTCTTCAAACGCCGCCGCGGCTTGATCCGTGAGGCCCAATTGGGCGAGGCATTCCGCGGAGCGGTACAGCGCCTCGACACCAAACTCGCTCGAAGCATATTTTTCCGCCACGAGGCGGAATTCCTGGTGGGCATCTTCGTAATTCCCCTCGGTCATGAGGATAGTACCCAAAAGAAATCCCGCATCCCCTTTCAAATCGCTTTCTTTGTGTTCCTGGAGAAAGGCCGTGATTTCACGCTTGGCGGCGGGAATATCGTTTTTCATAAACAATGCCCAGGCCATTTTATACTGGGAACGCCAGGCGAATTCACTCTCCGGGTGGTCTTTGCGAATCCCCCGATAGAGGGCCAGGGCTTCATCATATTGCTTTTGCTGTTGCACGCAATTGGCCCGGAGGTAGTTCATGCCCACGCGGTAGGGGGACTCGGGATTCTTCTCGAGGAAGGCCTGGGCCGCCGCCGCCGCGTCCGGGTATTTGCCCTCATGATACAAGGCCCATGCATAGCCATAGTCCGCGCGCCGCGCGTAGTCCGAATCCGGAAAATCCTTGCGCAGTTGTTCGTAGGCCCCGAGGGCCGCGCTGGACCACCCCAGTTTGTCATAGGCTTCGGCGGCACGATAACGGGACTCCATGCGCAAGGCGGGGTCGGTATTGCTGTTCGCAATGGCGGAGAATTCGAGGGCGGCCTTTTCAAAGTCCTGTTTGTCCAACAGCACATACGCCAGTTGGTGGCGCGCATAGGGGATCATGGGGGTATTGGGGAGGGTTTGCGTCAGGGCATTTAATGTGGCGGCGGCTGCGTCAATCTGCCCTTTTTCCCGTTGGATTTTCCCCAGATAATACAAGGCGCGGCCCCGGATTTCCGGGGGTTGTTCGGCGGCGCTCAGGGTTTGAAGCACGGGAAGCGCGTCATCCGGGCGTTTCAAAAAACACAGCACTTCCGCCCGGCTCAGGGTGGCGCGCTTTTTTATGGCGTCCTCCGCGGCGGAGGCCAGCACTTGATCGAAGGCGGCCAGGGCTTTGTCATACACGCCGGAGGAATAGGCGGATTCTCCCAAACGATACCAGGCGGACGGCGTGGAGGGGCTGGAGGGATGCGCTTTGAGGAACGATTCATATTCCTGGACTGCTTCTTTATAAAAACCCCGTTGGAAAAGTCCGTTGGCGAAATCCAGTTGGGTCTGCTCCGTGCCATTTTCCGCCCAGAGCGCGGCTGGCAGGACCAGCACCAGCAGGCATCGCATTCCGTGTTTCATTTTGCCGTCCCCCCCCCTGTTTCCTCATTGGTCACGGCGAACGAGATATCCTGAATGTCCGCTTTCCGGCAACAGTCGAGCACTTTGATAATCTGGCCGAGTTCGACGCCGCGGTCTCCCCGGATAATGACGCCGCCGCCGGGGAAATACTCCGCCACGCGGTCCAGCACCGCTTGAAGCTCCTCGAGTTTCATTTCGCGGTTGTTGACCACGACCGAGCCGTCCGCCCGGACATTGATGAATATTTCGCCTGGCGTCCGTTGTTCCTGGCGTCCGGAATCCGCCGTGGGCAGTTTGACGTCCACTTCGCGTTCGAGGGTGGAATAGACGGAGGTGGCCATGAAAAAAATCAAGGTCAGGAACACAATATCAATCAGCGGCGCCATTTGAATGGTGTCAGCCTCTTCCTGGATGCGTCTGCCGAACCTCATTCCGGTTTACTCCGCGTGATGAGTTCGATGAACTCGCTGGCATGGGCCTCGACATTGGCGATGATTTTTATGACGCGCCCGCGAAGATAGAAATAGACCGCCATGGCGGGAATGGCGAGCAACAGGCCGGCGGCGGTGGTGATCATGGCCAGCGCCACGCTCGAGGCCATATTCAGCATTTTAACCTGCGCCGTGTCGAAGGCGATGGACCCGAAGGCCAGCATCATCCCCCACACCGTTCCGAGCAGGCCCAGGAGCGGGGCCAGCGTTGCCGCGCTGTTCAGATAGGATATTCGCTGCCACAGCGCGGTTGATCCGCGTTCCCCTTCGCTTTCCATCGCATCCTGGATGACGTAGCGTTCGTGCCCCGCCATCTTCAGGCCCGCGCGCAATACGTTCGCCAGCAATTCATCGCGGTCATGGCACATTTGGAGGGCGCCCTTGATATCACCCGCGCGTATGGCGGTCTGGACACGTTTGGCCAGTTGGGCCGGCGCCTCGCGCCGGGGGGTTATCGTGGCGAGCAGGTAGATGGCCCAGGTGAAGGTGAAAAAACCAAGCGCCATGATGAGCCAGGTAATCACGCCGCCCTGCTGGATCATCATCATCACCGTCATGCGTTGACCGGCCCCCGCCACGGGGGCGGCGGTCTCCTGCGCCATCGCGGGCAGACCTATCGCCCAAGCCCAAACGCCCATCATTCCCAAATACGCCCGGCATTTCATTTTTTTTGCGCTCCTGAAAGAAGTTGAGATGTACACATTCACGGCCCGTGCACATGCCTTGATAAAGGTATTATGCCCATCAGGGCGGAAAGGTTGCAATAGGGCGTCGTAAAAGGACTTAGGCAGGGTTGTTTTGAATCTTAATGTGCGGTGAAGAACTGGCGCATGGCGGCAATATTCCGGGCATTGTCCGAATCATCGTGTAGCGGCAGGGTGGTATTCACGTCGGGCCGGGCGAATCCATAGAGTCCCATATCCGCGAAACGCGGGTCATGCATGATTTTCCCGGCATCATGCTGGGCGCCCCATCCGCAAATACACTGGATGAGGCGTGTTCTGGGGGATGTGGCTTTCCTGGCCTCTTCGAGTTTCACGGGATCGGGATGTTCATTCATCAGCCAGTCCACCTCGCGCAGCATGCGCGAGCCGGAAATCTGCGGATGTTGCGGATCAAAACAACTCAGCCAAATGATACAGTCCGGCTTGGCGGATTTGGCCGCAGTGTGGATGCAATCCCAGCAGCGCATGACGGCGCGGCGGTTAAATTCCGTGGTGCGCGCGGTGTCCATGGCGGCCTCGCCGGGAAACGGCTGCCCCATGAGTTCTTGGTACATCTGTTTCTCACATTCCAACCAGGCGTATTGTTTATCCGGGTACAGGTGCGAGGCGTTGTACATCCAATCAATCATGAAACCGTCTATGCCCGTCCTATGAAGCGCCTCGGGGATGACGCGGCTCAAATACTCGATGTACTCTCTGGTGAAAGGGATAGCAATGGAATTGGGGTGGGGATGGCATTGATCGGGATGTTTTTCCGACCAAAAGGCATTGGCGCCAATACAGAAATAGCCCATAACCTTCATCCCCTCCGCATGGCCCAATGCCGTTATTTCTTTGAGGAAATCCCCTTCCATGCCCGGCTGCACCGGCGCGATTTGGCTTTTGTACCATGCATACCCCGGGCAACTCACGCAAAAGGTTTGAATGGTGTTCACACCCATGGCCTTGTACCAGGCCAGGTGCTCTTTCGGGGAGGCTTTGGCGTACATGCCGGGGGGGGCGAAGCCTTCGGTTCCCCAGTTGAAGTCCACACAAAAGGCCTTGATGCGCGCCGGGGCGGTGTACTGTGCGGAGGCCCCCACACAGGTAAGCATTCCTATTGCACAAAGGATCAGCGTGCCTTGTCGCATAGGTTTTCCCTTCTCCCGGGGAAGCAGCGTTATTTCAGGATTCCGCCGCGTTTGGAACTCAGGCGAATGCCCTGCAACAACATATTGAGTTCTTCCGGATTGTCGGAAATTTCCATGGCTACATCGTTGGTGATTAGTCCGGTGCGGATAAGATCATACAAGCTGTCATTGAAGGTCTGCATGCCTTCTTCCTTGCCCGCTTGGATGGCGGTTTCCAGTTGCGCAATCCGGTTCTCCTTGATGAGTTTCCGTACAGACGGCGTATTGAACAAGACTTCGCAGGTGGGGACGCGGCCCACGCCGTCCGCGCGCACAAGCAACCGCATGCACATGATGGCGCGCAGGTTGAGGGCCAGGGCCGAGCGGACCTGGTCGTGCTGATTGGAGGGAAAGAGGTCGATGATGCGGTCCACGGTCTGCATCACGTTGGTGGTGTGCAGGGTGCTGAAGACGAGGTGGCCGGTTTCGGCGGCGGCGATGGCGGCCATGAAGGTTTCCAGGTCGCGCATTTCGCCCACAAGGATCACATCGGGGTCCTGGCGCATGACGGATTTGAGGGCGGTGGAGAAATCCTGGGTGTCTATGGTGATTTCCCGCTGATTGATGATGGCCTTCCGGTCGGAGTGGACATATTCGATGGGGTCTTCAATGGTCACCACATGGCACCGGCGGTTGTCATTGATATAGTCCACAATAGAGGCCAGGGTGGTGGATTTGCCGCTGCCGGTGGTGCCGGTGATGATAATCAGCCCGCGCTGCATGGTGGCGAAGCGCACCGTGACGGGCGGGAGGTGCAATTGGTCAAAGGTCAGGATTTTGGTTTTAATGCGGCGCATGACAACGGAAATGGTGCCCCGTTGCCGGAAGACGTTCACCCGGAAACGCCCCACGCCCTTTTCCGTGAAGGACAAGTCGATTTCGCCGCGCCGCGCAAAGTATTTCTTCTGGTCTTCGCTGAGGATGATGTCCAGAATGGCGGCGATATCTTCGGCCTGCAAGGGTTCGGTATTGGTATCCGCGATTTCACCATCCACCCGCAGGAAAGGCTGGCTTCCGGTCTTGAGGTGAATGTCGGAGGCGTCCTTTTGGACCGCGCGCTGTAATAATTTGATGAATCGTTCTCTCACTTTTTCCTCTGTTGTATCTGTTGCTTCCGTTTCCACAAAAACGTGGGAATGCCCATGTCGCGTTCGGGTTCTTGTGGCATTTCGGGTTCCAAACCGTGTTGTTTTAAGTTTTCTTCCGGGAACTGCATTTGTTCCCGGGGCGGGGCGGTTGATTTGGGTGGTGGGGTGGATTCTTTGGTTGTGGGGGCGGGTACAGGGGCCAGGGCGGGTACAGGGGCCGGGACGGGTCTGGGTTCAACCGGTGCCGGGGCGGCGGGTTCCTGGGCCAGGAAGGCTTCGGAAACGCCTTTGGGAAAGCCGGCGGCAATGACCGTCACCTGGATTTCCGGACGTTCATTTTCGTCCACCACGGCGCCGAAAATAATGTTGGCGTCGGGATGGGCGGCTTTTTTCACCGTGTTGACCGCGCTTTGCACTTCACGCATCCGGATATCGCAGCCGCCTTTGATATTCACGATGACGCCCATCGCGCCGTTGATATTGGATTGTTCCAGCAATGGACAAATGATGGCCTCTTCCGCGGCGCGCACGGCGCGCTCATCGCCTTCCGCCGTGCCAATACCCATCAGGGCGCGCCCGCGGGCCTGCATGATGGTGCGCACGTCGGCGAAATCGAGATTGATCAGGCCAGGGATAGTGATCAGTTCGGAGATGGCGCGCACACCATTGGCCAGCACTTCGTCCGCCATGCTGAACGCGCTCAGAAAGGACATACTCTCGTGACTGAGCGCGGAAACGCGGTCATTGGGCACCACGATGAGGGTGTCCACATGCTTTTCGAGATCGACAAGGCCCTTCATAGCATTGGCCATGCGCTCTTTTCCCTCGAAACTGAAAGGAAGGGTGACAATCGCGACGGTCAACGCGCCGGTATTACGGGCTTCTTCCGCCACAATCGGGCTGGCGCCCGTGCCTGTGCCGCCGCCCAAGCCCGCCGTGAGAAACACCATGTCGGCCCCGCTCAGGACTTCCCGGATGCGTTCCCGGTCTTCTTCGGCGGCGCGAAACCCGACTTCCGGTTTCGCCCCCGACCCCAGACCGCTGGTGAGTTGGGTGCCGATCTGCAAACGGGTGCCCGCCGGGGAATTTTTCAAGGCTTGGGCGTCGGTGTTGATGGTAATGAATTCAACGTCGGCCAGTCCCGCCTGGATCATGCGGCCAATGGCATTGCCGCCGCCGCCGCCGATTCCACATACCTTGATGACGGCGCGTTGATCGAAGGTTTGCAGGTCATTGCTTGTAGAAACGGTCATGGGTGTTCTCTCCGAGGCTGCCCAACGCAGCGTTTATAATACCATGTCCACCAAACAACGCACAATGGCGCACAGGCGCTATTTGCACGCGATATCATTTTCAAAGCGCAAGTCCAAATAGACGTTGCAGGGAAACTGTCCTTTGCGCTCATGCCACAGGAAGTCCAGCCGCTGGGCCTGCTCCATCAATCCCTGGGCGCTCCAGCGCACCTCAAATGGAACCTCGTCGAAAAAGGTTATGATCTGGTTGGGGGCCGGGATCGAGATTTCCGACAGGGTAATCTCGGAGGCCAGGGGAATGGAGGAAAAGGCCCGCCAGGTATCGAGGGCCAGCCTGAGTTCCGGGGACTCGATGCGCTGGGACAGTTCCACCACGTCCAGATTCGGAATGTTCGTAATAAGCGGTCCCGTGGGCGGATCCCGCAGGGCCAATTCACGCAAGGGGGCGCCCTCCACATCAATTTCATATACCCGGTTATTCACCACCAGGGAGGCGGCGGGGGTGCGTTCTTCGACGCGGATGATCACCAGGTCCGGATATACCCGCTGTACTTCGCAGCGCTTCACATAGGGCATGGACTCCACCCGCCGCTTTATGGCGGCACTGTCGAACCACAACACGTTGTCTTTTTTCGTGATGCCGGCCACCGCGAGGATCGCTTCCTCCTTGAGCATGATCGCGCCTTCCACGCGGATTTTTTTCACTTGAAAGCGCGGTGATTCGTTCACATAGGAGGAAAAGGCGTGGACCATCCCCAACACCACCACCATGAAAATCAGCAGCCCGACAAGGCGGACGGCCAGGCGCTTGCGGCGCCGCCGCGCGGCGATGCGGCTCAGGCGTACTGGTTTTCCCGGTCGAATCATTTTCGTCCTTTTAATTCCTGCAACAGGGGTTCCGCAATGCGGTTGATGTTCCCCGCGCCCAGAATCAACACCACGTCACCTTTGGCCAGATCGGGGGCGATGCGATGGGGCACCGACTCCATGTTCGCAATCAATTCCACGTTTTTCGCGCCATGATCGCGGGCGGCATCCACAATCAGAGTGGAATCCACCCCCGGCATGGGTTCTTCGCGCGAGGGGTAGATGTCCGTGACGATGGCCCGGTCAACGGTCGCCAATACGCGCGCGAACTCTTCGCATAAGAACTTGGTCCGGCTGAACAGATGGGGCTGGAACACGGCAATGATCCGATTGGGTTCCACCCAGCGCACGGCTTCGAGGGTGCTCGCGATTTCCGTGGGATGGTGGGCGTAGTCTTCCACGACGATCACTCCGCGCTGTTCTCCGCGCACCTGCAAGCGGCGCTGCACGCCATCGAACATTCGCAGGCCTTCCGCGATAAGGCCGAAACGCATGCCGAGACACAGCCCCACCGAACAGGCCGCCAGCGCATTGCGCACGTTATGGGTGCCAATCGCGTTAAATTCGAGAGTTCCCAAGGGGCCTTTGACATGCAGGCGTTCATCATGGCTGATGACATCCACCTGGGTGCGCAACTGGGACAATTGCTGGGCTTTGGTCCGGGACGTGTCCGCGGGCGCCATACGGATATTGGCTCCCTGAAGCGAGACATTCTCCCCAAGGCCATAGGTCAGGCAAACGCTTTCAATTTCGGGGATGATGGCGCGGGTGTTGGCATCATCGCCGCACAGGATCGAATATCCATAAAACGGAACACTGTTGCAGAAATCAGTGAAGGCGCGTTGAATACGGTCCACCGTGCCATAATATTCGAGATGCTCCGCGTCGATATTGGTGACCACCGCGATCGTGGGCAGCAGGCGCAGAAACGAACCGTCATGTTCATCCGCTTCCGCGACGAGATAGTCGCCCGTACCCCAGCGCGCATTGGTGCCGCTGCGGTGCAGAATGCCGCCGATGATGCTGGTGGCGCCCATGTTCGCGCGATCCAGAAAGGCGCTGATCATGGAGGTGGTCGTGGTTTTCCCGTGGGTCCCCCCCACTACCACCGCGTTCGGTTTCAAGCGAATCAAATCCGCCAGCAGATCGCTCCGATGGATGATCGGGATACCATGTTCGCGCGCCGCTTTCACTTCCGCGTTATCAGGACTCACCGCTGCTGATACCACCACAATGCCGGCATCCCCCAGATTTTCCGCCACATGACCTTCGGCAAACCGCAACCCGTAGAGTTTCAAACGATCGGTGATTTCAGTAGCCTTGAGATCGGAGCCGGAAACCTCATACCCCAAATTAAGCAGGATTTCCGCCAATCCGCTCATGCCAATACCGCCCACTCCTACGAAGTGGACCTTTCGCTTCAGGCCGTTCATTCAACCTCCCAGACCCAATATGTTGTGGTCTGACTCAGTATACCACAAGCCAAACCACAATTAAAGGGAATAAATCCGAAATAAATGGGCTGGAATGGGCAGGCAGTTTCGGATAATAGAACCAGCTTTGGTTTTCTCGAATTGCCGAAAAATGCCCGATGGTGATAGAGCCTTGATATTCCTATTTCACAATTGTGAACTCATCCCGCACCGTGCCATCTATATCGTACGCGCGATAGGTGAGTTTGTTTTCGGGGCTGGTCTGAATGTCAATGATCTGATAGGTGGAGAGATGGTCAAGGGTTTTCGTGGCGTAGTCAAACTGCCCGACGTCATAGTACTTGGTTCCGGAAACGGATACCACGTACACGGTGCCTTCGGCGGCCGAGGGAACTTCCTTTCCGCCGCGCATGGGTTTTGTGCGCAGATAGCCATGGTCATGCCCCTGCAAGGCCATATCCACGTGATATTGGTCGAAAAGGCTTCCCCAGTGTTCGCGGACATCGGCGTTATCGCGTTTGGGCGCGGAAGAATAGGCGGGATGATGATAGATCGCAAATTTCCAGACGGCCTTGGTGGATTTCAGTTGCTCTTCCATCCAGGGCCGTTGCTTCTCGATGGATGAATTGGAATCGAGAACAAGGAACAGGGCGTTTCCATAGTTGAAGCAGTAGGAACGTTCCAATCCGATCTCCTTTGGACCGTTTTCGGGGAGGGTGAGAAGTTTCAGGTAGGTGCGCGGGCCGGCGGCTTTTGCGCAATCGTGATTGCCCAAGGCGGGAACATAGGGGCGCCGGTCAAACACGCCGGTGGCCGCATGAAACAGGTTGTCCCATTCCTCCCGGTTGTTGCCCCGGTTCACATTATCCCCGGCAACCGCATAAAAGGCCGCCTGCGGGTTACGCGCACAAGCCGCGTGCAACAAGCGCCCCCAAGCGTCCAAACCGACTTGCGGATCGCCCATATATACAAACGAAAACGGCGCGGTGGTTTGGGGGGCGGTGCTGAACTCCGTCCAATCGCTCCATCCTTTTTTAGCACCGGCCCGGTAAGAGTAGGTGGTGTTTGGCTTCAATCCGTCCAGCACCGCGGTAAAGCGGTGATTGATGGGATCATTGGCGGTGCCCGGGTCCTCTATTTCCGTGCGCACAGCGTCTTTTTCGGTATACGTATTTGACGGAGCGCTTTTCTCGCGGTACTGAATGCGTCCTTTCTTCACCTTCGGCGAGGTCCGCCATTGAATCGTCTGGGTTGTGGTTGGGTCGCCGCTCCACGTGAGGCAGACTTGATCCGGCTGAACGCTGGATGGATGGGCGGTCGAGCGGATTTCGGATTCGGCATAGGCAAGATCGGATACAAGTCCATGCGCCAGAAAAAGGCCCAGATACACCGTCACAACGGCGCTAAGGATAAACGAATACTGCTTGTTCATGGTGCTATTCCTATTCTATGAAATTATTCAGGGGGTCACTTCAATGGGATTGGTATAAATCCAGGGCGTCCATTCGCCCAGGATGTTCAGTTCCGTTTCCACCCGGTATTTGCCGGGTTGCGTGATGTCAACATCGAGTTCCGTGCCCTCAAACTGGCCGGTGGGCGCGCCATCCTTGAGTACCTTGAACCGGCATGCGTTGGGGGCCGCGGCCCGCAATTTCATTCCCTTCTCCAGGGGTATGCTCTCCCCCATCACCGCTTTGGCTGTTTGCCCTTGCGCGAAACAGACAAATCCTTTGGCGTCCGCCAGCATGGTGAACGCCACAAAGGCGCGCCCGGCGCGCAGGGAATCGAGAATATCTTTCTCCGTACACGATTTCGCCAGTACGTGCGTATTGACGAAGTGGCAAGACCGGGCATAAGGATCCAATTCTATCCGGAGCACCTGACGTTCCGGTTCGAGCGGGCCGAAGAATGCACGCAAAACGAGGCGGGTGAAGAAATTAAGCTTGTATTCACCGATAATGTCATGTTTTTCGCCCGTTCCCTTGAGGATGAGGGTATCGTTCGCAGTATAGAATCCCCGTATGCCCACATTCTGATGCGAGTCATTGGCGGCAATCCCGGTGATGTGGCGGGTTTTGTTTAATTCGTCCCAGATCGCCAATTGTTGTTTGGGCGGATCAAAAATAAGGCGCAAGGTTTGTTCCGGGTAGGCGCGCAGATTAAGAATAAGTTGGGGGGCGAGTTTTCGGATGCTGGCTTTGTCCTCATCCAGAAAATCCGTATGGATATTGTAGATTTCCATGCCCTCCAATTCCGGCAAGTCCCACATCCGTTCCTGTTCGGTATGAGAGTAAAATAAGACGGCGCCAAGTTCGTGAATACGTTTTGCCAAGGCGCGCGGCTCGTCGGAGGCCAGGAAGACGGTTCCTTCGGGAATACCCCAGGGCATAAGGCCATGGTCGAGTTCGTACCCGCGAATAAACAGGATGCCGTCGTGCAGGCCGTTCCATCCAAGGGAATAGTCCGCTTTTCCGTCCTCGTAATGGTCCGTCATACAGATGAAGTCCACATCATCCGTTTTCAACGCCTTCACAATATCCTGAAAGGGTATGGCCGAATCGTGCGACAGCTCGGAATGGGCGTGCAGGCACCCCCGATACTCATTCCATCCGTCATCCAAGCCCGGCGCCACCCGGTCAGCTTTAAATTGCGCCCATGCCTGGGCTTGTTTCGGAAAAAGATAAAAGCGATCATAGAGCGCGGTCCGGAACAGAACCAGGAACGCCACCATGAACACGAGCAGAATCACCGCGCATCCGCGCACCAGCCATTTCAGACCCGCCCGAAAACAACCCCGCTTATCTTGTTTGTCCATGAAAATCCTTGCCCTTTCTGTTTCTTGAAGAATGGCCATGCACGAGTTTTTGAATCAGCGCAATGCTTGATATAGTACAGTATACGAATGGCCCCAAGCATGATCTTGCCTGGAATGGCGGTTCCGTATACGAACGGGAATCCATACCCCGCACCCTTGCGGGAGGGCCGGCCCATGAATTGGCTTCGTAAACCGGGCGCCGCAGCCTTCGTAGAGGCATCAATGATCACAGACATTTTCGCCCGGTTCCAAAGTACCTTCCAGATAAGACTTTATCAAATACTCGATGGTTTCCGCGGGCGCGCCCACGATCACCGCTATCCCCTGCTCGGCAAACAGGGTTTGGGCGCGCGAGCCCATGCCGCCTGCGATGATCACGTTGGCCCCTCTTTCGCCGAGCCAGCGCGGCAGCAGCCCCGGCTGATGTTCCGGCGCGTCCACCAGTTCCGTTTTAACAATCTGTTTCTCCGCTGGCTCCACATCCACAAGCGCGAACTGTTCGCAATGCCCAAAGTGCATCGCAAGCCTTCCATTGGCCACGGGAATCGCAATACGCATCGTTCTACTCTCCTTTTCGAGGGATGGCGGTGTTTTAACGCCATCCAGTGCAAGAATGGGTTGAATAATTTGGTTAAACGCTTTCGCGGTTTCGCTGCCGGCATAATGGTGCACATAGGGGGCGCCGGCATCACAGGACTCGCCCACCTTGGGGTCAAGGGGGATGCAGCCCAAGAAGGGGACGGCCATTTCGGCGGCCATCCGCGCCCCGCCTCCCGTCTTGAAAATATTCGTGATTTCACCACAGTGCGGGCAAACAAAACCGCTCATGTTTTCCACCACGCCCAGCACGGGAAGGTGAAGTGCGTGGCAAAAACTGATCGAGCGGCGCACATCGGCGACGGAGACATCCTGCGGCGTCGTTACAATGATTGCGCCATCGGCATTCTCAATAAGCTGACAAACGGACAACGGCTCGTCACCCGTTCCGGGGGGGGAATCAACAACCAGATAATCCAGTTTACCCCAGCAGGCATCCTTCAAAAACTGCTTGATAACCCCCATTTTCATGGGTCCGCGCCAGATCACCGCGTCATCGGCGCTTTTCAGAAAGAATCCGAGTGACAACACCTTCATATCGCCCACCTCGATGGGAAGCAGGCGGTCCCCTTCGGTCAACACCGGAGAACCTTCCAGATGCATCATCTTCGGAATGCTGGGGCCATGAATATCCACGTCCAACAGCCCTACCCGCTTTCCGGCCAGCATTAAGGATACGGCGAGATTGACCGCCACCGTGCTTTTGCCCACACCGCCCTTTCCGGACAAGACAAGAATTTTATGCTTGATTTGGCATAACCGTTCAGCAAGTTCCTGGCGTTCCAAAAAGTCTTTGTCGCTTTCATTGTGGCGCCGGACCTTGCTCGAACACGTTTCCTTGTCACAGGAGCCGCACGAAATGGGCTCCGCCTCGTGCTTTTGGGCCGCTTGTGAGAAAACGGCGGAATCGGTGTCTTCCATATAGCGTACTATCTCCTAACGAACTTTTTGTTAACAACCTGTCCATCATGGACATGATGCATGCCAAGTGAAAAAACTATCCATGGGGCGCGGCGTCCTGCTCGACACACGCCAGCGCCTGCTTCAGATCGGCCAACAGGGTTTCCGGCGGTTCAATGCCCACCGACAACCGGACGGTGTTTTTCTTCACTCCAAAGAGGGCCCGCCGTTCCGGCGGTAAATACAGCATGGTTGTCAGATGCGGAATGCAGATTAGAGATTCCGTTGCACCCAGGCTGACTGCGTGGCAAATGGTGCGCAGCGCCGCGATAAACCGCTTGGCATGTTCTTCATCCTGGCCCACGTCGAAGGAAAGCATGCCGCCAAAACCGCGGTGCATCTGGCGCGCCGCCACGGCATGCCCGGGATGATCGGGAAGCCCCGGATAGGAAACCCGCGAGACCGCCGGATGCCTGGCGAGGAATTCCGCGACGGCCTGTGCGCCGCGTGCCATGGCGGCGGCGCGCAGGTCAAAGGTTTTCAGACCCCGTTCCAGCAGAAAGGCGGAATAGGCATCCAAGGTGGTGCCAATGGCCTGCCGGGTGAACCACAACCGGTTGTAGTGTTCTTTTGAACCAGCGATGGCGCCCGCCATGAGATCATTGTGCCCCCCGAGGGCCTTGGTGGCGCTGTGTACAACCAAATCGGCCCCCAAGGTTAAGGGATTTTGGTGATACGGCGTGGCGAAGGTGTTGTCCACCACCAGCATGGCGCCCACCGTATCCGCGGCGCGGCGGAGGGCGGGTACATCCATAATTTTACACAAGGGGTTGGTGGGCGTCTCCAGAAAAATCATGCGCGTGTTGGCGCGAAGCTGCTGCTCGATTTGACCGGCATCGTCGGCATCCATCCAGGTGAACGCAATGCCCAACCGTTCAAGGATTAACGAGACCTTATAATTGGCGCCGTAGGTGTCGTGAAAAATGATGACATGATCCCCCGCCTGCAAGTAGGTCAGGTACACCATGGTGCAGGCGGCCATGCCCGAAGTGCAGACAACACAGTCTTCGGCGCCTTCCAGCGCCGCCATTTGGCGCTCGACTTCGCGCACCGTCGGGTTGTCGTCGCGGTGGTAGGTATAGCCATCAATCTCGCCATCGGTGATTTGCCGCAACACATCAAACGAAAGATACTTGTAATTCACGGCGTTGACGATGGGCGTCACCATCGGACGGTTTCCATAGGGGGTCAAGGGATCGTTAGGCATGGTCCGCTCCTTCACACCTTTCCCGCCAGAGGCGGCGGCACGGAAAACACACGTCCGCCCAACCCGCGGTTCAGTATCCGCGCGTTTTGGCTTGGCATACGATGTTTCTCCTCGTGTTCGTTGTTGTTTCCATTTCAATTTTCACGGGCGGATAAAAACGAATCCAGACGCGCCCAAAGGCCACGGATATCCTCACTGGCGCCCTTTTCGGAATATTCCAACACGTTTTTTCCCGCCACTTGTGCCTCGGTGATGGATCGATCATACCGTATTCTTCCCAGGGATTTCACGCCGAGGGCTTCCGCGGACGCCTCAATGGCTTCCGTCATTTCGGGATTCAGATTCCACTTGTTAACACAAACCATCGCCGGAATGTTGAAGTGCCGCGCCAGTTCGGCCACGCGCTGAAAGTCGTGCTGGCCGCTGAGGGTGGGTTCCGTGATAATAAGCACCAGCGAGGCGCCCGTGATGCTGGCGATGACCGGGCATCCTATTCCGGGGGGGCCGTCAATCAATATCAAATCATTGCCCTGTTCCACGGCAAGCTGACGAGCCTGCTGTCGCACAAGGCTCACCAGTTTCCCCGAATTTTCCGCGGCGATGCCCAGCCGTGCATGCACCATGGGACCGTGCCGCGTGTCCGAAATGTACCATTCCCCGGCACGCCGTTCCGGGAAATCTATCGCTTTTGCGGGGCAGGCATCCACGCATACGCCACACCCTTCACAGGCAAGCGGATCAATAACAAAGGCGGCCTTGGCTTCCGCACCCAGGCTTTCCTGTATTGCATGGAGCATGTCAACGGAGCGGTTGGGGCAGGAACGCACGCAAAAATCACAATCGCCGCAGTCATGCGCGGAGGCGCGCAGCATCCACTCGACATCCACGCCGGAAGTCTGTTTCACCGCCCCAAAGCGGCAATGCACCAGACACGCGCCGCAGCCGATGCAGACCTCCGGGCGAATGATGGCCTCGTTTCCACTGCGAAATTCATGGATGGATCGGTTTTCCGGTTGAAGGATCAAATGAAGATCCGCCGCATCCACATCGCAATCCGCCAGCACCTTGTGTTCCGCCAGCGACGCAAAAGCCGCAACGACACTGGTCTTGCCCGTTCCACCTTTGCCACTAATCACAACGAGTTCTTTCATCTACTTTCTTCCTCATTGGCCTTATGCGCCGCTGAAAAAAACAGGCAATTACCAAAGCATTCCTGAACAATCTTGTTCTGCCCCGCAAGGTGTTCAATAATCTTTGACGTTTCGACCGGCCGCAGGCCCAGTGTGGCGGCAATCTGCATGAGCGAACAGGGCCGCCGTTCCAGGAGTTTCAACAGGCGATCCGCATCGGGGAAATCATTCATTTCCTGGATGGCGCCGGCATAGTCCGCAATGGGCTCCGCACGCGGTTCAAAGAAGGCCGCGAGCGATTCGAGCCGTGCTCTCGGAATTGGCCGAGCAGAGGGCTCCGCGGGTGGACGCACCACCGTGTTTAACTGAATTCGATTGGGCCGAAAACGCCGGACCTGTTCGGCGATTTCCCGGACTTCCGAATCCCCGGAAGTGATACCGTCCATAAGCATCACCTCGAGCCACATCTCATTGGGAAATGACTCCCGAAATGCCATCAAGCCGCCAAGCATCTGATCGAAGGATATGTCCGGAACGGGGCGGTTGATCCGGGTGAACAGCCGGGCATTGCCGGCGTCCAGCGACGGCAATACCACATCGGCCCTTTTCAGTCCATCCCGGACCTTCACGTCCCACAACAAAGAGCCGTTTGTGATTACGGCCAGGGGAACGCCGGTCATCGCCTTGATTCCCTGAACAAGATCGCCGAGTTCCGCATGAAGCGTGGGTTCCCCCGCGCCGGACAAGGTGATGTAATCGGGTTCGGGCATGGACGACAAAAAATGCTTCAATTCATCAAGCACCTCCGCACAGGATACATATACGGCCCGGCGGGCCGTGTGGTTGGTGGTCCGGCCCTGTTCACAATAGAGGCAATCATAGGTGCAGGTTTTGAACGGCATAATGTCAACGCCGAGGGATCTTCCCAAACGGCGTGAAAGGACGGGGCCGAAGATATGCGTATAGCGTCGTCCGGGTGGAACCGTCTGCATCATCATGCGCCGCCTTTTAACGCATTAAGCGTTGTTGTGCACTCGCGAATCCGCTGGTCCAGTTGCATGAATACCCCGCGCAGTCCGGGGACGGCGTCCACCGCCACCTCCCCGCGCGAATAAGCCTCGGCGATGCGCCGGTCATCGGGAATTTCCACGAGTATGGGAATAGCCTCTTCCCGGCAATAGTCCCCCACCCGGTCATCGCCAATATCACACCGGTTCACCACCACCCCGAAGGGAAGGCCCAGTTGCCGCACGGTTTCCACGGCCAGTTTCAGATCGTGCAGGCCAAAGGGAGTGGGCTCGGTCACCAATACAACATAATCACTGCCCTTGATGGCCGCTATCACGGGACAGGACGTGCCCGGCGGCGCGTCCAAAATCACATTGCCGCCGGAGGGAAGGGATTCCATGACCGCGCGGATCAGCGGCGGGGACATTGCCGCGCCCACACGCAACCGCCCTTGAACAAAGGAAAGATGGTTGGAATAGCCGGATTCCACGACTCCGATGCCATGCTCTTTTTCTGATATCGCCTTTGAAGGGCAGGCGAAGACGCATCCCCCGCACCCATGACATAACTCCGCGAACACCAGCACCTTCTCTCGCACACAGGCGATGGCGTTGAACCGGCATGCCTGTGCGCAACTTCCGCAGCCCGTGCACTTGTCCGAATCCACGACGGGAACAGGGATTCCAACGGCCTTGCCGGTGTTCAGGGCGGGCTTCAAGAAGATATGCCCGTTGGGTTCCTCCACGTCGCAATCCGCGTAGGTGACCATCCCCTCCATGACGGAGGCCAGGTTGACGGCCACCGTGGTCTTCCCAGTGCCGCCTTTGCCCGATGCTATTGCGATAATTCTTCGTTCAGCCATGCGCGGCTCTCCTGAAGCAGTAATAACCTGTTTGGCCATGCCATTTGTTGGAAAATTCAAACAAGCCGTTTGATTGAATAGCAGAAAAAATCGCTGTTTTGATCATGTGATGATCGCTGACGGTAAGAAGACCTTCCGGCTTTAACAATCGATAAAACGATGCAAGCACCGCCGGCGGATCGGGCACATCGTGGAGAACATCATACATGATGACCATATCCACAGTGCCCTCCGGAATATCGAGGAGGTCTGCTGGTGATAAAAGGGTGACATTACATAATTGTTTTTTCTCCACCGTCCGATGGACAGCGGCCAACGCCAATGGATTGACATCCACGGCGAAAACTTTGCCGCCTGGCCCCACTATCCCGGCGGCCGCCACAGAAAACGCACCGGGGCCGCAGCCAAAATCCAGCACCGTTGCACCTGATGCCAAGCCTGCTTCCTGGAGTATCTTTACGGGCGGATGAAGCAGGTCCCGGAAATAAAACGCCAGGGACATCAAAGAAAATGACAGCCACCCTTGGGGCTTTTTTCGCATCCTGCGGCCCCGCCGCTGCACCGTCTTTTCATCCACCCCGCCAAACCAACCGTCTCGCACATTTTCCGGGCAGTCAAACTTTGGGATATACGGCTTGATGTCTAGCAACGGTGTTCCATCCAAAATATCCATTCCCTCCATATAAAGACGGGTTCCTTCCATGCGCGTCAGGCGCACCACAGAAAGACCGATCGGATTGGGACGTTGTGGGTGCCGTGTGGAAAAAACACCTCTGGGCGTATCATCAACAAATGGCCGCACAGTCAACCGGGGAGGGCCGGTCTGATGGAAATAATAAAGCAACACAATGTGGGAAAATCCTTCAAGATTCTTCAGACCCTCGGCATATTCAGGCAAAACCTCAAGCCAGCCGGGACAATTCATGGCGAACGCCGGCTGGATAGGCGTTTCTTCCGGGACCCTATGTTGGGTGTGAATAACGCCAATCGGGGCGCCGATGAAGGAGCGATCCTCCCTCACACCCAGTGCCCTTCAACATTGGCGTCGTCCGCCGGAACGAGCGCGCCTGATTTGAACGCCGCAATCGCTTCGGCCACGGTGCCTTGCGCTCCCACCACCACCTTAATCCCCGCCGCGGAAAGCGCCGTAAAGGCTTTCGGGCCGCAATGTCCCGTGATGACAACGTCTCCCCCGATGCGGGACACGGTTTCGGCGGACTGAATGCCCGCGCCTTGTGCCGCATTCAGGTTCTGCACATTGTCATGCGCCTGAAATGCTCCGGTTTCGTCATCCACGGCGATAAAATAGGCCGCCCTGCCGAAACGGGGGTCCACCTGCGCGTCCAATGATTGGCCTGACGCTGAAACAACAATTTTCATTTTTCCTCCAAACCTGCGTATTATCGCAAAACGTTATGCCTTCACCTGATCCAATTTCACGCCTTTGCCCGAAAGAAATATACACACCTCCTCATTTTGTTCAAGACTATGCAGGGCCAGGCGAAGTACATTGAAAACAGTCTCCGGACCCGTCTTCGTTATGTCAATGCCCAGCTTCATTTTGCAATTTCCTCACTTTGTCTCTGCGGACATTTGGGATTATTTGTGCGGACACTTCTTCAAAACCATGAACCAATCCAGCACTTTGGTGCCGGGGGCGGGCTTGTTCATGCGCTCTTTGGCCGTTCCGCAGGATCCAGGCGGCGGGACGATTACATCATCGCCAAGTTGCCAGTTGGCAGGCGTGGCGACGTTATATTTATCGGAATGTTGCATGGCGATCAATAATCGCTTGACCTCTTCCATATTGCGGCCATTGCTAAGCGGGTAGTAGAACAACGCCCGGACGATCCCTTTCGGGTCTATGATGAAAACCGCGCGGACAGCTTGCGTGTTGCTTGCGCCGGGCTGCAGCATCCCGAATTTCCGGGAAACTTCCATTGTCAGGTCGCTGATGACGGGAAACATGACCTCGATCCCCTTCATGCCCTTGTACGTAATTTTCTCTTTGATGGTGCGCAGCCACGCGATGTGACTGTAGGTGCTGTCAATGGACAGACCCAGGAGTTCACAATTCAGTTTTTTGAATTCTTGTGCCATCGAGGCGAAGGTCATGAATTCCGTGGTGCATACCGGCGTGAAATCCGCCGGATGAGAGAAAAAGACCACCCACTTCCCTTTGTAACAATCCGGGAAATTGATTTCTCCCTGTGTGGTCTCTGCCTTAAACGAGGGCGCTTTTTCGCCAATTAGCGGCATCCGTTCAGCCTGCTGTTCCATTATCGTGTCCTTTCATCAGGGATAATATCCCCATTGCGCTATGGTTCATTTCACCATACTACTCGTCCGGAAACATATCCGGACGCAATCCGATATTCACAATGCTGCACGCCTGAATCGGTCGAAGGCCGAGCGCTTCGGCGTCCCGCAGCAGTTCAGGATTTTCCGCGCCTGGATTCAGGAAGAACTCTGCCGGCGATTTTTCCGCAATGGCCGGAAGCATTTTCCGGCCAATGGCGGGGGGCACATACATGGAAACGCGATCAATGCCGTCCGGTATGTCCGATACCGAGGCATACGCTTTCACGCCTTCCACCTCCGAAACGGCAGGATTCACAGGATACACGGTCCACCCGCCCTGAAGAAATGCGCGCACGGCCTTATTGCCGTACTTGGCGCGGTCCGCCGATGCGCCCACGATGGCGATGGTCTTACGCATGGTCAGTCCTCCAACAAACAGTGGCAGGGCGGCTACGTTTAGAAATAAAGATCACGTTGTTCTGTCTCCTCAATACAACGCAAACGTCTCAGAATCTCTTCCTTTTTGGGCGAATCGGGAAGTCTCCCGAGTTCGCGCGAGATCGCGCGTTCTCCCGCCGCACGGGTCTCCGGCGTGGCGTAGTCGACAAGATACTCCGTTAGGGTTGTCAGGGCGTTCGGTGTGCAGAAGTTCTGGATAAACCCGGGTATGGCGAATTCCATAAAATGTTCGCCGGTGCGTCCCAACCGATAACATGCGGTGCAGAAACTGGGGATGTACCCATCCTCCAGCAGTTCGCGCATGACTTCATCCAGAGAACGGATATCGCCCAACGAAAACTGCTCGCGTTCCATGACTTGGGCATCGCCTAGTTCCGTGTATCCACCCAACTCGACCCGGCTTCCGGCATCGATCTGCGACACCCCGAAGGCCATTACCGCGCGCCGCAACTCAGGCTGCTCTCGCGCGGTCAGGATCAAGCCGGTGTATGGAACGGACAAACGCAGAATGGCAACCAGTCGTTTGAAATCGTGATCGCTGACCAGGTGCGGCCATTCCATGTCCACGCCATGCGCCGGACGCAGCCTCGGGAAGCTGATTGTATGACATCCGACCCCATACGTCCGCTGAAGATGCAAGGCATGACTCACCAGCCCCAAGACCTCAAACTTCCAGTCATAGAGGCCGAAGAGCGCTCCAAGACCCACATCATCACAACCCGCTTCAAAGGCGCGTGAAAGCCCATCAAGCCGCCAGAGGTAGTCCCCCTTGCGCGTTCCTCCCGGATGCATCCGGGCATACGTCTCGTGGTGATAGGTCTCCTGGAAAATCTGATACGTGCCAATCCCAGCGTCCTTCAGTTTCCGATACCCTTCGAGATCGAGTGGCGCCGCGTTGATGTTAACCCGCCGGATTTCTCCGTGTCCAACCTTGAAACGGTAGGCCGTCCGCACACAGTCCGCGATAAAATCGGCGTTGTACTTCGGGTGCTCGCCAAAAACAAGAATGAGCCGCTTGTGTCCTTTGTTCTCCAGGGCCCGGAGTTGATCTTCCAGTTCCTGGGTGCTCAGCGTACGACGCACAGCGCCCGTGTTGGAACGGCGAAAGGCGCAGTAACGGCAGTCGTTGATACAGTCGTTTCCGATATAGAGCGGCGCGAACAGAACAATCCGGTTGCCATAAACGCGTTTCTTAAGTTCGCGTGCCCCTTCGAATATTTCCTCGACAATATCCGGGGCGTCCGCTGCCAATAGCGCTGCGGTTTCCTCAATCTGCAGCGGTTCCTTGGAGAGACTTTTGGCAATGACCTCACGGATACGCACGGGATCGTTCGATGCGCATTTCAATACATTGCCCAAGTGCGCATCGTCAATGAAATCCACGGCATATCGACTGAGATTGCTTTTCGCCGACTGTACCATTGTTTAACCTTTTGCTTCTACGCACGCTCCGTCTGATGGAAGCGTGTGCCGCGCCGCAGGGGGGCGGAAGAAGAAACCTGTCTTATTTGTGAGACTGGTTGATTATCGCTTCACGGCGTCCGCATTAGCCGCCAACACGTCAAGCCGCATTTTGATCGCGTCGAGCTGCTGTTGAAGCATCTCCGCTTGACGTTGTAACACGGTCTGTTCGGTCTCGCCGAACGGCACTGCGGGTGTTGCCTGTGCGTTCCAGCCGAATCGCATCCACACGGGCAATCCCGTGGCGTTAAACCAATTGCGGCGCCCGCGGCCGCCTCCGCCTCCGCCAAATCCAAATCCGCGGCCACAAAAACGTCTTCCCGCGATCATATTGGCGCTTGCCGGCATAGTAATCCCAGCGCAACGCCCCGCGCCGCGCCCTGTCATTGGTCCCGCGCCTTGCGGTCCTGTTCCATCTCTTGCTGGCATTTTGTATCTCCTTTTGGTGCGGGTCATACCCGCTCTCTATTTGTTCGTCTCAACAAGCAAGTCCCTGACGTCCGCCGGGGACATGCCTTTCTGTTCTGCTAAATTCTTCAGGGTTGATTCCGCACTGGCAGTAAATCCCTGCTGCTGCAAAACGCCCAGAATCTTCTCCAACGGAAGGCTGTCCCTCTCGCATAGGCTCCGAATCGTCTGCCGCCCCAAACCGGACCCTTGCCCTCTGGATGTATTTCGCGCCGAGATTTTGGCAAACAGGTCTGTGGGGGAAAGACCGTGGGCATGTGCCAAGGCTTCGAACGTCTGCGACGCAGGGTCGCTTACCGTAATCCCCGCCGCCGCAAGGCGTTTTTGCAAAACCGTCAGGGAGATGCCGGTCCGCTCGCTGAAATCCGTTAGTGTCGATATCTCCGCATGAGGATAAGGCGCCTGGGAACTCCTGCTTTCCCAATAGGCTTTGATACCGTCATTCAGGACAACGATACTGCTAAAGGGCGGAACATCAAGAATCGTGCCCGTGAACACTACCGCTACCACAACCACCGCACCGGCCAACTCACGCGCAAGGTGAAGTTTTCGTTTTAACACCAAGTAACGAATGAGCACCTGCCAGTTGAAGTAGACATGAAAACCTGCGGCCGTGATAAAGAGCAAACTCGCGGTCATATGTACGGCCGCCCATTGTTCCTTGCCAAGCCCCAAGACGTTCCAGCCAGTCCAATTGGCCACACGCCCCTGTGGCGAGACATACAGGACAATTCCCGTTGTTGCAAGCATAAGAAAGGCCAGCGTCACGACGAGACTTGTCAGACCGCGCCAATTCAGGCTCTTCCTTTCAATAGTACTTGCTTCTGGCACAGATTCTTTCTCCATAGTTTGTACTCAAGGTTCACCCTCGGCGCATAGATGCACCACACTTCGGGCAGGCAACCTGTATGCACGGCACGCCACGCTCATGAGGTTGGGAATACCCACATTGCGGGCACAAACACGTTCCAACAGGCCCTGCGGCGATGCCGCCTTGACGGCCCCGGCCTTGACCTTGACCGCCGCCTTGCCCTCGGCCGCCGCCTTGACCTTGACCGCCGCCTTGACCTCGGCCGCCGCCTTGACCTCGGCCGCCGCCTTGACCTTGACCGCCGCCTTGACCTTGGCCACCGCCGGAACCCATTCCGGCACTTCCTTTTTTTTGTCCGAATCCAAACATTATTTTCTCTCCATCACGGCTTATAAACTGCGTCTTACACTTGGCCGGCGCGAGGAACACATGCGGTGGCGGCCACGGAAGCGGTGTCCCTGACGGCATCCACATCCCGGCATCGAAAACGCCGGGTCAGGCAAACGTTCATCCGCCAACGCCGTTAAAATCTCGTCAAGTCCGCCGGAGACAAACGGTACCAATCGAATACCAGACGAAGAAATCAGCTCCGCCAAGGGACGCGATACCGCCCCGCACACCAGAACTTCCACACCCAGTGCACAAAGCCGTGAGACTTTCTCCTGAGGCGCATCGTCCGGAAAGATTTCTTCGTGTTGGGAGGTCCATCCGCCGGCTTCAATATCCGCCACCACCAAGGAACGCGCGGTATCGAGTACCGGCGATATTCTGCCTTCCCAAACGGTCACGGCGGCTTTCATGTTCTTTCCTTTATTCAAACCACTATCAGGGATAACACAATACAAGTGTAACAAGATACATGCCAAACTCGTTTGAATTCCTTTCATTTCACATAAAGCATTTCAAGACAATGAGTTATAGCGTATTGTCAGCAATAGAGTGAAGGAAAAGAGTTGCAGTAATGAGATTCTAATAGAAATAGGGTCGCGATATTGCAACTCTATTTACGGCCAGAATGCCCTTTGCGGCCGTCCCCTTTGGATAGTGAAAGACCGAGTATCTTTATCTTTCTGAACAAGGTGCTCTTGTGCATTCCCAAAACCTTGGCGGCTTCGTTGCGGTTTCCATCGCACCGCGCCAAGGCCTCCAGGATAGCTTGTGCCTCCGCCGCTTTTATCCGTGAATCAAATCCATCAGGAGAATGGGGCAACGAGGCTTCGCGGTTCGCGGTCAGGGACTCCGGCAAACAGCGCGGACAAATCTCCGTATCCGGACAAATCACAAAGGCATGCTCGATAATGTTTTCCAGCTCGCGGATATTGCCGGGGTAGTCATGTGCCATCAAAAGGGTCATGGCGTCATGGGAAACGCCGGTGATTTTCCGTCCATGGGTCTGGTTGAACCGGTGAATAAAGTGTTCCGCCAGCAGCGGGATATCCTCTTTCCGTTTGCGCAATGGGGGCAATTCGAGCCGCACGACATGAATGCGGTAAAAGAGGTCCTGCCGGAACAGGCCCTTCTCGACCAGTTCCTCCAGGTTTTTATTGGATGCCGTGATGATCCGCACATTCGTTTTGCATGTTTTCGTGCAGCCCAGCGGTTCGTAGGTTTTTTCCTGGAGCACGCGCAACAGGCGCACCTGCAAGGCCGGACTGATGTCCCCTATCTCGTCCAGAAACAGCGTGCCGCCCTCCGCGAGGGCGAAGCGTCCGGGCTTGTCTTTGTCCGCTCCGGTGAAGGCGCCTGCCACATATCCGAAAAGTTCGGATTCCAACAGGGTGTCCGGAAGGGCCCCGCAATTGATCGCAACGAATGGTTTTTCATGCCGGGGGCTCATGGAATGCAAGGCCCGGGCAAGCAATTCCTTTCCAGTACCCGTTTCTCCTTCGATCACCACGGTGGCCCCGCTCGCCGCCACCTGCGGCAAGATGTCGAACAGTTTCCGCATGAGGGGGCTCCGGCTTACGATATCGCATATCTCGTATCGCTGCTTAATTTCCTTACGGAGTTCTTCGACCAGGCTCAGGTCGCGGAAGGTCTCGACACCGCCCATAATTTTGCCTTGCGTATTCCGCAGCAAGGCAGTCGACACGCTAATAGGAATGCGCCGTCCGTTGGCGTCCACAATGAACGCGGACTTGTTAATAATCGGCTTTCCTGAATCCATGGTGCGGCGCAGCGCGCATTCCGTTTCGCACATGCTCGCGCGAAACACTTCACAGCACCGCCGCCCGATAGCCTCCCCGCGTGGAATCCCTGTAATCTCCTCGGCGGCCCGGTTAAACGAGGTCACCTGCCATTCATGGTCTACGGTAAACACCCCGTCCGAGATGCTCTCCAATACAATTGGTGTACTTTCCGGCGGCAATCCGTATTTTTGCATTTTTCGTTTCATAGCCATCAGCGTAGGGCGTATCCAGGGTTTCTTTCAAGAAACCAACGGCTGTTTTTATTCAGTTTTTACACGCCAACCCGGTTGTACAGGCGAATTGAGCGGCCGCGACCAAAGAATCCTGCGGGGGGAGGCAAACAGAAGTCATCAAGGCTTCGTATTTGGCGGGATAGGCTTCCTGCACCCATTGCTTAAACGGCATGCCGCTTTCCTCATAAATGTCTATCAAGCGTCCGATGGGCGCATCATTGAACATCAGCCCGAACTGCTTTCGCGCCGTAGCGGAATCGGCTCCTTGCAGCAGCAGATAACACGCTGCCGCCACACCCGTTCGGTGCGTACCGCCTTCACAATGCGCCAGGAACGGCTTTTTCCCATGTTCCACAATATCAATAAACTTGGAGAGCGAGTCTGGTTTGGGCAGTTGGTTTTTCGACCACCCGAAATCCTCATGCGCGATGCCAAGCCGCGCACACACCTCCACTTCCGCGTCATACCATGGGGAGCCCGGATTCGCGCCGCGCAAATTGAGGACGGTCTGAATACCGCGCTTTTTTATCGCCGCTTCCAACGCCTTCGGCCCCATCTGCCGCGAACCATAAAAGGCATTCTTCTCCACCGTCCGGAAATTATGCATGGGAAAATACATCCACAGGGGGACCGCCAGCACTGCAAAAAAAACACCCAGCATCACCGCAACGATTTTCCCTATCCGCCTCATTGATACTACTCCTACAAAGTTTTTACAAGCACTTCTGTTATTGTCGCGCATATAAACCGGGGTTGTCCACTTCGGAATGGACAACCCCGGCATGGTTTCAGAAACTATGCTCCTTACGATGCTTCGCTCAGCGGGATGCCCAGTGCATCGGCCACGCCTTTGCCGTAGGCGGGATCAGCTTTCAGGCAATTCTTGATGTGGCGGATTTTGATCTCCTTGGGAGCGTCGCCCATGGCCCGTGCGGTGTTCCCGAACAGGGCCTCCTGTTGCGCTTTGTTCATCAGGCGGAACAGCATCCCCGGCTGGGTGTAATAATCATCGTCCTCGCGGTGATTCCAATGATCGGCCGCGCCATCAAGGGCGAGCGGCGGTTCCGCAAAGTCCGGCTGTTGCTTCCATTCGCCAAAACTATTCGGCTCATAGCCCAGCGTGCTGCCATGGTTGCCGTCCACCCGCATCGCGCCGTCGCGGTGATAGCTGTGGAAGGGACACCGCGCCTTATTGACGGGGATCAGGTGATGATTCACGCCAAGCCGGTAGCGCTGAGCGTCGCCGTACGAAAACAGGCGGCCCTGCAGCATCTTGTCCGGCGAAAATCCGATGCCGGGCACGATATTGGCGGGATTGAAGGCGGATTGCTCCACCTCCGCAAAATAGTTTTCCGGATTGCGGTTCAGTTCCATCACGCCCACCTCAATCAACGGGTAGTCTTTATGAAACCAGACTTTTGTCAGGTCGAAGGGATTGTAGGGGCACTTCGCGGCGTCCTTCTCCGGCATCACCTGGATAAACAGGGTCCACTTGGGGAAATCGCCCTTCTCGATGCTCTCGTAGAGGTCGCGTTGATGGCTTTCACGGCATTTCCCGATGATGGCCTCCGCCTCCGCGTCCGTGAGGTTTTTGATGCCCTGCTGGGTGCGCAAATGGAATTTCACCCAATACCGCTCGTTTTTCGCATTGATCAGGCTGAAGGTATGGCTGCCGAAACCGTGCATGTGGCGATAGGAGGCCGGGATGCCCCGATCACTCATCACCACAGTGACCTGATGCAGCGCTTCAGGCAGCGAGGTCCAGAAATCCCAGTTGTTCAGCGCGCTGCGCAGGTTGGTGCGCGGATCGCGCTTGACCGCATGGTTCAGGTCCGGAAACTTCAGCGGATCGCGCAAAAAGAACACTGGGGTGTTGTTGCCCACCAGGTCCCAATTGCCCTCTTCCGTATAAAACTTGATGGCGAAACCGCGAATGTCACGCTCGGCATCCGCCGCGCCGCGCTCGCCCGCCACCGTGGAAAACCGGACGAACAGGTCCGTTTTCTTGCCCACGCTCGAAAAAATCTTTGCCTTGGTGTATTTCGTGATGTCATGGGTGACCGTGAAGGTGCCATAGGCGCCGGAACCTTTGGCGTGCATCCGACGCTCGGGAATGACCTCCCGGTCGAAATGCGCCAGTTTTTCAAGAAACCAGACATCCTGCAGCAGCATCGGACCGCGCGGCCCCGCCGTTAGAACATTCTGATTGTCTACTACGGGGGCGCCGGCATTGTTCGTGAGTTTTTTCTCGTCGCTCATGATGTTTCTCCTTTTCTGGGTTCGGTGTTGGAGCAGTGTGACACCTGCTCCGGCATCCTGTTAAACAAAACGTAGTCATTACTAGTTCGTAAACCTTCTTATTACGCGGGGCAAATAACAGCCTTAACGCCGATGGGCTGATTTTTTACATACGGCGCACAGGCCCTTAACTTCAAGATGGACGGATAAGGGGCGCCCAAATGCTTTCGCCTCCTCCGGCATGGCCGGACACTCCATGGGCGCGCAAGAGAAATCGCGAATCAGGCCGCACTTCACGCAGGTAAAATGATGGTGCGGCGCGCTGTTGCCGTCAAAACGAAGACTCTCCTGGCTCAGCCCCACGATCGAGATCAACCCATGCTCCGCCAGCAACTTCAGATTCCGGTATACCGTGTCGAGCGATATCATCGGAATCCGCTTCTTTACCTGACGATGCACCGACACCGCATCGGGATGCTTCTCCGTCATGATCACCCCGCGGAAAATCTCCATCCGCTGGTGCGTGACCTTCAATCCAAGCCGTTTGCAGGCTTCCTGAAATTCCTCCAGGCGATGCTGTAAGGTGGCGCCATTCATGGTAATAATAATCATTCCTATGTGCAAGTCTATCGTATTTCTTTTGAAAAGTCAACCAAAAAATCCTTGTGTTGTGGCAGCGGCAGGAAAATGGGAAAAACGCGTTGAATCTAGCACAGCGTGCCCTTTGCTCCCGCATACGAGGGGGATTTTCAGAGCAAGGAATTTGGTCCGGGCGAGGCGGTGCCATATACGTTAGTGCCCCGCCCGGCCTTATTTATTCGGGCAATAATGCGCCGTAATGATGGGTTGCTTCATGAAAGATCATGCCGCCCGCATTCATGGGGAAGGATGTTCCCACCGGCAGGGGCCCGCCGGTTGCGGGGTTTGTCCACGACCCATTCGGGCCTTGGGCGCCGGGCCACCGGACGAACTCGACATGGCCATCCATAAAGAGGACATTCGAACCGCCCGGCACATGGTTGAAATGGTGAGCTTCATCGCAGATTACGTCCCACATCAAGGGCAATTCGGATTGTGCCTTGCTGCTTGCCGCAGGGTTGTTGATGTCCGTGATTAAGAATCGTTCGATCCCCTCGCGCATTCGGTATATGAGATCGCCGCCGCCCGTGCCGGAACCGGCAATCGCCACGGCCCAGTCTTCGTGAACCACAGAAGGATCCGCCGTGATTTGGGCCGCAAGCCCCTCCGAGGCGTCGAAAATATTGTCCCACAGCGATTGGCACTTCTCCTGCGTGTCGGTCATTTCGGAGGTGATCGCGTAACTGACATAGGTGTACGGATAGCCGAGCACCTCGCAGGGTTCGAGAATCCCGTTGTTGCTGAAGCCCGGTATCTCGCGCACAAAGGGGCTTAGGGAGTCGATCTTGTCCCAGCGGTCTTCCGCGGTGGCGCCGCCGATTGAACTGGGGCAGATGAGGACATTGAAGTCGGTCAGATACTCCGGATAGAGCGTCGTGGCGTCGGGCGACTGCTCCATGGGGTAGATATTTCCATTGCACCCCCGAGTCTTCATGATCGGGAACTTCTGGCCCGAGGACTCGTTGGCATACATCTTGAACACCAATCCCATTTCCTTCAGGTTGTTCTGGCAGCTTGAGCGCCGCGCGGCCTCGCGGGCGCGCGATAGGGCCGGCAGCAAGATGGCCGCCAGGATGCCGATGATGGCGATGACCACCAGCAGCTCGATAAGGGTGAAACCATTTTTTGTCGTTTTCATGATACAATGTATCTCCATTGGTTTGGGCCGGGAAATGCACTTTCTATCGATTGGCGTTGATGACATGTGTTTTTTCCGGCCCGGCCTTTTTATGCAACAGCGGGAACAGAACCACTCTGAACCGCGCAAAACGCAAAGAAGGGGAGAATGCGTACGGGCGTGGTGACAGGACCATTAACACGGTTTAGACGGTGGTATGGGAAGATGCATCGCCCGTATCGGTGAAAGGGCAGGCTAAAACGCAGGGGGGGCGCGCAGCAGATTTGCAGGGGAATGAAAAGACGGCAGTAAGAGATCCGTTATCCGGCATGGAATGCCGCGCCGGATAATCCAGCCGCAGAGTGCGGCAAAAAATGGGACTACAAGCACAAGCGCGTGCACAAGACGGCAGAAGGGGCATGTATCTTCATTCCCGTCATCGGCGGTGCATAAACCGGGGATGAGTTCATGGACCACCGCTACCGCGAAAAAGGCCAGAAGTGCCGCTAAAACAAGATAGAAAATGATCGGGTACTGGTGAAACACGGAACCCTTTAACCGAGTTATTCTGGTTTTCATCCGTACGTGCATATTCTTTCCTGCTTTAGACGAACATGGCGTTCGATGCGCGGTCAGCGAATCCGCCGCTTCCCGATGCGTGAGATATTACCATATCCATTCCGCTCTTGCAAAATTCCATCTTGTAAAAAACAAAAATGTTTGGCGTACGATGGGAGACCGGGTATACTGTTTCTGAAGGGAGAACAGCCATGGCGGAAGTGAAATCCTTGTCAGCGGATGTGATTGTGGTGGGTTCAGGACCAGGCGGGGCAACGTTGTCGCGCGAACTTAGCAAGCGGGGCAAGAAAGTCCTGCTGTTTGAGAGCGGCGGGGATCATCGCAAGCATTTTTACTACGGGACCTACGCCGGTGCGATGTTGTATTCGAAACGGCTGGGACTGTTGTTCACACAGGAAGGGCTGAACATTGTCCGGCCCATGATGCTGGGCGGGGCCACGAACATGTATTGCGGATGCGCCGCCCCCCCTCCCCCATGGCTTAAATCCAAATATGGTGTGGATATTGATAGCGAGGTTGCGGAGACTATACACGAACTGGGCGTTGCGCCGTTGCCGGATGAATTGCGTGGGGCGGCCTCCACGCGCTTGGCGCAGGCCGCTCAAGCGCTGGGATATCCCTGGGAACCGCAGGAGAAATTCATGCGTCCGGCACGTTCCGCGCATTTTGATTGCGGCGCGAAGTGCATGCTCGGCTGCCGGTGCGGCGCGAAATGGAACGCGGCGGAATACGTGGATGATGCCGTGGCGCTGGGCGCGCAGGTGGAAACGCATGCGGACGTGGAACGGCTATTCATCGAGCATGGCGAATGCAAAGGGGTTTCGGGGTGGATGCGCGGCTGGCCGTTTACAGCGCATGCGGACACGGTGGTGGTGTGCGCGGGCGGACTGGGCAGTCCCTCGATTTTGCGGATGTCGGGATTGACACAGGCGGGCGAAGGCATGACAATGGACACGACGGTGATTGTCTATGGCATCACCAAGGAACAAGGCAACGGCCTGGAGCCTCCCATGACATGGTCGTGGGAGAACATGGCCGATGGGTACATGTTAAGCGCACTCGCGGATCCCTGGCTGATGTACCCGATCATCGCCGCGTTGAAAAGCCCGAAGTATCTGGGGTATTGGCCGAAATGGAAGAACCTGCTGGGGGTCATGATCAAATTAAAGGACGAAATCTCCGGGAAAGTCTATCAGAACGGCGCGATCAGCAAACCGCTTACCGCGCGGGACCGCGAACGCATGGCCGAGGCCGAGCGCGTCAGCAGGAGAATTCTCGTGGAAGCCGGGGCCGACCCCGCCACCATTTTTACGTCGCCCTTGCGCGGCACGCATCCCAGCGGCACGGTGCGCCTCGGGGAGATGGTGGACATCGATCTGCAAACAGAAATCCCCGGATGCTATGTGTGCGACGCCAGTGTTTTCCCCGAGGCGCTGGGGCGTCCGACGGTTTTGACGATTATTGGTCTGGCCAAGCGCTTGGCGAAACGACTCACCGCATAGAACATCACTACGTGTATTGCCAAGACTTTCTGGATGGCGAATTACATCAACGAGGTACTGAAGTAGCGTTCCGCCCGATCGGGTAATACGGTCGTGATATTGCCGGGGATGCGCTGGGCCAGTTGGCGGGCGGCCCATACATTGGCGCCGGCGGAAATGCCCGCCAGCAGGCCATAATCGCGGCTGAGTTGCCGGGCGGTTTCAATGGCGTCCTCGTCGGTGACTTCGACCACTTCATCCACCAGTTTCACGTCCAGCACGGCGGGGATAAAGCCGTCGCCGATGCCCTGGATTTGGTGGAGGCCCGGTTCGTGTCCCAAAAGCGCGGACACATTCTTGGGTTCCACGGCGGCAATCCGCACGCCCGGCTTGTGTTCCTTGAGAAAGGTTCCCACCCCCTGCAACGTGCCGCCGCTTCCCACCCCGGCCACGAAACAGGCGACATCGCCGTTGGTTTGCCGCCACAGTTCATGGGCGGTCTCTTCATAGTGAATGCGCGGGTTTTCAGGATTCTCGAATTGCTGCGGAACAAACACCCGTGGATCGTTCTTTTTCATTTCTTCGACGCGCTTAACCGCGCCCCCAATGCTCTCAACGGCGGGCGTCAGGATCAATTCCGCGCCCAGCGCGCGAATCAGTTTTTTCCGCTCTTCGCTCATGTTTTCGGGCATCACGATACAGACTTTGTAGCCCTTAAGCCGCCCGACCAAGGCGATGCCAATGCCCGTGTTTCCGGACGTGGGTTCCGTAATGATGGAATCGGCATTCAGCTTGCCATCGCGCTCCGCGCCTTCGATCATGGCCAAGGCCACCCGGTCTTTAATGCTCCCGCCCGGATTCAGGAATTCCGCTTTCGCGTAGACATTTTCGTTTTTCAAGCGTATAAGCGGCGTGTTGCCAATGAGATTCAGAACGTTATCCGTCACCATCGTGCATTATCCATCCAGCCGTTCAGGCGATTCTAGCGATTCGCCGTCCGAAGAGGCCGGCGTCTCATCAGCGGCGGGTTCGGAGACCCCGGCGGGTTGAGCGGTTCCAGCGGGTTCCTGTTCATATTTTCCGCCATCCTGCGGTTCCGGGGAAATCCCCGTCTTGTTCGTGGAAAAGGTGTCGGAACTGGCCGCCTGCGAATTCGTGACATCGCTCTTTTCCCCGTCGTCCTCCATCAGCTTGTTGATGTAGGTTTCCGCGTCATACCGGCCAAGCTGTTTAAGCTCGTTTTGCATGGGAAGCACCTCCTTGGCCACTTCCTCTTTCACATCGTCCATGTAGGTGCGGACGTCGCGGACGGTCCGGATGAATATCTTGGCGAAATCGGGGAATTTTTCGGGCCCCAGGAACACCAGGGCGATCCCCGCGACAATCAACATTTCTGTAAAACCAATGCCCATCATGGGATTTATGCCTGACCGGCCTGGACAGCCTGTTTTTTCCTGCGGATGACAAGATACGACAACCAGATGCTTATTTCATACAACAACACCAGCGGAAGCATCATGATCATCATCGAACCGGGGTCCGGGGGCGTGAGCACCGCCGAAATCACCGCGATAATGACAAACGCGAACTTGCGCTGTGTTTTCAGCACCGCCGGGGTAAGAAACCCCATATACACCAGAATCATGACCGCCATGGGAAACTGAAACGCCACGGCAAACCCCGCCAGGAACATCAAAATCATTGAAATGGTTTCGTTGGCGCGCAATTGAATCTGCCAGCCCTCCGGAACCCACATCATCATATACGGAAGCACGAGCGGAAGCACGCCGAAATACGCCACCGCCACCCCCACCAGCGCCAATCCGCTGCATCCGAAGACCAACACCTTGACCACGCGGCGCTCATTCTCTTTCAAACCCGGAAAAATAAACGCGCAGAATTGCCAGGCAAGAAAGGGAAAGGCCAGGACAAATCCAACGTAAGCGGCGGTCTTTAACTGTACAAATACAATCTCGAGGGGATTCAACACGGTCCAGACGGGCTTGGCCGGTTTGGCGGCGGGTGCCGTTTCCGCGTCCGTCCCCGGTTGCGCCGCTTGCCCGTTGGGCGCGGGCTTTTCCGGTTCGTGCACGGTCTGAATAATCCCCTTTTCCGCCAGCGGCATCAGCGGATAGGCCAGTATCTGCAAAATATAATTGGAAAGGATGTAGCAAATAATCATGCATACCAACAGGCAGATTCCGGACCGGATAATGCGCGTGCGCAATTCCGCCAGATGCTCGGTGAACGTCATGCGTTTTTCATCAACCGGCACGCCTTTGATCTCCATGGTACATGAAATTGCTTAGGATACTTCAGAATCATATTCCCGCTCAATCATTTTGTATGCGGGCCTACCAAGGAATAGACCGCCATCACGGGGCGGGATTCGGTTCGGAGGGCGCTGCGGAAGGGGCCTCAATCTGCCCTTTCAACGCCTTGCCCGGCTTGAAAATGGCCACGCGTTTTTCGGTTATGGGAACGGCTTCGCCCGTGCGGGGATTCCGGCCCACGCGGGCCTCCCGCACCTTGAGTTCGAACACGCCGAAATTCCGAATTTCAATCCGCCCGCCTTCGGCCAAAACATCACAAATGGCGTCCAGGGCCGTTTGCACCACGGCCGAGACTTCGTTTTGCGTATATCCCAAACGCTCCGCCACATTCAGTACAAGTTCGCGTTTTGTCACCCGCGGCTCCTTTCACAAACAGTTAACGCCTGCCACTGAAGAGCGGAATCAGCGGCCCAACATGCTGTTCAAGGACGACATATAAAGGCTGCCCAGCGGGGTGAAGTACATCAATGCCGCCACAACGGCGATAATGATGACAATGACAATGATGGTGGTGTTGTTGCCGCCCCCGCCGGCCTTGACGCCACCGCCCATATTGGCCGCCGTGGCCACAAACACTTTTTCGCCGGCTTCCGCGCGCGCTTTCTTGTCTTCGAGCGCGCCCAGGGTTTCATTGATCGAAATGAACGCGCGGTGCCATTCCGACTGGAGCTTCTTCACGGCGACCTCGGATTGCGCATAAATCTGTTCGAGATTGGTAGCGCCGGACACGATGTTCATGGTGTTCCCATCAATGCTGTAATCGTCCAAGAGGGTGTCTTTCAGCACTTTATGCGACCGCGCCAGCTTGCTCTTTATTTTCAGGAATTGATTTTCGAGCTGGGCCTTGTTGACCCCTGGACTGGGGTAGGCGCTCATGATCTGGTTGAACAGCAGCCAGTCATTCATGAATTCCCGGCACAACTCAACCCGGCGCTCCAATTGCGCCACCACCGCTAATTGTTTTTTACTCAAAGCCATGTATAGACAAGCTCCTTATGCAGTCCGCCCTGGAAACAATGAACTTAATCTAGCATACCCGATCCGGAATGTCAAACCGCAAAATGCCCTAAGTATACGGCTCCCATAGGCTTTAGGGCCGCTGAGAGAGGAAATTGCGGATCATGGTCTTGCCATGCTCGGTTAGAATGCTTTCTGGGTGAAACTGGACGCCCCATACGGGATGGGTCCTGTGCCGGACCGCCATGATCTCGCCCTGATCCGCCGTTTCCGCAATAATCATAAGGTCCTGAGGACAGGTCTCCCGCTTGATAATCAGCGAATGGTACCGCGTGGCCGTGAAGGGCGTGGGCACATCCTTGAATAATACGTCGCCCGTATGGGTGATCGGGCTGATTTTCCCGTGCATGATGCGGTCCGCGCGCACCACGTCGCCGCCATAGGCCGCGCCAATGCTCTGATGGCCCAGGCAGACCCCGAAAATGGGGAATTGCGTGCCCAGTTTCTTGATCAGTTCCACGGAAATGCCCGCCTCATTGGGCGTACACGGCCCCGGCGAGATCACAATATGACTCGGGTGGAGCGCCGCCACCCCCTCCACCGAGATGGCGTCGTTGCGGAAGACCCGGATGTCCTTGTCAAATTCACCAAAATACTGCACCAGGTTATAGGTGAAAGAATCGTAGTTGTCTATGAGCACGATCATGATTCGAGCCCTCGTTCCGCGAAATCCACCGCCTTGAACAGTGCTTTCGCCTTGTTAACCGTTTCCTCGTACTCGCGGTCCGGATCGCTGTCATACACAATCCCCGCGCCCGCCTGGATATACGCCGTCCCGTCCTTCACGATCATGGTGCGGATCAGAATGCAGGTGTCCATATCCCCGGAGAAACTGATATACCCGCAGCCGCCGGAATAGGGTCCCCGGCGGTCCGGCTCCAACTCATCAATAATTTCCATGGCCCGGATTTTGGGCGCGCCGCTGACCGTCCCCATGGGGAAGGTGGCCGCGAGCGCGTCAAAGGCATCGGTATTTTCTTTCATGCGCCCGGCCACTTCGCTCACGATATGCATCACATGCGAATACCGCTCGACCACCATGAATTTGTTGGCGACAGGGGCCACCGTGCCGGATTCGCTGATGCGCCCGATATCGTTCCGGCCCAAATCCACCAGCATAATGTGCTCGGCGAGTTCCTTTTCGTCCGCCATCAGTTCCCGTTCGAGTGCCAGGTCTTCTTCCGCCGTGGCCCCGCGCGGGCGGGTTCCCGCAATGGGCCGCACCATGGCCGTGCCGTTCTTCACCTGGGTCATGACCTCCGGGCTTGAGCCCACCAGCGCGCATTCCGGGAACTGCATCAACACCATGTAGGGAGAGGGATTGATACAACGCAGGGCGCGGTAGAGATTCACGGGGCTTGCGCCAACGGCCCGGTGGAAGCGTTGCGAGAGCACCACCTGAAAGATATCGCCCGCGCAAATGTATTCCTTTGCCTTGCGCACCGCGGCGCAAAAAGCCTCGCGGGTGAAATTCGATTTCAGGGCGGGCTCCTCCGCGCCGGGATACACCCGTTCCGTGGACACCATCAGCGGCCCGCGCAGTTTTTCCTCCAGTTCATGCAATTTCCGAAGGCCTTCGTTGTAGGCGGCATCCGGATTATCCCCCACGTGCACATTGGACACGATAAGAATCTTGTTCTTCACATGATCGAAAATCAGGATGGTGTCGGTGATCATGAAATAGAGGTCCGGCAATCCAAGCCGGTCGGGGTTGTTGTCCGGGAGCTTTTCAAAAAAACGCACTTGATCATACGCCATATACCCCACGGCGCCGCCGTGAAACGCGGGCAAGCCCTCCATGCGGATTGGTTGATACTGCCGCATCAACCCGCGCAAGTCTTCGAGGGGATTTTCGGATTCCAGGCATTCTTCGCGGCCATTGCGGATAATACTCACCTGCCGGCCTTTCGACCGGAATAGAATCGAGGGGTTTACTCCCAGGAAAGAATAGGTGCCGATGGTTTCGGCGCGTTCGACGCTTTCCAACAGAAACGAATACGCTTGATTCCGGGCGATTTTCATATAGGCGGCCACGGGGGTCTCGAGGTCCGCCAAAATCTCTTTATACACCGGCACCAGCGCGCCCGGACGCGCCAAAGCCCGGAATTGGTCCAGGGGTGGATGAATCATACCAGGTTCCTCATTTTTCGGCGACACCGTCGCCGGCGAGTTCAATCCGGCCGTCGCCATGCACCAGGCGGTAAAAGCAACTGGTTTCATTGGTGTGGCAGGTGGGGCCGGCCGGCGCGCACTTCAGCACCAGCGCATCCCCGTCACAGTCGATGCGGATTTCCTTTACTTCCAGCACATTGCCGGAACTTTCCCCCTTGCGCCACAATTTTTGCCGGGAGCGCGACCAAAAACAGGCCCGTTGCTCCCGGATCGTGATCTCCAGCGATTCCTGGTTCATATATCCAACCATGAGCACCTGGCCGGTCTGGTGGTGTTGAATCACCGCGCATAGCAGGCCTTTGTCATCAAATTTCACTAGTTCATTCAGATTCATGAAGTACATTCCTTACCGGTTGGTGAAAAGCCCGAAACGCACCGCGCTTCGGGAAATACGGATCAAAAAAAGACACGGAGAGCGCGAAAACAACGTTAGGCGCGGATGCGCCATCGGCGGGAAGGGACGCTCGCTGTTCGCATTAGTGCTTCTCCGTTGTGGTCTTCCGGCGGCTCCAAGGCCGCAGGGGGTTAGAATCGCACAGGCACACCCTGTTTTGCAAGATATTCCTTGGCTTCCCGTATGGTGTGTTCCTGAAAATGAAATATCGAGGCCGCCAAGGCGGCATCGGCGCCACCTTCCTGCAGGGCGGCCCGCAGGTGCTCCAGCGTGCCCGCGCCGCCGCTGGCAATCACCGGAATACCCACCGCATCCGCCACCGCCCGGGTCAAGGAGACATTATAACCGGCCTTGGTGCCATCGCTGTCCATGCACGTTAACAGAATCTCGCCCGCGCCCCGGCGTTCCGCTTCCTTCGCCCAGGCCACGGGTTCCAGCGGGGTGGGGCGCCCGCCATCCCGCCCACCATGGCTTCGGACAATGTAGTGGTCTCCCTCCCGTTTGGCGTCAATCGCCACCACGATGCATTGCGAACCAAACCGCGAGGCGGATTCGTCAATAAAATCGGGGTTGGTGATGGCGGGGGTATTGATGGAGACTTTGTCGGCGCCCGCGCTCAGCAGCCGGCGGATGTCTTCAATCGTGCGGATGCCGCCCCCGACGCACAAGGGCATGAAAACCTGCTCCGCGGTCCGGCGCACCACGTCCAGCATGGTGTCCCGGTTGTCGGTGGAGGCCCGGATATCGAGGAAGACCAGTTCATCCGCTTTTTCCTCGTCATACCGGCGGGCAATCTCGACGGGATCGCCCGCATCGCGCAGTCCGAGAAACTTGACGCCCTTCACGACGCGGCCATCGGCGACATCCAGACAAGGGATAATACGTTTTGTCAACATGAATTCTTTCCTGCATCCAATTGAACGCGTTGTATGCGCATCATGACAGCGGTTTCTTGGTTTGTTCTCCGTTGTCTTTGTCTTCGTCCTCGTCTTTCACCAGCGGTGTGCCGAATGCATCGAACGGAGAACGTTCTCCCGGCTCCAGCAGATCAAAATCACTGCGGCTGGATTCCCCGGGCTCTGGTTCCGCTTCCTCCACCACCATCGTATGGCATTTCGGCGTTTCCGGTTCCGCCGTGACGCTTTCCAGCGCCAAGGGGGCGAGAAGGGTGCTTGGTACGCCCTCATCCGGGGTCTGGGCCAGCAGAACAGAGGCGGGAGCGGACTCCTGGATCGTTATTTCTTCCGTTTCCATGCGCACCAGCGCCGGAGCGGTGAACTTCTCGCGAAGCGCCTTGCCCGCAACCTTGGGATTCACGTCGATCCCGTCCACCACAAGATGAATGGGTTCCACAATATCCAATCCCAGCGTCACCACCGCCGTTTCATGAAGGTAATGGTTTATCCTGTCCCGCACCTCCCGTGCCGAAGCATCCGCCATATGCCGTTGCACAAGCCGCCCCTGAATAATCACTCGCCTCTTTTTTTTATCAGGGATCAGACGTATCTTGATGCGTTTCACTTCGGGCATGGCCCCCACAATCCGGACAAGCCTTTTTTCCATGGGCTTTAGCTCGATGGTGGTCTCGCCTTGGGGGCCATGACAGGTGATGCGCCGCTTCGGCTTCATGGCAGGCAGGAAACCATATAGCCCGGCCACGGCCATCACCAATCCGGCCACTCCCGAAAAGCCCACAGTGGAGCACACCGGGCAGGTTCCGATGAATGCGAACGCCAAAGAGCAATAGTGTTCCACGTAACTGCACCCAAAATTGAGTCCCAGCAGGGTAATCCCCCCCAGGAACACGATCAAGCTAATCAGTTTCAATACCATCAGTTTCATTTCACATTCTCCTTGGATACTCCGTCAGGCCCATGGCTGACAACGGCCGCAAAGGGCTTCATTGCGTCATCATCCCATGGACGGCAGATATTCATCGAGCAAATCAGGCCCAATATCGCCGCGCCGGAATCGATCCCCGCGCACAATCCGCGCGCACAACCGCGCGGTGCTGGTAACCCCCTCCGTCACCATTTCGTCGAGCGCCGCATACAACCGCTCGATGGCCTCGGTCCGGTCTTTGCCCTGCGCAATCACTTTGGCCATCAGGGAATCATAATGGTGCGACACCTCATATCCCTGCACAATGTGCGTATCCACCCGTATCCCCGGCCCGCCCGGAAGATGCAGCCGGTTGATCCGCCCGGGGCATGGCCGGAAATTCATTTCGGGATCTTCCGCATAAATCCGCGCTTCAATGGCCGCGCCGCGCGGGATTACCGTGCTGTAGCCCAGGGGCTGTCCCCAGGCCACACGGATTTGCTCCCGGACCAAATCAATGCCGGTCGCTTCTTCCGTAATGCCATGTTCGACCTGAATCCGCGCGTTAAATTCAATGAAATAGAACTGACCATCCGGTCCCAGCAGGAATTCCACCGTCCCCACATTGCTGTAATTGATGGCGCGCGCGGCCCGCAAGGCGGCTTTCGTCATTTTGGCGCGCAACGAGGCGCTCAATCCGGGCGAAGGGGTTTCTTCTATCAGTTTTTGATGCCGCCGCTGAATGCTGCATTCCCGTTCGCCGAGCGTAATAATGCGTCCGTGCTGGTCCGCGAGGATTTGAAACTCGACATGCCGGGCGCCTTCGATATATTTCTCAATGTAGACGCCGCCATCGCCAAAGGCCGCCTGGGCCTCCGTAATGGCCAGGGAAACATCGTGCTTGAGGGTCGCTTCGTTATGCGCCACCCGCATACCTTTGCCCCCGCCTCCGAAGGCGGCCTTCACCGTGACCGGGAAACCGATCTTCTGCGCCACTTTCATGGCTTGGTCCGGGTCTTTGATCTTTCCGGCGCTCCCGGGCACCACCGGCACGCCGGAGGTCTCGACCGCTTGACGGCAGGCGGCTTTATCCCCGCTCAAGGCCAGGGCTTGCACGTTCGGGCCGATAAACGCGATATGACAATCCTGGCAAATGTTCGCAAATTTGGCGTTTTCCGAAAGGAAGCCATAGCCGGGGTGAATCGCCTGGGCGTCGGTGACTTCGGCGGCGGAGATAATGGCGGGGATGTCGAGGTAGCTCTCACAGGCCTCCGCCGGGCCAATGCAAATGCTCTCATCGGCCATCGCGGTGTGCAGGGAGTTTTTATCCGCCATGGAATACACGGCGATGGAGGTGATGCCCATTTGGCGGCATGCCCGAATGATGCGCACGGCGATCTCGCCACGGTTGGCTATAAGAATGCGTCTGAACATGTGTCGTGTTTCTGGTTTGGGCGGCATTAAATCAGTGGACGGGCGGTGAAGAGCGGTTGGCCGAATTCCACCGGTTCGCCGTTTTCCACCAGCACCTTTTCAATAATGGCGGGAACTTTGGCGGCGACTTCGTTCATGATCTTCATGGCTTCGACAATACATACCGTCTGATTGGGTTCCACCGTGTCGCCCGGCAATACAAAAGGCGGCTTCCCTGGTGAAGAAGCGGTATAGAAGGTGCCGACCATGGGGGAATCGATTGTAATAAGGCCATTCTCCCGGGGTTCGGTGCCGGCGCGGTCCGGCGGCCCCGCAGACGCGCCAGATACACCGTATCCCGGGGGTGCCGCGAAAAAATGCATGGGCGCCCCGGCCCCAGCGGCGGGCGGTTGCTTGCTCAGCCGGATGCGCCTGCCTTCTTCCTCGACTTCAATCTCGGTTAATCCGGACGACTCAAGTATCTTTATTAAATCCTGAATCTCGTTAAAATCCATACATCCGCCCTCCAGTTACCCGGAACCGCATGATCATTAGCCGACCCGCTCGATATATCCCGCAGTCCGGGTGTCCACTTTCACCACCGTACCCTCATTGAGAAAAAGAGGCACTTGGATTACCGCGCCGGTCTCCAGGGTGGCCGGCTTGGTCCCCCCCGTTGCCCGGTCGCCTTGAAGGCCGGGATCCGTCTTGGTGATCTTTAATTCCACAAACAACGGCACCCGCGTGGCAATGACTTTCTCGCCGTGAAACAGAAGGCCAATCTCCATGTTTTCCTTAATCCATTGGGCATTGTCGCCCACGACATCATCGTTCACGGCCATTTGTTCATACGTCACCGGATCCATGAAGTGAAATAAATCACCATCATGATACAAAAACTGCCATTTGCGCTCTTCGAGCCGCGCTTCTTCCATCTTTTCGCCGGAGCGGAAGGTTTTCTCGAGCACCCGCCCCGTCAACACGTTCTTAAACTTGGTTCTGACGAAGGCACCGCCCTTGCCGGGCTTAACGTGCTGAAATTCAACTATTTCCATCAGCGCGCCTTCCATATCCACCACCATGCCATTGCGGAAATCCGCTGTTGATATCACGCTCATAAAACCTGTAATTCCTTTGACAAACGCGTCAGCGTTTCACACCCATCCTTATGGACCACCACTAAATCTTCTATCCGGACCCCCCCCCGGCCCGGAAGATATACGCCCGGTTCCAATGTGACCACCATTCCCGGCGCGAGGGCCTTTTCGGTCTGCATGTTCAGCCGGGGGGGCTCATGTATCTCCAACCCTACGCCATGGCCCAACCCGTGACCAAAAAAACTTCCATACCCCGCGTCGCGAATGATATCCCGGGCCACCGCGTCCACCTCCCGGCACACCGCTCCGGCACATAATGCCCGGCACGCCGCCTCTTGGGCCGCCAAAGTGACCTGGTATATCTCTTCGAACCAAGCACCGGGGATCCTACCGAATACATACGTCCGAGTCAAGTCGGAACAATATCCGTCCACAATGCACCCACAGTCAATCAATACAATATCGCCCGGGCACAGGTTGTTGTCCGTGGGCAATCCATGCGGCAAAGAACTTCGTGCGCCAAATAACGCAATAGTGTCAAAAGCGGCTTTTTGCGCCCCCATCCGCATAAATTCAAATTCGAGCCGCGCGGCAAATTCCCGTTCCGTAAGCCCCGTGTGCAGTTCTTTCAGCGTCTTTTCGAGCGCGGATTCAGCAATTTGCGACGATTTCCTGATTTTCTCAACTTCTTCGGGGGTTTTATGGGAACGCAGTCCCGAGAGCAGTTCCGGCAACGGGATCAACGCCCCGGAAAATGACTCCTTGAGACTATCCCATTGACTCACCGTAATGACACCTGGGTCAAACCCGACGTTTCTGAGGCCCATGGATTCGAGCCGCTCCCCCACCCGTGTTTCGAGGGTTCCCTGGACCTCCTCGACGGCACACCCCCGAACCTGTTCGCGGGCTTGTTCCGTATAGCGGAAATCACAGAAGAACCGGGATCGGTCATGCGCGACAATCACTGCGGAAGCAGTGCCGTGAAATCCGGTGAGATATTCGTTCGCCGGAGGCGAGAGGCTGATAAAGGCCTCGCATCCTTCATTTCGCAATAGCCTTCGCAGAAGGTCAATAGGCCCGTGCATGTCTATACCCTGCATTCCCGGTTTTCCTAAATTAAACCGCTTTTTTCTTTTTGAGTTTTTGATTGGCGGCGCGTATGGCCTTGATTTCCTGTTCAACACTGGCCGCTTGCTGGGCATAGGCCTCGGCCTGGGCGGGATTTCCCGATTGGCGGCAGGCTTCGCCCACGGCATTCAGGGCATCCAAATAGCGCCGCAGATGGAAGGCGGTGGCGCGGTTAATCAAACTGGCCTGCTTAAATTCATCCAAGGCCCTTTCAAGCCACTTGAACCGTTCGAGGCCATTGTTCAGATTGCCCAGGGTCCAAAACGCCTGGGCGAGATTCAGGTGCATGTCGGGATGAAGCGGACTGCGCCACAAGGCCTCTTGGGACCAAATCACCAACTTATCCGCATACTCCCGTTTTTTATCCTCCACGCCGGAGGGGGTCTCGGCGCTCACCAGAAGGTCGTACCATTGGGCGATATGCAGGGCCAAGTCCGGGGAATACGGGAAGCGCCGGTCTATGCGTTCCAGTTCTGCGACCCAGTCCAGTCCATGTTTCCAGGCTGTTTGAAAGGCCATCAGGGGATCTTTGATAAGCAAGACCGCATTCTCCGGGATGATTTCGCCGGGCTGAAGCCGTTTCATCCCTTTCGGGGTGTCCGGCAAAGGGGCGTAGACTACGCCGAAATCCATGAGTTCCTGGGCCTCCGGGATAAGGGTCATGAGGGAATGGAACGGAAGTTGGGGTTTCTGGTCCGGAGTTTTAGCATTGTTTTTCAACAAATCCGTCAACATAAATTGTGCCAGGCCGAAACGCTGGTCCATTTCATTCTTGCTATTGGATTCCAGGAGCAGCAGCCCCATGCGGTCCAACGCCACATCCCGCTGCCACACCCGCATGCTCATGCCGACGGCCAAAGCGGCAAGCAGAAGCATGGGAAGCACCATCATCTGCCGCTTCCACGGAGCGCCTTCGGGCGGGGGTTCGTCAAGCGAAGACGCCAGGGCATAAAACACGCCGCAAAATAAAAAGGCAATCATCATCAGGGAGGGGTGTTGAAAGTGAATATCAATGCCGGCATGCAGCAAGAAGGCGAGCACGCCAACGTAAAGCCCAATCAGCAAGAGCCGGCCGGAATCCTTGGGCTGGCGCAGAATGCGCCGCGCGCCCCATAGGACAAAATACGCCCAGAAGGCCATCAAGAAGAGGCCTCCGATGACTCCGGTTTCGCAAAATGCCTGAAGATAGCCGTTATGGGCCAAACGAACGGGGCCCGCGCCAATGTATTGATATTTAATATAGGCAATCCCAAAATTCCCCAGCCCCACCCCCGTCCAGAAATGATTCCAGAACATGCTCCATCCCACGCGCCAATAGGACACGCGCAAGGCCATGGAGGCGGGATTCATCAGGTCCCGCAACGTCAAATCGATGCCCTCCTCCGTGACCTCGGTCAACGAAGGCCGTTTCGCCGAAGCGGAAGGGGCGGGCGGTGTCGAAGCAGGTTCGGCGGACGCAGTGGCCTGTGCGGCGCTTTGTTCAGAAGCCGCGGGACTTTCCGTTTGCGCGGTCATCAGTCCAATAATCAACAACGCCCCGGCGGTGGAAACACCGAGACGCCACCACCGGGACCGGTCTGTCGTGAGAAACCACAGGGCGAGGCCTGCCACTGCGGCCAGCGCGAGACTGAGCATGGCCCCGCGTGAATAGGTAATCCAAAGGGCATACAGTTGCATGGGGGTGAGAATGGAAAGCCCCGCGGCCCGAATGGCCATGGCGCCGATCCGGATTCCATGATTGTCCGTCACCCAGAACACCAGCACGGCGGGCGCCAGGGCCAGAATTGCGCCAATCGCGCCGAGGCCAAAGATGATGCGCAACACGGGCATCTCGGGGGTTTGCCACATGATGATAAGCAGTCCGGAAACAAATACCGTGATCAGGAGCACAAACCACGTCAGGAAGGCCGCCGCGATAGCCTTGTAGCGCCGGGACATCCGGTCTTCCCCGTTTTCCGCCTGATTCCAAGCCGGGAGCAGCGCGTGCCACCCCAGGATTGCTCCCACGACACTATACGGAATACTGAGAATTAAGAACCCCGCCAGCGCATTGGGGAACAACATGGTGCCGAAGGCCCGGTTCACATTGAGGCGCCGGGCCAGTTCGGGGGTCATGACATTGGTATCGAAGAAATACTGTAAGATGCGGGGGTCTTTGGCGATAGCGCGCAGCGTGGAGAGCATGAAGTGAAATTGCAGGATGCTGAAGAGCGTTTCCGCCGCGATGCTGACCACCATGCCAACGAGGACAATCCCCATGACCTTGCGGCTGCGGAGGGTATTGCAGGTCAGAATAAATAATGCAAGGTATCCCATCCACAACATAATCTGGCGGTAACTATTGTCAAACTGGATGGAGGAAATCATGGTGACGAAGGCGGAGGCCAGGAACCCGGAAAGCAACAGGGCCGGCGCGCCCATTCTGAAGCGTTCGCCCCGGAAAAGCTGCCGAACCGCCCAAATCACAAACAGTATCCAGATTCCCCATAGAAAATAGACATTGTCTTCAAAATAGGTGTAGCCGTCGTGCCAGGGCCGGAATAACGCAAGAACGATGAGACCGAGCGAAGGATGCACGACGCCCGCGCCCGCCGCCAAGGGCAGGAGCCACAATACGACGGCAATATCCCAGCTTTCCGTGCTTACCAATTGCGGATACGGCAAGTTCATCATCCAGGCCAAAAGAATGCGCACGCCATGCAGCCGGTTCATATAAGCCAGGACAAGCAGAATACTCCCCCACCCCAGTAAAGCCAGGGCGATCATCATGGCCGTGCGCGGCGAACAGAACTCTTCCGGCCAAAGCGAACCCCGGTTGGAAGACTCCAAGGGGGGCGAAGCTGTCTCCATCGCGTGCTTGTGCAACATTCTTTTTTTCACAACTACCGTCCATCATAAGGTTAGGTTGACCCCTCGTCACCATTGCCGTGCCGCCACGGCAATGACAATTCAGGATAAACACCCGTGTTTACACCGCGCTACAGGGTATCAGACTTTACATGCGCGTTCATCAGTAAAACAATCAATAAGAAAATGCCCAGCGTTTGCCCCAGGATGATGAAGGTGCCGCCCACGTCAAGCACGGGAAGCAAGGCCGCCCCCATGCCGGCCACCGCGGCCACGAGATAAATAAACGCCACGGCCTGATGCGGGGTCATGCCCAAGTCCACCAAACGATGGGAAAAATGCCGCTTGTCGCCCAGCATGATGTTCTGGCCGTTGCGCCACCGGATATACACCACGCTGAAGGTGTCGAACAGGGGCACGCTCAGGGCGAGAATCGGCGCGGCCACCGCGATGCGCGAAGGGGTGGATTCGACATGGAAGGTTCCAATCACCGCCACGGTGGCGAGAAAATAGCCGTTAAACATGGCCCCGGCATCCCCCATGAAAATCCGGGCCGGACTAAGATTATGGTAAAGGAATCCCGCCACGGCCCCGGCGAACACCATGAGCAGAAACCGCGCGAGTTGGTCTTCATGTGGTTGCAGGCACAGGAAGAAGGAATAGGCCGCGATGATGGAAACCCCGCCGCATAGGCCGTCCATATTGTCCAGAAAGTTCATGGAATTGGTGATCAGAACGACCCAGAAGATGGTTACCGCGGCGGATATCCACACATTGGAGAGCACAAAGAGCTCAATCCGGTTGCCCGCCGCCACCAATACAATCGCCGCCGCCACCTGACCGAACAATTTGGTCCAGGGGGTCAATACTTTGAGGTCGTCAATAATCCCCAGGACAAAGATCATGAACGTGCCCAGCAGGATGCCCGAGAGCTTTGACCAACTGCCCTCCCCCAACAAGAGAATAAGCTGGTGTTCCAACCAGGCCAGGTCGAATTCGTGCATCAACAACAATGCCAGCACATGCCCCAGCACCACAATGTAAAAGGTAAACACAAAGGCCACGCCGCCCAACAAGGGAATGGGTTCGCGGTGAATCTTGCGCTCGCCCGGATGGTCCACAAGCCGCCAGCGGCGCGCCACGCGGCGCATCCAAGCCGTCAGCCCCAGCGACACAAGAAACGCCAGGGTCATGGCGTACACAAACATTATGTATTGGTGTTGTTGTATGAAACCCAACATGCCATTGCTTCCTGATACAGCTTAAATTCCTCTTTCGCCACGGTCTCCGCGTGAAACTCCCGCGCGATGCGTTCCCGGGCATAGTCGCCCATGCACTTTGCGCGGGCCGGGTCCGAGAGCAGGGCGTTGACCGCCTCCGCCAGCCGCGCGGGATCGCGCGGGGCCACATTCACGCCGGTCCGGCCATCCTGGTTAATAAACTCCACTCCGGTGCCGAGGGTGGTGGCCACCACGGGTTTTCCACACGCGTGCGCCTCCATGATGGAAATGCCAAAGGCCTCGCTTCGCTCCACGGAGGGGAACACAAACACGGCACAGGCATGCAAATGCGCCACCAACTCGTCATGACTCAACGCGCCGGGAAAAACGGCGTTCACGCCCAGTTTCCGCGCCAGCGCCATGCATCCGGGACGTTCCGGGCCATCGCCCGCGATTACGACCCGTGCACGAATATTCGCCGCGGCCCGGACCAGATACGGCAATCCTTTATAGTACCGGTGCATTCCGGAAAACAGCACAAAATCACCGCCATGCTCCGCGCGCAAAGCCGCCACCCGCGATACTTCAGGATGCTGAAACTCTTCCGGCAAGATACCCAGGGGCACCACCCGGCATCGAGCACGCACATCCGAAAGAATCGGCGACGTGGCCATGTAGGGCGCGGAGGTGGGGAGGATCATAGCAGCTTTGCGTAAAAATTGCATTAAAAAGGGGCGATATACTTTCATCGCCGCCGCCTGCCGGACCACGTCGCTATGATACCGGACCACGAGGCACCCCTTGGGACGCGCCATCAACCAGGACAATTCCGCGGTGGGGTTGGGCACATGCACCACCACCACATCCGCCGAACTCCGCCAAAGATACCAGGGAAAAGCCGGAGAAACCGGCGCGCTTTGAAACCGGCCCCACTCCCCCACCTCCCGCACGCGCGTCCCATCCCGCTCGATTTCACGCGTACGCCAGGAGCGGCTGCACACCAGCGCCTCCACCTCGGCCCATCGCCGCTGAAACCGGCACATAAGCCCAATATGACGTTCCATCCCGCCCAGCACCGGCGGACAAAAATCTTTGTATACATGAAGAATTTTCACGGTGGACCGTCCGGCCCGAAGTTCATCGGATTCGGGCATAACATCATGGAAGAATGATGCTCCCAAACCCGTTTCCCGAAAAAACGAAACTTGTCACAAACCATTACAGAACCGGCTGGAGACACCACGTCTTTGAAACGCAGGTGGCCAAAAAACACAAAGGCCGCCAGAAATCCAATTCCGGCAAGACCCAGCCATTCCCTGTGCGGCAGCGTGATTTTTTTCATTTTCGTGCACCAGTGATTATGCCTCATATTCTAAAGCATCCGCCCAATCCTTCACAACACGACATAAAAAACGGGGCTGGATGCTTGCTGACCCTCAGATGGGAAAAACGCGGAAAAGGGGTGCCCCTTTAGTATTAACGATAATTTAAGAAAACCAAACAAACCTTGTCAAGTCATTTCCTGCCGGGACAGCAGAAATTCAAATATGTTGCAACTAATTGATTTTACTATGGTTACAGGATTTTAAGACAAAAGATGATTCCAGTGGCAGGCAGAAATTATCGTTCTTGACAGAGCCCCGTCAACTGTTTATCTGTAGTGCTACAAGGGAGGATTTGAATGCCAAAATCCAGCCTTGAATTTTTTTGCTTGCATTTTATTAGATTTTAGTACATGATAAAGGCACCTGAAGGCCGGATCTGATTGAGCAGATTCGGACGCCGGGCGTATTCCGCCCCGTTCGGCGCAAAACCGGCGCGGATGGGAATGTTTGCGGGGTCTGGGCGGGCCAGCGAAACAGGAAATGTAAGGAGAGGTAGCACTCATGAAAAAGCAAGGTTTCACATTGATTGAGCTATTGGTCGTGATAGCGATCATTGGCATTTTGGCGGCGATCCTGCTTCCAGCGCTGGCGCGCGCTCGTGAATCGGCCCGCCGCTCAAGTTGCCAAAACAACCTCAAAGAATGGGGTTTGGTGTTCAAAATGTACGCCAACGAAGCGAAAGGCGAACGTTGGCCCTATCTGCAATGCCTGAAAAAAGAAGGCGATGGCACGGTCTACGGCGATGCCGTGGCGGCCGGGCCGCAAGTTGACACATTTTATCCGGAATATTTGGGTGATCCCAATATCGCCATTTGCCCGTCTGACGCTCAGGAAACCAAGGACTATCTGTGGAGAGACAATGGTATTTGCGAATTCGGCGACGACGGAACCGACTTGGCGAGTCCCGAGAAGATTGACGCCAGCTATTGCTATTTGGGCTGGGCGTTTGACCGGCTGCTGAAATTGGGGCCCCCGGAACCCATTTCCAATTTCACGACGGTCGGCGACACCATTGACTTGATTGGCGGAAATCTGCCCACGGGCGAAATCTGCGCTCCTGCGCAATTTGGTGCCGCGGTGGATTGCTTGTTCAACAAAGCAACGCCGTATCTGACCACGCTGGTGTCCGACTCCGCGAGTTCGGCGGACGCCGCGGAATGCCGGAAGAAGATCGATGAAGACATCGAACTGGTGGGTGATGGCATGGACTACACTGGGTACGGGAACGGCGGCGGCAACGTGATTTACCGCCTCCGCGAAGGTATCGAGCGCTTCCTGATCACCGACATCAACAATCCGGCAGCCACGGCCCAGGCGCAGAGCGAATTGTTCGTGATGCTGGATCAATTCGCGAACACGGGCGCGGTGCAGTTCTTCAACCACGTTCCCGGCGGCTGCAACGTATTGTGGCTGGACGGTCACGTGTCGTTTGTGAAGTATGTGCAGAGTTCGGGTCCCTGCGACGATCAGGGCGCGAATAACCCCGTGCTGCCCTCGTTGGGCGTGATCGTGGGCGCCATCGCGGGCGCCAACAGCTAAGGTTGGTTCTAGCGTATTTTCCACCCCGGAATGCTGCTCCATTCCGGGGTTCTTCTTTATCCGGACCAGGGAGCGGGCGGTGTTCCCGTTTGCAGTTTACGGACGCATTCAGTGTACAATGCGTGGCCTGTCATCGAATCAAGCGAAGGAAATACCACAATGGACTCGGACATGCGGCGAAGAGACTTCATCAAGGGCGCGGTGCTTAGCGGCGCGGGATTGCAGGCGGCTAATGCCGTCGCCCAGGAACCGAACGCCCAACAACCTCCCGCCGGCCCCATGATGGCCCCGCCGCCCGATCAGAAAATCCCCCGCCGGAAATTGGGAAAGACCGGTGCCGACACCCCCATCTTGATCATGGGCTGCTGCCAAACCCTGGACGCCACCTATGATAAACGCCTGCACCGCGCCTACAACCTCGGCGTCGATCATATTGACACCGCCCAGATGTATGCGGAAGGGCAATCCCATAAGACCCTCGCCCCTTTTATGAAACAGGTTGGGGATCGCAAAAAGCTATTCATTACATCAAAGGTATTTCAGAAAGGCGAGGATGGAACCCCCGAGGGCTTCAAGACCAACCTGGACCTTTGCCTGAACGACTTGGAAACAGACTACCTGGACACATATCTCATGCACATCGTCCAGTCTCCCCGCCTGCTCGAACCTGAATTCATTAAAATGGGCGACGACCTGAAAAAAGCGGGAAAAATCCGGTTCTTTGGGTTTTCGTGCCACCACGGAGATTCCATCCCCACGCTCATGAACAAGGCGGCCGCCGTGGGCGGTATTGATGTTGTCATGTTCCGTTACAGTTTCCGGGAATGCGGCGATCTCGAACTTAATAAGGCCATGGATGCCTGTTACAAAGCAGGCATCGGACTCATCGCCATCAAGACGCTCGCCTCGGTGCCCGATGACCAAGAGCAGGTAAAACAGTTTCAATCGAAGAATTTCACCCTGATCCAGGCCAAGCTGAAAACGGTGTGGGCGGACGAACGCATCGCGGGCATTGCCTCCCAAATGGGCAACGTGCAACATGTCCTGGAAAATGCCGCCGCCGCCATTTCCCCCGTGAAGCTTTCCATGGAAGAATACATGCAGTTGCATCGCTTCGCCGGAAATTCCGCCCACCAGCACTGCAAGGGCTGCGCCGGGATTTGCGAAGCTTGTGTCGACTCTCCGTTGCGCATTGCCGACACCCTCCGGTATCTGATGTACGCGGAGTGTTACCAGCAACGCGATATGGCCCGCGCCCTCTATGCGGAATTGAGCGAAAAGGAACGGCATTTCGATACTGTTGACCTCACCCGCGCCGCACAGGCATGTCCCCAAGGAATCCCATTGGCCAAACGATTGGCGCAGGCCCGTGAACTGCTCGCCTAGTGACGGCAACCCCGTCCCGGCCACTCATGATGTGAAAGACTCATGAGAACATACCCGCGCCTGAGTCCCAGAGCCGGAAATATTTTATGCACTCCTTGACGCAAGTATCGAGATCATGCGAAAATCAGGATGGCGAATAAAACGCAAGACAAACCCTAGGCACACCAAAGGTTAAACATGAGCATACTACGGTTTCAAGCAATCATTGAACAAGATGAAGACGGGTATTTTATCGTGGATGTGCCGGCGCTTCAGGGGTGTCATACACAAGGCAAAACATACGAAGAGGCCATGATCAATATTCAAGAAGTCGTTTCGATGTGTGTCCGTGAGATGAAAGAAGACGGGGTGGACCTTGAATCCCGCTACCCTGAGATTATTGGTGTCAAGACACTTGAAGTGGCCGTATAGCGGTATAAAGGAGGGTTATGGGGCATACCCTGCCCATAATAACGGCCAAGGAATTGGTGAGAGTGCTTGAAAGGCTGGGATTTTCTCACCGGCCACTGGGAGGGACAAGCCATCGCCGGTATGTGCATCCTGATGGACGCCGCACCACAGTGCCCTTCCATCCAGGACATGATATTAGGCGCGGACTTCTCCGTCAGATACTACGAGATATTGACCTGACCGTTGAAGAGCTAAATGATTTGCTATAATGAGACATGCGGGCTAATCCACGGCAGGATACGCCCCCAATTTTCTGATATCTCAAATTTCAAATCGCCATTCTCTTCCCCCTACTCCCTTGCCCACGGCCTCTTTCCATTTCGTTTCTTTCGTGTATTTCGTGGTCGATTCTCCGGGTTCCGCAATCCGCAATTCAACCCTTCGTTGCAGTCACCTCACGTTGCGCTTTCTTGATCGCTTGTATGCCCTGATGGGCGGCGCGGTAGACATCCTCGATAAGCCAGCCGTCGATCATGATCCAGCCGTTATAGCCGCCTTCCCACAGCGTTTTCAGCGACGCCTGCATATCGCAATGCCCGTCGCCGCACGGGAGATGCTTCGAGGTGCCGCCAAAGAGCGTGCCGTCCGTATCGGTGAGATGCACATGCCCGATATGCTGCACGCCAAGCGTCTTGAGCATTTCCTCCGGCTTCCCTTTGCTCCCCGACATCACGTCGAAATGGCTGGGATCATAATTGGTCCGGCAGGCGGGATGATTCACGGCGCTCAGGATTTCCTGCAAGTGTTCAAGGGAGTGGAAGAGGAACGGAGGCTCGATTTCAAACGAAAGATGCAGCCCCGCGTCCGCGCACATCTTCGCCGCCTCGCGATAACTCTCCGCCAGCCGCTGTATCGCCTCCCCCACGTCCTTATTGCCTTCCAATCCGCCCCCTGGCCAATGCCCAATGAACACACACCCCAGTTCCCGCGCCAAGCGGACTTTATTCTGCCAATCGGCCAGCCACTCCTTCCGTGCATTCGCATCCGCCGTATAACATCCCGAACCGCCCGTCTGAAACGTGTATATGCGCAATCCGTACTGATCATACATCCGTTTCAGCGCCGCGATGCGCTCCTTTTCCTCCGGCCCGGGATAGCCCCCCATCGGCCACCCCTCGACCAGTTCGATGCCATCAAAGCCCTCCTTCACTGAAAAATCCAACACTTCCCACAACGGATACGTCTTCTTATACCGGTCCGCCGACGACATGAATCCGTTCAATCCCAACCCGCATTTCCACTCCGGAGCACTCCGCTGCGCACCCGCAACACCGCTCATGCCCACCAGCGCCGCGCCCATCACAACACTGTCCACCATCCATTCCCGCCGTGATATCGTCATCGTGTTCCCTTTCCGTTTGCCCCCGGAAAACTTCCGGCTTCGTCCGGGGATTTCTGATTATACATCAAGCCCCCCTGCAAAAAAGGCATTTGTCTCCGGTGGAATGTTCCGTTACACTTTCAGGCGGTGTACGAAGTAACCACGGACGTTGAACGCACAGGGAGAATACAGCATGCGCCATACCCCGCACCATTATGGGCCATCACATTTTTTTACCGGGCTTCTGCTGCTATTGACAGCACTGGCAGGCACTGTTTGTTATGGGAGCGGGGAGGCGGATCAACCGGGGCTGGATATTGCGCCGTTTGCATTGCCGAATACGCCGGCGAATGAAGTATGGTTCGAGGAACCGCGGGACATCGCCCGGGTCCTGGTCGAGTTCAAAGACAAAGCGCCCGCGGACGTCCCATTATCGTATTTGCATAGAACGTGGCCGGAGACGTTTGTCGAGGAGTATGAACGGGAAAACACGGTGGCCCGCTTCGGCTGGGTGCACCGCGACGATTGGTTCAACACAAAATGGCACCCGGCGGCGGTGAAGGTCACAAAAGAGGGGGAGCAACGGATCTGGATTGCGTTTGATGAACTTGCGAAGGAATTTCCGGAACAAAAAGACCGCACGGTGGATTTTCGGCGCACCTTGGGGATTCGCGTGGATGTGGACCCCGGCGCGATTCAAAAGATCGCGGTCTATACCGCTTCGCACCCCGCGAAAACCACGCTGTGCCTGGAATTGGATGCCGGAAAAGAAACGGACTCAAAAAAACTACGCCTGGAAGGGTATAACGCCCAAGTGGAGGCCATTGCGGCGGGAAGCGGCGTATCGGTGGATGGGAACACGGTCAAAACCAGCGGCGCCGCGCCCAGAAGTTTCACGGCAACGATTCAGCATATGACGCCCGCGCATGCCTATTGCAACGATGACGGCCTGGTAACTTTTTTTCTGGATGATGACGCCTTCACCATTTCGCTTTCGAGCCTGGAAAAGGAAGGCCCCATCTGGTTCGAGGATCGGGGCGTGTATATTGCAAAACAGGAAGATACCACCACCTTCGACGCATATGTTGCGCGCAACAAAGACTCGAAGACGATTGCCCAGCAGGTTTTGGACTATGACGAGCAAACCCTTGCCGGTGCAATGAAAGGCCAGCCGCGCGCGCATGAGGTGAGTTACAACCTGGGCTGTGATCATGCCCGCCAGCGGTTCTGGCTCGAAGCCAATGGCGACCTCCTGCTGATCAAGGGTAACACTAACTGGACGCCTGGAAAAGACACCGGCAAGTACAAATCCATGAACAATGCCCGCCTCTTTTTCGGTTTGGAGCATTGGCCGGTTATCGCCCGGTTCCCCGATCCGGAGCCCGTTCTCGCCTACACCCTTCAAGCACGCCGTGCCGGGATTACGGTGGAGCAAAAGTCGTTTGCCGTACCCTTACTGACCCCGATGTGCGAGGGAACCTGGGGCGGCGACGACACCATGGTGGCCATGGTGCGGCTCCGGTTTAAGAACGAGGGCGCGGACCCCGCTACAGTCCGCTTTCCCCTCCAGTATTCGCAAGATTCCCATAAAGTTTCGCACCGGCTCGATTCCAAAGACAACTTCATCGTGCCCAAGAGCCCCAAAGATACGCTGATCCTCAAGGAAGACAGCGTATTCAGCAAGTTCAAAGGAGAAGAGGTCTTGCGGTGGAAATTTCAAACCACCATGAACCTCTCGCAGGAAGAACGTAGCGTCATATTGAGTCAAGACCTGAATCCCGGAGAATCCTGCGAAGCGGTGCTTAAAATCCCCTTCGTCGCCCTGGAGTCTTCCGGCGAAACCACCGCACTGGAACAGTTGGACTTCGACGCCTGTCACCGCGATGTCACCCAATACTGGCGCCAAGTCGGAAAACAAAGCGCGCAGCTCACCGTACCAGAAACCCCGCTCTCGGCGCTCTATGCCTCTCACTTGACGCATGTGCTGATTACCGATTTCCAAATGCCCGATGACCCCGGACTGATTAACACCTCCGTGGGAACCTCCACTTACGGAAACTTCACCAATGAGTCCTGCATGATCGTGCATGAACTGGATCAGCGCGGCATGCACGAGGAAGCGCGCAAACGCCTCGAACTCTGGGTAAAATACCAGGGCACCGTGCCCCAGCCCGGAAATTTCACCGATTATGACGGCATGTATTTCGGCGCGGGCGGCTTCGAGCATGGCTCGTACAACCAGCATCACGGGTGGGCGTTGTGGGCGTTATGCGAACATTACCTCTTCACACGCGACGATGCCTGGTTTGCCAAGGTGTCCGATTCCGTCATCAAAGGGGCGGACTGGATTTTCCGCCAGCGGAAGAACACCATGACGCCCCTCCCCCACTCCCGGGGTTGGGAATATGGCTTCCTTCCGGCAGGCAGCCTCGAAGACGTGACGGACTTCTACTATTGGCTTTCCACCAATGTGCTCACGTGGCGCGCCGCCGATGCCACGGCCCAAGCCCTGAAAGCCGCCAAACACCCCGAAGCGAAACGGGTGTGCAACGAGGCCGACGCCTACCGTGCCGACCTTATCAAGGGTTTTGAGACCATGCGGCAATACTCCCCCATCGTGCGCCTGCGCGATGGCCGCTGGATTCCCAATTATCCCAGCCGACTCTATTGGCGCGGGCGCGAAGTGGGCTGGATTCGCGAAGTGCTGGAAGGTTCCGTCTACCTGCTCCTTTCCGGGCTCTATGACGCGAACACCAAGCAGGGCGGGTGGATTTTGGACGATTTCCAGGACAACCGTTACATGTCGCCGCCCTTCGGCTACCGTATCGCGGAGTTTGACCATGAATGGTACGACCGGGGCGGGCTTTCCATTCAGCCCAACCTCCTTGCAGGATTGCTGCCCTATCTTGACCGCGATGAGATCGAAGTCTACCTGTGGATGTTCTACAACGACTGGGCCGCCTGCTACCGTCCGGAAATCAATGCAATGGTCGAGCATCCCATGCCCGTGCTCGGTTATTCCAACCAGGCCCACTTCAAAACCAGCGATGAGGCGAACGCCGTATCCTGGCTGCGCTATATGCTCGTCTACGAACATGGAGGTCTCTTGCACCTCGGCCGCGCCGTCCCGCGCGCCTGGTTTGACCAACCCCAGCCCTTCGAGGCGCAAAACGCCGTCACCCGTTTTGGCACGGCAAGTGTTCGATACGAGCCCAATCCTAATGAAAAGCGTGCCGCCGCTATAGTAACCCTGGAACAAAAGGCCCCCCCGAAACAGACGCTCCTCCGGTTCCGCCTGCCTGAAGAAGCAGCACTTCGAGCCGCGCGAATTGACGGCAAGCCCGCCAAAATCCTGGATGCCGCCAAAGGGGACATTGATGTCACCGGCAGAAAAGGGACCTTCCGGGTCGAAGTGGAGTATTGAGGCCGCTAAAAAATGACATCCGGCGTACTATGCCAGATTAGCTGACGCCCAGCCGCAACGCCAGCGGCGACTCTTTCAACAGCCTGGGCATAATGATCTCGGTATCTTTTGAAATGGCCTGACGCCCCACAAATAGCGCGGCGGCGGGATGTTCATAGGCCAATTCCTTCAAATATTGCCACCACTCGCCATTGGGGATATCCCGTCCCAGCAATGCGGCCGGGATGGCTTTCGGATCGGTTTCGTCGAGTTGCGCTTCAATTTCGGCGGTCAGCGTGGTGACCCCCTCGGCGCGGTTGGCCTCCCGCTCGATTTTCCGGGCAAATTGCTCGACCAGCCCGCAGGCCTCTTTATAGCGTCTCACAAATTGATCCCATGCCGGGTCCCGCTGGCGCACAAGCCGGTCCAAAAATTCCAATTTCTGTTCCATGGACCGGGCTTCCAAGCGGGCGGCGGCTTCGGCATCCAACAACAGGTACGAGAGCGCGATTTGGGTGTGCACTTCCGGTGGCTGGAGGGCAATGCAGTCTTCGGGGCGCTTGGGATATTCCGCGTGCAGCATCAATGCGCGCACTTGATAATTCGGCACCGCCGGGAGGGGTTCCGGGAACGCGGCGTAATCATAATCGAGGCCCGTGGCGATGATATAGCCCTGTACCGCCAGGGGGAGGTTGTTTTCATCCAGCGCCTTGTCCGCCTGCACAAAAAATTCTTCCTGCATGCGGCGGCGAATGCGCAGCAATTCATACGCCTGCGCGGCGGCGGTGTATTTGCCCAGCCGCACCGCATTGTCCGCCAACAGCAACAACAGTTCGGAAGGCAACTGCGCCGGCCCCTTCTTTTGAAGCTGGGCCTTGACATGCGCCCGGAGCTCCACCGTCTTCACCAGCCCCAAGGCTTCGCGATAACGGGGCGTCTCCTCCCCTTTCGGAAACAGATAGGAATACTTGGGCGATTCGATATTCTCCGAGGAATCGTCCCGCAAGGGGGAATAGGGAAAGAAGAGGAAACGGAAGTTGACAATATCCCCTTCCGCCACTACATGGGCCAGGCAGGCGTCAATGGTGGCTTGGTCCACGGGCATTTTTGTTTCGGCATTCTTGCGCTTGCTCATGATTGCACCGCCTCCGCCAATAACCGCGCCACGGTGCGCCCGCGTTCGTCCCAATCCAATTTCGGCTTGGTCACGTCGTAGTACGGGAGCCGTTCATGGATTTCATGATAGAGGCGCTGCCGGTACTGCCGGAGGATACGGCTGGCGTGCCGCTCGTGGTAAGGGTCCCAATTGCTGGCCTCCACGCATTCCGCGTCACGGCCGGCCTCCAGCATCAGTTCCTCGAGGTAGGTGGATAAGAAATGCCGCAGGGCGCCGTCAAAACTGCGCCGCAACGCATCCGCCTTTTCCGGGCTTGTTTCCGCCGTTTGCCGCCACTCCTCCTCCAAATCCATCACCTGCTTGCGGTCGGCCACATAGCGCTCCCGCTTTTCATTGTCCCGGAGAATATAAAACGCCGCATTGAGCTGGGCCATGTTCAACAGAAATTTATCGCGCTTGTCCTCGGTCAGTTTCGTCCGATGGATCTCCATCACGAGATCCTTCATCAAGCGCTTGTACTCCTTGCGAACTTCGCCCGGTTTGCAGTCTTCCGTCAGCCCGAGAATCGAAAAATAATCCACATATCCCGTTTCAATCATACTTCGTGCTCCAAATAGACCCTGATCATACGAATCGGACCCCCATACACGCAAGAATTTGGAATGCTGAATTGGACTATGGAAATGTCGGACATTTTGCTTTAGAATCTCCCCGTAGACATTTTTGAACAACAAGGGAACAGGTAACGCGCACTCATGTTTGCTTTTCTGCGAGGAACGGTGGCCGCCAAGACGGCGGAGTATGTGGCCCTGGACGTGGGCGGGGTTGGTTTTGAGGTGTCTGTGCCGGAAAGTGTGTTCCGGAAACTTGTGCCCAATCAGGAAGTCACGCTGCTCACCTATTGTCATATCCGCGAGGATATGTTCAAGATTTTCGGCTTTTTGCGCGAAGACGAGCGCGCGCTGTTCACCACCTTTCTCGGCATTAGCGGCGTGGGCCCCAAGGCGGCGCTGTCCATCCTTTCCGTCTTGCCGGTACAGGAGTGCGGGCGCGCCATCTTGGAGAATGATGTAAAGGCCTTCACCCGCGTGCCCGGCGTGGGCAAGAAGCTCGCGCAGCGCGTGGTGCTCGAGATGAAAACCAAATGGGGACAAACGCCGGAATTGAGCGCGATTCTCGGCGAAACGGAACCCGCGGAAGCCTCGATGGAAGGCGATGACGTGTATGAAGCGCTGATCTCGCTGGGTTGCACCCCCGCGGAAGCAAAAAAGGCGGCGGCAACCGCACGGAAGGAATTGGGCGCCGGTGCACGCGACGAGGAAGTGGTACGGGTGGCGTTGCGCTCGATGGCGAGGGTGAAATAGATGCCCATTGACGCGAACATCATCCCGACCCCGTTTGAAGACGACAGCGCCTATGATGAACAAATCCGCCCGCAGCGGCTGCAGGATTTTCCAGGCCAGGAACCACTGAAGGAAAAACTGATCATCGCGATTCAGGCGGCCAAACAACGCAAGGAGCCGCTGGATCACCTGTTGTTGAGCGGCCCGCCGGGCTTGGGAAAAACCACCCTGGCCCGCATCCTGGCCAATGAAATGGGCGTGGACATCAAACAAACGGCAGGCCCTGTCATCGAGCGCCAGGCCGATCTCTCGGCCATTCTCACCAGCCTGGAAGAATTCGACATTCTGTTCATAGACGAAATCCACCGGCTCAACCATCCCGTCGAAGAGACCTTGTATTCCGCCATGGAAGATTTCGAGGTGGACATCATGCTCGGGAAGGGTCCCACGGCCCGTTCCATGAAAATCGGACTGAAACCGTTCACGCTCATCGGCGCCACCACGCGTAGCGGACTGCTCACCCCCCCCTTGCGCGCCCGGTTCGGCGACACCTGCCGGTTCGAATTCTATTCTCCGGAGGAGTTGGAAAACATTCTTCTCCGCTCGGCCCGCATTTTGAATGTCCCCGTCGAGCAGGATGGCGCGCTTGAAATTGCCGCGCGATCACGCGGCACGGCGCGCGTGGCCAACCGCCTGCTGCGCCGCGTGCGCGACTTCGCCCAAGTGAAGGGAGACGGCGTGATTACCCGCGAGGTGGCGGACGCGGCCTTGCGCCTCCTGCGCATTGATGAACTGGGGCTGGACGACATGGACCGGCTCATCATCACCACGGTGATCGAAAAATTCGCCGGGGGTCCGGTGGGCCTGTCATCGCTCTCCGTGGCCGTTGGAGAAGAACGGCAAACCCTGGAGGAAGTGCATGAACCCTACCTCATCCAGATCGGGTTCCTGAAACGCACCCCGCAGGGCCGGGTCGCCACCCCCCTGGCCTACCGGCATTTCGGCCTGGTAATTCCGCAGAACCATCAGCAACACGAGTTGTTTTAATGGAAACCATTGCCATCGTCATACCGTGTCTGAATGAAGGGGAGAATCTGAAACTATTACTCCCTCAAATTCGGACCGTGGTGCGGGAAATGGGCGTACCCGCCGAGGTGTACGTTATTGATGGCGGCTCCAAGGATGACACCGCCACGGCAGCCCGTCAGCAGGGCGCACGCGTTATTCAACAGCGCGGCACCGGGTATGGGGGGGCCATCAAGACAGCCTTTGAAGACATTGACGCCGAATACATCATCACCCTCGACGCCGACCTCTCTCATCATCCCGCCATCCTCAAATACCTCTACGAGATGCGTGATCAGGCCGAGATCGTGATTGCCTCGAGGTATGTGCCGCAGGGCTATGGGGCCATGCCCTGGTCGCGCAAAATTCTCAGCGGTCTCCTGAACCGCGTGTTCCGCCGTTTTCTCGATGTTCCCGTATACGATTTATCGAGCGGATTCCGCCTCTACCGGCGAAAAACGGTGGCCACCTTGAACCTCCAATTCGGCAGTTACGCGGTTTTACAGGAGATTCTGGTGAAGGCGTTCTGCGAAGGCTACCGGGTGAAGGAAATCCCCTTTCATTATCTCCCGCGCCGGCATGGGAAAACCCATGCGCGCTTGATTCGGTTCGGCATTGATTATCTCAATGTGCTCTATAAGATGTGGAAGCTGCGCAATAGCATCGACAGCGCCGATTATGATTCCCGCGCCTTCAACGGATTCATCCCCCTGCAACGCTATTGGCAACGGAAGCGCTATCACATCATCCTGCGCTATCTGGGGGATGCCTTGCGCGTGCTGGATGCCGGGTGCGGTTCCACGCAAATCCTGGAGGGTGCGCCGCAAATTATCGGTATGGATGTTTCGCGCCGCAAATTGCGGTTCATGCGGCGGCCCGGGCGAAAACTGGTGCAGGCCAGCACCTTCAACCTTCCCTTCAACGACAATGCCTTTCACGTGGTGATTTCGTCGGAGGTAATCGAGCATATACCCGAGAGCGGCGCGCTGTTTGATGAACTGGCCCGGTGCATTGAGCCCGGGGGGCTTTTAATCCTGGGCACGCCGGATTATGGCCGGTGGCAATGGCCGATCATTGAATGGCTGTACGGTCATCTGAAGCCTTCCGGATATGCGGATGAACACATTACCCACTATTCATTTGACCGGCTGAAGCACCATCTGGACCGCTTGGGGTTCGGTATTGAAGAATATGCCTATATTCTTGGGGCGGAGTTGATTATCAAAGCACGCAAGCCGATGTCCGACACGGCGTCATGATAATGCGATCCCTCACTCCACCGGACGCACGGCGAATTTGCTCCAAATAACACTTGACGGAGTGGGTTCATTCGCACAAAGCCCGGGAATAATCAGCACGAGACGGGTCTTGCCCGTCTCAAAGACATTTGAATAGGTAGTAGAGGGCGATGAGGCTTTTATGGTAATGAAGTGATTTGCCAAAAGGTCCCGTTTCTTGTCTTCTGCTTGCGTCATCAGAACGATTTCCGCATTGGCCTTATCCGGATTTGTTGCGGTTACTTCCAAGATATATTGCGTATCGGGTTTTACTTCCACCAAGACGCCAAAGCGGTCCTGCGACGCCTTTGCGTAATCATTGGCCGTCCATGTCTGTTTTACTTCAAATCCTCCGTCATTTTTGGGTTGGCGCATGATGACGGAGTATTTGGGGCTGGGCGGTTGATATCCCTTGGGGGCCGGCTCCCCCGCAGGCCAATCCCGAAAATCGCCATTAGGCAAGATGGATGGCGGAGGCGGCGTATCAATCGGTTCCACGCCGGCAATCCGCATGCTCCCCGCCTTGCCTCCCCCCTGTTCCGGGGAAGCGTCGGCATCCGCGGCGCCTTCCTTGCTTTCCTCAGCGCCCTCCACCTTTTCAACGGCGCCTTCCACGCGTTTAGCGGCAACGTCGCCACTCTTCACGGGTTCGGCTTTTCCTGACTCTCCGCATCCCGCAACGATTAGCAACATCATGGTCCCATATATCATGTAACGCACGATTCGGATCCTTTACCCATGTTAAAACCATTGAAATCATTGTAGGGGAGCATTCTCGAACAATCAACTCTTCTGGCAGAGGGTCAAAGGGCCCAAGGGTTGGACGATGATTCCATCAATAGGATTGTGCGGCGATAACGCGATAGGAGCATGGTTTGCCTGTAATCATGCACGGCCCGTGTTCTTCCGGAGCATCGAAGGGTATGCATCGTATCGTGGATTTCGTGTCCTGTTGCAAAATGTTTTCCACCTCCGAATTGGCGTGATCCAGAAACACCCGGAAGAACCCGCCCTGCTCGACCCGCTGCTTGTATTCATCGTAACTGTCCACGGTAAAGGTATTGTCTTCCATGCGCTTCTTGGCGGTCTCATAGAGGTTCCGCTGGATATCCTCCAGCAGTTGTTTCATGCTGTCGAGCAGACCGTCCGCCGGGAAAGACTTCTTCTCGCCCGTATCGCGGCGCACGGCCACCACCGCGTTCTGCTGCACGTCGCGCGGCCCGATTTCAATGCGCACCGGAATGCCCTTCAGTTCCCATTCCGCGAATTTGAAGCCGGGCTTATACTGGTCGCGGTCATCAATCTTGAAGAAAAGCGGATCCCATCCCTGGGTAATTTCTTTCGCCTTGTTCACCACCAGCGCGCGCTCCTCCTCGCTGCGGTAAATCGGAACGATGACCACCGGCAGCGGCGCAAGCTTCGGAGGCGTCACCATCCCCTTGTCATCGGCATGCGTCATAATCATCCCGCCAATAAGCCGGGTGGATACACCCCAGCTCGTGGCAAACACGTATTTCAATTCCTTGTCGCTGTCCTGAAACTTGACGTCAAACGCTTTCGCGAAATTCTCGCCCAAATGATGCGAGGTGCCCGCCTGGAGGGCTTTCCCGTCCTGCATCATCGCCTCGATGCAATAGGTGTGCAGCGCGCCCGCGAATTTCTCGGAGTCGGTCTTTTTACCCACCTGCACCGGCATTGCCATGAACTCCTCCGCGAAACGCCGGTACACATGAATCATTTTGAAGGCCTCTTCCTCCGCATCCTCGAAGGTCGCGTGGGCCGTATGCCCTTCCTGCCAGAGAAATTCCGTGGTGCGCAGGAACAGCCGGGTGCGCATCTCCCACCGGCACACGTTCGCCCACTGGTTGATCAGAATGGGCAGATCCCGGTGGGAACTAATCCAGTTCTTATAGGTGGACCAAATAATCGTTTCCGAGGTCGGGCGAATAAACAAAGGCTCTTCCAGCTTCTTTCCACCGCCATGCGTGACCACCGCGCACTCCGGCGCGAACCCTTCCACATGCTCCGCCTCCTTCTTCATGAAGCTTTCCGGAATAAACATCGGGAAATAGGCGTTTACATGGCCTGTTTCCTTGAACATGCGGTCCAGATTGCGCTGCATGTTCTCCCAGATGCCATAACCATTCGGGCGAATCACCATGCACCCCTTCACCGGCGAATAATCCGCCAGTTCCGCTTTCAATACCACGTCAATGTACCACTGCGAATAATCTTCGGACCGTGTTGTGATGCCCTTCGCCATACTTCCTCCGTATTCTTTGTTCCATTCATGAAATAAAACGGAATATTATCATACACAGCACCTTGGCCTCCATTATGTCCAAATCCCATGCATATGAAGGGAAAATGCCAAGAGTCAACGGCCGAACATGGAGGACTGGTAAACGAAGGGCTATGCGGCATGGACACTCAACTCGAAAACGTATGAAAATTTGACATTTTTTCAATGCTTTCATATAGTAGTATTGTCCTCGCGCCGACGGACACATTCATGGATGGTTCTCATAAACGGTACAATCAAATGCGAGCATGTCTTGTTAAGTGGGTAATTACGGGTATTTGCCTTTTGGCGGGCCTAGTTTATTTCTTTTACCGTTTCGGTTACGCCACCTTTAATCCGGTCAATGTAAATTGGCTTCTCCACGATTGTGATCCGGGCATGAATTTTATCGGCTGGCATTTTTTCCGTTCTGAGCCTTGGACCCTCCCGCCAGGGGCGATCCACCGATACTTTGCTCCCATCGGCACTTCGATTGCATTGACTGACTCAATCCCGCTCATGGCTTTTCTTTTCAAGACAATATCAGACTGGCTTCCAAGCAACTTTCAATATATAGGTCTCTGGATTTTAATCAATTACTGTTTACAGGCATTATTTGGGCTAATGCTCATGAGAACCTTCACCCGCCAACCCGTCTTGCAACTCTTGGGGGCATGTCTTTTCCTATTAAGTCCCATTTTAATGCGGCGCACACCCCACGCCGCGCTGACCGCACACTGGCTGATTCTTGCCGCGTTGTGGCTGAATCTGCGCGGCACCGTTCCAGGGCAGTGCCGTAAAACGCTTGTACTTTGGTTTGCTTTGCTTTTTTGCAGTTCGCTGACACATCCATATTTTACCGTCATGATAATGGGATTGTTCTTTGCACATTCCTGCCAGATGTTATTTTTTGACAGACTCCTTTCGCTAAAATCATTTACGGCGGTATGCACGGGAGCGTTTTGTACGATTGGATCGCTCTGGTATCTTTCCGGATATTTCATTCACAATAGCGAAGGGCTTCAAGGGGCCGTCTTCGGGCATTACTCCATGAACTTAAACGCCCTAATTAACCCGTCAATCACATCGTCGTTTTTTAACGGTTTGGACTATGTATGGTGTCAACCCATGGAAAGTTATGAATACCTGGGTTCAGGAATGATTGTGCTGGTTCTGATTGCCGTCATCAGGGGAATATGTGTGCGGCCCCGAAAGGCCGTACTGCGTTTTTCATTTCTTGCTATTGTTCTCATCGTGTCTACTTTATTCGCAATCAGCCACAAAGTAACGTTTGGAGAACAGGTCCTTTTTCAAGTGCCCTTCCCCTCGGCGCTTGCCGAAAAATTGCGTTTTTTCCAAGCGCATGCTCGTTTTTTCTGGCCTGTCTACTATATGATCATGGTTCTCGCGATTGCCTCCGTGCTGCGTTTTCGCAGTCAATGGCTGGCGGGGCTATTGTTAACCGCTGTTCTTGTGGCACAAATAGTTGAATTCCGCGACTTTGCCAATAAACGCAGCCAATATGCCCAGATGGAGCCTATTTCCTTTTCTTCGTATGCAGCGTTGCAACCTGTTATCCAGCGTTTTGATACATTGATTTTAGTGCCACCATTCTGCACAAAGATTGAAACTCCAAACGATTACTTGGCCTTTGCATATCTTTGTGGCAACACGAGGGGGCTCTTCGCGGGAGGGTATGCAGCCCGAAGGCCATCAGGTCCAATAAACCGTTTCCGAAAGCAGATCACGGAATACCTAGAGAAAGGAATACCCGACCCAGGCACCTTGTATGTATTTCAGCCAGAGGTTCATAACCAACTATTTCCCAGGATACAAGACCGATATGTGTCCAAAAATGTCGCTGGCTATATTCTTTGTTGCGCAAAAAGCCGTTCTACTGATTTGCACTAGCAGAAACGAAGATACGGCAGGGCACATCGCGACAGGTACTTCGCAGTTTATTGACAGTTTTTCAGGAAGTCCCGTACAATGCCGGGGAAACGGGAAGAACCACTGCGAGGCAGTAGGAAGAACGATTGTGGAATTGGTCAATGTGAGTCAGCTTCAGCCGGGCCAGGTGTTGGCGGCGCCGGTAACCACCACGCTGGGCGCGCTGTTGTGTCCGGCGGGCTACCGGCTGACGGAGGCGGCGATTTTACGCATCCGCAACAGTGGCATAGACAGTGTAGTGATCGAAGGGGCCACGCGCCGCGCCCAGAACATTGATGAGCGCCTGGACCTGCTCCGGCAGCGTTTTGAAGGCATTGACGATCCCATCCTGCTGCAATTGAAGGCCACGATGGAAAACCGGTTCCAGGCCATGCGGCTGGAATAGACCTTATACGGCCCCTATACAGGAGACTGCGCCTTTGGCATTATCAGCGGAAAGACTCCGGCGGGAAATCCAGGACCTGTCCAACCTGCCCACGCTGCCGGGCATCGTGCAGGTGATAGTGAGCATGGTCGAGGAGGAAAACAGCAATGTCCAGCAGATCGGGGATTGCATCGCGCGCGATCAAGTGCTGAGCGCGAAGCTGTTGCGGATGGTCAATTCCCCGTTTTACGGTTTTCCCGGGCGCATATCGTCGGTTAAACATGCGCTTGTGCTGCTGGGCTTTAATGTGGTCAAAGGACTGGTGTTGAGCACCACGGTGTTTGACGTGCTGGCGCAAAACATCCGGGGGCTATGGGAGCACAGCCTGGGCGTGGCGGTATTGAGCCGGCGCATCGCCAAGGAAATGAACGTGCGGGAACCCGATGAAATCATGGTGGCGGGGTTGCTGCATGATTTGGGCAAGGTGGTCATGGCCTATCTGGCCAAGGACGACTACGCCGCCGCGGTGGAAGTGGCCCAAGTGAAGCATTGTCATATTGCCGAGGCGGAAAAGGAGATTTTCGGCTACCACCACGCGGCGGTGGCGGGCTGGGTGTCGGAATACTGGCATCTCCCGCAGCGCTTGAGCAGTTCCATCACGTATCATCATCACCCGGAATTGGCCAAGCAAAACGCGGAAACCGCCGCCATTGTTCAGTTGGCGGACATTCTGGCGCGGGGCATGGGGTACGGCCACGCGGGCGATTTGTCAATGCCCCCGATTGACTCGAAAGCCTTCCGGGCGCTCGGGCTTTCCTTCGAGCGGATCGACACCATCCTGCAAGGCGCGGAACACGAGTACGCCAAAGGGGTCAGCCTCTTCAAGGAGGGTTCCGCTTCCCCATGACGGATTCACCGCACGGAACGATACTAATCATTGAAACCGAGCCGGAACGTTCGGAACGGTTGATCGGTCCGCTCCGGGACGCGGGTTTTTCCGTGCATTGCGCCCAGAACAACCGGGACATCCTGGCCGCCGTCTACGCGGATCCCCCGCAGTGCATCGTGCTGCCGTTTGGCATGCCCGGCACCGGCGGCGGCCCCATGACCTTGCTGGAGGAAGTCAAGGGCGATCATATCTATGGGCACCTCCCTGTCATTGTGACGATCACGCCCGAGGAAGTTGAGGCCATAGACTGGCAGCGCATGCCAGCGGATGACTATTTGGTGCGGCCGGTATCGCCTTCAGGACTGGTCGCGCGGGTACGGCTGTGTCTGTCGCGCGCGCAGCGCGACATTAACGCCAATCCTCTCACCGGCCTTCCCGGCAACATCACCATTATCCGCGAAGCGGAACACCGGCTGGCCTCGGGCATACCCTTCGCCATGGGCTATCTCGACCTGGATAATTTCAAGCCCTTCAACGATAAGTATGGATTCAGCCGGGGCGATGAAGTGTTGCGCATGACCGCGCGCATCCTGGTGAACGCCCTCCGGCAATTGAACCATCCCGACACCTATGTGGGGCATATCGGCGGCGACGATTTTGTGTTTATCACCCCGTCGGGCATGGCGGATGCCGCCTGCAAGGAAATTCTGCGGACCTTTGATTTGATCGTGCCCAATTTCTACGACGATGACGATCGCCAGCAGGGAAGCATCCATTCCGTGGACCGGCGGGGCAACCCGCAGGTGTTCCCGCTGATGACCTGTTCAATAGCGGTGGTGGACACCGCCATAGCGCACGTCGAACACATTGCGGACATCAGTTCGAGGACCGCGGAAGTGAAGAAATTTGCCAAGTCGCTGGCGGGGTCCAATTACCTCATTGATCGCCGGAAATAGCGGGGCGCGCTACCGGATGCCCGCTTCCACGTCGGCCTCAAGCTTCGCGTAGGTCTTGCGGTAGTTCCTGTTCAAGGCTTCCTCCGTGGAAATCCCCGACGCAATATCGCCCAAGAACGGCTGCATGCGGTTCTGTCCAAAACGGCCCCATAGCAACGAGACCGTGGCATGGGATTGCGCGTACGCGAGCCGCAGGGCTTGGGGGCCCAGGGCCTTGAGTTGATGCGCCTCCAGCGCGGCCAGATGAAACGCAATGCCGCTCTCGTACGCGTTGCGCAACATGCCGGTCTCGGCGGGCTCCATCTCGCGCGACAAGGTTTCGGCGAGCCCCTCATTCAGCCACCAGGGAACTTTTTCCCCGCAACGATGCCGCACCACCACATGCACATATTCATGCACCAGCCGCCGCTTGAGTTCGTCTTCCGAAAGCGGCTGCCCGGCGTCATCCATCATTGGGGCGCGGATTTTCCCGTCGTACACCGCCCCGATGTTGGCATCCAGTTGGGTGGCTTCCGAGAACTGCGTGGCATCGTAAATGATGACCTGTATCGGTGGCGGCGGGTAGATGCCGCCCAGTTTGCGTCCGATATCCCAATATGCGCCTTCCAGAATGTTCAACACCCGCGCCCGCACGGGATAGGCCATTCCCTTGGGATAACTGATCTTGAAATGCCGCGAGCCGGACCGGTTGAAATCCGTTTCCACGTTTTCCTCGCGAAATGCCTTGTCATAGCGTTCACGCAGTTCCTTGCGGTTCGGGTCTATTTGCAGCACATAATCCCACTGCACCCGCGCGGAGGGGATGTCATTGTCGCGGTAATAGGCTTCCCCCAGCAACTCGTGCGCATCCAATTCACCCGGTTTCAGTTCAATGGCTTCTTCCAGGCGGAAAATGGCGTCGGACACGCGGTCCATGCGCAGGCAATATGCGCCCAACTGAATCAGCGGTGTGGGATTTTCCGGGTCAACGCTGATCGCCGTTGTAAGATGCTGGACCGCGCCATTCAGGTTGTTTTGCTTGGCCAGTTGGTCCGCCAGGGCTTGATGGGCATTGCACAGATTCCGCCGCACGACGGTATTGTCGCGCGCCTGGCGATAGGCCCGTTCAAACCATTTCACCGCTTCTTCAAACTGCTTGGCGTTATAGGCCTGAATCCCCAGGTTGTTGTACTCCACCGGGTCCTGGGCCATATCGGCGGCCCAGGCGGACCACCCCGCCATAAGCATCAGCACCAGACTGTACTTCATTCCCTGCATCAATTCGATTCACACCTTATGCGTTACGATTCAGGCAATAGCGCGATGGCCTCGACCTCCACCTTGCTGTCCAGGGGCAGCCGGCCCACCTGCAAACATATCCGCGCGGGGCATTCCGACGGGAAATACTCCTTGTACACCTGATTAAACGCGGCAAAATCATTCATGTCTGACAGATAGGCTGAAACTTTCACCACGTGGGCCAGCCCCGAACCGGCATCATCAAGAATGGCTTTCAGGTTGTCCAGGGCCTGACGGGTTTCTTCCTCGATGGTTCCCCGGCGCATCCCGCTCCCGTCACGGGCCAAAGGAATCTGCCCGGAAACGAACAATAAATTGCCCGCCGCGACCGCATGCGAATACGGGCCGGCCGCCGGCGCCCCGTTGGGGGAAAAGATGCAACGCTTGGTCATGTTGAAGTCCTCTCGTGGTCTTTTCAAGAAGGTACCATGCCGCTCACGAAACCGTCAACTTGAGACGGGGACATTTTCGTCATTTTTCCTGCCATCGCGCGAGTACCGGCTCCATGGGGGTAAGCGTAAGAGAATTATAAATTTCCTTTCCGGTAATCGCATCCACGGCCCCTGAAAATGGCTTCGCGGCGACAAGCCGCACGGTTTTCGCTTCCCGGGACAGATTCAAGAGGCTCGTCAAGCGCTTCCCCTCATATTCAACACTGCGGAGATTGACTCCCCATACCGGCTCCCCGTGTTCTCCTTCCAACCGCACCGGACGCGCTATTCCCGGTGAATCCAAGAGACGCACCAGGATATCCCGATAGGCGTTAGGGGAAAGGGAATCCGGATACAGTATTAAACGTCCGGCTCCCTTCTGCACGAGACCCATTTCCCGGCGCTTTCCATATTCATTATGCGAAAAGCACGGGCCCACGGTCATCACCGTCCCGCCGTTCTCGATATACGCCTGGAAGGCTTTCACCACGGCATCGGGCGCATGCGAGGCCTTAGGCACAATCACGAGTTTGTAGCGGTCCAGCATTCCGGCCGCCGCTTGGCGTTCCGTGACAAAATCACAGACGGCATCGCTGAAATACGCGCCCTCAAACACGGCTTTGGCTTCCTGGACAAAATCCATCGAAGGCAGAAGCGAGGAATACGCATAGAGAATGGCCATATCCGCCTTGGCGCGGCTCAAGGCATGCACTTCCGGGGCCAGCCGGTTCAGATCGAGCGCCACCCGGCCCAAGGCATGCACGCAATTCGCCCGCGTAAGGATATTTTCCGAAAAATCGCCTTCCTGCGCACGTTCCCAGACCCAGGTGGTGGTGGCGCCCTGCCCATGAATCGCTTCCTGCCAATACACCGTGCGAATATACGATTCCGGCATATAGCGCGCGTCCCCGTCGCCGATCAGGTGGTTTTCCGAGTTGAAAATGGGGCTGTCCGGCGCGGTGCAGTGTTGAAGGGTATAGCTCATGGCCATATTCAGCCAATCACAGGCATACGCCCCCCGGCGCTCTCCGGAGAATGCCATCACGCAATCGTTGCCCGCGATCCGGTCCACCTGGTTGAATTTTTCGTAATCGATGCCCACCTCGAAGCGTCCGGGGTCTTCAAAGGCGTGCGACATGATTTTGATATGCACCGGCACGTCCGCATCGTACCGGCGGATGCATTCCCGGAGCATTTCATGAAAGGCGAGAAAACGCTCCTGATTGAACCGGCAGGCATCAAAGAACAGTCCGTATCCGGCGGACGAGGCATCCTTGGGCAACTCGACCTCCTCGAAGCGCCGGAAATGCGTGCCATAGGCCCTGTTGGCCTTGCGAATACTCCCCCACTTTTCCTTCAGCCATGCCTGAAACCGCGCACGATCATAGGCGCACTTGCCCCGGTATTGCGGCTCGTTCGAGAGGCAAATGCTGTGCAGGGCGGGATGATGCGCAATCAGCGGCATGAGCGCATCCAGCCACTTCTCCATCACCACACGGGTATTCGGCGCCTCGATGCAGTATTTCAAAAAGCCTTCGCCGCACTGTTTATGCGCGGGCTCGGCCTCTATTGCCCAGGGCGGGAAATAATGCGGGGAGATCAGCAGGTTCACCGCCACATTATGTTCGGCGGCCTTGTCCAGCCATTGAACCACATTTTCCCGGATGGCGTTGACATCCACCGTGTTGGGACCGGGTAAACCGTTTCGCGGTCCCATCTCAATCTGGATGATATTCAGCCCATAGTCAGTCAGAATGGGGATATCGTTCTTCACTTGTCCGAAGTGCCCCACTCCGGTGAAATACACGGGATGATCCTTCTGCCAGAACGCGCCGTCTTTGATAGACCATTGCCCCGTCGTGTAGCGCGGCACCGTCCAGGCCGGCGGCTCCATTTCAAGAAGGGCATTGGAACAAAGGCGGTCAATATAGGCGGCGGACTTCAGGCCGCGCAGTTGATGCCCGGAATGATTTTCCGCCACGTCATCGCGAACATATTGCAGGAAACTTTCCACCACGCGGGCATCGGCCGTTGCATAAGCATCCGGAGGTCCCGTCTCCCCTTTATTCCGAAGGATATCCTTCAACGAGGCCAGTTTAGCAGTGGTCTGTTCAAGCCGTTTATCCAGCGTCAGCCGATCCGAAAACAGGGTGTCGCGCGCGGCTTCCACGGAAGCGAGAAAAGCCTCGTTTTGGCAGTTCTGATAGGCCGCCAGATCGAGCTTCCGCATGGCATTTTGCACTTGCCCCGCCCAATGCTCCGCCTCTTCTTGGGGCACATACGCCGCATCCTCCACCGCGGCGTCAAAATCCTTCATCAGCGAGCGCAATGCCTCCACCATGGCCTCCCCCGCGCCATTCACCAGACAGGCCTGATACAGGCTTCCGCTGCCGGGCCGGTTCACCGCCTGCAACGCCACAACGATTGTTTCCCCCGGTTGCGCATGTTCCGACAGGACAAAATCCCCCTTCGCCCACTCGAATTCCTGTTTGAACACCCCGTTCACATAGGCTTTGGCCCCATTGTCCACCCCTGCCCGCATGCGAAGGACCCCGCCTTTCATGGGAATGCCGTTGACATGATCGGGCACGGTGATGCGTGCCCGGAACCACCCCGTGGAATTATGTGGATACCACTGAAACCCCAAGGAAACGGTCTGCCATTGTGAATCATCGAAACCGGGCTGCTCCGCCCCGGCGGCTTCGCCCAAATGCCAGCGCCACTCACGGACATCCGCCTCCAGCAAGCCCCTGAGTTGAGCGCTGGTGATATCGCCCCAGAGGGGTTGCATCAGCGCCATGCCCAGCAGTACAAAGAATAAACCAGCCTTTGTGGTTGTACGACTTCTCATGCGGCCTCCTCATTGCCCGAAGCACTCGCAATAGAGTGCAAGAGGGGGGCGTTGTTTTTCAATTTTTTTTGCGCTTGATGCATTCCATTGTTATACTTCCGCTGGAATGAATCGCATGGGAACAGCCGCTGACAAAGGGTTGTAGGAATGTCGTTTGATTTGGTTACAGTGGGAGTCGTTTGCGCGGACGTGATGGTGCGTCCCGTGGAGTCGTTGCCGAAACGCGGCGCTCTCGCGCTCGTGCCCACGCTGGAAATGCATCTCGGCGGTCTCGCCGGGGTTACCGCCGTCGTGCTCAGCCGGCTCGGCGGCACCTCCGCCTTTGTGGGACGTCTGGGACAGGACAGTTTCGGCGATTATATCCTTGCCGCGATGCACTCGGCGGGCGTGGACACCCACGGCGTCCGCCGCGACGCCAGTTGCCGTTCCTCCGCCACGGTGGTCCTGATCAGCGAAGATGGCGAGCGCACCTTCCTGCATCATCTCGGCACAAATGCGATGACCTGCGAGGCGGACCTTGATTTTGACGTCATCGCCACCTCCAAAATCCTGCATTGGGGCGGCCCCGCCATTACCCCTCAATTGGATGGCGCGCCTATGGGCCGCGTTTTCGAAAAGGCGCGGTCGCTCGGCGTGAAGACCTCGATGGACACCTGTTACGACGGTAAAGGCATCTGGTTGCCGCTGATTGAACCCTCGCTCCCCTATCTGGATATTGTCTTCTCCAGTCTTGAGGAAGCGCGCCACTACACCGGGAAGGATACTCCGGAGGCCATCGCCGATTTTTACCGCTCCTACGGTGTGGAAACCGTGGTGGTGAAATTGGGCGGCGACGGTCTCTATGTTAAAAACAGCGCCTCGGCGCATTATATCGCGGCGCATAAAGTCCGGGTGGTTGATACCACCGGCGCCGGGGATGCGGCCTGCGGCGGATTTTTGTATGGATACCTCAACGGGTGGGATTTGCTCCGGTGCGGACGCCTCGCCAACGCCGTGGGCGGGTTGACCGTGCAATGCATGGGCGGTGCGGAAGGCATACAATCCCTCGATGCCACGTTGGCCTTTATGGAGACTGGTCCATGCTGAGAATTGTCATCGTACTCGCTGTCTTATTCGCCGGCACGGCCATGGCGCAGCAGGAAGGGAGCGCCGTGAAGTCCAAGGAACTGCCGCCCCCTTCCAGTGAAACCGTCAAGTCCGACGCGGCCGCCCCCAAGGACACTCCGCAACCTCCGGTGGTGCAACCCGCCCCCGCGCCCGTCAGCGTGGAAACCAAGGTGGAACCCGCCGTGGAACAACGTATACTTAGGCCCAGTGAAACCTCCAGCGGCAAACGTTCGAGTAAGCGCGTGGCCGCGTTTTGGTTTATAGTACCGGGGAAATGAAACCCTGTTGGGAAATAGAATGAACCTACTTAAAGCACTAGCAGCAGGACTGCTCCTATTTTTCGCGGCCGGCGCCATGGCGGAATCCCCCTTCCGGGTAATGACGGACCGGGTGCAATTTCGTGATGCCGTGATCGACCCAGGCGCCGGTTTCATGTATATGGCGGTGCATAACCGCGATGAAGTGTGGGCCTATTCCCTTCAATCCCGGCTGCGGACCAACGCCGTTCATGTTGGACGCGGCCCGGTGGCCTTGGCGCTGTCTCCGGACGGAAAGATTCTGGCCTGCGCCAACCGGCTGGACAATACCATTTCGCTCATCCGCCTGCCCGAATTCATCGCGTATGGCACCGTGCCCACGGAAGACGGACCCGTGAGCCTTACCGCGCTTCCAGATGGGCGTTTCGCCGCGGTCAATACTTTTTCCGACAGCATCACGGTGGTGAATCCGCAAGGATCAGGAAGCGCCAGCACGATTAAGAATACCCCGGGGGTACCGGTGGGTATTGCCGCCACCAACAATTTCCTGGGGGTTATTGGACGCACGGAAACAGCCTTGTTTCTTTATCGGATAGCCACCCTGGGTGAACCGGAACGCATACCCCTGGATGGCGCGCCCACCGTGGCCGTGGGATTATCCAACGACGTGTTCGCGGTGGCCACCGCGGCCGGCATCTCATTGGTGGATGCCTCCGCCAAGAAGGTGACCGCGCAAAGCGGTCATGCCGCCATGGATTTGTGCGCGGATCAAGACGCGCTTTATGTGCTGGGCGAAAAAACCATCGCGAAACTGGACACCTCCCTGAATGAAGTGGAATCGCTGGAACTGTACGCGTCCGCCACGCGCCTGGCGGTGCGCAACGGCCAATACCTGGCCATGACCCCAAAACTCAAAGCGTGCCAGTATTGGGATAGCGTTTCCGCGCCGCCCACGCCCGCAGAAATAGCCATGGCGCAACCGCCGAAGAAACCGGAGGAAACCGCAAAAGGGCCGGAAAAGCCGCCGGTCCTCCTGGCCAAACCGCCCGCGCTCCCCGCGCTTGCGCCCACCGCCCCCAAACCCAAAACGCCTCCGCCGGCCACACCAGAGGAGACGGGTGGAACTCCGCCTGCGCCCATCGCAAAACCCTCCGCCTCGCCCCTGGACCGAATGTCCGGGCGTTCCATCACCGACGTGTTCAAGCAACCCACCGAATTCGGCGCGCTGGAATCCGGATTCGAGCCGCCGGACTACACCAATCCGCTGCGGGATGTCGAATGCGACAAAATGGTGCAGGACATCAAGAATGGCATCACCCACATGGAGCGCAACGTGCGCTTGCGCCTGGGCAACATGCTGTTTCGCGCCGACTCGCTGACCAAAAAAGACCAAACCGGCGAATTCCACGTGGAAGGGAATGTTTCCGTGGACCAGGAATCGTCCCGGTTCACCGCCGATGCCGTGACGTATTGGATGCCGCAGGAGAAGGATGTTCCACCGCAGTTGCCCATCGAGGCCAAACTCGGCGAACAGGACGAAGCGAAACGCCGCTTGGCGCTGGGCCGGGTGGAAGCGGCCAATATACACCTGATTGAGCCCACCCGCGAACTGGTCGCGGAAACGGTGTCGTACGATTTTGCGAAATCCACGGGTGAATTCACCAATGTCCATGGCCGCGCGGGCATCTATTATTTCGCGGCGGATTCGCTCACGGTCACCGGCCCCCGGTCTTTCATTGCACAGCAAATGTGGATCACCACCTGCGACAAGCCGAAGCCTCACTATAAGATCCGCATGAAAGAACTGCGCGTGGAAAATGGCCAGACCCTCAGCGGCACGCACGCGCGGCTGCAATTCGGGGACGTCAACACGCCGCTGTGGGCGCCCAAATGGAAAAGCAGCGATTCGGAGCATCCCTGGAACGCCGACTTCCGCACCGGGCGCACCGCCGAGTTGGGCTACTATTTTGACACGGGCATGCGGTTTAATCTAACGCCGGATGTCCGCATCGGACCCCGCATCTTCCCCACGGAAAAAGAGGGTTTCGCGGGCGGTCTTGACCTCGATTACGACTTCATGAAAAATCCCGCCTCGCCGCTGTTCAGCACCAAAGGCGAAGCGCACGGCCTCGTTTCCACCGAAGGGCGCGGGTACGGCCATTGGTACCACCGCTACGAATACAGCGACGATCTCATCGCGCGCGCCCAAGTGGAGTATTGGGATGACGAGGACGTCTACAAGGACTTCTATTACGAACAATACAAGCACCGCACCGCGCCCCGTAATTTCGTCAATGTGACCTATCGCCACCCGGAATTCCTCGCCTCCGCCACCATCCGGCCCAATGTCCACTCCTGGGTGTCGGAAACCGAACGGCTGCCCGAGGCCACCTTTCATCTCATTGACCGGCAAATCGCCCGCAATTTATACCTGAGTTATGACGTGGCCGCGGGCTACAACCAGCGCGAGCAAAAAGGCGATACCGGCGGGCGTCTTGCCAATGTCACGCGCCTCACCTACGACTGGAATATCCATGAGGCCATCAATGTCGCCCCCTTCCTGGAAATGCAATCGAACAGTTATCTCACCACGGACATGGAAAATGAAGACCTTGACGCCGACAATGGAAGCGCTTTGACCGGAACCGCCGGGATCACCGCCCAAACCCGCTTCCACCGCCTCTATCCCGGCTTTTGGAACTTCTCGGAATTCAAGCACCTCGTGGTGCCGTCCGTGAGCCTTTCCTTCCGCCCAGATGTGCTCACCAACCTCGACTCCATCCCGCAATACGACACCCTTGACAATATTTATGGACGCCTCCGGGTGGAGTCAAAACTCGATAACCTCCTCTTTGGCCGCGACGCGAAATCAAAGCAGACCTGGCAGGTGCTCCGCTTGACCTTGTATCAGGGAAACGACCTGTGGAATGAAATGTCCATCACCCAAGATTATGAGGCGGAAATTGACATCCGGCCCCGGGCCTTTTACGGCTATCAACTGGCCGCCGAACGCCATAGCGAAAATCAAGATAATATTCCGTACCTCCCAAAAATCCAGCGTTCCTTTTATCAATGGTACGCGGATGCCTTTGGCCGTTCCTGGAGCAAGAACGCCGAAGTTGAACTCAACTCCTCCTATGGCGATTACAATCGCGTGCTCACCCACCTCTACTATGACGACACCCCCCTCGGCGGGCGGCTAAGCGGACGCGTGGGCTTCGCCTATACTGAAACCGGCGGCAAAAAATACAATGAAGACATCCTCTACGGAATGGGATATAAACTGGGGGAAAACTGGGCGTTGCGGTTTGAACACGTCTTCGACATATCCAACAGCAACTTGCGCACGCAGACCTATGAAATCCGCCGCACCCTGCATTGCTGGGAAGCCGGGATTCGCCTGCGCAAACGCGAATCGGGTCTTGACATCAGCTTTGAAGTCAGCATCAAGGCCTTCCCGGGCACCAAGATCAAAATCTAAACATGACGCCCCCCTCGTTCACGAACACGGTTACCGGTATGCTCCCGGAAATCGTTTCCCTGCGCCATGAATTGCACCAACACCCGGAAATCCGTTTTGAAGAACACTGGACCGCCGGGCGCATTGTCCGTTTTCTCGAAGAAAACAACATACCGTATACACGGGGCCATGCGCGGGGAACGGGGGTTTGCGCCACGATTCATGGGGTGAATGACGGCCCCGCCGTGGCTTTGCGGGCGGATATGGATGCCCTGGAAATCCAAGAGAAAACCCGCCTTCCGTATGCTTCCGCCATTCCGGGCCGCATGCACGCCTGCGGGCATGACGGGCACATGGCAATCCTCTGCGGCGCGGCAAAAGCGCTTCACCGTCATCGAAACGAACTTCCCGGGCGGGTCCAATTGATCTTTCAGCCCGCCGAAGAACAGGCGGGCGGCGGACGTCTGATCGCCGAAGAAGGTCTGTTGGAAAATGTTACCGCAGCCTTTGCCCTGCATGGCTGGCCCGATATCCCCCTGGGAAAAGCGGCCGCTCCCGCCGGATGCGTGATGGCCGGCGCGGATTTCTTCCGGATAGACGTTCACGGAAAAGGCGGGCACGGCGCGGACCCCGCAAGCGCCGTGGACCCCCTACTCACCGCCGCCCACATCATCACCGCCCTCCAAAGCATCGTATCGCGTGAGACCAACCCCGGGGAGGCCGCCGTGGTAACCGTTTCCCACATCGAGGCGGGTTCCACCTCAAACATCATTCCGGACCATGCCTGGATGGAAGGCACCCTGCGCGCGCTCACGGCCTCTACCCGCGAACGATTGATTCACTCCATAGAACGCATCGCTCTTAACACCGCGCAAGCATTCCGCGCCCAAGCGGTATTTACGCTGGGCACGGATGGGTATCCCCCGCTCCACAATCCTCCGGAAATGAGCACCCTGGCCCGCGCGGCGATCCAGGAAACCTTCGGACAGGAGGGCGTGTGGGAACTTGATCGTCCGTATATGACCGCCGAGGATTTTGCGTTTTATCTGAACAAGGTCCCCGGCGCCTACATCCTCTTGGGCACGGGCGGCCCTCATTGCCTGCACAACGCCCATTTCGATTTTAACGATGCCGTGCTTCCCCGCGCCGTGGAATTGATGTGCAGAATCGCCTTGCGCACCCTTCAGCGATTTCACCCCGCCCGGACATAACCCGGTTCATCCGCTTGGTCCCAGAAAGAGGCGGCATATCCATTCATTGTTCGCCCGCCAGGGCATCTGAAAACATTCCCAGGCGGAATACATGGAAACGGCCAGTAAAATCAGCATAAAACCCCATTTCCAGCGGGAACACAGGGTGTCGAGGACGGGCGCGCCCATTAGCAACAGCACCGGCATGGCTCCGATATACCAGCGGAATCCATAGGCCTCGCCGCCGTAGTTGTTCGTGTGGAACACGTAATAGGTGGTCAGGGTCAGAAAACAAGCCAATCCAGCGAGAATGTATCCGCGCCAAGGCATTTCCCGGCGGTTCAGCGCGCGTACCGCTCCCGCCAGCCCCGCCAACAACACGGGATACAGCATGAACACTCCATGCCGTCCAAAGGTCATATGAAAGAGGTAGATGCCCTTGGGTTCGTTCAGAGCGTCAATACCCAGGGGATTCCGCCAGGGAGAGGATTCATAGAGATACATGCCCCCTTTCACTTGCACTGGGAGCACACTTCCTGTAATGGCCATCATGCATCCAAAATGCACCGCCAGCACGGGCGCGGCGCCCAGTCCCGCCCAAAGCGCGGCCTGCTTTGGAAAACGGTACAGCAGAAAAAGCCCCGCGGGCGCCACAAAAATCGTCATGGGCAGGTCGAGGGTGTACACCAGGGAAGCGGAGAGCCCAAACAGAAAAAATCGCCATCCTGCCGGCGCATGTATTCCACTGCCCAGCCCAAGGGTCAAATAAATCGAAGTCATAGCCATGCACGCGGCAGGCACATGGTTGTTCAACTGGGCGGAAAATCCGAACATTTGCGTACCGAACGCCAAGGCGAGTAAAAGATACACCCTCGGCCAAAGCGGTTGCACAACCAGCCCCGCCGCCATCCAAAACGCCAGCAGAGTTCCCGCATACGCCATTGTGATCAGGCTGAAATTCATGCATTGAAGCAGACGTTTCAAATGAAGTGGATTCTCGAGTGTCCATCCAAAGAGACGGTTCAGGGCAAGATATTCACCGGTCATTGCCAGCGTGAGCAGGGGCGGTTTAGAGGAAATGAGGCGTCCGTTCACTTCCACTTTGTCCACCGTGATCCGTTCAAAGGGATTTTGGGGTTGATTCGCGGGCCGATCAATATACCAAGTGCCGTCCTGGGCAAGACTGTGGACGGTGGCCATCCGGCTGGTCACGGCATCCCCCACCAACACGGTACGCACGCCTGAACCCGCCACCCCGGCCGCCAACAGGATGATGCCCCACGCAAGCCAATTGGCCGCGGAATGTTTTTGGGCTAAAGCATCACCTGGAGCATGACTCACTTCACTAGTCCCGCCGGAAGAATTTCTTGATCTTATTCCAGACCCACCAGCCTTCGGATTCGTCTTCTTCAGCATACAGGCGTTTAATTTCTTCGCGCCGGGGCACCCATTCCCCATTGACCAATTCTTCCGTCTTTTCCGTGACAAACAAGCTCCCCACTTTTTTCCACTGATCATTGCGCCATTGATATGTCAAGGTCTCCTGGCCCGTGTCGCGAAAGAAGGCCGTGTCGGCTTTGGCTTCTTTTGCCTTTCGGGCGAGCCGTGTGGCATAGCGTGTTTTCGACAGTTTGACATCGGCCAGGTAGGGGCGCATGCGGGATTCAGTCTTGTGCATCACCACATCGAAGGGCTGCCCGGGATTATCATACACGGAGTATTCCTTGCAGAAATAGGGATGGCGTTTGATCACCTCGTTCTTCTGGCGATCCTGTTCCTGATTGGCCTTGGCCATATGCTGCTGAACAATACCGCGCAGTTGCGCCTCGTAATCGGACGTCCGCTCCGCCACCGTGCCTGGGGCCGGTTTCGAGGTGGCGCATCCGGCGCCCACCACGGCCAAAAGCAATGAGGTGGCCACGCAAATTCTAAAAATCATTGTGTTCATATTCCTTCCTGGACGGCGTTCACGAACCGTCATGTGCCGGGCATTCATTCCGCCCGCGCGCCTATCATAACAGAAACACGCGGACACCTCACGCTCGAAACCACCCCCGCGTTATTGTCCGGCCAGGGGGCTGCCCACCCGGGCGATGACGTTCCTGAAACGGTTCCCGCCCACCGCCACCCGCTCGTCTTTCAGCCGGACATCATATTGGGATATCGAGGTAACCACGAACCGCTCATTCAGGCGCCCGTTCTCCCCCACTTTTTGTTCGGTCATGGCCTGTGCCGCGTCAAAAACCTTGAACACCGCCTGTTTTCCGGCGAAATCAATCGAAGCGCACACCATTTTATAGGCCGCCACTTCGGCCCGCACCTTATTGTATAAATCACGAATGGCCGCGTCTCCGTCCGCTTTCAGGGCACGGTCCGCCATTTCCGAGGCCCGTTGATAGTCCTGCGGATCATAAATCTCTCTCGACAACATCCCCAGGACATCCTGCACAAAGCATGCCCGCATTTCCTTGACGATGGCATAATTTTCGTCGGTCTTGTTGAACTTGAGCGCTTCGTTGGCTTCAAGGAGGGCATCAAGCACGTCCCCGCGGGCCAGAAGATCACGCGCCTTGTTCACATACACCACCTTGTCGCCGGCATTGCGGTTTTCGAGATAGTCCTTAATCTTACCCCAGGTAAGGTCCGTTCCCAGGTAAATGAGGATAAGCCCCGCCACAATCGAGGCCATCAGAAAGAGCTTACGCGAAATATCCGGGGCCGCTGACGCGGGTTTGGTCTTGGGCTTGACGTGCACCACGGCTTTGGCGGCGGGTTCCTCATCGAGGGCCGCCAAATCCCGGTGGGCCGCATCCAGTTCCGGCAGGCCGTCATCCGCGGGCTTTGACGTTTCCTGGTCCGGGTGCCGTTGACCAAACCACGTGCCCTTCACCGCTTCCTTTTGGCGGCGTTCCGTCTCCTGCTTGTTCAATTCCTCCGCCCGGAAGGATTCCAACGCCTCCATCACATTGCCCGACAGCGTATAGGTGGATTCCGCCGAACCGCCCAAATCCTTGACCGTGAATTTTTCGGCTTCTTTCCGAGGACGCCCCACTTCCGCCCCACAATGCCGGCACCGCACCGCCAACACACTGATGGGCGTGCGGCAGATGGGACACGGCCTCAGGTCATCCTGCTCCGTTGACTGGTCGGTCATGAACTTCACTCCCTCTGTATCATCTGCACTATGATAACTCAGTACCGGCCCGCAATCAACCCTCTTGTTCCGTCTTCCCGTTTGGAAGAACCCATCCCAGGTACGGTACACTTCCCGGCATGCAGGACGATACGTTAAGCATCATACCATGGCGGGAGCGGTCCAAGGCATTCGGCTATTACCTGGGCGCCGCGCCCGTGGCCTACTTTTTCAAAACGGACCGGCGCTCCGCCTTTCTCCAGCATCATCTTATGCAGTCCTTGGCCCTATTTTCCATGATCCTCTTTATCGGCGCGGCGTTCGTGCTGGCGGTGCTCGCGCTTACCTATGTGATGGTGTATCACCGCGCGCTCTACGACCTTACCCATCCGGAACCGCATACCTTGAATGTCTCGCGAAAACTTGTCCTCTGTTGGGCCGTATTCTGGATGTTCGGGGCGGGTCTTGTCCTGCGCGGGTCGTCTCGCGAAATGCCCCTCGTGGCCTTCCTGACCAGGCGTGCACGCCTGCAAAAAGCAACCGCCTGCACCGGAGTGGCGTTGTACTTGGTCCTGCTCACGCTCCTGCCCGTAACCCTCCATGCCGCCTCGCTCACCCGCCAGGATGCGGCCCCCGGAAAAGTCTATTTACTGTATGAAGACATTGACCGGTTCCCCCGGTGGATTTTCATGTTGGGGTTTTACCGCATCTCCCTGACGGCGGAGGATCGCTGGGGCGCGGGCCATGTGGTGGCGTTGCGCCTCACGGAGGATTCACTGAAACGCGCCTTGAAAGAAGGCCAGTTTGTTTTCATTGGCTCCCATGGCATGAAAGAGGGGTTGCTTTTGAAAAGCGGGTTTATCCTTCCGGACGATATCCGGAAATGGGGCGTGAACAGGAAACTTCGCTTTGTGTACCTCACCAGTTGCGACAGTGGCGCCCAAAAAGAGGCCTGGGAACGTACATTCGCCCCCGCCACGGTGGTGACCTACGGACGCCTCACCGCCACCATAGAACACATCTGGTGGCTATGGTCCCAAGGGCCCCGTATCATTCACTCGATGAATACGGATTGACCGGGCGCGTTTCGTTCAGCGCTCCGCCGCCGCACAGCGTGTCCACGTCACAGCCCTGGACAGAATCCGTCTTCACCGCTTTCGCATACATGGTAGCCGCCGGAATTGTAGAACTGAATCAGTCGAAGCAATTCCGAGAGGCCGATCAACCAGTCCGCAGGAGCATAATCGCTGGAATGATGGGTGCACACTTGGGCGCCCTGCCCCGGAGCATAGCCATCTTCAGTCCCCGCCATGCAATGCAATCCATTGGAATTAAAGAACTGAATAACACGGAGCAACTCGGACAAACCGATTAAACCATCTCCATTTTGGTCGGCATTGTGCACCAGAACTTGTCCTTCGCCTTCCGCACCGCCTTCGCCTTCGATACCGCCTTCGCCTTCGATACCGCCTTCGCCTTC
>CAYYRW010000005.1:0-104473 GCA_964474205.1 uncultured Nitrospirales bacterium | reverse complement strand
CGCCTTCGCCTTCCATGACGCCTTCGCCTTCCATGACGCCTTCGCCTTCCATGACGCCTTCGCCTTCGATACCGCCTTCACCTTCCATGACGCCTTCGCCTTCCATGACGCCTTCGCCTTCGATACCGCCTTCGCCTTCCGCACCGCCTTCGCCTTCCGCACCGCCTTCGCCTTCCAAGTCGCCTTCGCCTTCCAAGTCGCCTTCACCTTCCATGACGCCTTCCCCTTCTTCGGCGCCTTCCGGTCCGACGGAACTGGAAAGGGAAACCATGGCAATTTCCGGTGAAATGGTGGTGGTAAGAGAAGACAAGTCTGCCCGCCAACGCAAGTCATTGCCACTTACCGGAAAAACGAATTCCACCCCCGGATACACCTGGAACCATTGGGCGCCGCCATTATTGCTCAGATACCACGAAATTGAAGTCCCGTTGGGTATGGCGCATAAAGTGGACAGCAACGCATCTGGAATCGGGGATTCCTGCGTGTCAACTTCCAGAGAAGCAACACGGCCCAGCGAGGGACAGTAGGGATGGCATTGGTGCAACTGCAACGGCGCATTTTTGTTTCCGCTGACAATATCCAGCACACCATCGCCGGTGAAATCCGCAGTGGCCAGCCCATAGGCCGTGAGCACGTCCTCATTTATGTTAATGCCCATCACCCCCTGGAAGGGGTTATTGCTCCGGTTGTTCACATACAGCCTGCTGGTGTCGTCAATGTTGCCCGCGATAACATCCGGATAGCTGTCCCGGTTGACATCGGCCACCACCAATGCGCGGGTGATTTGAGCATCGGTGCCGACGTCCAATCGCGTAATGCCGCCAAACGGATTCGCCGTGCCATTGTTAATGTAGATTCGATTGCGTTGCCCGGCGGAAGCGCCGCCGTTTCCGGTGACAATATCCAGGTGCCCGTCGCCGTTCACATCCGCCAGCGCCAATGCATTGGTATTGTAGGTTTCGAGCGTGACATCGGAACCGGATACCCCGTCAAAGGGATTGGCCCCGCCATTATTCAGATACACCCGTTTTTTTTGTCCAAAATTCCCCGCCACGACATCCAGACGTCCATCGCCATTCACATCGCCCACGGCGATGGCCCGCGTGGCGAAAGTATCCGTGGTGATATCGGAGCCCGCAACCCCTGAAAAGGGCGTGCCCGTGCCGTTATTCAGATACAGGCGGTTGGGCTGATTGTTATTGCCCATGACAACATCCAGGTGTCCGTCAAGATTCATGTCGCCCACGGCCAAGGCATTGGCGGGAGAGGCATCCGAGGAAATATTCGCGCCCGCCACTTCGGAAAACGGATTGGCCGTTCCGTTATTGAGATAGCACTTCCCCGTTTCGTTGTAATTGGCGGTGACAATGTCAAGGCGCCCGTCATTATTGAAATCCGCAAGCGCCACCGCGCGGGTATCATGAGCGGCTGAATCAATGTCCACGCCCGTCACGCCCTCAAAGGCGTTCGCCCCCCCATTATTCATGTAGAGCCGGGTAATGCCATTGGCGGCCGCCACGATATCCTTGTCGCCGTCCCGGTCCACATCGCCGGCGGCAACGGCCCATACCTCGTTTTCATCGTTGGAGATGCGGGAATAGCCGAGATTGCTGAAGGAAAACCCGGAGCCGGCGTTCTGGAAATAACGGTTCTTTTGATCGTCGCTGTTGGCAATTACGACATCGATCTGCCCATCGCGGCTGAAATCCGCCACCACCACGGCGCTGGTCTCCGAAGCATCTTCGCCTATGGCGAAACTCTCCACCGGATCAAACGGAATGGCCGTTCCCTGATTGAGGAAAACACGATGGCTCATCTGCTTATTACCGCAGAAGACATCCAGGTCGCCATCACCGTCGAAATCCGCCAACCCGACGGAAAAGCACAAATCCGTCGAGGTCAAGGGGTAGGCCGCCTCCGCGCTGAACGGCTCCGGCTGGCCAGTGTTGAGAAAATATCTTGCACCCGCGACGGCGTCAGCGGTCACCAAGTCGGGCCGCCCGTCACGGTTAAGATCGCCCACCGCCACACCCACGGTGTTGACGGATTTTGCGCCCAACACAAAGCCGCTTACCCCGCTAAACGGCGTGCTCGTGCCGTTATGCAAGTAAATGCTGATGCGGTAGTCGTTTCCGCAGACCACATCCAAGAATCCGTCAACATTGACATCCGCGAGCGCAATGGCGTTGGTGAAATCGGTGCTTGAACTAATGTTGGAGCCGGTTGCCCCGGTGAAATAATTGGGGGGACCTTGGTTAAAGTACAACCGGTTCACTTGCCCGCTGGGGTAATTGTTGGTGCCCATCACCAGGTCCAGGTCGCCGTCATGATCCATATCGCCCAGCGCGATGGCGCGGGTGGCATAGATGTCGCTGGTGATGTCCGTGCCAACCACTCCGTTGAAGGGAAGGTTTGTGCCGTTGTTCGGATAGAGCCGGCACGCCTGGTTCCGATTTCCGGTGATGACGTCCAAATAACCGTCCCCATTCAAATCGGCGAAAACAATCGAGCAGGTATTGCGCACATCGGACGTTATATTGAGGCCGATGACCCCGGAAAAGGGGTCCGTGGTGCCGTTGTTCAGGTACAACCGGTTCGCTTGATTAAAATTGCCCGCCGCCACATCCAGATCGCCGTCATTGTCCACATCCCCCACCGCCACGGCATACGTAAACTGCATGTCCGAAGAAAGGTCTATTCCCGCCGACCGCTCAAAGGGATTCTTCGTGCCGGTGTTCAAGTAATAGCGGTTGATCCCCCCCACGTTGCCCGTGACCGCGTCCAACAGCGCATCACCATTCAAATCCGCCAACAGCGCCGCTTCCGTCGAATTCAGATCACCGCTCACCGCGATTCCGGTAATCCCATTAAACGGATTCGACGCGCCCGTGTTGAGAAACACACGATGGGGCTGGTTCAGGCATCCGGCGAACAAATCCATGTCGCCATCGTTGTCCACATCCCCGGCCGCCAAAGCGCGGACCGGAAATGCCTCGGAGGTAATGGAAAGGGCGGAAACCCCGGTAAAGGGATTGGAAGTTCCATTGTTGAGAAAAAGTTGAGAAACCGCGGCGTCATTCCCCGCCGCCACATCCAGCAATGCATCACCATTCCAATCCGCCACCGCCACCGCATAGGTGGCGCCATTTCCCACACTCACGCCCGTCACGCCGCTGAACGGCTGGGACGTTCCATTGTTGATGTAAAGGCGCACCCCCGCGTCACTGTATCCCGCAATCAAATCCAAGTGCCCGTCGGCGGTCATGTCGGCGGCCACCAGGGCGGTCACCGAAAGCGCATCGGAGGATATGCTTGTGCCCGCAACCCCCTGGAACGGATTTGCGGTGCCGTTATTCAAATACAGGCGGTTGGGCTGAGCGGCATTACCCGCCACAAAATCAAGATGTCCATCATTATTGAAATCGCCCAAAACCACCCGTTGGGTCGAGAGCACATCGGATGAAATGTCAACCGGCAGTACTCCATCAAACGGCGCGAAGGTGCGATTATTCAGCAAAAGAATATTTTTCTGGCCATTGTTCCCCAGCACAATATCCAGCGCGCCATCCTCATTCAGGTCGCCCAAGGCCACCGCATAGGTATTGTGCACCGTTTCCGTCAGCGCGATGCCCTCCGCCCCGCTGAACGGTTCCGCCGTTCCGGCGTTCAAGTAGTATTTACTGATGCCCCCATTCCCCGCCACGATGTCCAGGTCGCCATCGCCATCAAGGTCCCCCGCAGCCACTGCATGGGTATCGTCGGCATCCCCCGAAAGGTTGACGCCCGCCGTGCTGCCGGAGAAGGCCCCAAAGTGCGCGTTACGCCATGCCAGGGCCACCACCTGCTGTTCGGTGGACCATGCCGCCGTGGACAGGGATGAATCCTTCAACGCATCACTGGAGAAATCTTCCGTGAAGGACAACCCTGACGAAGCCGCATAGGCCATGGACCATGGCGTTATGGCGGTAATGAGAATTATCACCACTCCGAACAACCAGCGCCGACTCATCATATCCCCGCTCCTTATACAACGTAATAAAGATTCTGTGGACAGCACATTGTACAGACTACCCATTCCTGCACATTAGTGTAATCCATACCGGTGTATGGAACAAGTCTGTTGCCGTGCCGCCGGTTCATACCACCTCGGGCACCACCCACGGCTCACGATAGGCCCGCTTAACCAACCCATTCGCCTCCGCATCGTCCACAAACCCTTCCGTTTTGGGATCAATGTGCAATTTACGCCCCATGCGGTATGCAATGTTGCCGTAATGGCATAATAACGTCGAATAATGCAGCTCCTCAATGTCTCCCGCCGGAATATCGCGGGATCGGATGCAACGAATGAAATTATCGGCATGTTTCTCCACCGAGGGGGTGAACAGGCCCGGTGTGGTGGCAACAGGCCTGGCGTCCGCATCGAAGACCTGCCATCCATCGCCATGACGCCCAAGAAACATCATGTTTTTCGTGCCGTACACCTCGACGCGCGTGCCATTAAACGGCCAGTTGGGTATGCCGTCAATATCGCGCAGCTCCAGCGGCGTTTTTTTCAGATAAGGCGCCCAGAGCGCCTGTTCGAAGATCATCATCATCCCGTCATATTCCCAATTGACGGTATGGGTGTCCGGCGTCTCCTGATCATCCTTAAAATAGTAAATGCCGCCTGCGGAAACCACGGACTTCGGATATTTTTGATTCACCACCCAACGGGCAATGTCCATCTGATGCACCCCGTCATTGATAAGGTCGCCGCCGGAATAGGCCCAAAACCAATGCCACGCGTAATGGAAATGATTTTCATTGAACGGCCTCATCGGGGCGGGCCCGAGCCACATGTCATAATCCACCCCTTCCGGCACCGCCTTATCCGGCTCCTTGCCGATGGTTCCCCGCTCTTTGCTGTTCAATACGCGCACCAAATGGATATCTCCCAGCCCCCCATTCCTCAGATAGTCGAGCGCCTCGATCACATTGTCACTTGACCGGTTCTGCGCGCCCACCTGCACCACCCGCTTGTATTTCCGCGCCGCCTCCACCATTTTCCGGCTTTCCCAGATATTGTGCGAAGTGGGCTTCTCCACATACACATCCTTGCCCGCCTGACAGGCCAGCACCGTGCCCAGCGCATGCCAGTGGTCCGGGGTGCCCATGATAATCCCGTCTACTTCCTTGTCATCCAGCATCCGGCGGAAATCCTGAACACATGGTGGACGTTTCCCGGTGATTTGTTCGATGTCCTTGGCGCGCCCCTCCAACAGGCGGGTATCCGGATCGGCCAGATAGCGGATTTCCACGTCCTTTCGTTTCCCAAACTCCTGCGCAAGAAAATGACCGCGCCCATGCAGGCCCATTACACCGAGAATCACGCGTTCATTCGCGCTTTGCGCGCGCGCCGTCCGCGCCGCCGTCATTGCGCCCATCGTGGCCGCCGTGCCCATGGCCGTCCGCCTCAAAAAATCACGCCGGTTCATACTTATTCTCCTCTCTTCGGTCCATCCGGTCCCGGCATTTTCCTCACTCCACCGGGACTGCATAAATCCATTGTCTTGCCGCATTTCCAGGGACATCAAACACCAACGCGCCAGCCTCCACCGCACTGGGGATCGTCTCTCCACGGCTGCCCAGCGTGGGTCCCTGCACTACGACGTGCAGGGTATTCGGCATGCCAGCCAGGGGAATCCGCACCTTGCCCGTGCCGGCGAAAAACATGCGCAGCACGGCGCCATGTTCCACCTTTTGCGCCTCTTCCACCGGCGCCCAAGCGATAAACGGCATGGGCTGCTCCGCGAATTGCAGGATTTTTCCATTCACACTGATCTGAGTACAGTTCTTACCGGCAAAGGCCACTAGCGCGTCCGCATCATTCATCCGGAAGGCAACGCATTCATCGCCCTCATAGGCAACCTCTTTGCCCGCCACCCGGAAGCCCTTCAATGACAAATGGTCCGGCGGCAGGTTGAGTTTTTCCACAATCTGTTTGTCTTCGTCCTGCTTGCGCGCGAAACCACCCGGCCAACACTCCTCCAAATGCGTCAAATGGGGTGCAATCGCCACCGCGCCATTGGGAAACCGGCAGGCCATATACCCGGTGGTCTGCGAAACGAAATCGGGGTTGTCATTACTGTCCGTGAAGGCCGCCGTGCCCGGATAGGCCCCCAGCGCATACAAAATCTCGAACCAATGCCGGTCCTCATACCCCAGACTGCCGGATTGATCATTCCTTGGCCGGAATCCCCAATAACTCACGCACCCGCCATTCACCGTGGTCTTATGCACCCCCACGATCTGATCTTTCACCCGGGCCGCGGCAACGGTTCCTTCACGCGGCGTCACGGGATAAATGTGGTCCACCAGAAAATCCGTCAAGATGATCATGGGGCTGATGTGTTTGAAGTCGCCTTCAAAGTTCACCTGGCGGCCCGGCGCCATCAATCCATCCGTATGGTTGGGGGAATAGTCCACCCCGAAAAGGTCCTGCCACGCGGAAAGGGCGGGAGAACCATCCTGATACAATACCGGCGGCGGCCCCGACCAAACGATCCGTCCGCCTTGTTCGGCAAAACTGCGCATCATATCGAGCAGTTCTTTCGGCGGAAAGGGTTCAAACGTGGCCACCAGCGTGCTGAACCGCCGTCCGGCCACCTCGATGCTTTTTCCGTCCACTTTCCCCCGTTCCAGCAATTTGGCCGCCGTGATGTAATTGGCATAGCCGAATTGCGTCATCCAACTGCCAAAGCGTTCTTCCACCGCCACCAAATCAATGGGATAGAGCATAAGCACTTCCGTGTCCCGGTGGACCATGCCCTCCACCATCCCATACTGCGGAGCCGCAACAGCCCCGAATGCGTTCACCAGCGCGGAGCGCCGCCGGCTGATCTCGTCCGGCATTCCCCAATGCGCGCAATAGGAATACGGCACCTCGTTCAGGATGCCTGTGGAACACGCCAGCGCCAGCGCCCAATAATCGCGGTCCAGCCAGCCGCCCTCCGTGTGGTCATTTCCATTTCCAGTCAAGTAATCCCCCCACTTGAAATAGTCATAGCACGCGGAAGCCGCCTGATGCACCGTGTCCGACCACACGAAATTGGACGTGTATTCGTATTGATTTGCCGGGTGCGATTGCCGGCCCACTTCCCATCGGTCTATTGTGGGGCTTTCCGCCCAGGTCGCATGCGCGCGCGATTCGAGGGTGTGCCCCATCCGCTGCTCCAGATGCCGCTTCGCGCCCACAAACAGGTCCACCACGCCGTCCTGCAGGAAATGATAGTACCGCGCACGGAACAGCGCCGTTGCCTGAATGGCTTCCGCCGTGGGGCCGAACACGTGCATGATGTTTTGTTTCGCGGAGAGATCATTCGCAAAATCTTCCTGGCCGTGCACAAAGTAAATCAGATACTTGGCAAAGTCGGCGTATTCCGCGCCAAACCGGGCCGCAAACGCCTTCGCGAATCCCGGGCTCACGTACCGCAACGCAAACTCGCCATGATCATGATGGCTGAAATACCCCCAGTCCTGCTGAATATGCATCTCATCCGAATACAATCCGTTAAACTTCACCCCGGCCTCCGCGTAGCGGTCCCCCAATTCCTGCAAGAACGGCAGCGCCTGGTCGCTGAAATAATCCATTTCGGGGGTCTTGTAGTGCTGCACCACCAACACCCGGTTCCGTCCGCCTGCCTCCGGATGCCCCGTCCCATGGACGCGCGTCCATACCGCGTCATAATCCCCTTTTGTGCGGCGCGTGCCCTCCGACACCTCGACCTCCACGCCGTCCGTGATTTCCACAATATCGCCCGGATTCACCACGTGATACGGCGTTCCGGACACAGGGAATTCACGGAAGGCAAATACGCGAATCCCAGCCTCTTCCAGCACCAGCGGGCCTTTATTATTCGCCCAGCGCCGCTGCCGCCATAATTGCACGCTGTACGCTCCGGTCTCCGGGTCACGCACCCCTTGGCGGTAATGCATCCAGACCCCCGATTCGCCGGTTTTGGCGGTATACCCCGGCCCGATCTCCAGGGGGGACATCAAACTCAGTTCCAGGCCCAATCCATACTGCTGCGCGAACTGGCTGATCGCCGCAATCCGCTGAATGTAGTCCTCCTTGTCCGGGGTGAGCGTGCGTGGCTTTCCTTCCTGCCCCGGGCGGTACTGCGCAAAGAAATGGTCAAAGGAAAGAATCAACGTACGGTGCCCCCCCGCTTTGGCTTCCTCGCAAATCTGACGCAGGCTCTTCTCCACCTTGTCGAAGGTCAGGCTCATGTTAATCACCTGATCCGGATTCGACAGCGCCACCAACTCATCATCCGTCACCAGGATGATCCCCGCCTTGCCCAGGAAAAAGCTCCACGGACCCGGGAAACTTACCAATTCCCCCCTGTACACATTCTCCGGAACCCTCCCCGCCTCCGCCGCATAGACGTCCCCGCCAATGAAAACCAATGCCAGATACCCCGCCCAACAAATCCGCTGTACCTTCATACTATTCACCTTTTCTTGCCCTTATCAGTAGGAATTGCATCATAGGGTTTATTTGGGCGTTGCTTCAAACTATCCGCTCCATCCATTGATGTGCATCCATGCTTCCCACGGCAACCTGTCCTCCAAAGATCGACCTTTTATGCATCACCCGGCTTCACGCCCCCTGTTCTGCCCCGCGCAGCACGGTCAAGATCATTTTCGGGGTTGACCACGGATACCCCCCGGCATGAATTGTGAATTTCTCTCTTGAAACCGTTATGATGGCCTCCTGCGTCCATTGAATATGCGGCGAAGGATGTAATCATGCTAGGTTCTTCCCCCACACATGCGGAGTTAATGGAAGAAGTGCACGCATTGCGGGCACGCGTGTCCGCGCTTGAACAGGGTTCGGGGACGGATGCCCTCCGGCGCAGCGAGGAGCGGTTCCGTACACTGGTGGAGAAATCGGCGGATGTAATCTTTCTGGCCGGCCCGGAGAATGAAAGCCTGATGGTCACCCCGTCCGTGACCCCCATGCTGGGGTACACGCCGGAGGAGTTCCTCGACATGGACATCGCGGAGTTGACACATCCCGAGGATCGTCCCCTGCTTCTGCGGCACGCGGACATAATGCGGGCCACCCCCGGCGCCACCGTTAACCTGATATTCCGTTTGCGCCACAAGGACGGAATCTGGCGGGTGGTGGATTGCACCATGCGCAACCTTCTCTCCGACCCTAATGTAGAGGCCATCGTCGCCAACTTCCGTGACATCACCGCGCGCAAACAACTCGAGGAGGAACGAGACCGCTTGGCGATGGCCATGGCGCAAACCGCTGAAAGCGTCGTCATCTGGAGTGCCACGGGGCACATTCAATATGCCAACCCGGCGTTCGAGAACACGCTGGGGTATTCCCGCGAAGAAGTCCTGGGGCGGCATGTCGAGACGATGCTCAGCCCCGAACACAACGACCCCGCCCTCAACCATGAAGTGGATGAAAAGGTGGACCATGGCCAGGTGTGGCAGGGGCAGGTCACCGCCTGCCGCAAAGACGGTTCCCTCATCACGATGGAGACCACCATTTCACCACTCCGGGACATCCATGGGAATATTGAAAGCCATGTCTCCGTTTCCCGCGACATTACCAACGAACTGCGGCTCGAAGCGCAACTGCGCCAAGCCCAAAAAATGGAAGCTGTCGGACAACTCGCCGGCGGCATCGCGCATGACTTCAACAACCTGCTGCAGGTGATCCTGGTGAACCTGGAACTGATGGAAGAGGATTTCTCCCCAGGCACCCAAGCACGGGGAACCCTCTATGACATTCGGAAGGCGGCCCTGCGCGCCGCGGAACTGACCCGTCAATTGCTCGCCTTCAGCCGCCGCCAGTGCATTCAACCCGTGAAGACCGACTTGAATCTGCTGCTCCACGGCCTGCTTAAAATGATCCGCCGCGTGATCGGCGAGCCCATCGAACTTCTGTTCCATCCCGGCGAAGGGCTTGATGCCGTATTTGTCGATAAAAGCCAGATCGAGCATGTCCTGATAGGCCTGTGCGCCAATGCCCGCGACGCCATGGCGCATGGCGGCAGGCTCACTATCGAGACCCATAATGTCCTGCTGGACGCCGCGTTTTGTCAAGACCATCCCTGGGCTTCCGAGGGGCAGTATGTGCTGCTGAGCGTGGCGGACACGGGGTGCGGCATGGACGCGAAAACGGTGGCGCACATTTTCGAACCCTTCTTCACCACGAAAGGCGTGGGAAAGGGGACCGGCCTCGGGCTCGCCATGGTGTATGGCATCATCAAACAGCATGACGGCCTCATTCACGTCCACAGCGAACCCGGTGCCGGGACCGTGTTCAATCTTTACCTTCCCGCCGTGGGACAAACCCTCGATATCCGCGCGGCATCCGCACGTGAAAACGAACTTCCTCCCCTCACGAAAATCCCATCCATGTAAGAAGACCGCCCAGCACGGCAAATAACACCGCGGGAATCACCGTAAGGCCCGAGGCGAAATCCACTCCGGCCCAAACACTGAAACCAACCGCCGTCAGGTCAAACAAAACCCCAAAAATCGCCGCAACAATGTCCATTTTTCGCTCCACATACCATGTTCCGGTTCGATTACCGTCTTACTTCACCGAGGTGCAACCTACCTTTACAAGCAAACAACATCGCATTGGGAAAAATCAAATTCCCACAAAAACGCAATCTGGGCGGAGAAGGGCGGTCCCTCCCGGTCCGGTGTTACGGCGCGCCAGGGGACGCGCCCTTCCGGCGTTCGCCCACGCGATTAACGCCGGCGGTTCGTTCGATAAGCAGGATGCCCGCGATGAAGACAAGGGCGGCGGTGAACAGAACCCAGGCGGGAAGTCCGCCGGCTTCCAGGTTTTCCAGACAGCCGGTGAGGAATGAAGGGAGTTTTCCGGCGGCGGCAAGGATACTGAAGGCATTGATGGCGGCGTGAACAATCATGCTGATGAAGATGGAGCCGCTGCGCACGGTGAGGTAGGTCAACAACACGCCCAGCATTGCGGTGGGCATAAACCGGTAGATGCTGACGTGGAAAATCCCGAAGAGCGCGCCCACAAGGAGAATCGCGGCCCAGGGACGGAGGCGCTGGCGGAGTCCGGAGAGGATGGCGCCGCGGAAAAGCGCTTCTTCGCAGATGGCGGGAGACACGGCGGCGGCCAGCAATAAGAGGATGAGCCCCAGGGCGGTATTACCGGAAGCAAAGAGGGTTTCAAAGACCTTTTTGAGATCATCGGGCAGGGGCAGCACTTTGTTCTGCCAGGAGCCCAATTGCATGGCGAACACGATACAGGCCGGCGCGATCAATAAAGCGCCCGCGAGATGGGGCAGGCGCACGGGGGCGATGTTGAGGGCGGTTTTGACGTTGATACGGAAAAACCAGAGGAGGGTAAGGGCGGGCGCCAGGATAATCCCCCACTCCGTGATGAACAATCCAAGGAGCAGACTGTAGCTTTGCAGGAGGCTGGCCACGTAAAAGATGAGCAGCATCACGAGGGCAAAGAGTCCGAGGGCGGCGGCGGGGGTGAGGGTTTGCCGGGGCAAGATGGCGCTGCGCCGCCAGGAAAAGGAAAGGCCGCGTTCTTCGGAGAGTACAACCTCTTCGCGCTGGAACAGCCACGCGGCTAACAATAACGCGAGCAAGGCAAATATGGCCATGCTGAGAAAGACTGTGGAAACCATTTCCATTCCCGCTTTGCCCGTCATGAAGTCGCGGAACAGCAGCACGACATTTGTAATGGGAATAAATTGACTGACTGGGCCCAGTTCGATGCCGGGCATGGCGGCAAAGGTGGCGGGAATGGTGATGAGGATAAAGAAGGGGGTGATGTAATTTTGGGCTTCCTTAAAACTTCGCGCGAGCACGGCAATGCACATGGTCATGGCGGAGACAAAAAAGGCCAGGGGCACCATCACGGCGAGAATAATGCCGATGGACGTGACGGGAAGATGAATCTGGGGCACCTCCGCCCCTTTGGCGAAGTGGCTAAGTTCGGAGAAGACAAAAGCGAGGGTGGCGCCCATGCTGGCAAGGTTGAGAAGGCCGGTAAGCATGGCGAGGAGAAACACCGTAAAAAATTTCCCCGCAACGATCTCGAGCTTGCTCGCGGGCGTGGACAATAGTGTCTCAAAAGTGCCGCGTTCCTTTTCGCCGGCAGTGAGGTCCATGGCGGGGTAGAAGGCTCCGAGGGCCAACATGATAATCATCACCATGGGGAGAATGGAACCCAGGATGAATCCTGATTTTTTGGCGGGCGGCGCCGTGTTTATGCGGCGGACATCGAGGGGCCGGACAAAACTTTTGGCCAACCCGGCCTCCCGCAGGCGATCCGATTGAATCTCGTCTTTCGCATCCAGTATAGCGTCATTAATTCGGCGTGCCGCATTTTGCGAGCGAATTTCCGTTCCGTCAAATCGAATCTCGACTTGGGCGGTCTCCCCCGCCGCCAAGGTATCCTGGAGATCTCCGGTGACTACGATCAGAACATCCAAACGGCGTTCGGCCAGATCTTTTTCAGGATCATCCGATTTGACCACGGAGAGTTTCAACGGCGGGCCTTCATCCTTCTCTTCCGCTTCCCCTTCACCATCTTTTTCACCTTCTTTTTTGCCTTCCATTTCTTCTTCGCGGGCTGTTTTTTCAGAATAGTCATTCAACCATTTTTCGATGAGTTCGGGCGCGCTGCTTTGAATGGCCACGCGCGAAACCGTGGCCTGCAATTTGGATTGCTGTACCATCAGGACTTGCATCCCGATGATCATGAGTGCGGGATAGAGCAGAACGGGCAAGCCCACCATCATGAGGAGCGTCTTTTTATCACGGAGGGTGTCCAGCAGTTCTTTTTTCAGGATAACCTTCACAATCCGGACATTCATGGCCGGTCTCCTTCCCGCTGGTCGAGGAGGTTTAAGAAAACGTCCTGAATCGAATTCGTACCGGTCAATTGATAGAGTTCCTCCGGGCTGCCGATGGCCATTATATCGCCCGTATGCATGAGGGCCAGCCGATCACACAACAACTGCGCTTCGGTCATGTAATGCGTGGAAAAGATAATGCCGTGACCCTGTTGTTTGGCGTGCACGATAAATTCGAGGATGGTGCGGCTGGTCAGGATGTCCAGGCCCAATGTTGGCTCGTCGAGGATGAGAATCTTGGGATTGTGCAGAATCACGCGCGCGATGGAGACTTTTTGTGTTTGGCCGGTGGAGAGGGAGTCGCAGCGGCGGTTGAGAAACTCCTGCATCCCGAGAAGCTCCGTAAGTTCATGAATGCGCGGAACAATAGCCTCGTCCGCCATACCATAGAGGCGGCCAAAGTACGTGAGCAGTTCCACCCCGGTCAGCCGTCCGTAGAGTTTGGTATTGCCGGAAAGGAACCCGATTTCGCGGCGGATGCTGTCCGGGGCCTGATCCGAGCGCACGCCATTGACCCAGCACTGGCCGGAGGTGGGGGTGATAATGGTGCCGAGCATGCGCAGCAGCGTGGTTTTTCCCGCGCCATTGGGTCCGAGCAGACCAAAGACCTCACCCGCCTTCACTTCAAACGTAGCGCACCGCACCGCTTCAACGGGTTTTGATCGTGAAGGATAAAAGACCTTCCTGAGTTCTTCGGCCCGCAACATACTTCACGTTTCCTAACTTCAATCTTGGAGGAATATACTGGGATGCCTCCGTGGACAACATCCTATATAATGCAGATCCGGCAAGGATCGATCAAAAGGAGCATTTTTTGCATGAGTAAGGGCACGGCATTTATCACCGGCGCGAGCCGGGGCATTGGGCGGGGCATCGCACTTGAACTGGCGCGGCACGGTTATGACATTGTGGCGGCGGCCACCCAGGCGGATCCGTCCAATACCCAAAAAGGCAGCTACGAGGTGAAGGCGCGCGTCGAGGAATTGGGGCGGCGCTGCCTGCCGGTAATGGGTAACATTGCCGACAGTAAGGACCATGCCCGCATGATTCACGAGGCGGTGGACTGTTTTGGCGCGATTGATGTTCTGGTGAATAATGCAGGAGTGGCGCCCCTGCAACGCATGGACCTTCTGGAATGCACAGAAGAAAGCTATGATCGGGTGATGGACATCAATGTGCGCGGGCCGTTCTTTTTTACCCAGGCGGTGGCACGGCAAATGATTCAGCAGGTACAGGCCGGAGCCTCGCGCAAACCCATGATCATTTTCATCACCAGCATTTCCTCGGACACCGCCAGCCCGAACCGCGCGGAATATTGCATCAGCAAGGCGGGATTGAGCATGGCCGCACAAAACTTCGCCGTGCGCCTCGCGGAATACGGAATCAACGTATACGATCTCCGGCCCGGGATCATTTCCACGGACATGACGGAAAAGGTAAAGGAAAAATACGATGCCCTCATCGCCGGAGACCTGCTTCTTCAGAAGCGATGGGGTCTTCCGGAGGACATCGGAAAAGCAGCGGCCGCCCTCGCGGAAGGCTATTTCGACTATGCCACTGGCGCCGTCATCGAGATCGGCGGAGGCTTTGGGGTTAAACGGTTATAGCGAGACAGATTACCCATCACCAGTCAAAAACCACGCCCAGCAGTTCCCCGGGCCGGTCGCGCAGCAACTCATACACGCCCACCGCCTCCTCTATGGGCACATTATGCGTAATCAGCGGGGCCACTTCGATAATGCCTTCGCGCATAAAGTGGAGCAGAATGTTGAGTTCCTCGATGCTAAAATGGCAGGATACTTCCATCGAGGCTTCCCGGGGATGGAACATGCCCCAGTTGAACACGGTCTCCGTGCGCACGGCGAGCAGGCCAATCACGCCCCGGTACGCCAACAGGGCATGTTTGTAAATATCGAGCAGCAGCGAATTCACCCCGCAGCAATCAAAGATGCAATCGTAGGGTCCGTCCGCCTTCAACTCCTCCCAGGCACCGTCTTCGCGCATGTCTATCGCGCGGTGCGCCCCGCACCGCAAGGCCCGTTCGAGCCGGTCTTCATTCACGTCTGAAACGGTCACGCGCGCGCCCACCGCGCGGGCGGATTGCGCGGCAAACTGACCGATCAGCCCCTGGCCCGCCACCCAGACGTTTTGCGCCGGCGCCACACGGCAGCGCCGCACGCCGCGCATGGCCACGCCCGCCACCCCCAGCAGCGCGCATTCCCTTAACGGGAGGTCGTCCGGCAGTTTGACGATAAGGTGAGAACTGTTCGATGCGGCCGCCGCCGAAGCCACATCCACCGCATGCCAGCCCCGATGTCCCACGTATTGGCCATAAAACACGACATCCCCCTCCTGGAAGTCTTTCACCGCCTCGCCCGCCATCGCAACCCTTGCCACGTGTTGATACCCATGGCAACTGGGAAACACACCCTGCCAGAAATGTTCGCCCAACAGCGCATGCCGTTCCGTGCCGTTCGTGATTCCGGAATGCAGGGTTTCCAGAATCACTTCCGTGGGTTTCGGGGCGGGCGCGCCGCCCAACTCCTTGAAATGGACCGTGCGGGCCTCGGGATATTCAATACCGATGGTTTTCATGGATCACCCTTTCTTGTAGCGGTCCGTTGGCGTCTTTTTCACCACCAGCGTGGGCAGATAATGCTCTTTGTCGACATAGTGATGCCCCGGTTCGTGCGAACCTTCGGGAATGGTGCCGGGAAAGGGGAAAATATCCACACCTTCCGGGGCCGGATCGCACCCATGTTCCACGCCGGCCTCCACCATCCAGATATCGCCCTTTTCCAGATCAAATTCTTCGTGTTTTCCATCCAATCCAATCATAAATGCCCGGCACCGGCCGCCTGAAATCACCCACGTCTCGTCATAATCATGAAAATGCTTCTCCACGGGGTTTTCCGGCGTAAAATGAATCGCTTCCCATTGCCTGTAGATAGCCATGCGTTGACTCCTTATTGTTTAACGGTATCTGGAATGAAATCCAGCACGAGCAGTTGATCCAGGTGCGGCAGCAGCACCTTTACATAGTCCTGATGCGCGGCATGGGGAATATACGCATCGCGGCCCGCTTCATCCTCGAACGTGGTGATAAAGCAATGCGTATACCCCTGATTCAAGTTCTCCACGCTGATGTCCTTGCCCCACTCGAAATGCTTCATCACGCTGATCTTGCCCGGCAATGCCTTGTATCCCTCGATAATCTCCGCACATTTCGCCTCGCTTGTGCCTTCTTTGAATTTAAACAGTACAACATGTTTGACTGGACCCGTTCCCATAGCGCGTTCCTTCTTTGTCATGGTTTCAATGGTTGACACCACAACCTCACTGCCCGTGAGTCTAATCTATTGTCCGGGCTGCCTGTCAAATGCCTTATTGGAAATAGGAATCATGTGGCACAACACCCCATGGGGCTAATCCATTCGCGGGCAGGACGTTTCTTTGGCACGGAACGTTAATTAAAAGAGTATTTTGACATTTTTAGGGGAGTTCCGTACAATATATGGTGAAATGAGTAATCGTAGAAATATCATATTCAGCGTGTTGGGCGGTGGTGGCGAAGTAGGAGCAAACTGTTTTCAGGTTGGTTTTAATGGGTATCAACTGCTGCTGGATTGCGGCACCCACCCCAAAAAAGAAGGTTATGACGCCCTCCCGGCGTTTTCCCTCCTGAATCGTGCCCCGGACGCGCTTCTTGTCTCGCATGGCCACGTGGACCACTGCGGATCGATGCCGTATTTGCTGCGGCAGTTCCCGGGGGTGACCACCTACACCACCTTGCCCACGGCCCGCATCATGGACCGGATGCTGCACAATAGTGTCACGGTGATGGAGACCATGGCGAAAGAGCGCGGCATCCAGGAATATCCGTTGTATGATCACGAAGACGTGGGCTACAGCCTGCGCCGTGTCGAGTGTTGTGATTTCGAGCAGCCGTTTACCTTGGGCACCGAAGATGAAATCGAGGTTTCCTTCCATCATTCCGGTCATGTGCTGGGGAGTGCCAGCACCCTGATCCGGATGCCCGGCCACACGCTGTTATACACCGGCGACATTTGCGAGACCGATCAGGAACTTATGGGCGGTTATACCCCGCTTAACGAGAAAGTGAAGGTGGACACCCTGGTGATTGAGTCCACCCAAGGGGCCTCGGACGATACCAGCATCTATCCCTACTTCCAGGAATCCCTGCGGCTGGGCGAGTATATTCGCCGGGTGCTGAAAGGCGGCGGTTGCGTACTGCTGCCCTCCTTCGCGCTCGGGCGCATGCAAGAGGTGCTCAACATCGTTGCCCGGCTGCAGGAGGAGCGCCTCATCCCGGAAGTGCCGGTGTATGCGTCGGGCTTGGGCCGCGCCATCTACGAGGTGTACAACCGGTTCCCGGAATATCTGGCGCCGGACGCGGAACTGCGTCCGCTGGAGCAGTTTGGCAGAATCGGGAATGTGTTTGATCCGGGCGTGGTGGAACGCCTGCTTTCCGAGCCCTGCATTCTGGTGGCCACGTCGGGCATGATGATGGAAAATACGCCGTCATCGCTGATCGCGCAGGAAATGGTGAAATACAATCACCACGGCATCTTTTTCGTGGGATATGTGGATCCGGACACTTTGGGATACCGGTTATTGAACGCCAAGCCGGGGGATCGGCTGCGCTTCGCGCTGGGCCAGCCTTCGGTGGAAATCAAACTCGAAAACATACGCCGCCTGCATTTCAGCGCACACGCCCCCCGGAACGCCCTGCGTAAAATTATTGAACGCACCAAACCCAAGAATGTGGTGTATGTGCATGGCGATCCCGGGGCGCTTGCCTGGATGCGCGACAACACCGGCAACGGATTCCGGAGCTATGTTCCCGCCATCGGTCAACAACTGACCTTGGGGGCGGCGTAATGGCGGGCCGGGCCAAGCGCATTTTCCAAAAATTCCTCTCCGGCCTGTTGCGGGCCTTTGGGACTCTTTCGCGCATCCTGCCGCTCCCCGTGAACCGTTTCCTGACCATCAATGCGGGACGCCTCGCCTACCACACGATTCCGCGCATAAAAAAGGTGGGATTCAGCAATCTTAACCTTGCCTTCGGCGAAGCGGTGCCTATGGAACACAAACGCCGCATTCTGAAAGGCGCGGTGCGCAACCTGGCCATCGTGGCCGCCGAGTTTTCCCATATGGAAAAACTGCATAGGCGCGGTTATAAAGGTTATGCCACCGTGAAGGGCTTGGAGCATTGCGATACCAGTAAAGGATTTTTGGCCATCGGAGGGCACATAGGAAATTGGGAATGGATGGCTTCCGTGATGACGTGCCACGGGCTCAAGGTGGCTGAAATTGTCCGGCCGCTGGATGAGCCCGCCTTGAACGCCGCCATCGATGGCATGCGCAAAGCGGGTAATATTGTCACCATCCCCAAAGACGATGCCAGTACAGAGATATTTCGCCTGCTGAAAGAGGGCTACGTCGTAGGACTGCTGGCCGACCAAAGCCCCCGGCATAATGCGGTGCCGGCAACCTTTTTCGGCGAATCCTGCTGGGCCACCATCGCCCCGGTGATGGTGGCGGTCCGGGCCAAAGTGCCCATTCACCCCATATCCATGTTCCGGGATGCCCAGGGACGGTACACCCTGCAATTCTATCCCGCCCTGGAAATGACTCGATCTGGAAATCTCCGCCAGGACCTCCTCATCAACACCCAGCGATGCCAGGATTTCATTGAAAATCTCGTCCGGGTGCATCCGGAACAATGGCTTTGGCTGCACCGCCGATGGAAACACCGGGAACGGCTTCAGCGCGAATGGGAAAAGCGCGTCGCGCGGGATGGACATCGCTAGGCCCGGCGCGGTATCCTTTGAAACATGCGTTCCCTCGTATTCTTGGGAACGGGTAAAATCAGGTTGGAGGCGAAGAGAAGATGTCTTTATTGCGCATAGGTTCCGTGGAACTGGGCCCTGCGCCGCGCGTAGCCGTAACGGTCCGCAACGGCGTGCCGCGCCCGGAGATCGAGCAGGTATTGGACGCAGGGGCCGACTTCGTCGAACTGCGCATTGATCTGTTCAAAACCCAGGAACGAACCTTTGTTCTGAATGAGGCCCGGCGTTATGCCGGCATTCCCACCATCGCGACCATCCGCTGCGCGGCCGAAGGGGGCGGATGGAACGGCCCGGAGGAGGAACGGTTGAACCTCTATCTGGCCCTGCTGCCTCATGTTGACGCGGTGGATGTTGAACTCTCCGCTCACCCGCTTTGTGGCAAGGTTTTTGCCCAGGCCCGGAATGAACACCGCCTGGGCATTGGTTCCTATCACAATTTCGACGGGACGCCCTCCCTCCCGGAACTGAACGCCATTTACGCCGCCGGAAAACACTCAGGGGCGGATATTGTTAAGGTGGCGGCATCGTGCCGCACCACGGACGATGTGCACACGTTGGCCCAATTCACCCTCGAACATAAGGATGAAAACGTCATCGTGATTGGCATGGGCGCCCTGGGCCGGCTCACACGGATTTTCTTTCCCGCCCTCGGCTCCCGCATCACCTTCACCTTTATGGAAGAATCCGCCGCGCCGGGACAGTTGAATTGGCGGGACACCTTGAAGTATCTTGAAGCATTCTTTCCCAATCGAAGAATGAAAACCAGCACGAAGTAGTGTAGGCAACCCACGGCAAGGAGTAGTTATGCAGAAGGCGCTGATCGTCCAGTCAAACGGCTCGGGCAAGGAAGATTTGGAACATGACCTCAAGGAAGGCTGGACCATTGTGAGCATTACCGCGAACAACGGCCCCAGTTACAACGACTTTCTTATCATCCTGCAAAAATAAGCCGTTGCGGCGCCCCCTATCCTGGCGCCGCGCTCCCCCCACAAACTACACGAGGGGTTCTCTCCTTTCCGGAGAGAACCCCTCGGTGTTATTCAATGCGATTAGTTGGCTTTCAGGGGATTTGTGTTCAAGTCGCTTTCCAGGAAGTCCGCGGGAAGCCCGCCGGTGGCGCCCATGCCGTACGACAGGCCGATCACGCCCTGCATCGCCGGGTCAACATTCAGGTAACTCACGCGAATCCGGCCATCGAAGAACAATTCAATCTGAAAATCGTTCAGGCTGGCCGTGGTACCCGCCGTCGGGCAATTTTCATAGGTGATAATCAGTTTGTCCGCATCCTGCAGGAACGAGACGTCGCCCGACAGCGCGGCGTTTATGCCCAATCCCGAAAGCTGCGGCGCTTTGAAGTGGTTCGCGTAGGTGTTGGGATTGGCGCCCGGCTCTCCGAAGCTCACCCAGCCCTGGCTCGAAATATACAGCGTATCGTAGTTCTTGCCATAGAACGGCACCATTTCGCCGCCAAACGGAGTCGCTTGCACCGGGTCGCCATAGACACCGAAATCGAGCAACAGGCCGCCCGCCGGATCGGTCGGGAATTCCGTGACCGCCAACTCTTCCAAGCCATAGTAACTCGGGCTTCCGTTCGGCGTGAACAACAACTGCACTTGGTCCAGATCGATGGGCTTCGTGGCACTGAATGCCTGGGTGAAATAATCCGGCGCATTCGTTACCGCGATGGTCTGCTTTTGCGTGCCCGCATCCACGGTAATCGAACCGTTGATGAAATCCAGCGCCTTTGCGGCGTAGTCGCGGTTGACGGTCACCGTGATGGTTACCTTGTCCGCGGCGCTCTGGCTTTGCCCCGTCGTGGGAGTCACCGTCAGCCACCCCGGCTGCGCCGTCACGTTGAACACCACCGAGGTGCCGGCCGCGCCATCGTTCCACACCTGGAAGGTCTTGACTGTTTCATACCCCGCGGGCGGACCCGCTGTCACGCCAAAATGCATCGTGTTCACCGACACCTTCAGCGCCGCTTCTTTCGGGCATCCCGCAAGGGTCATCCCCACCAGCGTTAAGGCCACACCCACAATAATTAACGATTTGCTCCGCATGGTTCCTAGCTCCTACTATGTTGAACCCCAGAAATTAAAAGCATGTTTCTAACCGAAGAAACTGCCTCACATCATTCTACTTATTCAATACACATTTTCGTGAAAAAGATTCACCTAAACTCTCTGTTTCTTGTAAGTATAAGCAAAGCATGAACGGGTTGTCAAATAATTATCCCAATTCATAATATGCTGATAATGTGAATATCAAATTATTATATATTCTATATGCGGTTTATTCGGTATATTAAAATAGCCGAAAAATATTTTTTTCCAATCGAGCACTTTCTTGAAAAACTGAGTCCCGCGCAAAACCCGAATCGCACCGTTAACTTTTTAGCAGCAAACTTGCGCCCAACAGCACTATTAAGCACTGGACCACTTTACGAAACCGTTCCCCATTCAGATAGCGGTCCACCCCCCACCCCACCACCATACCTAGTGTCATGGCAGGAATGGTATAAACACATAGCCACAGTACTTCTCTTGTGATGAGACCGCCTGCGGCATGTCCCATCACCACAAATACGCCATTGATGATGAAGAAGCTCTGCAGGGTGGACTTGAACTGCTCTTTGGTCCAGCGTCTCACATCTCCATAAATGATCAAAGGGGGTCCATTGGCGTTATAGGCACCTCCGAGGATGCCGGCGATAAACCCCACCACAAGGCTGACAGCCTGAATCCACCAGGGCTCTCCCCCCCCCGTTTTTGCGGGTTTGGAGGCACGGCGGTCCAAGCGGGGTTCTATCCAAAGCGTATAGATGCCATAGGCGAACAGAATGACGCCCAACAGGAGGGTAATGGCGGATTCATTGCCATACTGGAGCAGGAACAACCCGATGGGAATACCAAAAAAAGACGCAAAATTAAGACGCAGGGATTCCCGCCAATGCAAGGCGCGCCAATTCTGATATAACACCACGGCCGTCACGGGGAGGCTCATCAAAGCCATCAAGGGGGCGGCGGTTGCCACCCCCACGGCCATCACGAGCAAGGGCATTCCCACCAGCGCGGACCCAAACCCGGTGGCGGTATGGACAAATCCGGCGCATCCCATGGCCAACTGAATCAACAGCATACTCATTTTGCGACATGGTCTCCAACACCAAAAGAGGCGTATTCTACCTTAACCACCAATTTGCTTTCGACAAAATTTCGTTGTATGCTTCCGCCCCACGGCCTTTTAGGGTACAATTACTATATGCACGGGCCGTGCATCAGAACTCTTGGCCGAGGGAATTCGAGTGGACGTATGAAACCTGATACCGCGAAAATGAAGTATCAGGAGGCCGATACGCTGTTTCGGGAGAATCAATACGCGGCGGCGCTGGAGATTCTCGACGATCTGGACAAGGCCTTCCCGAAAACGAAGAATATAATGTTGTTGCGGGCGTTGTGCCTGGCCCACCTGTACCGGGCGCAGGAAGCGATCCGCGTATGCGATCGTATTCTTGGCCGCTTTGAATGTCCGGAAGCCCATGACCTGAAAATAAGCTTGGTGCGAAATGACGGCCTGCCTTCGGTGCCGGGCCGCGATACCGCCCCCCCGCGCCGAATCGAATCCTCCAGCAAAAGTCATGCGGGCGGCGGGGGAATTCTGAGCCGTATCCTGGGCGCCCTCTTCACGCTGAGCCTCGTGCTGGCCGCCGCGCTAATTATTGTAGTTTCGATCCGTTACATACTCTATGGGTAGCGATATGCCCTGCACCCTGAAAGGCGTTGTGCGCTATACCGGCGCGCCCTTCGCCGGTTGGCAGGCCCAGCCGGGCTTGCGCACCGTGCAGGGTGAACTCGAAAACGCCCTTTCCCGGATTGCTTCTCAGCCAATCTCGGTGTCCGGGGCTTCCCGCACCGATGCCGGTGTCCACGCGCTGGGCCAGGTCTTTTCCTGTGAATGGCCCGAACCCTTTCCCGCGCGGCTCCGCCATGCCCTCTCCAAAATGCTCGGCCCCGAAATCCGCGTGGTCTCGCTCGAAGAAGCCCCTCCCGGCTTTAATGCCCGCTTTTCCGCGCAAGGCAAACGGTATGCCTACAGTATCGATTTTAACCGGGAGCCAGACCCCTTCTGCGCGGCCTATGCGTGGCACGTCCCCTATCGCACAGACCTGGACCTCTTGCAGTCCCTCCTGCCCGCCCTGCTTGGTCCCCATGACTTCGCAGGATTTCAAAGTACAGGAAACCAATCCACCACCACCCTGCGCACTTTGCATGACGCTTCGTTGTTGAAAGGCCCTGTCATCGGCCCGCAGGACGCGGAAAACCTCTGGCGCCTGGAATTATCCGGCAATGCCTTCCTCTATCACATGGTTCGCAATATCGCCGGGACCCTCGTTGAAATCGCCCGGGGACGCTTCCCCGTGTCTTTCCTTGAGGAAAGCCTCCATTCCCCCGGGCCGTTCAAAGGACACTGCGCCCCCGCCCACGGCCTCGCCTTAATGCGGGTGTTCTATTGAACGTTGAACCTGATTGTACAATTTTCAGCAGGGGGGTGGGGTTTATGGACCGAATGGAACCAACGGACCTGAAGATTGTCAAAGCGGCAAACCCATCATTTTGAAAAAAAACTTCTGCACCCGCCAGGAAAGTATTCCTTGATTTCTTCTCGCCAAGCCGGCAAAACTATTTGCGATTCTTCTTGTAACGAATCAAGGCGGCGCTGGGCTTTTCGGTGAGCGTTACGGATATGCCATTTTCCATAAGGTCCCGGCCCGTTTTTACCAAGTGTCCATCGATGTCCGCACTGCTAATGATGTACCCGGCATTGGGGTTCAGTCCGAAGAGGGTCAACTGTGCAGATTCATAGGGGCTTTCCGGACGCCGGAACACCTGTATGATTCCACTGTTGGTTTCCGGCTGGTCAAATTGCCAGGCGATCCACTGGTCTTTGCCTATTGTGCAGGAAGTGAGGGGATAGAAGTCGCCGTGGAAATAGGAACGCACGGACAAGTACTCGTCGAGCAACCGGCGGGCGCCTCCGAAATCAAATCCATCCGAGTTGATCTTATTAACGTAGACGTGCCAATTGATGCATAGGGCGGGCCCGTAACCGCTCCGCATGGAATACGCATCCACCTTGGCCGAACACGCGCCACTCCAGGGAACCCAGAGCGACAATCCATAGGTCTGGCATTGCATCCCGATGGGATCAAAGTCGTTGGGAACCTGGTAATCGCTCCGCCACAGGGAGATACTGCGCGAAATGGTTTCAAGGTCCTGCTTTCTGCCTCCGCCGGAACAATTGTCGATGATCAGAGGGGGATACCGTTTCAGCAAGGTATCCCAAAATTGATAAAATCCTTCAAAATGGCGAATTTGATTGATTCCCTGGCGGTCTGGTCCGGAATCGGGCGGGTAGCTCGGATTTCCATCCTGCCGGTAGATATCAATGCCCTGCTCCTTGATGAGCCGGATGTTTTCATCAATGATCCACTGGTTTGCAAGGGGATTCCCGTGGTCAATCGCCTCGCCGCAAAGCCATTCGGGATGCTCTTTCCCCACCCCAATATGCGGAAGCGCGCGGTTGGGCCAAGTCCACAACAGGAATTTCATTCCGGCCGCATGGGCGGCATCCGACACTGGCTTGAGCCCGTTCGGATAGTAGTCGGGATTGGGCACGCGGATGGCGGCATTCTCTATCCAGGAATCCATTGGCCCCGTCTTGCCCGACCACCCCGCATCGATCCAGAAACAGTCCAACGGCAGTTTGTTGTCGCGCCACCAATTGATCTTGGCGATTTGTTCACTTTCCTTCATGGCCCCCCAATTGCCATCGGTAAGCGGCCCCACCAGGGGCTTTCCGCCCGGATGCGGGAGGTAATGCTTCAAGAGCAGTCTGCGCCACAGGTTTTGCCCCCGAATCCAATCGCCGTTAAAACACATGACGAGTATTCGCGGCGTCCGGATGCGCTCGCCGGGATGAAGAAGGAGATGCGTGGTGGTCATTCCGGCCCGGACGGAAAGACTGCGGCTGGGATCCCGCGTAAATTCGGCGGCCCAGGAACCAGACCAGCCCACCGCCGCGACCACCCCCTCGTCCGGTGAGGCTACGGTAAAGAACGGCAGCGCGCCTATGGACGACGTGCCGTCAGAACCAATTCGCAGTGTTGCTTTTGGTCCCAGCGTATCCGCCATCGGTTGAAAGTCGCTTACTTTATTATCACTGCCCCAGGCATGATGCAGGATAAACTCACCGGCCTTGCCCCGGACCAGCCGCATATCCAACGCTTGTACATCTTCAATAATGGGCGTATCCGCCTTCCCCTTGTTCTCAAAATAGACCACCCACTCCATCGCGGGATAATCCATATACTCAATCCCCACGCACCGGACTTCCAAGCCGCTGGCCGCGTCCGAGTAAGTAATAATCCGTTCCCTGCGCATTTTGTCCAATTTCTTCTTGCTTGCCGTTACGGTCCAATCCTTCAGGATTTCCGGGGAAGGGCGGCCCCCATACACAAACGAAAACGGCGGCGTGGACGTCTGGTCCATAAACCGTTCAACAACCAGGGATTTGACCAATGCCTGCTCCTCCTTGGAGGGTTCCAGCGCCACCGCCGGCGCCCCTATACAGGCCATCCCGATAACCAACGCAAACCACGCGCCGCTAAACTGCATTTTCCTCCTCCTTCTTTCGTTATTCATTTGAATGTGCCGTTTTTGTCTCTCCGGAAAAGACACGGCAACAACTGTACCAAATTCCCAGGGGATCTGAACAAATTCCGCGCTTCCATGTGCCATTGTGCCAAGAATTCCCACTTTCCCATCGTTTATCTACCTCCATTCCGCCTGCTTTATCATAGTTGAGGGCACGTAAAATCGAAGTATATTATGGAAGGGGCAAGGGCGATGATCCGGAAGATTGAACTGGAAGGAGCGGCATGGATATGAAAAGAAGGCATGTGGGATTATTTCTATGGGTGTGTTTTGCCGGCTATGCAGTAGCTCAACCAACCAGTGATTCAGTGTCCAAAACAGCCGCGTTGATGAAAACGGGCACAGAGCCGGTGCGGGTGGTGTGTCTTGGGGACAGTGTTACGGGGGTGTATTACCATACCGGGGGCCGGCGCGCGTATCCCGAAATGCTGCAACTTGCGCTGAAACGCCTGTATCCGGACGCGTCCGTTGAGGTGTTCAATGCGGGGATCAGCGGGAACACGACGGTGGATGCGCTGAAACGGCTCGATACGGATGTACTGACGCATAAACCGCACCTTGTGACGGTAATGTTCGGGTTGAACGACATGACGCGCGTGCCGATGGAGGAATACGAGGCGAATCTTTCCACGATCATACAGAAGTGCCGGGACGCAGGGGCGGAAGTAATGCTATGCACGCCGAATTCGGTCACGGATACGCCCTCGCGGCCCAGGACAAGATTATTTGAATACCGGGAGGGAATTCTCCGGGTGGGCGAACGGGCAAATGCGCCGGTGGTGGATTGTTTTTCCGTTTTTGAAGCGGTTCGGTCTGAAAATTCCTCCCAATGGCTGATGATCATGAGCGATGAGATTCATCCGAACATGGCAGGCCATAAGCTCTTCGCGGAGCGAATCGCGCAGGCGATTTCGGGCAAGGCAGTATCGCTGGAAAACGAGGGTCCGCCCCAGCCGCTGCTTCCCAGAACCCTGGCGCTGCTCAAGGAGAACAAGCCGGTCCATGTTTATGCCATGCCGCCCTATGACGGTCTGACACTTTCAGCGTTGAAGACTATCGCGCCGAACGCGCAGGTGGAAGTTACGCCATGGCCCGTGGAAGGCCAGACATTGCCGCAGATCGAGGAGAGCGCCAAGAAGGTGCGTGAACTGAAGCCGGACCTCGTGATTGTTGCCGTGCCGATTGAGGCGAAGGCTGAATCGAGAGAGCAGTTTTTGCGTTCCTACAAGTGGGTGCTCAACTATGCGCTGAGTTTCGGACATCAGGAATGGGATTGCCTGGCGGTTGTGCCTTCGGTGACAAGCCCGGTGGCCGATGCGGATGCGCAGGAACGGGACCGTCTTGCCCGGGCGTTGATCCGGGCACAGGACATCGGGATGGTGGAACGGAACGCCGGGGATTCGCGTTCGGCAGAAGATATCTTCAACGGATGGTTGCGCGAACAAATTGCGGATGCACCAAGTCATGTAATCGATGTAGGCGACCGAAGCCAGCTTTTCATTGATTCGCGCTTTATCGCCGAATCAACCAACATAACCTTACGTATGAATTCTCCGGTGAAAATGGGGCCGGTGATTCTGCCGGACAAGCCCTGGGAGTCGGGCGAAATCGGTTTCTGCGTGAGCGTTGTCCAGTACGAAGGCGAATATAAGCTGTGGTACCTCGCGCGGGACAAGGCGAACAATTACTGTCAGTGTTTTGCGCGGAGCGCGGATGGGCGGAGGTGGGAAAAGCCCGCGTTGGGATTAATCGAGTACCAGGGGTCGAAGGACAACAACATTGTTTTGACCGGGGCCGTGGAGACCACGGTGTTTCTCGATCCAGCCGCGCCCCTGGAACAGCGGTTCAAAGCCCTATCGGCGATGTACTGGCCCGATCCACAGAAGGCAGGACTCTATATTTGGACTTCACCCGACGGACTCCATTGGACGCAATCCCAGACACGGGTGCTCCCCTTGCTCCCGGATACGGCTAACCAGGCCTTTTACGACACGCGCCTTAAGAAATATGTGGCGAACATCCGGGTATGGGATCCGTTAAGAAAGGTTGGCCGCGTTGAAATGGACAACATTCTTGAACCGTGGGCGTTCACACCCCTTGAAAAACCTTATTACATCTGGGGAGAGGACAAAATTCCGGTGCCCAGCCGGGAGGTTCCGATTGTGTTCAGTTACGACGAGAAGGATCCGCCCCAATCCGATCATTACAATGCCGCGTGCATCCAATACCCGTGGGCGGAAGATGCGTATTTTATGTTCCCCTCCCTCTACCGCCATTTTCCAGAACCCCCCGCAGGGAAGCATGGCAACGATGGATACCTCGATATTCAGATGGCCGTGAGCCGGGACGGGGTACATTGGACCCGGCCTTCGCGGGACCCATACGTGCCGATGGGGCTGGAAGGCGCGCTGGATTCCTCGCAGTTGTATATGGCGATTGGGGCCGTCCGGAACGGCGATGTGTTGTATCAATATTACGGCGGGTATAAAAGCACTCACGGCGAACCGGGCGTGGAAGGGGGAGGCTCGATTCAGCGTCTGGAACAACGCCTGGACGGGTTCATGTCTGCCGATGCCCCCCTCGAAGGGGGGACGTTGACCACTCCGCCTTTCACGTTTTCTGGACGCCGCCTGCTGCTGAACATGGATGGAAGCGCCACGGGAACCGGCAAGGTGGCTTTGCTGGATGCGAACGGCACAGAACTTGCCGGATTCACCCTCGGAGAATGCGATGCATTCGGCGCCAACGCCCTGTCGCGGGAAGTCACGTGGAACGGCCGCAGCGATGTGAGCGCATGGGCCGGAAAACCTGTTCGGCTCAAATTTTCATTGAAGGCGATGAAACTTTTCTCCTTCCGGTTTTCCGCCTCGTGAACTGTTTATCGTCCGGCGTGTTGGCATCCCATTACTGTGGATCTCCCAAGGCGATGGCATCGGCGCGCATCCGTGCGATATCCGCCGCGTTCAGCACCAGCGCGCCCGCGGCCGCGTTCTGTTCCGCCTGGGCCGCGGTGCGTGCGCCGCATAGCACATGGGTGACGCCCGGCTGCGCGGCGGTCCACGCCAGTACCAGTTGCGCGAGTGTGCAGTGGTATTTTTCCGTCAAGTCTTTCCACCCTTCCAGCATCCCGAGCACTTTCGGGCGGTTCACCTGTTTGAACCACGCATTCCACTCCTCGTTGCTGCGGAATTCGTTCGGATTGAACACGCGGTCCATGCCCACCTTGCCCGTGAGCAGCCCCTGCTCCAGCGACATATAGGTTAAGGTGGCCATGTTGTGTTTCGCGCAATGGGGCAGGATGTCGGCTTCCGGCGCACGGAACAACATGCTGTAGCGGAATTGATCACTGGCGAGGTCCCCGTTGGCGCGGTATTCCTCGATTTGCGCGACACTGACGTTCGAGACGCCAATCGCACGAATCTTGCCTTGCTCTTTCAACTTCATCAGAAAGCCCATGGTGTCTTCAACCGGCGTGAGATCGGGTTCCTTCGCGGGCCAATGCACCTGGTACAAGTCAATGTAGTCCGTTCCCAGCCGCCGCAGACTGTCTTCAACCTCAATGGCAATCGTGTCCGGACGCACACTGATATAGGTGTCTTTTCCGTTCAGATGATAATGGAACGAGCCGCGCGCATCCTGCCACCAGATCCCGCATTTTGTGGCAAGCACCACTTTGTCGCGCCGCCCCCGAATGGCCCGGCCGATGATGCTTTCGCTGTGGCCCCAACCGTATCCCGGGGCAGTGTCAATGAGCGTAATTCCGTTATCCAATGCGGCATGTATGGCGCGCAGGGACTCCGCATCATCCACGCCGTTCCACACTTCGCCGCCGCCGGTCACCCAGGTGCCCAGTGCGATAACCGATGCATTAATCCCTGAATTGCCCAAGTTTCTAAACTGCATTTTGTTTCTCCTTTTTTTCAAAACCATTCGTATGGCGTTAATTCAGCGCCGGGCCATCGATCCGTTCACCGCGCAGTTGACGCGCCTGGTCCTCGGGATCAAAGGAACCGTAGAATAGTGCATTGGCGTCCATCCACGTGACAAGGCGGTTCACTTCTTCCGCGCTGAGGCGGATATCGTGGTGGCCTTCCAGCAGCATGTCCATAAGGCGGCTGGCGCGCGCGCCGAACCGGCCCGGCCGGGTTTCCGGCTCGCCATTATCGTCCAGTTTGCCCCAAGAAGAAAATGGCACCCGCGGCGCCAGCGCGTTATACGACTTTGTGTAGCGTCCTTCCGGTTCGCTGGTCAATACCAGCGGATGCCCCTCGGGGCCTTTGGGTTCCGGGCCGCCATGACACTGGATACAGTGTTTGTCCAGCACCGGCTGAACCAGGAGGGGAAAACTGAAAGGCTTTGAACCTTCCGGGCCGGGTTCAATCGTAGAAGGCGCGCGCCGCATGGCGAATGTGGCCTGTGCGGACGTTGACACACGCATCCGCGGTTCATGACATCCGATGCAAGAGGCCTTTTCTCCGGGTTGAAGATAGGTCAAGCTGCGCATTGTCTGCACAGCGCGCCCGAGGCCGTCCAGGGCTTGAAAGCTAAGCGGAACATGGGCGGGTGCGCGAAAAAAGGCGGAACCGTCCGCTTCGACGGGCACCGTGCCCAATACCTGTTTTCCGGGTGACGCATTCGCCAGGCCCACGGTCGGATCATTGGCATTCGGCGTGGTTTTGGGCAGCACCTGCACAATGCGCAATCGCTTCACCGAGCCTTCAGGCAAATCATAGTTGCTGGAGTATACGTTTTGCATGTAGAAGAGTCCGTCACCCGCAAGATTCTCATCGCGCACCGGCGGAATATCCGGATAACGCGTCCGCGTCCGCAATGGGACCGGCCACACACTCGAAATGTTGAGATCACGGTAGAGGAGTTCACGGTTGCCGAATGCATCCGCGAGGTACAGACCGAACATGTTTGCTTTGTTTGAGGCGGGTTCGCCAAGGAGCGGATCAAAACTATAGGCCACCAGGAAATATGTTTCCGACAAGGGATAGGGCGTCCGGTAACAGTGTCCGGGCCAGCGCCGGGCCTCTTCCGGAGTGACATATTCCGCGGGGCTTCCCGGGGCATGCCAATTAGAGGGCGGCACGTACGTTTCGCTCTCGGGGAATGGCGCATCCGGGGTGAGTCGTTGCAGTGGTTCCTGGCCCTCGGTTCCCTTGGTTCTGTCCACGAGGATAATCGCCCCGGCCGTCATGGCGTGGTGCGCGGCGGCGGTGGCCATGATCAAAGGCGAATAGGGGACCTGCCGCGCTTCCCAAACGCCCACCGGGTTGAACGTGTTGTTGCCATAATAGGCCATGGGCGCCGAACCATCCGGGCGGGTTGCCCAAAGTTGCTGGTAATGGACGGCATTGCGGTCCACATAATCCCATCGCGTGTAGATGATCCGTCCGTCGGAGAGGACTGACGGATCCCATTCATTGGTTTCATGAAACGAGATGGAATGCGGATTGGCGCCGTCCGCTTCGGCCAGCGCGAGCGTATACACATCGCACGGGCCGCGTCCGCAGCGGTGAAATCCGCCGCGCCGCGTCGAAATGAAGACAATCTTCCCGTTGGGAAGTTCGCGGGGCGAAAAATCATCGTATTGCCCATCCGTCAATTGCCGCAGCCCGGAACCGTCCGGGCGAATCTCGAAGAGGTGGTAGCGGCGTCCACGAAACTCCTTCACGTCATCCCAATTCGGCACGGAGGGCGCCGCGCAGAACGCGAACAGAATACGGTCCGCATCATGGCTCACGTCAGGCTGCATATAACTGCCTTCGGGGAGTTGCCCGGCGGTGAGCGGACGGCATTTCATGGACTCGCCGGGGTGTTCCAGGATAAAAAGTCCGCCGCCGGGCCGGGCGCACCGGCCATAATACTGCGTCAATTGATGGCTAAAGAATGAAGGCACATGCTTTGCAAAGAGCAGCGGGCCGATATCCACCAGCGGGTTGGAAAGAGCAATTTGGCGCCGCAACGTGTGAATCTTGCGCCATATAGTTTCCCACTGCGTATCGGTATTATCCGGAGCCAACGCTGCACATTCAGCGAATTCCTGCTCCAGCCTGCGCCATTGGGGCACTAGCGATTCAAACCGGACACCCGATGCGGCCAAATGGGCGATGAGATCATTCCCTTGTTTCACGATACGTTCGATGGCGCGCGCATAGGGTATCGGCTCACGCTCTGTTTCGATGCCGTCCCGCATACGCCAATCCCATTCCAAGAGCATCCGCTCCATTCCCGGGCGCAATTCCGGCAGCGCCGGTGGAGGAAAAACCTCTGTGGCCGGAGGTTCAGGCAGCACAGGAATGGATTGTACACGCGCGCCCTGCACCCACTGCATTTTTCGGCAGCGGACCACGGACTCCCCCGGCCCTCCCCGGAATGCCAAGTGAAGCCGGCTTTCCTTTACGGTTTCGTCCGGGCGCGTTTCCAATACAAGCGTTTCTCCTGGCGCGATCAGGTGCGAATCGGGGCGGGTATCAAATCCGAACCCAACATGGGCGGAATCCCCATGCAATACCGCCATCTCGGCCCGCACCCTGACATCAGGCGTGAGATGGGCGGCCGGTATCTCAATTACGATGTCCTCGTTTTCCTGAAGAGCCGCCACAAATGCGTTACAGCCCAGTTGGGCGGCTTGTGGTCCCGAATCACCCGCGATCAGCGAAAATCCACACACCGCTGAACTGGGTAACGGCGCCGGACGGCCGCACAGCGTCATCTGAGGCGCGCCGAAGCGCGGCGCATCCTCGTTCTGTTCCGCCGCGCCCGCGGTGGCGAACGGAATACATAAAAACAAGGCCAACAATCTCATTCGAACTTCCAATAATGTCACTGTTCGGCGCTAGTGTAAAGGTACACTGAACCGGTATTGGCCTGGCGCCAAAACAAACCTCGCTTTTCCATTTTCCGTCCGCAAATCGGTGATGTCCTCCCGGCCAGTCAGCGGTTTCCCGTTTTCCTGGACAACCTCAAGGCGCTTCGCGGGAAGGATGACGGACGCGGAAGTGTTTGCGGGGACCACGAAATCAAAGGTCACCGCACCGTCCTCTTTTGTCCATCGGCTGGAAATCGTGCCATAGGGGGAATCATACGAGGCCGTGGCGAAATTCAGATCATCCACCACACCGGGGCTGAGAATGAAGTGTTTGAATCCAGGAGCGCGTTCATCGTAGCGAATTCCGCCCAAACCCTGAATGAACCACAGTCCGGCGGAGATGAGGGTATTATGGATTTGCGAGTTGTCGCTGTCCCATTCCTCCCAGATGGTTGTGGCGCCATTTTTCAACATGTAGCCGTAGCTTGGATACGTGTCCTTTGACATGATGGTGTACACCAGATCGTTCCGGCCCTGTGCGATAAAATGCTTGATCATGTAGTAGGTGCCGTGCATGCCGGTGTTCAGGTGGCCTTTTTGCTCCACGGTGATATCATTTTCCAGGCGGGCCATCACCTTGTCCTGCACTGGCTCCGGCGTGATGCCAAAATAAAGCGGTATGGCCAGATAGGGTTGTTCGCCATTGACATAGGAGGCCTTGTCCGCATCAAAGAACTGCTCGTGAAGCCGCTGGGACAGTTCCTGCGCCTTCCGGGCATACATTTCGCCCTCCTCGGGCTTGTCGAGCACGAAAGCGATTTTCGACGCCAGTTGCAGGCAGAATACGTAGTAGCAATTATTAAAAAACAGCGTGGACCGGTCATCCACACGGCCTTGGCCCTGCTTGCGGCCGGGCGGCACCCAATCCCCGAGGAAATTCCAATGGGGGTCCTTGCAGCCGATACTGACGTAAAACTGCAGGATGCCATCCTTGAACTTGGTGTCCACGAAGGCCAGCCACTTCACCATTTCCGGGTAGGATTGTTCGAGTATGCGCTTATCGCCATATTCGGCATAGACCTGCCAGGGCATGGTGATGCAGAAACCGCTCCACACCGGACCGCCGCCCGCGTCATGATGCGGCGCGGTGAACGGCACATCGCCTTCCTCGTTCTGGGCATCCCGCCAGTCGTCGGCCCATTTGTTATAGAAGGCGGCGGTCTTGAAGTTGGTCATGGCCATTTCCATGGAGGTACCGGAATCGCCGCCGTAGCCGAGGCGCTCCCGGTGGGGGCAATCCACTGTGTATCCGCTCAGGCTCAGGCAGCGATACGTCCAGAGCATCGTTTGGTAAATGGTGTTCAATAATTCATTCGAGCAGGAAAACTCCGAGGCGGACCGGTAATCCGTCGAGATGGGCAGCCCTGTGATATTCTCGGGTTTGGGCGCTTCGGGCAACCCCTTGATCAGCGCCCAGCGGAACGAGTGGTAGTTGAACCGGCTTTTGAATGTTTCGCCGCCGCCCTTGGTGATGTATTCATCACGCTGGTTATAGAATTGGAATTTGCCGTCCGGGAACTGTTTATCCGCAAATTGCATCTCGATCTTGGTTCCGGCGGGGATCGAGGCGGGAAAACGCATTTCAAACCAGCCCGAATAGTTCTTCCCCATGTCCACCAGGATTTCTTTGCCGTGCGGAGCGATGGAGATCGGCTTGATTTCACCGATGATGCGGTTGGGTTCCATCATCATCGCCGCGATTATGGGTGTGGGAGGGGTGAACGCTTTGGCCGCGCGCCAACCCGTCTCGTCGAGGCCCGCTTTGTTCCAGTTTTCGATATAGGCGCGCGCATCGACCGATTCGCCGCCGTAATCTCCGCTGTCCCCGCTTCCCAACGGCGTGATATTGCTTTCCCGGGCCTTCCAGGTCTCATCCGTCACCACAAAACTGCTTCCAGGGACGCCCTCCATCTCGAATTGCGCCTTCACCAGCGGCCCGCCGGGGCTGGCTTTTGACAATGACTGCACCGACCACCCGCGGCCCAGCCAGAGCCCAATGCAATTCTCACCCGCTGTTAAATACTTGCTCACGTCATGGGTGACATATAATCCGCGTTTACTGTATTCGCTCACGGCGGGGCACAGCACAAAATCGTCCACTTTCTCGCCGTTCACATACAACTCGTAATATCCCAGCGCGCACACATACGCCGTGGCCCGGCGAGGTTTTTCGGACAATGCAAAGGTCTTGCGCAACCAGGGCAGCGGCCCTTTATGGTCCTTCATCCAATCCGCGCCAATCCATTGCCCCTTCCAGTCATCCGGAGAGAGCAAGCCCATTGTCCAGAAGGCGGTCTCGCTCCAGGGCCATGCCTGTCCGTCTTTGTCCCACACGCGGACCTTCCAGAAGCAGCGCATTTTTGAGACCAGGGGCTTTCCGTTGTAGACGACCTGCGTGGATTGATCCGACGCCACCTTGCCGGAGTCCCACAAATCGGCGTTACCCTCTTGCAACAGGCCTTCCGCACTGGCCACCAGCACCTGATAGGCCGTCTGACGCTGACCGGGCTTGTCCAAAGGCAGTATCCAGCTCAGGCGCGGCTGTACGGCGTCAATCCCGAGGGGATTGTGCAGATATTCGCACCGCGGATCGCTGATGCCCGCCTGCGCGCACGCATTGCCACACAGCATGGTTCCCATAACACATCCCATTCCAATTGTTATTAGTAGTTGTCTGGTCAGCATCCTGTACACTCCAGTTATTGCGTGGCTTATGCGCCCATCACACAAGCTCATTGGTTCGCGTTATATTCGTTCGGTGCCCGGATTGTTGTCATTCACTGACATGAAACCGTGACACATTGATGGCGCGGACATAGGTGCGCACGTCATTGCCGCCCGGCGCCCGGATCAGGCTCCCCGGCAGCAGGTCCAGTTCATTTTCCGCGTACATGTCCATGTAGATTTTCACGCCTCGTTCAAAGCGGCCCGTCACCTTGGCGGCCGCCTGTTCTTCATCGGGATTCTCCAATACCTGAATTTGGAAGTCTTTACCAAGCCGCTCGCTCACGGCACGGAAGCCCCGGCGGTATTCCTGGGCATGGTGCGTGTATTCCCGCTGATTGCGCATTTGGCGGTCAATATTGCGCAAGGCCATGATCACGAAGGGCGAGCCCAGCCGCGTCACCACGGGGCTTTCCGGGGGTTGTTTTTTCAAGGTGGGGAGGATTTTCAGCAGCAATTCCAGTTTAGTGGTTGTTTTTCCCGCTCCTTTAAGGAGCGCCTCGTATTGCCCCAGGGACTGCATTTCTTTCTCGCGTTGTGCGATTGTTTTCTCCTGAACCTTCCGTTCCCGGGCCAGTTGTTTTAATTTCTTGGGGATATCCGCTATGGCCCGGGCCGCCTGCACCGGGTTGATGCACAGCGTGTTCACTGCGGACGACATCGCCGCGCCTTCTTCCGTCTCTTTCGCCAATTCATTCTCGATCAAGCGTTCCCCGTCAAGGTTCATGATCTCCGTGTCGGGAACCGCAATCTCCGCCTGCTTGCGCATCAAGCCGTCCTGCGCGCTTACCAATAACATCTGCAATGAATGACGGAGACGATCAATGGCGCTGATGCGGCGTTGCGCCGCCGCGATGTCCACTAATTTCTTGTGCATTTCGCCACCCCCAAATAAATACATTAAGGCGGACTGCGCATTGTGTTCCGCTTCGCGCTGGGCCATTTCAGCCATTACATCAAGATTATGGGCGAGTGTGCGGAGGCGGTAGGCGTCCGACAACAACCGGTTCAGTTCTTCGCCGCTGATTTCACCATAATCTTCACAACACAGTTCCCGCCGCAGCACCACGCTCAAATCATTGGGGCCCAGATTACGGAAATGCGCGGCTTGGGCAATCCCCGCCACGTGCACCTGCCCGCCGGACATATCTTTGGATACATTCAATGTGCGCGTGACATAGCGCCCCATTTTTGAACTCTCCATCGCGATCTCGCGGCCCGCAAACACAAGCCGGGGACCTTGTGCGTTCCGTAAATAGACCCCGCCCCGCTTCGCCACCACATAGGCATTGTTGATGATACCCCGGGCGCGGACGTCCCCGTGCAGCACAATCACCACCCCCGCGATATTGCCCCGCACTTCGCACTGTTCTTTCGCCAGCACCCGCCCCAGCACATATCCGTCCACTGAACACTCGCCTTCGCCTTCCACCACCACGGTACACCGCTCGGGGACATCCCCCAGGACGCGAAGATATCCGGTGCAGGAAAAAACCGGCCCGTTCGAGGGAAGCTCGATTCCCGCCAGCAGGCGGGTTTCCCGATAGGGCGATCCGGGCAGCAACTCCTCGGTGACATACTGGATGCGCCGCGCCAGCCCCGGCAATCCCCCCGCCGCGGGACGTTCTTTGCAGCGCTGCTCCAAATAACTTGCATGCGCGGAGATCAGTTCGATCATCCGTTCATAATGCTTGGCATGCGGGCCGGATTTCGCCAGCGTCAGCACCGTCTTCAGGAACAGGGCTTCATCGCCACTAAAATGGTACCGGGGATCCTGCCCCAGCAGATCGATCAGGTCGCGCAATACCCGCTGATGCCGCCGCCCTTCTGTTTTTTCATCCGGAATGCGCGCGCGCCGCTGCCAGGCCCGCACTTGTTGAAGAAGGGGCTGCCAACGCGTCTGCTCAAACGGGTTGCCAATGCATGCGGAAAACCAGGTCTGGCACAAGGCGATATCCTGGATCAGCAACGTCCCCAGGCGCTCTTCCGGCAAGGCCGCCACATGCTCCATCAGCGTCTCTAGCACAATCACCCTCCAGGTCAAAAACACACTCGGTCTTGTATGGAATATCCTGCATCCGCAACACCCATGCTATCACGACGGCCAAAATCCACTCAAGAAATTACCGCGGCATTTGCGAAATAGCCCTTTTCCTTTTCGGTTGCGCTGAAAAGGAGATGGTTTCGGTGTACGATACCGGTTATTTGCCCAGAACTCGACGTGTTCACGGGGAAAAGGGGTATTTCGCAATTTCGCAATTGCCTGTTACTGTGCGATTGGAATTTGTCCGGGCCGGAACCCCGCCCCCTACTTAATATGATCGTCCACAATCAGTTTCTTGCCTTTTTGAATCACCCGGTGCCCCTCCGCTTCCAGGCGCGCCCGCTGAATGTCGCCTTTCCCCGGATATTTAGGGTTGAGTTCGCCTCCTGATTTCAGTGTGCGCCACCAGGGAACCACCCGTTTGGCTCCCGCCTGCTCCGCCTCATCCGCGGCATGGGCGATAATCCACGCAAAGATCCCGGCCGTCATCGGACAACACAGGTCCACGCCATGCTTCTCCCGGAAATGATCCGTCATCTGCTTCATCGTGATTACGCGCCCCTTGCGCACCCCCCGCATCATCGCATCAATCTCCTCCACCGCCGGTATCACAAAATGCTGCTTCGACTTCTTACAATAGAACTTGTGCGCTTCCGGCATCTTCGCTTTTGCCGCCGCCAATTTCTCCGCCCAGGTTTTCTTCTTGCTGGACATAGGCATGTTCCTTCTTAAGGGTTTTCTGTCCAATGTATGATTTTTCTCAATCTTTAGTTCCCGGACAAAAGCCGTCTTCGCCTGGCTCGCATTGATAATAGGCGCCCATATTGTAAAACTGTATGAAACGGAGCAATTCCGAAACATCAATTCTCCAGTCGTGTGGGGCATAATCACTTGCGTGCCTGACACAGGATGTATCTCCACCCAGACCAGGCGCATACCCATCTTCCGTGCCGGACTCACAATGAAGACCATCGGAGTTATAAAACTGAATGACGCGTAGCAATTCGGGTAGACCAACGGCGTGGTCGCCATCTTGATCTCCTGTATGTCTTATATTGGGAAGGGGGCATAACGTGCTGCAGGAATACCCATACTCGCATTCCAACAACATGCATGGTTGGAGTTGACCCCGGATCTCGCCATTGGGGTAGGTACTGCTTTGTATAACTATATAATAGGGTCCATCTTCCACAAACGGCCAGCAGGGGAGAGAGCAATACTCATTGCGCCCAATAGGGCCAAAATCGAGCACAACGGGTCCATTTTCCCATGGATTACCCTGACGGATCTGAACGCCTGTGGGCTTGGCTACGGTATGTTGCAGAGAGAAACCGATATGAGGTTCTGGTGAGGGAGTAGTGGAGCAAATGGGACAATCATTATAAAGAATAATCATAGTGGCGGAACCCGTGGCCGGACTTGTATTGGAGGGCACTGCTTGGATTCCGGATAAAGTACAGGAATCATAGGCGCCATAGTACCATTGACAAGGTTCTCCTTCACACATCCCTTCGGGCACTCCCTCGTAATATTCCGCCTCATACACCGTCACACCCCTATCCATCAAATCATATATGGAACTGTAATCGCAGCAATAGGAATAGAGGCCCAAATAACACCCTGCGCCAAAATTCAGATTAGCCACGAGAGGGGAAAAGTTATTGACCTGACAACGCAGCATGGAAATCCAACAGAGATGCGTCATTCCGCTTAATGCAGCAATATTGTAAAGAGGATTATCATCTAACGTCAGGTGCTCCAAAACCGAAAAGCCCTCCAATCCATTGAGATTAACCAGTGAGTTATTCGCAAGATTGAGTTCCTCAAGGTTTGGCAGAAATGTCCCCAACTCTTGAAAATACGACGTATCGGTCAAATCCATGTCACTCAGGCCAAGATCGTGCAATGCCGGGAGCGTCTCCAGAGGTGAAAGATCCCCACAAAGGGGATTGCCGCCCACATTAAGTGAAACCAAACCCGTCAGACTCGACAATGGGGCGAGACTGGTGGCTCGCATATATGAAATATCCAACTTGACCAATTGCGTGAACTGGCTGAGCGGTTGTATGTCTGCCAGAGTATTATTCGCTAAATTTAGCTCTTCTAAAAGGTGTAACGGTGTGATTACGGAAATATTCAATGGCTGGGGACAGCATCTATGACCGGACAAATTCAGTTTCCTGAGTTGGAGGAGATTAGCGATAGCTTCAATACTCCCCAACGTGTTCTCCGCAAGATTGAGTTCCGTAAGGGTGGTCAGGCCCGCCAACGGTGTAATGTCCGATAGATTGTTGTTTGAAAAATCCAGAGTTGCCAGATTCGGAAGTCCGGCCAATGCACGGGCACTGAATATCCCGTTGTTGGCAAGATTGATATTCGTGAGGCTAAGGAGCCCCGACAAAGGGGTGATGTCGGCAATTACATTGTTGGATAGGTCCACAGCCGCGAGGTTTGTGCAATATTCGAGGCCATTTAACACGCAAATGCCCTTCCCTGACGCATCAAGCTGGGTGAGAGCAAGCAGATCGGTCTGATAAATATCCCCGGAAGGTTTTGCAATCGCCAAGCGGATCACCTTTTCAAGCTGTTCATCCCGGAATTGGACGATTTGTTCATTCGCTTCGGCATCTACAATCGTTTTTGACGCCGGAAACCGGAGACCCAACACGGCCCCATATCCTACGACAAGACACACAACCACCCCCTGTATCACGAATCCAAACCCATGCCGCATATGCTTGGCACCTCCATGTTTATATGGCTTCCCTCACCATAACATTTATTATAATAGCACTTCATTGGTGATTTTGCACGATGATTTTGCTAGAGGGTTATACTATTCGGTTTCCATCCCCATAAGTAAGGGTATTAACGACACCAACGACAGCAAGGACAGCAAGGACACCAAGGACACCAAGGACAACAACGACAGCAAGAACAACAAAGACAACAAAGACAACAAAGACCTTTGACAACAACGACACTGAGGATAGACGGTATTTATTGATGCAAGGCCATGGTTTATGGCGTGTTTTTATGTTGTCTTTCACGTTCAATGAGCCGTGCTCGTGTCATGCCTTCCCGGAGACCGCCATGCGCGATGAAGTCCTTTTCGAGGAATTTTATCTGGCGGTTAAGGAGGACGCTGGCTACGCGGATCAATCCAATGATGACATTGACGCAGATGGCCTGGTCTGGATTCTCGATACCTTTTCGAAAAGTATCATAGTTGGCGTTCTGGATACGGTTGAGTGCCTGCAGGCGGCATGCATAGGGGTGGTCTTTTGACCATTCCTCGATACCATGTATACGCAGGAAATCACGATAGTCTGCGAGCAGTTCTTCGAGACTGGCGCGGGCAACGTTGGTCAATTTGATCTCCATCTCCTTGGAAGTGGCTGACGCCATGCTTCCTTCAATAATGTTCTGTTTTCCGGAGCGGGCGGCTTGCACCATCTGATCGTGGGTTCGGTCACGTTTATCAATGAAACGGTTGCAGAAATATTGGGTGGCGTCATAAATGATTTCGGCTTTTTGATAGGAAAGGAGCTTTTTGTAGCCACCGTGCGCGGGAATGAATCGTTCGGGCATGTGCGGACTCCCAAGAAATAAACGACACCAACGACACCAACGACATCAAAGCCAATAAGAACACCAGTTTCCCATAAGATTCCAAGAAGTCTTTGATGTCTCTGGTGTCTTTGGTGTCCTTAAAACAAGAGTATAGTAGTGCCATACACCAGTTTCAAGGATCGCAAGCAGGTTGGATTAGTATTGGGTGTCGAAGTAATGGCGGACGGTGGCGACGTCTTGAGCGATGGCGGCCATGAGTTCTTCGCGGGAGGCGAATTTTTTCTCCGGACGCAGGCGTTTGTGGAAGACAAGTTCGATGGGTTTTCCGACAATGTCGCCGGTAAAGTCGAGAATGAAGGCTTCAATGGCGATGTCTTCGTTGCGAATGGTGGGGGCGACGCCGATATTCACGGCGGCGGGATAGCATTGCCCATCCAGGATGGCGTCAGCGACATAGACCCCGTGGGCGGGCACGGCGTTGTGGTGGGGCGCAATATTGGCGGTCGGGAACCCGAGGGTGATTCCGACTCCGCGGCCTGGGATGATTTCGCCCGCGATGGAGTATTTGCGTCCAAGGAAGATTTCGACTTTATCAACTTCGCCCTGAAGGACATATTCGCGGATCAGCGTACTGCTCACGCGCTCGCCCTGAATGACGCATTGGGGGATTTGGCGCACGTCAAAGCCCAAGCCCGGCGCCGCTTCCTTCAGGTATTCGTAATCGCCCTGGGCATTTTTACCAAAGCAGAAATCATGGCCGATAATCACCCGCTTTGCGTGACACCGCCCCACGACAATTTCGCGCAGGAAGGTGTCGGGAGACATGGAGGCCACATCGTGATTGAAGGGGAGTATGAATAATACGTCCATGCCCGCCTCGGCCAACAGGGACTCCTTCTTGGCGTCGGCCAGAAGAATATTGGGTGGATTGCCGGGCGCGAAGAATTCGCGGGGATGCGGCTTGAGGCTCATTAGGCACGCCGTGCCCTGGATGGAACGCGCCTCACGGACCACTTCCTCGATAATGCGGCGGTGCCCGAGGTGAATGCCATCGAAACTCCCGATGGTCAACACCACGTTCGGAAAGGATTCCGATACTGTGCGAACATCATCAATACGAATCATGGGATTCAGAACCTGGCGTTACGGCTATACAAGCACGCGTTTGCAATGGAAGCGCGGTCCCGCGGCGGTGGCTTCAACAGTCGCAAGGGCGAGCAGGGTTCCGTCGCCGGCCTTGACCTGCACCCAGCCTTCGCGGGCGGCGCACAGGGTAGTTAATTCGGGTCCCAGCAAGGTGCCGCCGGTCATGACGGTATTGCGGCTGGAATTGCGGATCACGATGGTGGGCAACTCCAGCGCGTCTTCCATGGGGAACAGCCGCTCGCGAACAATATCCGGACTGATGAATTGATCCACGGGCAGCGCGTCATTCACGGAATGCCGTCCGACGTAGGTGCGGCGGAGTGAGGCGAGGATGGCGCCGCATCCCAGTTGCTGGCCGACGTCATGACATAAACCGCGGACATAGGTGCCGCTGGAACAACACACGCGCACGTGCGCATCAGGGGCCTCATAGGAAAGGACGGAAAACTCATGCACGGAGACTTTGCGTGGTTTGCGTTCCACCACCTCGCCTTTCCTTGCCAGCTTATACAAACGTTCACCACCCACCTTGACCGCGCTCACCATGGGGGGGACCTGCTCGATCTCGCCGGTGAATTTTCCACACCTTTGCTGTAACAATTCGACGGAAACTTCAGGCACGGGATGTTCTTCCAGGACTTTTCCGTCGAGGTCGTAGGAATCCGTCACGACGCCAAGCCGCATAATGCCTTCATAGGTTTTATCGAGGCCGGTCAGGTGTTCTGAGAGGCGGGTGGCCTTGCCGAGGCAGAGCACCAGCAGGCCGGTGGCGCCGGGGTCCAGCGTTCCGGTATGCCCGACGCGCTTCAATCCCGACGCTTTGCGAATGCGGTCCACCACGTCGTGCGAGGTCAGTTTTACCGGTTTATCAACCAGGAGCAATCCATTCATACCGTCTCCGCCTCCGCCTCTCCGCCCAGGATGGTTTCCAATCGTTCGATCATTTCAGGCTGCACTTCTTCCAACGGTTTCTCGATAGTGGCGCCGGCCGCGGCGGCATGCCCGCCTCCGCCGTAGGCATTCAGAAACTCGGCGGCGTTGATTTTTTTCGACCGCAGGCTTACCTTGGTGACCGCCGGTTCGATGGCATTGAATAAGACACCGATTTCCACGCCTTCAATGTTGCGCGCATAATTGATGAGACCGTCGGTATCTTCTTTTTTCGCTTTTGCTTCACTGAGATCCCGGGCCGTAACATAGGTCCAGGCCAGACGCCCGTCCGCAAGAATCCGCATCCGGTCGATGACGCGGTGGAGCAATTCAAATTTCGGTTTGGACATCACCTCGAACACTTCGCTGGATATGGCCGCGGTGTCCAATCCCGTTTCCAGCAAGGTGGCGGCGATATGGTGTGAACGCACGCTGGTGTTGGAATAGCGGTAGCCGCCGGTATCCGTGATCTGGGCGACATAGAGGCAGTGCGCGGCTTCGCGGGTCAAAGGCACGCCGGCCAAGGCGAACATATCCGCCACGATTTCGCCGGAGGCGGCGTAGGAAGGATCAATGAATCCGGAAGCGCCTGGTTGGCCTTCTTCCAGGTGATGGTCAATCACAAGAAGTTTCTTATTCTCGAACCATGGGGCCACCGCGCCCACACGTTCGAGGGAACTAACATCGATGAGCACCCCCACATCGGGGTTGGGTTGTTTTCCGCCAGGCGCCTTGATCTGTTTCGCGCCGGGGAGGTTTTTGTAGATGTTGGGCACGGGATCCGCCATGACACAAGCCACGCGTTCCTTGCCCATGAGTTTTAAGAGATGATACAGCCCGAGGAGGCTCCCGACCGCATCACCATCGGGATTTTCGTGCGTGGTCAGGAGAATGGAGGAGGCATTGGCCAAATCGTTGAGCACCCCCTGCAAATCGAGTTTGATCATGGGGGTGTGTTTCTGTTCTTCATGAATTACCTGAAGGACCTTTTCGAGGTGGTACACTTCTTCGAGGGAATCGTCGGGGAAAAAGCGGATTTCCGGGGTGTAGCGCATGCGGAGGAACTTGCCAATTTCACGGCGAATCCAGCCGGCGGAATGCCGTAATCCCGCAAGAGACCCCTTTTTCTCGCTTTCGGAACCGTAAAGGCTCACGTATACGTTGGCATAGCGCAAATCGGAAGACATGCGGACACCCATGACGGAAACGAATCCAATGCGGGGGTCTTTCAAGCCCCGCATGATCAGTTTGGCGATTTCCTCGCGGATCAGTTCCGCGACGCGTTGTGAACGTCCTGTTTGACTCATAGCATCTCAATCCGGTAGTCGAGCAGTTCCGCGCCCGGCTTGTTGGCCGCGAACCGCGCGATTTCATTTAGTTGATCATTGGCATGGCGGCTCTCATTGGAGACCACGCACGCGGTCAGTTGGGCGCGTCCCCAGAGGTCCAGGAAACCGGTTTCGGCCACCGAGCAGTTATATCGGTTGCCCAACTGCTGTTTCAGGCTGCTGATAACGCGGCGCTTATCCTTGAGGGAACGCGCGCCCGGAATCAGGAAGTCCATTTGCAGCACGCCGATGGTCACGGGGGTGATCCTAGCTTAAGGTCTTGGCCACCTGTTCCATCCGGTAGGTCTCAATAATATCGCCCACCTGAACGTCGTCGTATTTTTCGAGCTTGATCCCGCACTCGAATCCCGCGAGCACGGACCGGACATCGTCCTTGCCCCGGCGCACGGAACCGATCCGGCCGTCATGCAGCACAATATCGTCGCGAATAAGCCGCGCCTGTGCGCCACGCTGGGTTTCACCGTCCAATTGGAAGCATCCGGCGATGGTGCCGAGGGCGGAAGACCGGAAGATTTGGCGCACTTCGGCATGCCCCGCCACGACTTCTTTCGATTCGGGGGCCAACAACCCTTCCAGGGCGTGTTTGATCTCGTCAATGGCTTCATAGATCACCCGGTACGTGCGGATTTCCACGCCTTCGTGCTCAGCGAGTTTCATCGCGCGGGCATTGGCGGTCACATGGAATCCGATGATTACCGAGTCGCTGGCGCTGGCCAGCAGGATATCCGATTCGTTCACCCCGCCGACGCCGCCGTGCACAATCTGAATGCTGACTTCTTCGTTGCCCAGTTTGGCGAGGCTGGACTGAAGCACGTCCACGGAACCCTGCACGTCCGCCTTGATGATGACGTTCAAGGTTTTCTGCTCGCCCGCGAGCATGCGCGCATGGAAATCTTCGAGGGTTATATGCTGGGCGGGGCCGCGTTTTTGCTTGCTCAGGGCCAGGCGTTGTTCCGCCACGCCGCGCGCGGTGCGTTCATCCTGGGTGACCACAAAAATGTCGCCCGCATCAGCCAAGCTGTTGAACCCGGTCACGAGCACCGGCGTCGAGGGCCCGGCTTCCATCAGGATTTTGCCGCGGGAATTGGTCATGCTGCGGACATGGCCGTATGTCTTGCCGCACAAGAATACATCCCCTACTCGGAGAGTGCCGTTTTGAACCAACACCCAGGCCACCGGGCCTTGTCCGCGGCTGATTTCCGACTCGATGACGGCGCCGCGCGCACGCTTTTTGGGGTTGGCCCTCAGTTCCAGCATCTGTGATTCAAGCACGAGCATTTCGAGGAGTTCATCCACGCCGGTTCCGGTTTTCGCCGAAATATTGCGCATGATGGTTTTGCCGCCCCACTCCTCGGACAGCAATCCATACTGCGACAATTCCTGGCGGACCCGGTCGGGCTGGGCATCGGGCTTGTCGCATTTGTTAATCGCCACCACCACGGGCACTTCGCCCGCCTTGGCGTGGTCCAGCGCTTCGAGCGTCTGTGGGCGGACACCGTCGTCCGCGGCCACTACCAGGACGACCACGTCCGTGACTTTGGCGCCGCGGGCGCGCATATGGGTGAAGGCTTCATGACCAGGGGTGTCGAGGAAGACCACTCGTCCGGAAGGCATTTCGACATCGTAGGCCGCGATGTGCTGAGTAATGCCGCCGGCTTCGCCTGCGGCCACATTGGCCTTGCGGACCCGGTCCAACAGGGAGGTTTTTCCATGATCGACATGGCCCATTACCGTGATGACAGGCGGGCGCAAGCAGAGGTCTTCAGGCTGGTCAGGTTCTTCGGCGAGGATGTCTTCCTCTTCCGGGATAACCACTTCCACATCAAAGCCCTGTGTTTCCGCAATCTTCCGGATCATGTCCAGTTCGAGCGTCTGATTTTTGGTTACGAGGATATTTTCGTCCATCAGAAGAAGGATGATTTCATTGACGGGTGTTTCCATGGCGGAAGCCAACTGTTCCACGGTCATTGCCCCGGTGACTTCTATGAGGCCACCCTGTTCTTCCTCTGTCGCCACGCCCAACTCTTCATGGACCCGTTTCCGTTTTTTGCGGCGCGCCATGCCGAACGAACCGCCCGACTGGTATTCCCGGACGGCGGCGGCGGCGTCGCGGCGCATGTTGTCTTCGAGCATGCGGGCTTTTTCAGCGCGTTTCTGCCGTTTTTTGGCGGTTTTCCCGCTCTTTTTGCCTTCGCCCCGGAAAAGCAATTCCTTATCGATGGTTTCCGGGGGGATGGGGGCGGCGGCTTTTACACTGCCTTTTTGACGGCTGCGTTCGTGGGCCTTGCGAATGACTTCCGCGACCACGGCGGGGTCGGGCACGGGCAGGGGTTTGGCGGCTTTTTGCTTGCCCCGGCGCCGTTCTTCTTCTTCTTGTTGGCGTTCCGCTTCCGCCAACACGCCCCTGGCTTCCGGTTCTTCTTCGGTGATGGCCAGCGGCTCGTGCTCCACAAGGTCCAAATCCTTGGCGGTCACCACGGTTCCGTCGGCGCGCACGATCTCGACCAGGGGTTCTTTGACCTCCGCGGCGGCGCCAATGAGAATGGCGCCTTTTTCATCCAGGGCGCCCCGGCGCGGTTTTCCGGTCTTGGATTTCGGTTCTTCCTTGAGGATTTCGGCGATGACTTTCGGCTTGGCCGGCGGAATCTCTTCTTCCGGAGCAGGCGGCTGCGGGAGCACTTCCAGGATCGCCGGTTCCGCGGGGAGCGGTTCGGACGTCACAATCACGCCGGGGGCTTCCAGGGGCGCGGGGGGTTGTGCTTCCGGTTCCAGTTCTTCCGCCGCCGCTTCTTCTTCTTCGCCGGTCTTTTTCCGTGCCGCTTTTTTCTTCGCGGGTTTCCCTTCTTCTTCCCGCTGGAGGAGTTCCGCCTTTTTCTTCTCTTCTTCTTCCCTGCGCTTTTCTTCTTCCTTCTCCGCCTTGCGTTTGGCGGCGGCGCGTTTGGCGGCTTGTTGCAGACGCTCGTTGCGCTTGCGGTCCCGGTCCTCCTTCTTTGCGATATCGTCGAGAAGGCGCTCGAGCACCTTGGGGTCCTCGTCGATTTGAATGAGCATGTCCATCTGCTCATTGCTGATGAGGGACTCCACGCCTTCGATGTCACAGCGCAATTTACGAAGGGTTTCCACCGCTTCTTCCGCGCTCATGTCAAGGCGTGTCGCCAAACCGGCAATAGTCTGCATCTACTACAATCTCCAACCGTGTATTAACGCACACCGGAAATGCCCGGTGCATCCATTCACTCATTCCGCCGGTTCGCCGGTTCCGTCCATGGGCGGCTCGGCGGCGGCATGCTCCTGTTCCGAGGTATCCCCGTCCTGAACGGGCTGATCCGGCGCGCCATCGCCCCGTATGTCAATATTCCAGCCGATCAATTTCGAGGCGAGGCGGGCGTTCTGGCCGCGCTTTCCGATGGCGAGCGACAATTGATCCTGCGGCACCAGGACGCGAATCGCGCCCTTTTCCGGTTCTACCTGGATGTCGATGATGTCCGCGGGATTCAACGCGTTCGCGCACAGTTCCACGGGATTATCACTCCAGCGCACAATGTCAATTTTCTCGCCGGACAATTCTTCGACCACCGCCCGCACGCGGGAGCCTTTCATGCCCACGCACGCGCCCACGGGATCCACATTGCCGTCGTTGGATTTCACGGCCACCTTGGTGCGGCTTCCGGCTTCCCGGGCAATCGCCCTGATCTCCACGGTGCCGTCATAGATTTCGGGGACTTCGAGTTCGAACAGGGAACGGACCAATTCGGGGGAGGTGCGGGAAAGCACGATCTGCGGGCCGCGCGAGGATTTGTCCACTTCCAGAAGATACGCGCGAATGCGGTCGCCCGGTTTGAAATTCTCACGCGGGGACTGTTCGCGGTAGGGGACCACCGCCTCGGCGCGTCCGACCGTGACAATAATGTTGCCGTGGCTGTTGCGCTTGACGGCCCCCGTGACCAAATCGCCTTGCCGCTGCTTGAATTCGGAAAAAATCTTGTCGCGTTCCGCGTCCTTGATGCGTTGGATAATCACCTGTTTGGCGGTTTGCGCGGCGATGCGGCCAAAATCCTTGGGTTCGGTGGGAACTTTCAGCCGGTTGCCCAGAACGACTTCCGGGTTGAGCTGCAGCGCTTCTTCGAGAGAGATTTCGGCGGCGGGATCCGAGACCGTCTCCATGACCGTGCGAATTTCAAACACTTTAAAGTTCAAGGTGTCCGGGTCCACTTCCACCGTGATATTCGCCGTTTTGCACATGCTTTTCCGCGCGGCGCTCTCGATCGCCATGCGAATCGCCTCGAGCAGCGTCGTGCGATCGATGCTTTTCTCCACTTCAAGCTGCTGCAAGATTACTCGCAAGTTTTGGTTCACTACATTCTCCTTAGCGATTCAGATTGGCCTTTTTAAGATTCTCCAGCAGAATCTCATACGGCATTCCATCGCACTCCAGGAGAATCCGGCCCTCCTGGAAGTCAAGCAAACTACCTGTAAATTTTTTCCGGCCATTTACCGGCGTATGGGTAACCAGCCGGATAGGCGCTCCAATAAAACGGCGAAAATCGCCCGGCTTGCGCAGGGGCCGGTCAAACCCCGGCGAGGACACTTCCAACACGTACTGACCGGGAAACACGTCATGCGTGTCCAATAACGGACTTAATAACTGTGCGGCCGCGGTACAGTCGTCCAACGTCACTCCTTTCGGTTCTCTATCAATAAACAGGCGAAACACATTCCGGCCATACTGCGTGGAAAACTCGATCTCCACCAACGCGTACCCATGGGCCGCCAGATAGGGCTCGAACAACTCCCATCCTTGCCGTATGACCGCGTCTTTGTCCACTATTCACCTCTGTCGTGCAATAAAAAGAGTGGGCCAAGACCCACTCCTTCGCAAAGTAGCAGTTTTGCAGCGGTTAGTCTAGCATAAATATTCCCCGGCATGCAATACCATGATGCTACAAGCAAGACTTCAATCTGCGATTATTGCGTATTCTGAAAGGGACTTTAGATCAACCTGCGAAAAAATGTTTATTCCCGCATTCCACGTCATCGCATTACAGCATCAAAAGGGCAAGATTTCGTTGCGGGGTGCCGGTCACCCGGTAGGAATGGAAGGCGCCGCCGCAAATGGTGCATTGGCCTGACAGGGTAATTTGGCGCGCGGGTACCCCGGCGGATACCAATTGTTGGCGGTTGGCGCCCCAAAGATCCAAAAAACGCCCGTTGGCGGGGAGCCCCGCCTGAAGGAATTGCTGGGCCAGTTGGGGGGATACTTCGTAGCAGCAGGGGCCTGCGGAAGGGCCTATCACCGCGTACATTTCTTCCGGAGTGACCTCATAGGCGCGACATAACGTGGTGACGGCGGCGGAACTAATGCCCTGATACGTGCCTTCGCGTCCGGCATGCACCAACGCGCCCGCCTTTCCGCCACGGACCACAAGAAATACCGGCACACAGTCCGCCACGGCGATCCCCAATGGGACACCACGAAGATTGGTGCACAACCCATCCGCCTCCGTGTTAACCTCGGCGTGTCCCACGGCGATTTTCCCCTGGCCGTCCTTGGAAACCGGCAACACTGTTGTCCCATGGACCTGTCTGGGGCATAGGAGACCGTGCGGGGGAACACCGCAGCGTTCAAGAAAACACCGCCGGTTTTCCCTGGAGGAAGTGTGCCCGGAGCAGTCTCCGTCGGAACAATCCGAGATGGCGGCCACGGCGATTCCCAGGGATTCAAGTTCAGAGAAACGCATCATACGTGGACGAGGCGCCTCGGTTGTTTCCTGGATAGATCAACAGAACACGTCATAAAATGTAGCGGCTTAAATCCTGATCTTCAACGATGTCCGACAACCGGGTTTTGACTTCTTCCTCGGTAATGACAAAGCGTTCACCCCGTTTGGTGGGGGCGTCATAGGAAAGGTCTTCCAGCAGGTATTCCATAATGGTGTGGAGGCGGCGCGCCCCGATGTTTTCCGTTTCATCGTTTACACGCTGGCAGATGTGTGCAATGGCCTCGATGGCGCCGCCGGTAAATTCCAGGGCAATGCCTTCGGTCTCCAGCATGGCGCAATATTGCTTGATCAGAGAATTTTGGGGTTCGAGCAGAATGCGCTCGAAATCTTTGGCGGAGAGGCTGCCGAGTTCCACCCGGATGGGGAAACGCCCCTGCAACTCGGGGATTAAATCGGCCACTTTGGCGATATGGAACGCGCCCGCGGCAATAAACAGGATGTGATCCGTCCGGACGGGACCGTACTTCGTTATGACCGTGCTGCCCTCCACAATGGGCAGGATATCCCGTTGCACGCCTTCACGGGAGACGTCCGGCCCGTGTCCGGGCGCGCCCCGGCCGGCTATTTTGTCAATCTCGTCGAGAAAGACGATGCCATCGTTTTCGACCCGCTCGATGGCGCGTGCGGTCACGGCCTCCATATCTATCAGGTTTTGCATTTCTTCCTGTTCGAGGAGTTGCCGGGCTTCGGCCACGGAAACCTTCCGCTGGCGGCTTTTCTGCGGCATGATCCGCCCAAACATTTCCTGGAGGTTGACGCCCATTTCCTCGATACCGGCATTGGAAAAAACCTGCATCATGGGGGTCATGGACGTGTCGCGGACGGACACCTCCACCTCGCGATCATCAAGATCGCCCGCGCGCAACTTGCGCAGGATCACCTCGCGGGTATGCGCTTCCGCGGCTTCGGCTTGCGGGGCGGGGGCTTCATCGCCCGCCTCGGGGTCGCCCGGACGATAGACCCGTTGGGGCCGGGAGGGCTGTGGGGGCAGCAGCAGATCAAGCAGGCGGTGTTCGGCGTTCTCACGCGCCCGGCCTTCCACGTCTTTTTTCATTTCTTCGCGGACCAGATTGACGCCCACGTCGGCGAGTTCGCGGATCATGGATTCACAATCGCGTCCGACATAGCCGACTTCCGTGAACTTGGAGGCTTCGACTTTCACGAAAGGGGCGTCGGCGAGTTTGGAGAGGCGGCGCGCAATCTCGGTTTTTCCCACGCCGGTGGGACCGATCATGATGATGTTCTTGGGCATCACTTCGTCGCGCAGCGAATCCGGCAATTGGCGGCGGCGCCAGCGGTTGCGCAGCGCAATGGCGACTTTCCGCTTGGCCTCCTGCTGGCCGATGATGTATTTATCCAATTCTTCAACAATTTCACGCGGGGTTAATTGGCTCATGTCCTGTTTCTTTTCGGTGTTTCGTCCCACACTGTCCTGCGGTCCTTGCGCGTGCGGCGTTCATCCCATCTTGGCGATGCGGCGCAGATGGCGTTCGCCCTCGCTGAACGGCGTGTCCAGCCAAATATCAATCAAGTGGAGGCACTCCTCCAGGGAGAGAATGCGGCGGCCCAGGGCAATAATGTTCGCATCATTGTGCGTACGCGCCAAAAGGGCCATATCCGGGGAGATGCATACCGCCGCGCGGATGCCCTTGAAGCGGTTAGCCGCCATGGCAATGCCCATGCCGGTGCCGCACAACAGCACGCCGCGTTCCGCGTCTCCATTGAGAATGGCTTGACATACTTTCGCGGCATAGTCGGGGTAATCCACGGATTCCGGGCCGTCCGTGCCGCAATCCAGCACGTCAACGCCCCGTGCTTCCAGATGTTTGACGATCTCCGGTTTGTAATAAGGCTTGGGTTCGTCAAAACCCGCATGATCACAACCTACCGCGATTCGCATACTGCTTTCATCCCTGTTTAGTGCTGCTTAACAACAATCCGAGAGGTATTGTACGGTGCATTCCACCCGCCGGGCAAATTCAACGGAGGGCGCGCAATTGTTCCCAGGTAATATCCCCCGCGCGCAGGATGCGGTCTCCGTCCGGATCATACACAGTGGACGGCACGCGGGCCGGCAACACCCCTCCGTCCACGCCCAAGGCCACGCCGTCCAGATGCAATTCCTGCAAGGACCGTGCAGGCGGCTCGCCGGAACGATTGGCGGAGGAAGAGGTCACTGCGCCACCGAACACACGGCAAAGTTCCCGCGCCACAGGGCAGGCGGGGCATCGTACACATATTTTGGCGGACCCGGCGGTTAGTGCGGCGGGAAGTCCATCCGCATGGGGGAACAACAGTGACAAGGGACCCGGCCAGAAGACCTCCATGCAGGCTTGGGCGTTTGCACTGATTTCCGCAACCCACGGCTGGAGTTGCAGGGCATCCGCGATGATGAGCAACACGGGATGGTCTTCCCGGCGTCCTTTAACGGCAAACAAACGTTCGAGAGCGGATTCCGAAGCGGGGTCCACCGCCAATCCATACACGGTTTCGGTGGGATACACCACCACTTCCCCCCGGCGCAACAACCTGGCCGCCTCGGCAAGGCCTTCCGGGGTGGGGGGCACGATTTTCACGACCGGGTTTCCAGATAAGCGCGGATTTTCCGGAATGCGGCCCCGCGGTGGCTCAAGGCGTGCTTCTGTGCCGGTTTCATTTCGGCAAACGTGCAGTCATATCCTTCCGGCACAAACAAGGGGTCATATCCAAAACCGTTTTTTCCAAAACACTCCATGGCAATATGGCCTTCGCAGGTTCCAATCTCGATATGGGGTTCGCCGCCGGGTTCGATAAAGGCCGCGCAACACATGAACCGCGCGGTGCGTTCATGCCAGAGGACCTCCGCCAGGTTTTCCAGCAATTTCTCGTTGTTTTTGCCATAATCAGGCGGTTCTCCGGCATAACGCGCGGACCGCACGCCCGGTTCCCCGTTCAGTGCATCCACGAGCAGTCCGGAGTCGTCGGCGACCGCCGCCACCGTAAACGCCTCGCTGTAATACCGGGCCTTGAGGCAGGCATTTTCTTCAAAGGTGACGCCGGTTTCCTCCGGCTCCTCGATGGGCGGGAAGTCCGCGAGGCATTTCACGTCCCAAGGCAAGCCTTCGAGCAAATCCGCGAGTTCCTTTGCCTTGTCGCGGTTATTGGAGCCAATCAACAGAGTCTTAGCCAAGGCCCAGCGCCTCCCGTTGTTTTTGGATTAGTTCTTGAATGCCTTTTTCCCCGAGGGCGAGCAATTCGTCCAAACGATTCCGGTCGAAAGGTTCACGCTCCGCGGTACCCTGGATTTCTATCATGCGTCCGTGTGCGTCCATGACCAGATTCATGTCGACGGAGGCGCGGACATCCTCCTCGTAACAGAGGTCCAGCATGGGCACGCCCTCAATAACCCCCACACTCACGGCGGCACAAGGCGATAGAATTGGAATGGAGGACAGGTTGCCTTGTTCGACGGCAAAGGCGAGCGCGTCGTGCAGGGCGGCAAACGCGCCGGTGATGGCGGCGGTGCGGGTTCCGCCATCGGCCTGGATGACATCGCAATCCAGGATCACCTGGCACTCCCCCAGGGCCTTGAGGTCCACTACCGCGCGCAAAGAACGTCCGATCAAGCGGCCAATCTCGAGTGCGCGCCCTTTTTTATTGGCGTCCCGGTGTATCCGTTCCTGGGAAGAGCCGGGCAGCATGCCGTATTCCGCCGTGACCCATCCCTGGCCGGAATCTTTGAGCCACGCGGGGGGGCGGGGTTCAAACATGGCGGTGCAAATGACCTGGGTTTCACCAAAGGCGGCCAGCACAGAACCGGGCGCATAACGGGTGTAGTGGCGTTGAAGGGTTACCGGGCGCAACGCGTCCGGCGCACGGCCATCACTCCGGGCCATAAAGCCTCCTTCTCATTCCGATATAGTCCGGTGCCATCCTGTACAAACACGATGCTATTGATTACCCGGATTGGACTCCGGACCTTCCGGCCCCTCTCCGGGGGATTCCAAGAGCTGACGTTCGCTTTCCGGAAGCTTTTCCACTTCCTTCGGGTCCGCCGCCACCTGGGTTTCCCGGATATCCTTGTGATATTTCTTGAGCAGGTTGTCCCATACCGCGTCTTCTTTCAAAATTTCCACGGCACGGAGCAGCGGCGAATCATCCACCGCGCCCGAGGTGGCTTTCAGCCGTTTCATGAATTCGTTAAACAGTTTTTCCGTTTCTTCATCGTAGGCGGCGCCCAGTTCTTTCGCCAGTTTGGTTTCGGACTCGGAAGGCGGCGCCACTTCCTTGACCACCGTGTTGCCCGTGACCGACCCGTGATTCTGTTCGTTCAGTTTGGTGGGGTCTTTTTCATAGGACCGGTACATCTGCTTCGCAAGGGCTTTTTCCGCGTCTTTCGTCAGTTCCACCTCGACATCCGGCAGAATGCCCTGGTGGTCGATGGTTACGTCGGCCGGCGTGTAATACAAGGCGGTGGTGAGCCGCAGGGCGGTCATTTTGGGCCGTTCCAGGGGAATAATCGTCTGCACACTGCCCTTGCCAAAGGTTTTGACGCCCACCACAATCGCGCGCTGGTGGAATTGAAGCGCGCCGGTGACGATTTCGGCGGAACTGGCGGTCTGGTCGTTCACCAACACGGCCATGGGCATGTTGGGCGGCAACACCGGTTTTTCTTCCGTGAACAGTTTCATGTTGTCTTTATTGGGGTTGCCTTGGGTGTCATTGCGGCCTTTGGTGTAGGTGACGAGGGAGCCTTTGGGCAGAAAGAGTTCACACACCTGCTGCGAGGCGCTTAGCAACCCGCCGGGATTCCAGCGCAGGTCCAAAACGAATGCTTTCATGCCTTTTTCGAGAAAATCCTTGATTTGTTTGTGGATGTCACGGGCCGTGGTGTCTTTGAAATCGCTGATGCGGATATAGCCAACGCCGCCCTCCAGCAAACGGGCTTCGGTAATGCTTTCCAGCGGCACTTTGGCGCGTTTGACGGTAAACTCGAGGGTTTCCTCGACGCCCGCGTTATCCTTGCGTTGAACCGTCAGCTTTACCGAAGTGCCCTTCTGACCGCGAATGCGCTTGGCCGCATCGTCGAGGCTCATGCCCTCCGTGGACAGTCCGTCAATCTTCTTGATGATGTCGAAGGGTTTGAGACCGGCCTTGGCGGCGGGAGAGTCCGGAATGGGCTTGAATACAATAATATTTTTTTCCTCATCCATGCGGATGGACACCCCAATGCCTTCAAATTCGCCCCTGGTGTCCTCCTGTAAGGCTTTCATTTCTTCCGCGGTCACAAAGGAGCTGTGCCGGTCCAGTGACCCCATCATGCCGGCCAAGGCGCCTTCGGCAAGATGCTCGGTGCTGATATCCCGGACATAATCGGTCCGTATTTTATCCAATACGATGCCCACCGGCTCGATGGCCTGGTAGACATCCACATCTTTTCCCTGGGCGGAAATGCGGGCGACGAACCCGTTCGTCAGCAGGAGCGCCGCCACCACAAGAAACGTCAACAGCGCGAAAAACTCAACCTTGGTATTCCGTTGATTCATGCAAACCTCCGTGCGCCGCGTTAAAAACGCCGCGCCGCTTATCTATCTCCAAGTTTACCAAATAGATAGCCGCAAATGCGAAATGCTCGCCGGAAGACGGGATCAACAGGCTTCGGCACGCCGTTTTTCTTCCCGCTTGCGTGCTTCGGCGTCAATAATCGCCTTGCGGGGCCGTACAAACCTGGGAGTGACTTCGAGGAGTTCGCCGGGGGCGATCCATTCGAGGGCGGTGTCGAGGGTGAGCCGCCGGGGCACGTCTAGACCGATGGAATGGTCCTTGCCCACGGCGCGGTGGTTGGTGAGCGCTTTGCGTTTCGTGGGGTTGCAGGGGAGATCGTTCGGGCGGGCATGTTCCCCTACGATCATTCCCGTGTAGACCGGTTCGGTGGGGGATACAAACAAGGTGCCGCGCTCCTGGAGATTTTCGAGGCTGTAGGAAGTGGCGGCGCCGGTGTCCATGCTAATCATCGAACCGCGGCTGCGCGAGACGATGTCGCCATTCCAGGGGCCGTAACCGATGAACCGGGAGGCCATGATGCCGAGGCCGCGGGTGTCGGTGAGGAATTCATTGCGGTAGCCGATGAGGCCGCGGGTCGAAATGCGGAATTCGAGGCGGACGATGCCGCGCCCGTCATTGCCCATGTGCGTCAATTCGCCCTTGCGCTGCGACACCTTCTCGATAACGACTCCTTGGTGTTCGAGGGGAACATCAATGCTCAATTCTTCCATGGGTTCGAGCAGACGGCCCTCTTTGTCCAGCTTCGTAATGACTTCCGGCGGCGAAACGCACAGTTCCATACCTTCGCGCCGCATTTCCTCGATGAGAATGGCAAGATGCAACTCGCCGCGTCCGGAGACTTTGAACCCATCACTCCGGTCCACTTCTTCCACCCGCAGGGCGATGTTGGTCCGGAGTTCCCGTTCGAGGCGCGTCCGGATTTGGCGGAGCGTAACGGCATTGCCGTCTTTTCCAGCGAATGGGCCGGTGTTCACAAGAAACAACATGGAAACGGTGGGTTCCTCGATTTCGAGCGGGGGCAATCCCGGATTTTCGATTTCAGGCGCGGTGATGCTGTCCCCAATGGTGATTTCTTTCGGGCCGGCAAGGGTGACAATGTCACCCGTGACCGCTTCCTCCACCGCGACCGTGTCCAGCCCCCGCGTAACCCAGAGATAATTGACGCGCTCGGGAAATACCCCGGTGACCTCGAATTCATGGCCTTGGCCGCCGATGTTCCGGCCTGGGCCGCTCCCTTCCTTCCATTGCGTGGTCACACGGTTGATGTCCTGCCCCTTGCGAAGGGTTCCCTGCAAAATGCGGCCCGTGCCGGTGCGTCCGATATGGTCGCGCCATCCGATGGTGCTGACCTGCATCAGGAATGGAGCTTCGGGATTGCCTTGGGGCGGCGGCACGCTTTCCACAATGGTTTCAAAGAGGGCGTTCATTCCTGTGCGGGGGTCTGTATCGAGATCGCGCACAATCCAGCCGTGCAGGCCGGAGCCGTAGAGCACGGCAAAATCACACTGGTCGTCATCCGCGCCCAATTCCAGGAAAAGATCAAAGGTCTTGTGCAGGGCGTTCATGGGGTCGGCCAGCGGGCGGTCCACCTTATTAACAATCACAATGGGGCGCAGGCCAAGCCGCAACGAGCGCATGAGCACATAGCGCGTCTGGGGCATGGGGCCTTCGTTGGCGTCCACCAGCAGCAGCACGGAATCCACCATCGAGAGGATGCGCTCGACCTCGCCGGAAAAATCCGCGTGACCCGGCGTGTCGATGATATTGATCCGGTAGCCGTTCCATTCGACGGAACAATGCTTGGCGCGGATGGTGATACCGCGTTCACGCTCCAATTCGTTGTTGTCCATCACGCGCTCGGCCACGCGCGCATTCTCCCGGAAAAGCCGTGTGGCCCGGAAGATGCTGTCGATCAGCGTCGTCTTGCCGTGGTCAATATGCGCGATGATCGCGACATTTCGTATTTTTTCAATAGAATTCATTCAAGCCTGCTTGGTTGAAACCCAAAAAGAACGCCCGTATCCGGCGGGGTGGTATTTATAATGTTATTGTACCAGAAACAGACTGGAAAATGCGAAAAGACGGACTACTGGAATTTTGAAATAGTTGTGGTATGCTTTTCTCACGGCAAGATAAATGCCGGGTTTGATATGGTTTCAGATTGTGCTGCCTATAAAGCAGGACCGAGGAAGTGGAACGAAAGTGTACGTGTGTTTATGAACACTCAGCGGTTTATCTATTGGCAGGATGAAGAGTTCTGGCTTGGGTATTTGGAGGAATATCCAGATTATTGGACCCAGGGTGAAACACTGGAAGAATTGAAAAAGAATCTAAGAGACATTATCCATTCTGTTACCCCTTTTTTACCCACTCCGGTTATTTAATTATGCGTTCCAGCATCATCCGTGCCTCTTTTGCGGGTTCGGATGTGGGGGAGCATTGCGCGGTGAGAATGGCGCCGTCGAACAGCATATCCACGATGGTGCAAAGGGAATCCGGCGCGGGCCGGAGGGCTTTTTTCACCCATTCATGGAGTTTTGCGTGGATAATCTGTCTTTGGCGCAGGGCGGCTTTGTGAATGGGGTGTTTGGGGCCGGGATATTCCATCAGGGCTTGGGTAATAAGGCATCCGCGGAAGGACGGCTGTTGGAACCATGCGCCGAGCAGGTCAAACAGCCCAACCAGGCGCTCCATGGGTTCGATGCTGTATTCCTCGACCGCCCCGGCGAACCATTCCAACCACTGTTTCCGGTATTCAATCAGGGTGGCGATGATCAGGGCGTCCTTATTGGAAAAGCCCGCGTACAGCGTATTCTTGGAAAAGCGGGTGCGCCGCAGGATAGTTTCCATCGCGGTGTCATGGAAACCCGTTTCCGCGAACTGTTCCATCGCCGCCTTCAATAGGATCGCCCGGTTCCCCGATTTTATCATGGTTTCGCTCCGCCCGTTAGTCATCCTCGGTTATGCGCCTGTTTGTACCATGATGCGGGGTAAAAATTAAAACCGCCGCCCGGCGGAAGGCGCACAGGTTGCGCCGTTTCCGGCGGGGTGACTACAATACCCTTTTCAGGCGGGCCGCGGGTTGGGCCCGGGCATTTTTCAATTTGGAACGAGAGGATATTCCTGAATGAATGCGCTGAAGATTGGAATTATCGGTTGCGGCGCCATTGCGCAACATTTGCATGTGCCGGATTATGCCGCGGCTCCGGAAGCGGAACTGGCGGCGTTCTGCGACGTGATCAAGAGCAAGGCGGAAGCCTTGGCGAATCAGTATGCGCCGAAGGCCAAGGTATTCACGGATTATAGGGCCTTGTTGAAATCCGGCGGCGTGGACGCGGTGTCGGTATGCCTGCCCAATGTATTACACGGGCCGGTGACCATCGCGGCGGCGAAGGCCGGATGTCACGTGCTGGTGGAAAAGCCCATGGCCACGAGTCTGAAGGAAGCCAAGGCGATGATCGCCGCGGCAAAGAAGGCGGGCGTGTTGTTGATGGTGAACCAGAGCCAGCGCCGGTTTCCCGCGCACCGCAAGGCGAAGGAAGTGCTCGAGAGCGGCATCATGGGCAAGATTCTTCACGTCACCGCCATGTTCGGCCATGAAGGCCCGGAATACTGGAGCCCCACGGGCAAATGGTTTTTCCGCAAGAAAGAGGCGCGGTTCGGCGCCATGGCGGATTTGGGCGTGCATAAAGCCGACCTGATCCGCTACCTGACCGGCAAGGAGATTGTGGAAGTATCGGCGCATTATGGGCGCCTGGAAAAGAAAAACACGGACGTCGAGGACAATTTTGTCGCCACGCTCCAGTTTTCGGATGGCACCCTCGGAACGCTGGCATCTTCGTGGACGGTCAAGGGCATGGAAGCCAATTACATGATTCTGCATTGCGCCAATGGCACGCTCGCGGTGAGTTTGTTCCCGGGCAAGCCGCTGGTGGCGCAATTGGTGAAACCCGGTTGTGAAATTAACTTTCCCATGCCGCCGCCGCCCACCAATGCGGACGCGGGCTGGGGAATTGACGTGGGCGGCGCGTTCTGCCGCGCGATCATGGGATTGGAAGCGCCCTATTGTCCCGGCGAAGAGGGCATGAAATCCCTGGCGGTGATTCTGGCGGCGGAAAAGGCCTCCGACACCGGCCGCACAATCAAAGTAACGGTATAAGGACAAAACAATGGCCACAACGCTTACAGTGCCTCTGGGTGATCGCGCCTATCCCATTCATATTGGGGAAGGCGTGCTTGAACTGTTGCCGGAGGCGTTGCGGCAGGTTCGCGTGAAGGGCGTCGTTGGGATCGTCACGGACAGTCAGGTGGGGCCGTTGTATGCCGCACGCGTGCTCGAACTGGCGCATCAGGCGGGCTTGAAGTGTGTTTTGTATTCCTTTCCCGCAGGCGAGGAATACAAGCGGATGGACCAGGTGGAAGCCATCTGCGGCGCATTTCTCGAAGGCGGCCTGGACCGTTCGAGCCTCATTATCGCCCTGGGCGGCGGAGTCGCGGGGGACATGGCGGGATTCGCCGCCGGTGTGTTCATGCGCGGCATTCCCTTCCTTCAAATTCCCACGACCATCGTGGCGCAGGTGGATTCGAGCGTGGGAGGAAAGACCGGTGTGAATCATCCGCTCGGCAAGAACACGATTGGCGTATTTCACCAACCCAAAGCCGTGCTTATTGATCTGACGCTGTTGCGCACCCTGCCGGACCGCGAACTCCGGGCGGGCATCGCGGAAATCATCAAGCACGGCGTGATCGCGGATGCGGAGTTGTTCAACTATATGGAATCACACGCGCAGGCCATTCTTGCACGGGACTGGGCCGCGCTGGAATATCCGATTCGGCGGTCGTGTGAAATCAAGGCGGCGGTGGTGGCGGAAGACGAGACGGAACAGGGCCTGCGCGCCATCCTGAATTACGGGCACACGTTCGGCCATGCCATTGAATCCGTCACGCAGTATACGCATTATCTGCATGGCGAAGCGGTGGCGCTGGGCATGATGGCGGCCGGGTATCTGGCGCGTGATTTGGGCTTGGTGGATGACGCCTTTGTGCAACGGCAGCGCGCCTGCTGCACGGCGTATGATCTGCCGGTGGCCTGGAATGACGTGCCGGTGGAAGCGACCCTGTCGGCCATGAAAAAGGACAAAAAGGCCCGCGCGGGCACGTTGAAATTCGTTTTGCCGGACGCCCTGGGCCATGTAGTGCAGCGAACGGATATAACCGAGGACCAGGTCCGCCAGGCGCTGATTGCGCTGCGCGGCCCGGCATAAGGAACTTCGAGTATGGTATTTGGCGGAGAAAATGCGGACAGTTATTACGATGAAGGCGTGACCGCCAGCATGAAGGGCGACTTGCCGGAGGCGATCAAGTTTTTTGAACAAACCATCAAGATGGACCGGACGCATTACTCCGCGTATCACCATCTCGGCAAATGTTACCTCCGTATGGGGCAGGCGCAAAAGGCCAGCGAATATTTCCATTTTGTGATCAAAAGCCGCCCGAACCTGGTCCCCCCCCGTCTGGACCTTGGTTTCGCGCTCCTGGATATGGGCATGCCGGACCGCGCCCAGGCCATCTTCGAGGAAATCTCGCGAATCAAGCCGGATAACGCCCGCGCCAGCCTGGGCATGGCCTATTGCGCCTTTCAACGGTCCAATTGGGACATTGCCGTGCTGCTCTGCCAGACGGCCGTTTCGCAGGGCGGGGCCAATTTTGGCACCTTCTATCTCCTGGGCCGCGCCGCGGTTCTCGCCAACCGCCCGGATATCTCCACCGATGCCCTGCAGCGCGCCGAGGCACTGATCGAAAAACACATCGAGGCCAATCCCGCCCAGCCCGAAGGATACTTCCTGCGCGGCGAAGTCCAGTTCGTCCAGCAAATCTTCGACAAAGCGGCGGAGTTTTTCCAGCGCGCCGCGGAGTGCGCCCAGCCGGGCCGTCAGTATGGGGCCTACGATGCGCATTTCACCCTCGCCGATATTCTGGCCAAGCAAGGCCTCTGCTTGCAGCGCATGGGCCGCGCGGACGCCGCCCGCGATATCGGAAAGCGTGTGCTTGAAATAGAGCCCGAACATGCCGCAGGAAAACAATTGTTGGGAAGCTAACGCCCGGAGACGCCGTCATGAGTGAATTGAACATGCAATTGGTTCGCGAGTTTTTTGAACTCAACCTTTTTCACGTGCTCACGCATTGGCGGCACGAGGCGTTTCCGCACGTGGCCGATCCGGGGTACCTGCTCTTCGTCGAGCACACCAACCCGGAGTCGCGCCGCGAAGTGGATTTTCTCTTGCGCGCCGAAGACATCCCGTACCTGTACCGGGCCGTGGTCGAAGTGCGCGCGTGGCACGCCGACCGGTTTTACCCCTCCGTCGTGGAAAACACCAATGTGCTCGGGCACGTGGCGGGCGAGGAGATACATGCTCTCGCGGAAAATGTCTTCGGCGCGGATGACTTTACCACCATCCTGGTCATTTCGGAGTTGCCGAATTCCGCCGGGCCCCGCGCCAAAACCATCGAACTGCTCCGCGAAATGGATATCGGCCACATCATCGAGTTTCCCACTATTTTACAGGACATGCTGGCGCGTATCAGCGCGGACGGAAACTACGCTCCCTCGCAAACCCTCCAGACCCTGCGCCTCCTAAAACGGTATAACTTCATACGCCGCCAACAGCTCGAATTCACCTTCCGCACCGAAGCCCCGCCCATTTCGGCCAAGCCCTTGGTCCTCGCGGAGATTACACCAGAAGAACCCGACGGGGATTGATCAATCTTGCCCATCATTGCCCAACTTGTCATTGCGAGGAGTCTTCGACGAAGCAATCTCGCAATAGTGACAACCTCATGCTTGGGAAGATTGTCCCTGCGCCCCCCACTGTGAATGATTAAGCAATGATGTATAGAGATGGTACAGGGTCTTGGTAAAGTAAGTGCGGGATTGCTTCGTCGAAGACTCCTCGCAATGACAAGTTCACAGTTTGTAAGGGTGGTTGAAACGAAGCGGAACCCACCAAACATCATTTCCCCGCCTTTTATGGCACCAGCCACGAAAACGGAAACACCGGAATATTCCTGAGCACACAAAAAATAACAAAGGCCAGTAGCAGCCACTTTCGCCTACACCCTTTTGTTTTGTTATCATGCATGTCAAATGAATATGAGTAGAACACAGTTTTCTACAAGGAAAGTATGCATATGTCTTCAGGTACACATCGCGCGGAATTCCACATCGGCGAAATCATCGCTGCTTCCTGGCGGGTTTTCGCGGCGAATTTTCTCATCCTGTTTCTCGGCCATATTCTGTTTAATGTCATCGTTTCCGTGGCGGGATCCGTCCTGCCGTTCATTGGCAGCCTGCTTCTGGCCGGGCCAATGTGGTATGGGCTGTGCGTCATTGCGCTGGCGGGAGTCCGGGGTGCGCCTGTCAAGTGGGACGCACTCTTTGCCGGATTTCAGCGGTTTCTCCCAACCTGCCTTGTTGGCGCGATCATGACGTTATTCGGCTTGGCCTGCATTATTGTATTGTTGGTTCCTGCAATAGCCGCAATATATTTGGCCTGGATGACCCATAATGTTGTGGTGTTCAGCCTCACCTTTTCTGTAAGCCTGACAATGTGCCTCGTCCCGGCTTGCGCGATTATTGTGCTGTATGCGCCCTCTTTTTTCTTCATCCACGACTATAAAAAGGGCGCATGGGAAACGATGGAGGCCAGCCGCACCATGGTGTGGGGCAATCTCCGCCAGTGGCTGATTCTTTGGGCCGGATTGTCTATCCTTCAGATGGCAGGGATATTCCTGCCCTTGCTGGGAATCGTTGGGATCTATTGCGTGTTGTCATTTATATTATCCGCAATTTCTATCAATTTTTTAACGGGGATCATTTTTACGATAGGGTTGCCTCTTTCTGTTTTGGGAAGCTTTTTACTCTGTATAGCAGGGATATTAATAACCACCCCGTGGATGATTGTGGCGTTGGCTATCGCCTATGAACGCGAACAGCGGCTGGCCTTGCCCGAAACCCCGGATGCCGGATAGTCATACGCGATGCTGGTTCGTATGGCACTTACTTAAGGATTTTTATTGAAAATTCAGCGTGAAAACAAAGCAAAAAGAGGGACTGACTCCCCAAAAGCAACCCAACAACCTGACCCTCGCCATTACCAGAATGCTTTTGGGGTGTCTGTCCCTCCTTTTGCGGATTTATGTGAGTGCCATTCGACCCTGGCCATCTACATCCATATCCCCTTTTGCCGCACCAAATGCCCCTACTGCGATTTTGTCAGCCGGGCAATTCCCGGCGGTGTGCCGGAGATATATCTTGACGCCCTATGCCGTGAAATTTCTGAATTCGCAGGTCCAGGCGATGCACTGAGCGTATACATCGGCGGTGGCACCCCTTCCCTGTTATCGCAGGCGCAAGTGTCGCGGTTATTCAAGACGATATACCAACGGTTTCGTTTACATACCCCGGAAATCACCCTTGAAGCCAACTCGGATGATGTGACACCGGACCTGGTTCATGGATGGCGCGATCTTGGCATCAACCGGGTGAGTCTGGGGGTACAAAGCTTTGATGATGAAGTGCTGCGGTATCTGGGGCGGCGACACGATGCAGCCACGGCCCGGCGGGCCTGTGGAATCGTGGCTGATGTGTTTGAAAACTGGAATATGGATTTGATATTCGGCGCGCCGCCCATCGAGGCGTGGAAAACGACGCTGGAACAATGCATTGCACTTCGGCCTCCCCATGTGGCCGCCTATGGTCTTACGTACGAGACCGGCACGCCGTTTGAACTTCGCAGTGCGGACGCCATCAACGAAGAACAGTGGCTCACAATGTATCAGCAGGCTGAGGAGATACTGGCGACTTACGATCATTATGAAATATCCAATTATGCCCGGCCGGGCCATGCCTCCAAACACAATCTCGTGTATTGGCACAACGAAGAATACGCCGGTTTTGGCGCGGCCGCCTATAGTTTTCTGGACGGGGTGCGTTCTAGAAATCACCCTGATGCCAACCAGTATATCGCCCAGCCCGGAGAAAAGGCGGAGGCCCTTACGCTTTCCCCAGGGGAAATTCGCGTGGAAACGTTGATCCAGCATTTCCGGCTCCGGCAGGGACTTAACAAAAACGCCTACAAACAGCGGTTTTTGGAAGCCGTGGAGACGGATTTTGGGGTTACGTTGGCGGGGTTGAAGAAACGGGGCTTGATTGAGGAAGATGCGGATTGGATTCGTCCCACACGCCTCGGATTTTATCTCAACAACGAAATCGGCCTGGCGCTGGTGGATTAGCGAATCCCTTGCGTTCTATTCTTTGTTCGCGGCTACGCTGGGGTATCGCGCCGGCTGTTCTTATACAAGATCACGCCGATAATCAACAGAATCAGGCTCAAGCCGAGGTCGGCCCAAAAAGCCAGCCCATTGGCCCATGGCACAACCGCCATCATCATCAGGGCAATGGCGCCAAGACATACACCCACCACGCGGAACGGCGATAGCATAAAACCGCTTTGCCGCATGATGGCTTCATCAGATTCCAGTTGTCCAATGGGCGTTTCCACGCGCCGCAGGAAGGCATCAATACGCGCATGTTCTTCCGGACTCATGGGCTTCATCCGCATGCCGAGAAGCATGCCGAACAGCATTCCGGAAAACGTGAAAAGGGACGTGCCCAGGAGCATGACGATTTCCATCTTGAGCGCGCAGGCGCCGAAGAGCACGTCCTCGCTTTCCGGTTTCCACGTGATTCCCAGGAGACTGACTTCGGTGCGATACCGGGACAAGACAAAGAGGCCCAGGCCCAATACAATCCCAAAGAAGAATCCCGTCATCGCGCTAAAGCTGTTGAACCGCCGCGACACGAGCCCGATGATCATCGGGATGGCCACCGGGGCCGTGGCGATGCCAAACAGGGTGACCATAATGCGGAATAAATCCTCCGCCTTCCCGCGCGCCATCAACAACGACACGCCCAGGGCAATCACGCCGATTAGCACGGTCATGAGCCGGCCTATCTGCACCAGTTCCCACTGCGAGGCGCGGGGACGCACAAGCCGCCGGTACACGTCGTTGGTGAGCACGCTCGCGCACACATTGTAATGTCCGCTGAGGGTGGACATGGTGGCGGCGAACATGGCGGCAATCGCAAGGCCGAGCATTCCTGCTGGCAGTAATTGCGCACAGAGCGTGGGATACACATCGCCCGCGTCAGCCAGGGGAGGAAGAAATTGCCGGGCGGCCAGCGCGGGGAAAAACATGAGGGGCGGCCCGATGATATAGAGAATGATGACCATCCAGCCGACTTTCATGGCGTCTTTCTCGCGGGGCACGCAGTAATAGCGCTGCACCAGCGCCCAATTCACACTCCACGACAAGGCATAGAGCAGAATGAGCGGCAAAATATAGGACCATGGGAATTCCGGGGCGTTGAGATGGAAAAAACTTTCCGGGGAATTGTGAATGATGGCGCCGAGACCGCCCGCCTTGCCGATGGACAAGGGCAGGATCACCAGCAGCCCGACGGAAAGCACGATGAATTGGATGAAATCGGTGACCGCGACCGCCCACAAACCGCCCAGGAAGGTGTACGCGAGCATAATCCCGCCACACATCAGGATGCTGGTGGATTTAGGCAAGCCCGTGCAAATAGAGACGAAGGTGCCCGTGGCCAGCAGTTTGATGCCGTCATCAATGATCATGACCGGTATCCCCTGCCAGGCAAACACCTGCCGGAGCGCGGGGCCAAAGCGGGTTTCAAGATATTCCACCGGGCTGTCAATGCGCGCGCGGCGCCAGCGCTTGGCGAAGAGTCCCGCGCTGAACAGCGTGGCGGGCACGGTAACCCACATGAGCGTGATGCCAACCCATCCATAGCGGTAACAAAGCGAGGGATAAAAGACAAAGGCCGCGACGCTGAAACTGGTCATGTAGAACGACACGCCGCTGAGCCACCAGGGGATGCTGTTGCTCCCGCTGAAGTAGTCCTTGATGCCTTTCATGTACCGGTAAAAATACACGCCAATGCCCAGCATCAGGACAAAGTACCCGATGAGCATCAAATGGTCCGGCAGTTGCAGATGCCCGCGAATCTCCGTCATGCACTCCCTCCCAATGTCAAGATGGATTATTTGAACAACCCCAGGGCGCGTACGTACGCCACGGATTCCGCAATCGCCTTCTTGGTGTCCGCCTCGCTCAATTCCACGCCCTTCACCCCCTCGAATTCAAGCGTCACCGGACCGGCGTAGTGATGTTCCTTCATGATCTTCACGATTTCCGGAAAATTCACTTTCCCCTTGCCCAGCACGGGAAAGTTCCAGGTTTCAAATTCGCCGGTGTGATCCTTGAACTCCATCGTGCCCACGAAATCAATGCTTTTTCTCAATTCCGTCAGGGCGTCCGTGTTTTTGTTGTAATACGTGATGTTCGCCGTATCGAAATTCACGCGCACGTTGGTGTGATTCAGCGCCTTCATGGTTTCCAGTTGAACATCGCCGTTGGTGCCCAGTTCCGGGTGCGTTTCCAGCGTAATGGCGACCCCGTGTTGTTTCGCAATGTCCCCCGCCTTGCGCAGGCGCTCCAATACCAGCCCCTTGTCCGCGCCGTTCAATTTGGCGGAAAGAAACATGTATTTCACCCCCATGGTCTCACAGATCGCAAGTTGCCCCGCCAGTTCCTCGACACACCCCTCCCTGGCCAAATCGGTGTTTCCGCGCAATACAATCGCGGTCAGCCCGAATTCCATCAGCTTGGCCTGGGTGGCCTCCACCTCCGCCGGCGCGGGCACGGCCAGGAACAAATACCGCACACCGATTTCCTTCAAGTGCGCCCACGCGGCATCTTGATATTTCCCGTAACTCATGATGCGCACCGCGAGCGGCCAGGAAATCTCTCCGCTTTGCGCCGCGCACGCGGTAACCGGCATGCCTGCCGCCAGCAGGGCCAACACCAGACAACACATCATCTTCCGCATAGGGGTATTCCTTCCTGGTATCGAGTGGTTGAAAACTACGCCAATTCTTCGCGGTGCGCCCAGACTTTTTCAAAGGCTTTCACGTATTGATCGCAGAGTTCGGGCACATCCTTGGTGAAATAGGGCAGCGCGATGCAGGTGTCATTGGCCTGTTTCGAGCCGGGCAATTCGGGGATTACCGGCTTGTGGTGCCACCATTCATCTTCCGCGTACAACGGCAATTCGTGCTGCAACGTGTAGTGCAGCGCACTGGCATTGACGCCTTCGGCCTTGAGCGCATCCACCACCTTGTTCCGCTTCATACCGCTTTGCGCCTCGTCAAGGAACAGCATATTCCAGGAATAATACAACCGTTTGACATCCTTGCGTCCGCTGCTTTGTTCATAGAGGCCGGGCAATTGGAGCAAGCGGTCGTTCAGGCGGCGGACCTGCGCGGCGCCGGCCTCGTTCCTGGCATCGAGGCCCTTAAGCTGGCAGCGCGCGAGGGCGGCGGCCATGGGGTGCATGCGCAGTTTCAGGCCCAGCCCGGAACCCGCATATTTCATGTAGGGGTTCTTCTTGTCCAGCCCTTTCATTTGATAATCGCCAAACGCCGAAGCGCGCGCATAATCCTCCTCGTTCTGATACACGCCCATGCCGCCTTCGATGGCGGGCAGCGGCTTGGACATCTGGTAGCTGAAAATGCCCATGCGGCCCCACGTGCTCATGCGCTTGCCTTTAAGCATCGCGCCATGGGCGTGCGCGGAATCTTCCAGCACAATGAGGCCTTTTTCCTTCGCCCAATCGCAGATATGGTCCATGTCGGCGGGAAGTCCGATCCAATGGACGGGGAGCACGGCTTTCGTGTCTTTGGTCAGACGCTTTTTGGCATCCTCGAGATCGAAATTGAGCGTGCGCGGATTGATGTCGACAAAGACCGGCACCAATCCGAACAGGCGCATGGGAACAATGGTGGCGAAGAAGGTGTAACTGGGCACCAGGATTTCGCTGCCCGGCGGCAGGTTGAGGGCAAAAAACATCGAGACGAGCGCGCTCGTGCCGTTAAAATGGGCTTTTGCATAGGGTGCTTTCAGAAATTCCGCCCATTCCCTTTCCAAGGCATCGATGGGGTCATAGTTGGGGCTGCGCACCAGGTCGATCATGGCTTTTTCTTCTTCCTCGCCATAGAGTGGCCATTTGGCCGCGCCCGTGGGGTCCACGGTGATCGCCTTGGGGCCGCCGTTGATCGCCAGTTTTTCTTTGGCGCCCTGGGCTGCGGCGCGCCCCGCCAGGGTGATTCCCGCAGTGGCCGCGCCCGTCGCCATGAGAAAATCGCGGCGCGAGGGATGGGTTTGGGTTGATTTGGACTTAGTGTGCATGGCAAACCGCTCCTTATCTTGAAGTTATCGCACATTCTTCATGTTCTAGGGTTGACCGCCCAACCAAGCCTTCATAGTATGCCTCCGGCGGGGAGCGTATCAACCTGATTGAATTAGCCGATATTTTTCTCTAGGCTGATAGAGAAAAGGAGTTTATCATGAAATCCAATATGTCACGTCAACTCGATTGGGGGCTGTTTATGTTTTTCATTGCAGCAATCGCCAACACCTCGATATCGTTCGCGCAACCTTCCTGGCAGGCGGGTGTTGCCAAAATCGACATGACGCCCACGGAGTCCATGTGGCTGGCGGGCTATGCCTCACGGGATAAACCCTCGGACGGCGTTCTTCATCCCCTGTGGGTGAAAGCACTGGCCCTGCAGGACGCGGAAGGACACCGCGCCGTATTGATCACCAGTGATCATCTCGGCATCCCCAAAAGGATGTCGGATACGATTCGGGACCGTATCAAGGAAAAACTGGGTCTGGAACGCGCCCAGGTCATTCTCAGCGGTTCGCACACCCATTCCGGGCCGGTGCTGGATGATTCCCTGATGTGCATTTACCCGGTGGGGGAGGCGGACGTGCAAAAAATCAAAACGTACTCACGGTGGCTGGAAGATCAAACGGTGTCCGTGGCGGAGCAGGCCTTCGCGCATCTGACACCCGTGCAACTGGCTTCGGGCCATGGCGTCACGCGGTTTGCCGTGAACCGCCGCAATAACAAAGAAGCGGACGTTTTGAACACCCACGATTTTAAGGGCCCCGTGGACCATGATGTGCCCGTAATACACGTGACGAAAGCAGAGGGCGGCCTGCTGGCGGTGGTATTCGGCTATGCGTGCCACAACACCACTTTGTGCGAGCAGTTTTTTTGCGGGGACTATGCCGGATTCGCCCAGATCGAGGTGGAAAAGCAGCATCCCGGCGCCGTGGCGATGTTCTTTGCGGGATGCGGGGCGGACCAGAATCCCATGCCCCGGCGTTCCGTGGCCCTCGCGCACCACTATGGGCGCGAGTTGGCCAGTGCCGTGGAGTGCGCCATAACCAGCCCGATGCAACCCCTGGAGCCGGTGTTGCGCGTGGAATACGTGGAGACGGAATTGGCGCTTGAAACGCCGCCCACCCGCGGACAGCTTGAAGCCATGTTGCCCGCCGCCGCGCCGTATCTGAGGAAAGGCATCGAAAAGTTCATTCATGATCTCGATACGGGAACCGCGTTGCCCAGTACCTATGCCTATCCCGTTCAACTTTGGAAGATGGGGGCGCAGCCCTTGGTTGTGCTGGGCGGGGAAACCGTGGTGGATTACACCCTCCTGATTAAGCAACTGCTGGGCCGTGAGGTGTTTGTCATGACCTACGCCAATGACGTGTGCGCGTATATCCCGTCGGTGAGGGTCTTGAAAGAAGGCGGCTATGAGGGCGGGGGCGCGCAAATGTTGTATGGGCTTCCCAGCGCATGGCAGGACAGTATCGAAACCCGCATTCTCACGGCGGTCCGGGAACTCGCCCAAAACGCCGGCCTGGAACTCAAACAAAGTGAATTGCCCTCCACGGTTGCGCCGAAATAGACAAGGAACTTGTTATGCGCCCTGATTTTTTCGTCAAGCGTTTGCTCCTCGCGGTCAGTCTTTGCATCGCCTCCCCCCCACTCTTCGCGGACCCCCTTTCCGCCGCCCGCGCGGAGATTGCGAACGGGTGGACCGCCGAGATAGTGGCACACGTGGATCAAAGTTATGTTGGATGGGACGTGGAAATCGGCGACGCGGATAACGACGGGCAAAATGAAATTCTCACCACGGGATGCCCCGGCAGCCGGTTGTATCTTTTCAAGAAGCAAAACGGCGCATGGGAGAGCCGGATGCTGGCGGAAAATCTTGCGCGGCAGAAACCGGGCATGGGCCTGGCGGTAAAAATCGTGGATTTGAATAATGACGGCAAGAATGAAATCGTCTTGGGCACCGGCCAGGAAAAAGGTGGTACGGCCTTCCTCTATATTTTCCAAACGGATGGGCAACAGATCACCAAACAGCTTTCCTGCCGTCCGGAGTGCAACAAGAGCGGTTACACCCATAACCTCGCCATTTATGATCTCGATGGCGACGGCGTCATGGAAATAATTTCCGCGTATTGCGGCGGCGGGGAGATTATCCGCTATGACGTGGATGCGGCCCTGACACGCATCGAAGCGCGCAAGATTCACCAGTTGTCCGGGTCCGGCGAGGAATCCTTGATTGCCGATGTGGATAACGACGGCGCGGTGGAGTTTCTCACCTCGAACGGGTTCCGCGCGGGGCGCGCGCGCGTGGAAATCTTCGAGTTTGACGCAACAGGCGAATTGCAGTTGCCGCCACGAATCGTGCTGGACGGCTACGAAGGAAATCCCTGTTTTTATGCCTCCCTCATGGTGGGCGATGTGGACAATTGCGGCAAGAATGAGTTGATTGTGGGGTGGAAACGGGAACAAAAGGTGAACAAGGCGGCGCTCCTGGGCTATCGCGTGGCGCACGATGCGAAAATTGTGTATGCCTTCGAACGCGACACCGACGATCTGGACATGGCCTACTTCGAGAAAATGATGGCGGTGGCGGATGCCAATAACGACAAAAAGAACGAATTGGTGATCTCGACACGCGGGGACAATGTTTCCGAATTCATCACCAGCCCGCACCTCGGCCATGTGTTCCAGTATTCCGTGGATGCCTCGGGTACGATTCAGAAGACCTTGCTGGTTAATTTCGCGGAAGATTTCGCGGAATCCTCGTGGCTGGCCGTGGGCGATGCGGATAATGACGGCCGCAACGATGTCGTGCTGGCCACCGGCAAAGGGGACCGCACCCTGGCCGGCACCTCCTCGATAGTTCTTTTGCACGCGGATGCCAAATAGATTCGCCGATTTTATTTGTTTCGCACCAGGCGGAAGCCCATGAAGTCGGTGCGCATGCCGGGGGCGGCGTTCCAGGAACGATACGCGCATCCGCATTCGGGGGTGAGAATGCACCAACTGCCGCCGCGTGTGACCCGTTCTTCATTTTCACCGTCCAGCCACGCGGAACCGTCCGCCGGGGCATCGATATAATTGGGGTGCCAGCGGTCTTCGCACCACTCGCACACATTGCCGTGCATGTCATGGAGCCCCCAGGCATTGGGCCGCTTCTCCCCCACGGGATGCGTGCGGCCCGCGGCATTGTCCAGCGTCCAGGCATACTCGAACAGCGACTCCGCATCATCGCCAAAACACCAGCGTCCAGTGCTTCCCGCGCGGCAGGCATATTCCCATTCGGCTTCGGTGGGCAACCGGAAGGTTCCCAAGTCCATGGCGTTCAGTGTTTCGATAAAGGCTTTGCAATCGTCCCAGGACACATTCTCCACCGGCAAAGCATCGTTTCCCTGAAATCCGGAAGGATTGCCGCCCATGATAGCCGCCCATTGCCCTTGGGTGACGGGGACCTTCCCCATCCAAAAACCGCGCGAAATGGTTACGGGATGTTCGGGCCGCTCCTCGAGCGAATTCCGGTTTTGGCCCATGGTGAAGGAACCGGGCGGAATCCAAACGAGTTCAATGCCGGCCACGGTAATGGGCGGACGGGCTTCTTTTTCCGATTCCAGGCGCTTACGCTCGATGGTGACGCGGATAGTTTCGTGGTACCGCACGATGGCGGATTGGCACAGGTGCCGTGCTTCGGCATACTCCGGCAATACGCCCTCAATGGACTGGCTGAGGGCTTCCGCCGCTTCCCATTCTTCGGGGGCATACTCCGGCGCTTTGAGCATGGCCGCCTTGCGGCGCACCACCACCATTTCGTTGCGCGGCCCCTTTAACCGTTCCTCACCGATGCGCCGCGCTTCCTCCAGCGCCCTTTGATAGAGTTCCGCGGCGTGGTGGTATCGCATTGTGGCATCCTGCAACCCGGGGGTCTTGCGCGCCGCTTCTTCTTCCCGGGCCGCGTTTTCATAGTCGGCCTGTGCAAGGGTTTGGGCGTCCGCGCGCCGGGCCGTATCCCGAACATTTTCCATGGCATGTTGCGCGGCCTTGAGGGCGCGGATTTCCGCCATCACCTGCCCGGCCCGTTGCTCGGACTCGGCAAAGCGCCCGAATGAGGCGTCGTAATGCGCCTGGGCGGACGAGAGCTGCTTCAGGCGTTCATAGGCCTCGCCATCGCGAAAGGCTTCAATCGCGGAGGTGAAAATACCATACGCCAATTTATCCGCCCCGGCCTTTTTCGCGTCTTCCGCGGCTTTATAGGCGCGCGTTTTGGAAAACAGCGCCTGTTGCGCGGAAACGGCCTCTTCTTTCTTCGGAGAAGTTTCCGCAGCGGCGAGAAAGGCGCGGAGTTCGGCGGCGAACGCCTCGGCGGAGGCAAGGCGTTTCTCCGGGTCCTTGACAAGGGCGGCGTCCACCAGCGTGCATAATGGCACAGGCAAATCCGGGCGGGTGGTATGCAAGGGCGGCCAGGATTCCTTGACGGTCCGCACCATGGCCTTGCCGGGATCGGATTCTTCAATGGGCTTCCGCCCGCACAGCAGTTCATACAAGGTGATGCCGAGCGAGAAGACATCCGACCGGGGATCGCCAAGCCCGCCTTGAATGATTTCCGGGGCCATGTAACCCGGGGTGCCGCCCGGATCGGTTCCGGCGCCGCCCGCCGCGGCATGGAAAAAATGCGCCACGCCGAAATCGGCGAGTTTGGCCCGGCTCCCGTCAATTTCCAATAAAAGATTCGCGGGCTTCACATCACGGTGAAGGATGCCTTCCTTGTGCGCGAAGGACAGCGCATCCGCACAGTCTAGCGTAATCCGCGCCGCGCGCTCCGGGGCCAGGCCGTTTTGATTGACGCGCAGGAGCATGGCGGCATTGGAACCAACGAACTCCAGTACAAAATAGTTCCGGCCCTGATACTCGCTGTACTCAAAAATCTGCACGATGCAGGGATGCTTCCCCAGGGCCGCGATGGCTTTGGCTTCCTGCAAGAACATGGCCTCATGCCGAACGTCCAGAAATTCATGCAGGAACTTGATGGCGACGAAGCGGCCCAGTTTGGCGTCCTGTGCCTTATACACCGTGCCATAGGCCCCTTTCCCCAATACAAACAGGACTTCGTAGTTGCCCAGATGCGTGCCCACCAACGGATCTATCAAGGCATCCTGCCGTCCCTTCAGGGGTTTCTCGGCATCGGCAATTAAGCTGTCAATCGACGGGTCCATGTACTGCTCCCTCGTTTTTCTCCATGGACATCATAACCAACCCGGAGGGGCCAGGCCAAACCTGTTTTCCGTTTGAAGAATAATGGTATGCTAGGCACGGCATGAAAAAATACGGTTACGGGGATGAAAATCCATGGCGTTTGCGGAGGTTCCCAACAGAATACGGCATCTGGTGTTTGAGCCGCATCGTGTCCGGCGCATACGGCGGTATTGGCGGTATCGACAGGCGCAACGGCAGTTGGCGCTAATCCGGGATGAGATTGAGCAGGGCCGGGCAATGCTGACTTCCCGCCCGGTATATATGAATCTTGAACCCGGTCCCGTATGCAATCTGCGGTGCAAGTTCTGCTGTACGGCCAATGGAGTGAGTACCCTGAAACGCGAGTTGCTCTTTCCAGACACCTTTCAGCGGATTGTCCGGCATTTGCCCATGGATTCCTTGTATGAAGTGAATTTGTTCAATTGGGGCGAGCCGTTTCTGAATCCGCACCTTCTGGAGTATATTCGATACTTCGCGGAACGCGGCCTGCATGTGGTGATTCACACTAATTTCAGCGCCCGCGAATATGACGATGCATTCATGAAGGAGGTGGTGCGGTCCGGATTGGGGCATTTGGCGGCCTCGGTGGACGGGGCTTCCCAGGAGGTGTATGAAAAGTACAGGGTCGGCGGGAATTTTGACCGCGTGATCCGCAATATGGAACGTTTGGCGCGCGCAAGAAGAACACTGGATTCGGACTCCCCGCGCATCAGCTATAAAATGCTCCTGCACCGTTACAACCAGCATGAAGTGGAGCAGGCCCGAAAACTGGCGGAATCCCTCCAGGTTGAATTCTGGCTGCAAGAAAACTTCGGGGTGGGAGCGGAGGATCGCGAAGAGTGGACCGCGGATAGTGTTCGTGACAGATATGGTTTGAGTCCCATTACCAGCGTGGATAAGGGAAGCGGGAACCGGGTAACAACGGAATGCCGCCAATTGTGGGATACCTTGGTGATCAATGCCAACGGGGATGTTTTTCCATGTTGCATCGTATGCACGCCCGAAAGCGCGGTGGGCAACCTTGCCGAACAACCGTTTGATAATATTTGGAATAATGAGAAAATGCAATACCTGCGGCGCTATGTATATGACACATCTGTATCCCCGCCTGAGTTTGCGAATACCTGCGCCTATTGTGCGTTTCGGAGTTGCACCTATGTCCGTCCGCCAAGTTAATTATCGATAACAATAATCAATATGTGCAAAAATCACCGTCATCGGGTATAATTGGGCAACCTTAGGTGTGATGTTCGGGGCGGGCAGGAGTATTGGCGCTGGCAGAGAATACATCACATAGAACTTCCATTGTGGTCGTTAATGATGATCCCCGGCAATTAAAGCTGTTGACCATAATATTGGAGCAGGCAGGCTTCCAGACAGCAGGCTTTTTGACGGCGGACGACGCTTTGCGTCAGGGGGTGTGTGGCGCCCCCCCCGATCTCGTGATTACAGATTTGTATATGCCGGGAATTGACGGATGGCGTTTTTGCCGTCTGTTACGCTCACCCGAATACGCGGCCTTTAATGAGGTGCCCATTCTGGTGGTGTCGGCCACCTTCAGCGGAGAGGAAACGGCGCGTATTTCACAGGAACTGGGGGCCAATGCCTTCCTTTCGCTTCCGGCGGACCGCGAACAGCTTCTTGCGGCGATACGAAACCTGCTGCACTATGAGGAGGCGCCGGACCAATCCAGCCGGGCGCTGATTGTGGATGACAGCAAGACCCTGCTCACCGCGCTGAAGAAGTTTTTTGAAAAGGGTGGGTACAGGGTGGAAACCGCGCTGACGGGCGACGAGGCCACGCGGAAGTTTTCGGCGGGTAGATTTGATTTGGTCATTTTGGACTACCATCTGCCGGACCGGGAGGGGGACGCCCTGCTCGTGGAGTTTCTGGAAAAGTGCCCGCAAGCGATTTACCTGATGATCACCAGCGATCCGCAACCGGACCTGGCGTTGAAGTGGCTGAAGGCCGGGGCGAGCGCCTATGTCCGAAAACCGTTTGACCCCCGGTATCTCCTGGAAGTATGTGAAAAAGCGCGCCGTGAAAAATCCCTGCTGGGCATTGCGGATCTCATCGAAAAACGCAGTCAGGCCTTGCATGACAGGGAAAAACATCTTCAACGCATTACTTCACGGCTGCCGGGCATCGTATATCAGTCGGTTGTCCGGCCCGATGGCTCGCCGGAAATCCGGTATGCCGACGGGCAAATAGAAGAAATCTTTGGTATACGGCCGGAGCCGCACCGGCTTTTTAATCAATTCATGGAATATCTGGATCCGCGGGATATGGCAAGACTTCTTCAGTCCATGCGGGAAGCGGATGCGGGGAAGAAGCAGTGGGATTTTGAAGGGCGGATTAACAAGCCCAGTGGTGAAACCGTTTGGATAAAAGGCGTTTCAGTGCCTGAGCAGCAGGGTGAGGAAACGGTGTACAATGGCATCATTGTGGACATCACCGAACGTAAACGCACGGAAGAGGTGCTCCAACTGCGCTTGCAACTCACCCAATGCAGCGAAACACATTCGCTGGATGAACTGTTGCAGCAGATGCTGGACGAAGTGTGCCGCATAACCGACAGTCCCATCGGCTTTTACCATTTTGTGGAGAGCGATCAGAAAACGATTACCTTGCAGGCTTGGTCAACACGCACCATGCGGGAGTTTTGCAAGGCCGAAGGCAAAGGGCTTCACTACGGCATAGACCAGGCGGGGGTGTGGGCGGACTGTGTCCGGGAGCGCCGCCCGGTGATTCACAATGACTATGCCGCGTTGCCTTGCCGCAAGGGCCTGCCGCCCGGGCACGCGCCGGTGATTCGGGAGTTGGTGGTGCCGGTGCTTCGTGAGGAAAAAGTGGTGGCGGTTTTGGGAATCGGCAACAAACCCTTTGAGTATACCCGGCAGGATGTCGAGACTGTCACTTTTTTGGCGGATGTGGCGTGGGAAATCACGCAACGGAAAATGGCGGATGAGGAACGGGAACGGTTAAATGAAATCCTGGAAACCACGAGCGATCTGGTCGCTATCGCCACGCTGGATGGAAAACTGCGCTACATAAATGCCGCCGGGCGGCATTTACTGGGTCTGGAGACCGAAGCGGACATCACCCGCCATGTAATCGCGGATGTGCATCCGGCATGGGCGGCGCGTATTATCTTTGAAGAGGCAATTCCCGCCGCGTTGGAAAGGGGGTTATGGCAGGGGGAATCCGCCATTCAGTTCCATCGGGGAAAAGAGATTCCTGTGTCACAGATGATTTTGACCCACCGAACCCGTAATGGCGAACTTCGTTGCTTGTCCACCATCATGCGCGACATTTCGGACCAAAAAAAGTCCGAAGAGATCTTGCGGCTCAACGTGGAGAGAACGCAGACACTTCTCCGCTTGAACCAGATGACGGAGGCGACGCTTCAGGAAATTTCCGATTTTGCGTTGGAGGAGGCGGTCCGGCTCACCAAGAGCAAGATCGGCTATGTGGCGTTTCTAAATGAAGATGAAAGCGTTTTGACCATGCATAGCTGGTCACGGTCCGCCATGGCGGAATGCGCTATAAAGGATACGCCCATTGTATACCCCGTGGTGGAGACGGGCCTTTGGGGCGAGGCGGTGCGGCAACGGAAACCGGTCATCACGAATGAGTATGCCGCGCCGAATCCCTTGAAAAAAGGGTATCCGGAAGGGCATGTGCATGTGATGCGGCATATGAATGCGCCCATTTTCTCGGGAAACAAAATCGTCCTGGTGGCGGGGGTGGGCAACAAGGACACGGCGTATGATGAGAACGACGTGCAGCAAATGACGTTGTTAATGGACGGCATGTGGCGGCTGATAGAACGGCGGCGGGTGCATGAGGCCTTGCGGGAGAATGAATTATGGCTGAGCACCATCCTGGACGCGTTGCCCACGGGCGTGATGATTATCGACGCGGAAACGAAAAAAATCATGGATGTGAATCCGGCGCTGGCGCACATGGCGGGTGAGCCGCGGGAGCACATCATCGGGCATCTCTGCCACCGCTTTGTATGTCCCGCGGAAATTCGTAAATGCCCGATATGCGATTTGGGGCAAACGGTGGACCGTTCGGAACGGGTGTTGCTCACAGCTTTGGGGCGGAAAAAGCAGGTGTTGAAGACGGTGCATCCCACGGTGATCGGGGGCCGGAAGGTATTGATCGAAACCTTGGTGGACATAGACGACAAGAAGCTGCTGGAAGAGCAATTGAATCAATCGCAAAAGATGGAGGCGGTGGGACAGTTGGCGGGAGGGGTGGCGCACGACTTCAACAATATCCTGGCCGCCATTCTGGGGTATGCTGAACTTGCACTGGATGATTTGACGGACGAGCAGCCGATGGCCGAGTATGTGCGGGAAATTGTCAAGGCGGGGAATCGCGCGCGCGACTTAACCCGCCAGTTGCTGACGTTTGCCCGGAAACAAAACCTGGAGTTACAGCCGGTTGATCTGAACCGGGTGGTGACGGGTTTTGAGAAAATGCTGCGGCGCACCATTCGTGAGAATGTCGCCATTACGCCCAAACTCGACCCGGCATTGGGCCAAATTCAGGGGGATCCCGGCCAAATCGAGCAAATCCTGCTGAATCTTGCGGTGAATGCCCAAGACGCCATGCCGGAAGGGGGAATACTGCTGATTGAAACAACGAATGCGGTATTGGATGAAACCTACGCCCAAACCCACCAGGGGGTGGAACCGGGACCGTATGTGCTTCTGACCATGAGTGACAGCGGCACAGGCATGGACAAGGAGACGCTGGGTAGGATATTTGACCCCTTTTTCACCACCAAGGGAGCGGGTAAGGGAACCGGGCTTGGATTGTCCACGGTGTATGGGATTGTCCGTCAGCACAAAGGGCATATCCGGGTATACAGCGAGGTGGGCAAGGGAACCACATTCCGGGTGTATTTCCCAAGGGTTGGGGCCTTGGCGGCACCGCGTGAATCCGTGGAAGCCGAGAACGACACCAAGGGGGGGGCGGAGACTATTTTGGTGGTGGAAGACGAGGCCAATGTCCGCAACCTGACCTGTTTGCTGCTTCGGCGGCTGGGGTACACCGTACTGGAAGCGAAAAACGCCCCCGCCGCTATCGAGATGGTAACCGCCCGCCCCGGCGCCATTCATCTCGTGCTTACCGATGTGATTATGCCGGATATGAACGGGCGCGAGCTCTTCTCGCGGTTGGCGGCGCTCGATAACCGCCTCAAGGTGCTCTACATGTCCGGGTATACGGCGGATGTTATCAGCCACCATGCGGTATTGGCGCCCGGCGTGCACTTGCTTCAAAAGCCGTTCACTTTCCGGGACCTCTCGCGCAAGGTGCGGGAAGTGCTGGACCCGTCTTAAGCCGGTCCGGGACAAAAGCCGTCTTCCGAGGGCGGCACGGCGTCCGGGCAGGCGTGATAACCGCCGGAATTGTAAAATTGGATCAGACGCAATACTTCGGACAGGTTAATGGACCAGTCCGCCGGGGCGTAGTCGCTGTTATGCGGGGCACATGTTATGCCGCCGCCTAAACCGGGGGCGTAGCCATCTTCCGTGCCGGTGGCACAACGGTAACCGCCGGAATTGTAAAATTGAATCAGGCGCAGTAATTCGGACAGGTTGATCGCATGGTCTTGGTTTTGGTCCGCGCTGTGAATGGCATTGTTCGCGCCTTCACCTTCGGCAATGCCTTCGCCTTCCACAATGCCTTCAATGGCTCCCTCGCCTTCCACAACACCTTCCTCCCCGCCTTCCCCCTCCTCCGTAACGCCTTCCAGTTCGCCTTCCGGGACACCTTCACCTTCCACATAACCTTCAATGGCTCCCTCGCCTTCCACAACCCCTTCCTCCCCGCCTTCCCCCTCTTCCGTGACGCCTTCTGGTTCGCCCTCCGGCACGCCTTCGCCTTCATCGTTTCCTTCGGACTCCCCTTCCGTCACGGAACCCTCGCCTTCGGCGGGCGTGCCCTCTTCTTCGCCTTCTTCCGCCACACAGGGTTCTTCAAGTTCCTCAACCACCCGGTACGTCCAGAAGCCGATGGTGCCGCCGGTCATGTCAAGCCAATCGTAAAGGTTGTTTTCCACATATACGGCGGTCCCATCGTAGAGTTCCGCGCACACGTCCGCGAATTCGATGAATTCCGTGATCCGCCATGACCAGTTTTGGCCGCCATTCAAGGGATCGCAATTGACATAGGTTCCATCCGAACTGCCTTGAAGAATGTGGGCCATTACGATTTGGGCAGGTGTGTTTTCAGGATCGGCAATAATGGCGCGGGCATGCGCGATGGCCGTGGCATCATTCAAGGGCAACACGTAGGCCCCCTGTTCCGGTGCATCAGGATTTGCCACGACAAAATACACGGTTTCCGTTGCGCCTTCGTTCTCCCCTTCCGGAGTTCCTTCCGGTTCGCCTTCTTCGCCTTCCAAAACGCCTTCGGGCTGGCCTTCGTCCGCGCCTTCGCCTTCCACGGCGCCCTCTTCCTGGCCTTCCAACACGCCTTCGCCTTCCACAGCGCCCTCTTCCTGGCCTTCCGCTACACCTTCTCCCTCAATGATGCCCTCCTCCTGGCCTTCCGTGACGCCTTCACCTTCTTCCTCGCCTTCCACAGGCGGATTGCCCCGGAAGATAATGTCGTCGATATTCCATCCTGAATAGGTGTCACTGCCATCCGTTTCCCCCATCACCCAGCGCACATACACGGCCGGCTGATTATCGGCCGCGCCGGAAATGTCATAGACGCATTCCGTCCACGAACTTTCATTCAGGTTCACATCGCTATTTTCCCAGACGGTTGTCCAATTGCTGCCATTATTGCTGACCAATACATAGGCGTGGTCGTAGCTGTTTCGTTCCACGCCAAGCCACCGCATGAAGCGGAGTTCGACATCGGTCACCCCGGTGAAATTGAGCGGCAGCGTGGTGAGGGTTTCCTCGTCCATGCTGTTGTCATACTCGCCCGCAAGGTTGTAGCCATAGACATTGTTTCCGGTATAGCCCGCCGAGGGATCCCCGTCGTTGCCTTGGGGCTTCCCGAACGCCCAACCGCCCGTCATCGTCCAGCCGGGATTGGTGGTAAGATTGAAGCTATAAATTTCGGGGGGCGTGATCGTCAGCGCCATGTTGCGGGTTTGAGAAATCGCTGTGCCTTCGTTGACGAAGGCCACAGTTCCACTATAGCTGCCCGTGGCCAGGGAAGCCGCGCTTATGGTCACCGTTACAGCAACCGAGGCGCTGGCGCCGAGGGTTCCACTTGAAGGCTGCACGGTAATCCAGGCAGGGTACGAACTGGACCAGTTCAAGGCATTCGAACCGCTATTTTTGAGGGTATAGACCACGGAAGCCGGGGAGAAGGGGCCGCCCTTCGGACCGGTGCTGGTAAGACCCGCCGTCGGGGTGACGGAAAGAACATCCGCCGGGTCGCCATACTCGATGTAATCCGCGCCATAACCGATTTGATTGACGTTATATGCATAATAGCCATAGCCGTTGGTGCCCCAGTCATCCCCCCAGGAGTTACGCATGATCCAAGCGCCCGAAGTGCCCATGGAATCATCCCAGCCCACCAGGACGATGCTGTGATCGGGCAACTCCTTTGAAGAGGCCGTTTGCGCGTTAAATACGCCGCCGGTGTAGGCTCTGAGCGGGTTCGTCATCACCAGCGAGGCGGTGATGGGGCCGTAATCCATAAGGGCCTGTTTTATTTTCTCCACCGGCGCGACAGCCAAGGGGTTGGTATGGACGTAATGGTAGTTCCGAATCCAATAACGGTGGCTGACCGGGCAGGTACAGGTACCATCCGTGCCGGTATAAGGCACATCCACTTCGTAGACAGCGCCGTTTCCCCCGCAACTGTCCGTTTTTCCCCCGGTCTTGTGCCAACCATGCGCGGTGGTGCCCCAATCACATCCCGACCATAAGAGGCCCGTCGCGCATCCCACCAGCCATTGCTCGGACAGATTCACATTAATGCCATCTTTTATCTTGATGGCGCACTCGAGCACGCCCACCGTCGAGAAGGCCCAGCAACTGCCGCAACTGCCTTGGTCGCGGATGGGGGGCATGCCGCCCGGGGTCAGTTCGCGCCAATCATACCGGCTGGGAAAGGCTTTGCCCGGGGTTACAGGCTTTGCCGAAGGCGCCTCGGTCAGCAATTGTGCCTGGGTGGGGGGAACATAGCCCGCCAATTGGTTTGCGGGACGCTTGGTGGCGCTGGTTTCTCCCATGGTGAAGGTCCAGCCTTTGGCTTGGCCTTCGGCACGCAACGCGGCAATGTCTTCTGAAGACAACTGCCCCCATGCCGGGACTATGGCCAGAATTCCGAAAAAGAAGACCGCCACGGGAATACTGAAAAAATTTTTCGCCTGTTTCATGAGCCGACAAAAGCCTCCACTGCACGGTTGTCACCGTTTCCATTATACATGAAAAAGCCTGAAAAGTCTTGTTTCCCCGAATTCTTTCACCTTCAAGCAGTTGAATGTTCACGGGCATTCCTGGAATTATACCGTCTTACCGGGTTTTGAAGGCCGAGCCGTTGGAAAACAGGCTTAGGCGGAAAGAGAGGTTTCGCATGGCGCAAAAAGGTATGGGAAGACGGCAATTTCTGGGAATGACCTCGATGTTGATGGGCGCGGGGGCGTTAAGCGCGTGCCAGCGCATGGTCCATGCGGAAACCAAGGCCGGAGAAGGGCGGCGGATTGCGCCGTTTGCCTGTGATGTCACCCCGCCCATGGGCACGCCGGTATATTCTGGGTATAAGCCCATGTCGTTTCGGGAAACGCCGCTCATGGCCAAGGGCATAATCCTGGAAGACAGCGGCAAGCGCTATGTCCTGTGCGCGGTGGATTATTGTGAACTCCGCAACTCCACGCATCTTCTGTGGCGGACCAAAATCGCGGAAGCCGCGGGTACAGAGGTGGCCCGGGTGGCAGTGCAGTGCGTCCATCAGCATACCGCCCCCATGGCTGATGCGGACGCGATGCGGATTTTGGTAAAGGAAGGGGATGCTTCTTCACAGGCGTCCGCGGAGTCCTTTGAAGAACCCGCCTATCGTGTGGCGGAGACAGTGAAGTTCGCCTTGGGCTGTTTGACTCCCTTCGATCAGATAGGGACGAGCCAGGCGAAGGTCGAGCGGGTGGCGTCGAACCGGCGCGTGCCAATTGGGGAGGGGAAAGTGGGATTCCGGGCGAGTTCCTGCAAGGACCCCAAGTTTATAGAAATGCCGGAAGGCTTGATTGATCCGTTTCTTAAGACCATAACCTTTGCACAGGGCGGCAAGCCGTTGGCCCGCCTGCATTATTACGCCACCCACCCGCAAAGTTTTTATGGCGATCCCCGCGTTTCCTATGATTTTGTGGGCATGGCCCGGGAGAAGCTGCAATTCGAGGAAAACATCCCGCAGATTTATTTCACCGGATGCGGCGGCAATATCGCCTGCGGGAAATACAACGACGCATCCGTGAAAGCGCGGGAAGGCTTGTTTGAACGGCTCTATGCCGCCATGCAGGCTTCCGTGGGCACCGTGAATTACGTTCCGGCCTCGGAAATTACCTGGCGCAATGTGCCTTTGGCGCTCACCCCCCGCGAAGACGGCGAATATGCGGATGATGCGGCCCGCGCCGCCATGAAAGACAGTAAGCAAGCACCGCATATGCGGCTGGGGGGAGCGATGATTTTGGCTGGAAAAGCCCGGACCAAGACGCCTCTCGATCTGACGTCCTGGCAGATGGGCGATGTGAAGGTGATTCATCTTCCGGGCGAGCCCGCCATCGAATACCAACTGTACGCACAGGAAACCTGTCCTGCTACGTTTGTGTGCGTGGCGGGCTATGGCGACGGCGCGCCCGGCTATCTCTGCCTTGAAAAATTCTTCGAAGAAGGCGGTTATGAGCCGACCGCCTCGGCGGTGATTCCACAATCCGAACCCATTATTCGCGAAGCCATCCGGAACCTCCTGGGCGCGTGAGCCTGCCCCGGAGTCACATAATAAATCCGCAATTACAGTAAGACGACCTCCATCTGGCACTGTCCGCACTGGAAGCGCAATTCGAGCCGGTCTCCTTCGTCGTCCAGCAATACGAGCGGTTCAGCCACCCGCGCCGCTTTGTTTTCACGGGGACACAACCCCAGTTCATGTTTCAAACAGTACCGGGTGGTCATCACCACGCGCCCGGTCATGTCCAGCCCGGATTCCGCCGCAGGCTCGATTTCCTGCACGCCGTGCCTGCGGTAAAACGCCTTTGCGTACTGATTCAGGACATTCCCCCGGTAGGAAAGTGTCGTTTCTGGATACGGAACATCGTTTTTCAGAACACCACCCTCCACACGGGGATGTTGTGCCCGGCGCGCTTCGGTCAAGGCTTCAAGTACATCGCGCCGGAGGCCGTTCAGCACCGATTGCGGTAAAAAACCAACCTCCGAAACATTCACGTCTACAGAATGGCATTGAAAGGGGGTTTGGCCGGTTTTGGATAACTGCCGGGTGATGGTATCCCGCGCCACATCCGGTTTTTCCGCAGGCAATTTCGCATGGTCCATTGAAACGGACGCACAAACATCATCCTCATCATAAGCAAGCAGGGTTAGGGTCTCCCCCACTCTGCTCAGGGTCAACGAAACGGGAATGCGGCGTTCCAGGCGGCTCTTGTTAAGCTGGGTCAGGAAGATATGATCGCGATTCCGATACAGAACAGTCCCCACCGATATCCCTTCCGGTTTGTCCGGCACAATGACATTGCCCGCGGCTTCATTCACCGTGGTGCCCTGCAATTCTCCCTGCACATTCAAAAAACAAATGCCGTCGCCGGAGTGCAGCGCGGCCTTTGTGTCGAGGGTGATTTTATTCCCTTGCACCTTGACCACGGGGCCAAGCAGTTCGCCCATCATTTTCGGGGTGTCCAGCGCTCCGATCTTGCCTTTTCGCCCATGGAGGAAATAGTCCGAATATCCGCGATGAAAGGTTTTAGCGATGTCAGGCGTGAACCCAATATGCGGCGTGCCCGAGGAACTTTTACAGCGCCCGGTTTTTTCAAGCAGTGCATCCAGTTTCGCACGGTACCACGCCACGGAATTCGCGACATACGCCTTGTCCTTAAGGCGGCCCTCAATCTTGAACGAGGTGATGCCCGCCTCGATCAATTCTTCAAGATTTTCCGAATGGCTCAGATCGCGCAGGGATAATAGATGCTTTCCGCGTTCGAGCACTTGGCCGTTTGCATCCACCAGGGTATAGCGTTTCCGGCAGGGTTGCGCGCACTGACCCCGGTTCCCGCTTCGCCCGCCAATCGCGTAACTCAGGTAACATTGGCCGCTGTAACACACGCACAAGGCCCCGTGGATAAAGCATTCCAGTTCGATGTGCTTGGCGGCGTTCCGGATGGCGCGGATTTGATTCAAGTCAAGTTCACGCGCGAGAATGGCGCGTTGAAATCCCACCGCTTCCAGAAACGCCACCTTCTCCGGCGTGTTATTGTGCATTTGCGTGCTGGCGATAAGCGGCAGCGGCGGCAACTCGACTTCCAGCAGGCCTGCGTCCTGGATAATCAACCCATCCACCCCGAGTTCATGAAGTTGCCACGCCAGCGTTTTCGCCAGCGGGATTTCATCTTCCCGCAGCAGCGTGTTGATCGTCACATAGACCCGCGCCCAATAAAGATGTGCCTCGCGCACCAGCGCCGCGATATCGTCCAGCGTATTGCCGGCATTCTCCCGCGCGCCAAAACGGTTCGCGCCCACATACACCGCATCCGCGCCGCAATAAATGGCCGCCCGCCCGCACTCCGCGTCCCGCGCCGGCGCCAGCAACTCAATCTGATTCCTCTCCAGAATATTCCGTTCGTTCATGTTTTCCACCACTTTGTCATTGCGAGTTCCCCACCCGCTGAAAAGCGCGGTGAATAAAGAAGAAACTGGTTCCGTTTCTAAGAAGGAATCCCCTCTTTGTCATTGCGAGGAGTCCCCTCTTTGTCATTGCGAGGAGTCCCCTCTTTGTCATTGCGAGGAGTCCCCTCTTTGTCATTGCGAGGAGTCCCCGACGAAGCAATCTCGACATAGTGCCAACCATGTATTTTTCACGTCCTTTTTTTCTCTGCGAACCTCCGCGTCTTCTGCGCCTCCGCGTTGAATTCATAATATCCCGCCGATCACCTTCCGCGCCACCAAATCCGGAAATATCTTATTCACCAAAATCGGTGTCAACTGACTTTTGTCCGAATCCGGGCCGAACCACACCAACTCCACTATCTCCGACGACGCCACCGGCTCCCCCGTCAATTCCCCCTGATACAACTCGATCCGCACCGTTTTATAGTCATTCGGGTCCGGTGTGGCCGCGCGATCCTCATAACTTCCCACAAATACAACATCCCGCGCCGTCACCTCGCCCAATTCCTCCCGAAGTTCCCGCGCCAAGCACTCCATCGCCGACTCCCCCGCCTCCAGCGTCCCCCCCGGCAGAATCAGCTTCCCCGACAACGTATTCTTCCGGCAAAGCAGTATGCGCCCCTCCCGCACCACCAACAATCCAATCTTATGATAATCCGCCATGTTCACATTCCTATTCATTCCCATCCAAGAGTACCTGATTGCCACCACCCGCGCAACGGCGCTACTATCCAGAGCGTCCTCAGCGACTCCGCGTTGAATAGCTGATGGCCGACCGCTGATTGCTGAAAGCCCATTAACCAGTTGCAGTTTCTTTCCGGGTATACTACACTATAGCCATAGCGCGGCTTGGCCGCGAGGGAGCATCATAGATGAGTGCGTTTAGGACGGCCTGTATCGGATTAGGGATCGCAGCATCGCTGTGCATAACATTCCCCGCCTCGGCGCAATACCATTCCGCCGACACGGACAAGGATTACGCCATCAGCATGAGTGAGTTGCTCCGGGTCGTTCAATTCTTTCATTCAGATGGGTTCCATTGCACGGCAGGAACCGAAGATGGTTTTGATCCCGGACCCGGCGATACGAATTGTATGCCGCACAACAGCGATTACCACCCTCAAGACTGGCACATCAACCTTTCTGAACTCCTCCGCGTGTTTCAATTTTATAACTCCGATGGTTACCACATGCAATGCCATTCCGAGGACACCTTCACCCCTGGCCCCGGTTCTCACGATTCCTGTAGCGGCGAACACTACACCCTCACCTATTCCGCGGACGCCAACGGTGCCATTTCCGGCATTTCCCCCCAGACAGTCGAGTACGGCGCTTCCGGGTCTGTGGTCACGGCTATACCCCATTATCTTTTTGTTCAGTGGAGCGACGGAAGAACTGACAATCCCCGCCAGGATGTCTATGTGAGAACCGATATCACCGTCACGGCTTTTTTCGCTGTCAACGGGCCAATATATGTGACACACAACGGCACGGGCAACGGTTCTTCTTGGGCTTCCCCCTTAGGCTCAATCCAAGAAGGCCTCAATACCGCAAAATCGGGCGACGAGGTTTGGGTGGCTTCGGGAACCTATATCGCAACTACGGAACCAGTGGTCACATTAAAAAGCGGTGTTGCCCTTTACGGCGGCTTTGCTGGTACGGAGACCACGCGCGCTGCGCGCAACTGGAACACTAATGTCACCACTATTGACGGCGAGAACACCCGCTGCTGTGTGACCGGCGCGAACAACGCCACCCTGGATGGATTTACCATTACACGGGGGTGCAAGCACTATGGCGGTGGCATGTACAACTGGAATGTTTCGCCGACGGTGAACAACTGTATATTCACGTCTAATTCGGCTGACCGTGACGGCGGCGGCATGTGCAATGGAGATTATGCCTACCCAGTCGTGACCAACTGCACGTTCACGGGAAATTCAGCCACCTACGGCGGCGGTATGCGCAACGATCATGCCTCACCTACGTTGACCAACTGTATATTCACGTCTAACTCGGCCTCTTGCGGAGGTGGCCTGCATAATGAAAATGCTTCGCCGAGTGTGACCAACTGCACGTTCAGCATCAACTCGGCCACCAATGGAGGCGGCATGGACAACGACACTGCCTCGCCAAGTGTAACCAACTGCATATTTGCGTCTAACTCGGCCACCAACGGAGGCGGCATGCTCAACAACACTGCTTCGCCGAGTGTAACCAACTGCACATTCATATCTAACTCCGCCTCTCGTGGGGGTGGCCTATACAATGAAAATGCCTCGCCGAATGTGACCAACTGCACGTTTACGGCCAATTCGGCCAGCTACAGCGGCGGCGGCATGTACAATTACGATGCCTCGCCGAGTGTGACCAACTGCATCCTCTGGGGTGATTCCTCCGAGATGTATAATGAGGAAAGTACACCATCTGTAACATATTCTTGTGTCCAGGATGGCTATTCCGGGAATGGTAACATCAACTCCGACCCGGTGTTCGTGAATATGGCAGTATGCAGTGTCCAGTTACTGACAGGCTCGCCTTGCGTGGGCGCTGGCACGGCAACCGGCGCGCCCACCACCGACATTCTAGGGCAGCCACGCCTAATCGATACAGGAAAAGTTACCATAGGCGCATACGAGGGCTCGTTGGACCAAACGGCACTGATCCACCTTGCGATAGCAATTTTGCCGCCGGATAGTGGATCCACCATCCCCTCGGAAGGTATGCATTCCTGTGCGCCGGGAGATCGCATTGTAATCTCGGCTCATTCGTCGGCCTCGATGCATCTTGGGAATTGGACGATCCCAATTAATGAAGTCATAGGTACACACCCATCAGTCATGGTTGTGATGGGCGCCAATAATAGGACGGTCACGGCCAACTTTATCATCAACAGGTATACCTTAACATACATTTCCGGCGCGCATGGTTCTATCTCCGGCGATTCTCCCCAAACCGTCGAATACGGCGGCGCTGGCATGGCGGTTACAGCGGTTCCGGCCCCATACCACCATTTCGTTCACTGGAGCGATGGCTCAACCGACAACCCACGCACGGACGTCAATGTCGCCGCCGATATCTCCGTGACCGCCGTGTTTGCTTCGGATGGTGTTATATGGTACGTGGTGCCGGGAGGCACAGGAAACGGCTCGGCCTGGGATTCTCCTATCGGCTCCATACAGGAGGCTTTAGACGTCGCCGAAGCAAATGATGAGATCTGGGTGGCAGCGGGAACCTATATCTCCACAACCGACCCAGTGGTCACGATGAAAGAAGGGGTTGCTCTTTATGGCGGCTTCTCAGGCACGGAAACCACGCGCGACGCACGCAACTGGAACATAAATGTCACCACCATTGATGGCGAAGACACGCGCCGCTGCGTGCTTGGGGCAGACTACGCCACATTGGACGGATTCACCATTACGCGCGGATATGCCATCTACGAATCCGGTGGCGGCATGTACAATGTAAATGCCTCGCCGACAGTGACCAACTGCACCTTCACGGCAAATATAAGTGCTTGGGGGCCTGGCGGCGGCGGCATGTATAATGAATATGCTTCGCCGAGTGTAACCAACTGCATGTTCACGGCGAACAGGGCCAGCAACAGAGGTGGCGGGATGTATAATTACGTTGCTTCACCGAGTGTGACCAACTGTACGTTCACGACAAATATGGCCCTTTGGGGGGATGGCGGCGGCATGTGCAACGGAGGTGCCTCGCCGAGTGTGACCAACTGCACGTTCACGGCGAACTCGGCCACTGTCTTCGGGGGCGGCATGTTCAACGGAGGTGCCTCACCGATTGTGACCAACTGCACATTCACGGCGAACTCGGCCTTCGGTGGCATCGACTGGATATACAATGACACTGCGTCGCCGAGTGTGACCAACAACGTGTTCATAGCCAACGCGTCCACCGAATCCGGCGGCGGCATGTTCAACGGAAGTTCCTCGCCGGTTGTGACCAACTGCATCCTCTGGGGCAATTCATCCGAAATTGATAATAGCTCCACTATACCGTCCGTGACGTATTCGTGTGTCCATGGCGACGCGGTATATCCGGGTGCCGGTAACATCAACACAGACCCGCTATTCATAAATGCCCCGGACGACCTCCGCCTGCAAGACACCTCCCCCTGTATCGATAGTGGCACGTCCGAAGGCGCGCCCGCGACCGACATCCTTGGCGTGACACGTCCGCAGGGCGGTGGTGTTGACATGGGCGCCTACGAACAGTAAAGCACGCGCGTCACATTTCGATCTGAACCACGGAGCTCAAAGGTGGAGGCTCCATAACCAAAGAGAGGCGTGCGGGGGCAAGGGGTCAGGGGGCGTGGACCGATCCGACTGATCCGACTGATCCGACCGAGCCAATTGATCCGAGTTGATCGGACTGATCGCAATTCAAAGCCCCCAGATAGAATCTTTCCTCTTCTTTTTCATGTTTCTCCGAGCAATTGTCTTGAACCCTAAACCCTGAACCCTGTTCCCCAAGTATTTTGCGTTGAGCGGACAGAAACAGGTAGGCTTTCGGGCAATGCGACCTTGCTTTTAACGAAAACAACAGCAGGAGGTGTATAGCCATGGCGGATAAAATTGATTACAAGATTTACGGGGATGACATGCAGTTGGTGGAGGTGGAGTTGGATCCGGGGGAGACGGTGCGGGCGGAAGCCGGGGCCATGATGTTCATGGAGGACGGCATCCAGATGCAGACGAGCACGGGCGGCGGCCTGTTCCAGGGCCTGAAGCGGATGGTCACGGGGGAGAGCTTTTTCATCACGAGTTTCATGAACGGCGGGCAGGGCAAGCGGCATGTGGGATTTGCGGCGCCGTATCCGGGGAAAATCATCCCCATCAATCTGCTGGAACATAACGGGCAGTTCTTGTGCCAGAAGGACGCCTTTTTATGTGCGGCGGCGGGGATTGAAATCGAAATCGCGTTCACGAAGAAAATCGGCGCGGGGCTGTTCGGGGGCGAGGGATTCATCTTGCAGCGGCTGACCGGCGACGGGCTCGCCTTCGTACACGTGGGCGGCACGGTAATCGAGCGGGTGCTGAAACCGGGCGAGAATCTGCGCGTGGACACGGGATGTCTGGCGGCGTTTGAAACCACGGTCACGTATGACATCCAGTCCGTGGGCGGATTCAAGAACGCGTTGTTTGGCGGGGAAGGCGTTTTTCTGGCCTACTTGTCCGGACCGGGCAAGGTGTATTTGCAGACGCTTCCGTTCTCGCGGCTGGCGGACCGCGTGGTGGCGTCGTCCAAGGTGGGCCGGGAAGAATCGAAAGGGATTGCAGGGCTTGGCGGCGGCGTGCTGGGCGGATTGTTGGGTGGAGATAGGAAATTCTAGTAGCGCCCATTGTGGGTGCATAAATGCCTTCGATGACGCTTCAAAGACGAGGGCATGGTATTGGTCAAAGCGAAGCTTTTGGAGCAAGTGCGTTCCCAAGTACAACTTGGGAACGAGAGTATTATGGAAATTTGGCAGCACAGTAAAATTATATACGATGGCAAGATTATTCGGTTGCGCGTGGGCGAAGTGACGCTGGATTCCGGGGCGGTGGCGGTTCGGGAGGTGGTGGAGCATCCCGGGGGCGCGTGCGTGATTCCGTTTACCGGGCACAGTGTAATACTGATTCGGCAATACCGTATCGCGCTGGGCAAATCCATTCTCGAAGCGCCCGCGGGCAAGATCGAAGGCGATGAAGACCCGGCGTTCCGTGCGGAATGTGAACTCGAAGAGGAAACAGGATACCGCGCGGGACGGATTGTCTCTATCGGCTATGCTTACTCGACCGTCGGCTTCTGCTCGGAAAAAATCCATATGTTTCTGGCTTTTGATTTGGTAAAAACCGAGCAACGCCTCGAATTCGACGAGTGCATCGAAGTGGTGGAAGTGCCGATGGAAGACGTCCGGCGCGGCCTCGCTGAAAACGCCTTCGAAGACGGAAAAACCATCATCGGGCTGCATGCGCTGCTCAGTAAGATTGATCATCCTCCGCACAATTCTTAATCCGGATTTATTACACGATGGACATGACCCTTTTCAGAAGATGAAGCGAGTGATGCCTATGCATACAAAGGATCCCATAGAATCCAAATGCTTTGTTCATTTGTCATTGCGAGGAGCGTCAGCGACGAAACAATCTCACCTGATTGTCAACTATGCATGGCTCCAAGATTGCTTCGTCGCTGACGCTCCTCGCAATGACAAGCGTGATTGCGGAATGGTGAAACATGCGGGCTAACCGGCACTCCCTGGAGTTTTCAATGCTGCACAGATTCCAAACCATGGACACGAAATGGCTGTGGCTAATCGCCTTTGCCTCGGCGGCGGTGGTGGTATTCACGGGGTTTGCCCTTGGCTTTTTCCTGGATGATTATTTTCTCATTCTGATGATCGAGGGGAAAATCCCCTTTGGGGCGTGGTATGACCTGTTCAGTTTTGGCGATGGGAACCCCGCCACCGCCAGTCTCAACATGAATATGGGGCCGTTTCCCTGGTTTGTGTTTCCGGAATTCAAGGCGCATTTTTTCCGGCCATTCACCTGTCTCACGATGGCGTTTGATCATTGGGCTTTCGGGCGAACCGCCGCCCTTTATCACCTGCATTCCCTGGGCTGGTATCTGGCGGCGGTGCTGGCCATGGGGCTTATTTTGCGGCGCGCGCTTCCAGGAAGGCTGGCGTTGTTGGCCCTGATTCTCTTTGCGGTGGATGAAGGCCATTGGGGCTCCGCCGTGTGGTGGGCCAACCGCAATGCGCTCGTTGCGGCCGTGCCCGCGCTGTACGGCCTCTACGCGCATATTCGCTGGCGGGAAGACGGTTGGAAACCGGGGTTGCCGCTGTCCATGCTGGGGTATGCCGTGGGCTTGTGCGGGGGGGAAACGGCGGTCAGCGTGCTGGCCTATCTGGCGGCCTATGAATTGTTCCGTCCGCTTCCTGCGGATTCTTCGCCTCTGAAGGGTATGCCGGGGCGGGTCATTGCGCTGTTTCCATCGTTTTTTATCGGTATTATATATGTTCTCGTGTATAAGTGGGGAAATTATGGGGCGTACGGGTCGGGGATTTATATTGATCCGGTGGGGAATCCGCTGGAGTTACTTTCATGGCTGCCGGAACGCTTGTTGCTGCTGTTGGTGACGCATTTCTTCATGTTGCCGGTGGAACTGCCCGGAGTCTTTCCGGCGACGGCGTTGCCCTTAATCGTGATAAGCATTCCGTTGGTGGCACTGATTTTTTGGGCCTTATGGAAGATTTGGCCGTCGTTGAGCAGAGAAGAACGCGGTTCGTTGCGATGGCTGTTCGCGGGGGCGGCGCTTTCGATGCTGCCGGTGTGTTGCACGTTTCCTTCGGGCCGGTTGATGCTGGTGCCTTCGGTGGGCGGCGCGGCGGCGATAGCCGTGCTGATACGGGCGGGCTGGAATTCGGGCATGGCGGAGGGGCGCTGGCGGAAGAACCTGGCACGGGCGCTGGTGGTGATTCATTTGGTGATTTCGCCGTTGATGTGGCCGGTGCAGACCTTCATGATCCGGGGATTCAGCAACAACACGTTTCACTCGATGCGCGCGATGGATATTCATCCCTCGGAAAAGAAAGACCAAGAGGTGGTGTTGCTCAATTCCGGGCATCCGTTTCTGGGGGCCTACCCCATGATTTTCCGGATGTATTTTGAGTTGCCCATGCCCGCGTATATCCGCGCCTTGGCGATGGTTCCCTATGATATCCGGGTAACGCGGACCGCCCCGGACACCCTGGAGGTGGAAGTAATCGACGGAGAAATGTTCACCACGTTGTTTGAGCAATTGTGCCGGGACGCGCGGCACCCGATGCGGGCGGGCGACGTGGTGAAGATCGTGGGGATGCAGGTTACCGTGCTCGAAGCCGGCCCACAAGGTCCCAAACGGTTTTCCTGCCAGTTCGCGCATCCGCTGGAGGACCCGCGCTATGCCTTTTTCATTGTGGACAACAACGCGTATAAAAAGGTCGCGTTGCCGCCTGTGGGAGAATCGGCGTTGTTTCCGTACCGGTTGTCGATTTTTGATTTCTAGTGCGTTTTGCGCAAGGAGAACAACATGACGTGTCGAATGCCTGGTTGGATAGTGTTGGGAATCGGCTTGGCTGTGGTGAGCGCCGCGGGGTCCGCGGAACCGGCCATAGACTGGATGACGAAAGTCTATGACGATGGTGAACACAATGCGTTTACCGACCTGATCTCCTGGAAAGGGCAATATTACCTGTGTTTCCGGCACGGGGCGTCGCATTTGTCCATGGACGGCGAAATCCGCGTGATGCGCAGCACAGACCTGAAAACCTGGGAAGCCTGCGGAACCGTGGATACGCTGGGCGATGACCGTGACCCGCATTTCACGACAAACGATCAGGCGTTGTATGTCTTCTTCGGCACGTGGGATCTCATGCATGACGCGGGAAATGGCGTGCCGGGACGTGGAAAGTTGCGGTCGCATTTCGCATCGAGTGCGGACGGCGTGACGTGGAGCAAAGTACAAGGAGTATATGAGCCGCTATGGTGGCTGTGGCGCGTGCGGTGGCATCAGGGGGCCTTTTACAGCGTCGCGTATTACCTGACGTGGCCCGCCACGCCTTCGGGTGAAGCCAAACTATTGCGGTCGGAGGATGCCTTGCACTGGACCGTGGTGAGCACGATCAGCAAGGATTTTGTGCCGGACGAGGCGGATTTCCGTTTCCTGCCGGACGGTTCGATGGAAACCATTCTGCGTACCTGTGCGGGTTCCGGCAACGCGTTGTGGGCAAAGAGCGATCCCACGCTCACGCAATGGCAGCAGGAAGATGCGGGCGCACTGGTGCATTCACCGGGAATGGTGACGTGGAAAAACCGATGCTTCGTAGCGGGGCGCGGCAAGGACGAGAAAACATCGGTCACGCGTTTATGGGAACTGGTGGGGCACCAAGTACAACCGCTGCTCACCCTGCCCAGTTCCGGCGATACGGCCTATCCAGGACTGATCATCGATCCGGCCACGGCAAACGCGGAACGTCCAGCGTTTTTTATCACTTGGTACTCGCAACACGAACGCGCCACGGATAAACCCAATCAGGCGGCGGTCTATGTAGCGCGGATCACCCTGTAATTATCGTATTCGGACGCTGTTCACCCTGTACACACGATCATAAACTTGAAAGATCGACCGAACCTTTGGCACAATACCTCTTCCTTAGCCAATATTCCGCGATAGCTCAGTCGGTAGAGCGGGTGGCTGTTAACCACTAGGTCCCAGGTTCGAGTCCTGGTCGCGGAGCCAGTCTTTTCCCGAGGCCACTGGCCTCGGTTTAAGTTTACACGATGCCCCGGTCAGAATCTGGCCGGGGCGTTGTTGTATCTGCCCGTCCCCACGCGACTTGCACCGGCATATACATCTGCCGTACTCTCACGTTATGAGACCGTTGCGAACCTGCAACCGCGAGGAACCCGGCAGGTTCCCCGCGCTAAGTCGAAAAACTCTCACGAAACTAGAGAGTTTGCGCTTAACAACTTCGAGTTAGTAAACAGCGGGGTACCCAACGGCCACCCAACCGGAAAGCTCGCGGAGCGTCACACGCGGTGCCTCGCCCTTCAACCCCTCACAGGATGATAGATCTGTCATGTCTCAAAAGAACGGGACCGGGAGCTCGCGGGATAACACCGCGGACTTGTGTCCAAAGAACCGGGCACGGTACACTAGGTTCTGGGTAAAGCGAGACTCATAAGTGCTTTGATTGTAGGCGCATATGTGCCATCACTTGGAAGATGAGGGAAATGTTCTCTTTGGAAGCGGAAAACGTTGTTCAGCAACGGTTCAATCAAGCGAAGCTTGACCGTGAATTCGCTCAGTCCGAGTTGGAACGAAGGCGACAGGAGGAATGTTTCTGGGACCAACTTCTCCGCTTCCTGCGCGAAGGCATGCCTCTCCATTTTCTGGACCTTGTCGAGCGTGAAAATGCACGTCTCAAGGCTTTGCGCAACGAACTACCCGATCATGCGAGCCTTATTGAAGGGGCGTACCGTACAGCCAAGGATGAGGAGAAGAAGCTCTTCAAGAACTATCCTTCCTTGCTTGAAAGAGCCTTCTCAGAAGGGAACCTCCCACTAGACCGCACAAGCAGACACCCGAGGTATACTCTGCGAGACGGTTTCTTTGTGATTGAAATCGATGAAGGTCGTCGGATTGCGCGCCTTTCGGACACCGAAGGCCGCCTTGACGAAATTACCGCGGATGTGAAAGCAGTATTAGAGATAACCAAGCGACAGGACGACCGCGTATTCAACCGGAACTTCAAGGCCACCGACTTTCTGAAGCTGGTGAGAAGGCAATACCTTGCCCTTATTCAACAAGAGAAGAAGCAGGATGGCCAACCGGTCCCGATCCGGAGTATTACCCGTCGACTCGGTAAGAACAAGAAGCGCTTCCGGACGGATGAGTTCTTGATTGATCTGTCCCGTCTGGCCCAATCTGGACAAAGCACAATTCAAGGGCGGCGGTTGGACCTTCAACAGACGAAGGACACAAACCAAGGAATGCTGCTGCATGGCAGCGCTGGACGTGGTTATGTAGGGTTTGTCCTCTTTAGGGAGACGGGCGATGAATGAACGTACACTTGCCGTACAGATAGTCGAGTCACTCCGAAAAGGCATTCCTCCGCACCGGGGGGTCGAACTGTATTCGGTTGGCAATGAAAAGCTCATGAATGGTGTTCGGAAGCAACATTTGAATGGCATACGCGACTGCGGGCTTATTCGATTCGTGAGTGGTTCTTGGGGAGCGGGAAAGACCCATCTTTTTCGTCAACTCCGCGAGGCAGCGTTTGAGGCGGGTTGCCTAGTTTCAACTGTGGAACTCGATACAACCAGCGCGGCGCTGAACAAGTTCCAAACAGTCTTCGCTTCAATTATACGGCAAGTCGCAACACCATCCTTCTATAGCGGCCAAACAAAAAGTGAAGCGGCGCCATTTGGCATCGTTCTGGAGGAAGCACTCATTTGGCTGGGAACCGGAAGCCGGGAGCGAATCGACGAAATCACGGGCGAACATGTCGCAGTTGCGTCAACATCCTTGATGCGTGACCACTCCATCGATATCGATTTCAAGAAAATGATTCAACACTATTGGGAGACCTATGTATCCGAGTCGGCAGATGTAGCCCTGATCGAGCAAACCCGAGGAGAAATCCTACAATGGTTCGCTGGCGAAGGGACAGTTGGTTCCTTCAGGAAGAGGTTCGGGGTAAGCAAGCTCGTAGCGAAAGAAAATGCGAAGCTCATGCTGCAGTCCCTGTCGGGTTTCGTTCGACTGGCGGGTTACGAGGGTCTCCTGATTCTTTTCGACGAAGCAGAGCAGTCGTATTCGGTGCTTCGCAAGGCTGCCCTGAAGGAAGCGCACAACAACCTGCTGTCGCTGATAAACAACATCGAGGCTTTGCCAGGCTTGTTCTTGATCTATGCGACAACACCTGACTTCTACAATGATCCCAAACACGGTATTAGGACGTACGGCGCCTTGGCCGGGCGAATCGGCTCACCCGAGGATCGCCCCCCCAGAGCGCTGGATACTATCTGGAACTTAGATGCTGTAGAAACTGGCTTGGATGACTACAAGGTTGCAGCGAAGAAGGTCCGTGAAATCTATTCGAAGGCCTATCCTGACCTTTCCAACGAACTCCCCTCAGATGACTCACTCGACTCACTTGTCGAGCATTTGCACGGACAACACTCCAACTTCGCTTCGGTGCGTTTTTGGAGACTCTTGGTCTCCGCCCTAATCACGGCATTTGACGACATCGCCGAGGGGGAATCACGTAGCCCCGAGAAGCTATACGATGATGTGATGGACCGGCTTCGGGAGGACTAGGCCATGGAGCGAGGGATGGCTCAAAGAGCAATCGAGTCGCTTCGAAAAGGCATTCCGCCCGAAGGACTCGTAGAACACATCACAGTGGGCCGTACCATCGAGCTTGACCAATTACGTGCTTCTCTAGACTCGCTAGAATCCACAGCCTTCCTTATAAGGGCAAACTTTGGTGCTGGAAAAAGCCATCTCTTGCGCTACGTACGCGAGTACGCCTTGGGGCGAGGGTGCTTGGTGGGCAATGTCACTGTTGACGTTAACAGCGCCGTCAGGTTCAACCGAATGGACCAGATTCTGGGAGCCACATGTCGCGGTTTGGAGTTAAGCCGTAGTACTGATGGCAAAGGCATCCGCGCTTTCCTTGGCCACCTTGCGGCCAACTATGAAGTTCATAAGCACGATGAATCGTGGATGCGCATCTCCAATTCGGGACGCTGGGACTACTCAAGTGCTCTAGAATCGTCAGCCATGTTTGTTGCAATTAGAGCGTGGTTCTTTGGCGGCACACAAACGCGAGAACTGGTAGAGGCGTGGCTAACCGAACCTTGGAACTATCGGACTCAACGAAAACTCCTCTTCCTGAGTTTAGTGCAGAGCCTCCCGCGTCAGCGCCGGGATCGACGCCCCGAATGGAAATTCTATGCTGATGAGGTCTTCATGTTCCACACCCAGGCTTACGTGCAAAGCTGGGCCGCACTCCGTGATCTTCACACTTTGGCGCAAATCAGCGGCCTTCGAGGGCTAATAATTCTCTTCGATGAGTTCGAAGACGTGTTGACAAACATGAAGAACAAACAGCATCGGGACCAGGCGTTTTGGAATCTCCTGCATTTCTTTGAGGGTGAGCAATTCAATAGCAGAACCTTCTTTGCAGTTACACCAGAGTTCGCGGAGAAGGCCAATGAGCAGCTAATGCAGGGTGCAAACTGGGCCTACGGAGCGTTTGCGGGAGGAATGTCGCTGAGAGACTTGCCTTCCTTCGAAATGTCCCCATTATCGACCTCTGACCTTTTGGAACTCGCAAATCGCATTGCACTCATACATGGTCGAGCTTACAACTGGAACCCCGACAGAGTGCTTGATGGCGCACTGGAGCGGGTCGTTGCAGAGGCTTCACGTGTACGAGTGCAGGACCGTACGCGACATGCCATCACCCAGATTGTCAAGAGACTGGACGATTTCGTGCAGGATGAATCATGACTCAGGCGGAACTCTTGGACCGAGACATTGCGGCCGCTTTCTACGGACGCTTTTCCAGCTTGAGGCCGGCCCAAGAGGCTGTAATCGAACCGCTAGTTCAAGGTCGTAACGTGGTCTTGACAGCAGGAACTGGTTCCGGCAAGACAGAGGCTGTTCTGGCTCCAATCCTGAGCAGGTCTTGGCGGCGATGCGTGAGTCAAAACAGACTAGGCTATCTGTACATTGCCCCCACTAAAGCTCTAGCGAACGACATTAGAAAGCGCCTTCAATCTGCGCTTGAGCCACTGGGAATCCAGGTAGGTATTCGGCACGGTGACCAGGACGACTTAGTCTCAGGTCCCAACCCGAATCTTCTCATAACTACTCCTGAGTCACTCGATGTATTGCTTCATCGGGGCGAGCCGCGGCTGCAGCTTATCGAAGCGGTAATCATCGATGAGGTCCACCTGCTGTACAACACGCAACGTGGCCTACAGCTATCGATTTTGCTGCAACGCTTGTCAGCGAGTATGGACAAAGGCTTCCAGTGGGCGGCAATGTCGGCAACTGTCGGTGAACTGAGCTACATAAAGGATTTCATCTTTGGTGTGGATTCTGACGCTGTTCTCATTGATTCACCATCGCAAAGGTACATTGATGCACATGTGCGCAACATAACTGATTCTGCCGATCTCCTTGCTCTCGTCAAGAGAATCATTGAAGGGCATACGAAGTTGCTTCTGTTTGCCAATTCTCGACGGGAATGCGAACGTCTTGCTCATATCCTGGCAAGTGACGAGGCGCTAAAGGGCCGGGTCTTCACACACTATTCGTCTCTTTCAGCTGAAAGTCGGAGGGAGACGGAGGAGCGCTTCGCATCAGTCACAAACGCTTTGTGCATTGCAACGAGCACTCTGGAACTTGGTATCGACATCGGCGACATCAATGCAGTAGTCCTTTGGGGCGTTCCGCAAAGTATCGAATCCTTTCTTCAAAGGATAGGACGAGGCAACCGGAAGTCGAACAAGACCAACGCGATTTGTCTCATTCCAGACACAAGCGATTCTATTGCTCTCGATGCTCTGCGCTTTCTGGCTTTGCTTCAGACAGCCACGGAGGGTGATCTGGGGCGGCGCCAACCGCATGAACTCTTTGGGGCGTTTTGCCAACAGACGATAGGAATCATCAGTTCCAGGGGCGGGAGCTTCACACGGATAGCAGACCTTCATTCGGCGATGGGGCCGAGATTGTACCTAGACCGTCCGGCTTACGAGTCAATCTTGGATTCCCTGGTGGCCCAAGATTACCTTAAGCGACATGGTTTCAAAAACCAGGTTGGCGCCGGAGAAAATCTTCATAGGTTAGTCGACCTTAAAATGATCTTCGGGAATTTTCCTGTTGCGTCCCAAAAGATACCCGTACGATACGAGGGTAAACTCCTTGGTGAGGTTCCAGTGGCTAATCTACTCCGACTCCGAGTCGGTGACGTACTTCGCTTTATGAGCAAGACGTGGAAGCTCCGAAAGCTTTCCCGAGATGAAATCAAGGTCGAGACGTGCTCAGGAGTAACCGTCACCGCGGAGTTCACGTACGGTGGAATGCCTCCGTCAATCGACCCACATCTGTTGGCCGCGACTTGGCGACTCCTATTCGATCAGAACCTTCCAGAGAATGTCATGAGCAAGTCGCTTCTATTCGTCGTTCAAGCCTATCGTGACTCGTACCGCTCTCACGTCTGCAAAAATGAAATACCATGTCGTCGTTTAGGGACTTCGTTTCAATACGAGACTTTCGCGGGGTACATCATCAATCGAGCAGTTGGATTGTTGACCCAGTCCGTGCCTTTCAAAGCTAACGATTACATTCTTGAGGTGTCGACACCAATTGACTGGAGTGCACTGCCGGGCGTTCCCGAGGCATATGATTCCGTATATGATCGACTATATGAGGATAACCCGGGCCAAAGTCTTTTCCAACAACTCTTGCCACTGGACCTCCGACTCAAGGAATTCCTGCAATCATGGCTCCGTGATGACACGGTCCGCGAGACGCTCGCCAGACTCTCCGGTGCTCGAACAGTTGATATATGACCGATGCGGAGTTTTCACTTCCCGTAGAGCAGCTACTTGTGATTGCCCGTTGAACGGTGTTGGGCAGCACACAAGCCGCCACCTGGTTAAACCCATACTCTTGCGCTCTGGGTTTTACGGGAATAGTCAGTGCGGCTGAGTTCAGCCCTCATGGGAAGAAGTACTTGCACTTCCGGGGCGGACATCTGTTGACACGCACGAACCACAGCATTCTTTGGAATTGTTCCAATCTCATAATCCAATCAAAGAGACGGAGGAATCCCGCCACTTTGCGCGCTGCTTGGTCCAGTCCAGCTCGATGGTCAGCGGACGGATGTCAGCATATTTGAGGGGATCGCGGGGGGCGTCGGTGCGGGGTAGGAAGAGGAGGGCTTCCTGGATGTCGGGGGCGAGGAGGCGGAGGTTCATGATTTGGGTGATACGAGCGCGGCTGACGTGGCCGAGGCGGGCGAGGTCGGCCATGTCGGTGACTTCTCCGTTGGCCAGGAGACCCTCGAAGTGGATGGCGAGGGACATGAGCCGGGACAGCCGCGGCACACGGCCGGGTTGACAAGCTTCGGTTTCTTTGGGGGCCTTGCCCTTTACCAGGCGCTTCTTGCCATGCCGGGAACGTTCAAAGTGGACGTTAAACTCAAGGGTCATTCCGCTCATTACTGCTTTCCTCTATGTTGACGGTGTGTTCCTGGGCCAGGGCGTGAATGCCGTTGGGCCGGAAGGTCAGGGCAACGGAACCGGCCTCGCCGTCGTAGCCTACACGCTCGACGACCAGGTTCATTACGCGGCATTGTTCGCGCGGCGTGAGTTGGTCCCAGACCGGACTGAATAGCGACAGGGCCGCGGCCATTTCTCGCTCGGTGACGAGCTCGCTGGATACGGCCACAACCTCTTCGCGCAACTCCGTGCTCCGGCGGCGGATTTTTTCGATGCGTTCCTGTACGTCCGCGAGTTGGCGTGTCTCGGCGCCGGACATCTCCCCCACATCCGCCATCGCCTTTACCAGCTTTCGTTCTTGCTCGGACAGACCGTGCAACTCGCGGCGGAGCGTCTCCTGTTCGCGTTGCAGCACCCGCAGCCGTTCTTCGTTCTCCGCACGCGCCTTGGTCACGGCCTGGGCAACGAGGGCATCGTCCGTGCCGATGCGACGAATCTGCTCGACCACGAAGCGCTCGATATCGTGGGCGGGCACCGACCGTGTCGGACATGTTTCCCATCCGGATTTCTGCGCGTGAGAACATACGTAATAGCGATAACGGCGGTTGCCGCGCGACGTGTAGGCGTGAATCATAGCCGCGTTGCAGGACTCGCAGACGAGTAGTCCCTTCAGCAGCGCGCCGTATTTGTTCCGCACGCGCGCACCGCCTTCGGTGCCATTCTGTTTAAGCAGGGTCTGCACCCGGTTCCATATATCCTCGGAGACCAACGCCTGTTGCTGGCCTTCGTAGATTTCACCTTTGTAGTTGACCTTGCCGATGTAAATGATGTTGGTGAGTAGTTTGAAGAGATTGGTCTTATTGAAGGCTCGACCACCGTGCTCTTTCTTTCGCTTGCTCGTCCACCGCTTGGTGGTGCAGCTACGCCGGTTGAGTGCCTGGGCCGTGCGCACGAGTCCCTGCTGTTCAAGATAACAAGCGAAGATCTCACGTACCTGTTCAGCCTCGGTCTCGTTTACGAGAATACGTCCTCCGGCCGGGTCGACGTCGTATCCAAGGACAGGGCTTCCTCCGACCCACCGCCCCTTCTTGCGCGCGGCGGACATCTTGTCGCGGGTGCGTTCTGCAATGATTTCCCGTTCGAACTGAGCGAAGGATAGCAGGATGTTCAGTGTCAGGCGTCCCATCGAATGGGTCGTATTGAACTGCTGTGTCACCGACACGAACTTGGCGTTATTCTTTTCGAGTGCTTCCATGATTCGTGAGAAGTCGAGGAGCGACCGGCTGAGGCGGTCCACCTTGTACACCACGATACAGTCGACCTTGCCATCCTCGACATCCCGCATGAGCCGCTTGAGTGCCGGACGATCCATGTTCCCGCCCGTGAAGCCACCATCATCGTAGTAGTCCGGTAGGGCGACCCAACCCTCGTGGCGCTGGCTGGCGATATAGGCCTCGGCGGACTCCCGTTGGGCGTCAAGCGTATTGAATTCCTGGTCGAGACCCTCGTCGGTAGACTTGCGCGTGTAGATCGCGCAGCGGATATGCTTGGGCGTAGATAATTGCTTAGTTCGCGTCTGTCTGGGCACGTCTTTCTCTCATTACTTCTTCAGGCCAAAGAAATCAAAGCCATTCCAGTTTGTGCCCGTAATGTCTCGGGCCACGGCGGACAACGAAGCATAGGTCTTACCTTCGCATCGAAATCCCTTGTCCATGACGTGCACCTCGATACGCTTTCCCTTGTAGTGGCGCGACACGATCCCGCCCGCCGCCGGCAGCCTGCTGTCACGCGATTTGAAAACATGCTTTGTGGTGCGCTGTGGATCGCCGACCGGCGGCGGGTCGAAGGTTCCTCGCGGGGCGCGTACACGGAGTTCAGCCTCGTTCGCGAGTTCGGCCGCCCGGCGGCGCGCCCGTTCGGAGATGTCCCCTTCCGCGAGCGCCTGCTTCCGCCAGACAATGCGTTTCACAAGGTAGACCTTGTTTCTGGTGCGGTTTACCTCCCCGGTCAACCGGACATATTCCCCATGTAACTGGCCCACGGTCATTTCATTAAGCCGTGCGACCTCTTCCTGAATGCTTAACGTCATTGCGTTCTCCTTCCTGGCTCTCGGCCGTGTTAAGCAGTGTCGCAATGGACGCTTGGTTGGGCAGGCAGAGTCAAGTCATTCTGAGAGGAATCTTTCGGGCAAGCATCTGGCGGAGCGATGGCGCTCTCGACATGGCATCTGCGAATGATTTCGGGGTAGTCCACACGTTTGCGGAGGCGTAGGAAGCCCGTTGCCAATAGCTCGGCAATCTCCTGGCGACGGGACTTCGGCGTCATCTCCTCCGGCTTCTCAAATCCGATCATCTTTCGCTGCTCCTTGATGGGTTCCTCTCGGTCCGCCAAAATATCCACGCTGTTTACTTACCGGAAAAAGACAAGAACTGACGGATGTGGAAGACCTGAAGTGCGAGACGACGGAGGACGAAGAAAGAGCACAGCGGGTACTTGAGATGACAGCGTCGACGCCCGGCGCAAAACCGCGATCAGACGAGGAGATTGCGAACCATTAATGCCCGTGGTCTCAAAACTGACGGCCATAAGCTGCTCGCGCGCAATAACTTCGAACGAGATGAGTGCTCTCATTCCTTTGTTGCGGTGAGCCTTACCCAAAGCTGAAAAAGCCATTGACTGAATGTATTTTCAGTTGTATAATCTTCCGTCTGACTGTTGTCAATCTTGGGCGCATTCTCATTGGGCGGGATTGCGGATTGACTGTG